>JBGSMV010000028.1:0-40817 GCA_041739995.1 Bdellovibrionota bacterium
TCCGAGAGACTGCCCCAAAACTCATCAATGGCAGTTCTCTTCGCCCGCTCCCGCTCCTCTAGCTGGCGCAGCCGCTCTAGTTCGCGCTCACTCACCCTGCCCTGTTGCTTCTTCGCCGCCACCCGCTTCCGCACTGCCTGCATCTCAAGTGCATATTGCTTTGGCGCTTCGTAGCTCTCTTCAATAGATTTTATCAAGTACCCAGCCGGGTTAGATGAGACTCGGGAATCCTTACGATCCCGCATCCATGTCACCACCGATAACTTTTGCTCCACTACCTGAGCAGGATACTTCCCTACTAACTCTGCAGCCTTTTGAGCTCTTACTCCAAAACTTACCAGAGCCCCTTCAAGCGACTGCGGTTGCGGCACTGCCAGACCCTCGTCCAGGTGCGCAGCGGCTTTTCGCTTGAAACAAACCCGCCATACTCCCGGAGCTTGTTTCACAAAGAGCCTCTCCTTGGGAGTTGCCTCAAGATACCCTTTCGCAACAAGCTCATCGATTGCTGATTTTAGCTTACGCTTCAGGTCCCCAGTGGGGCTATTTCGTGACAGCCCCACGTGCTCGTAGCACAGAGTCTTCAACTCATACTCCACCTCATCTGAATGAAAGAAACGTTTGTCCAAAAACCGGTAGAGCCGTTTTGCGACCGAGCTCTCAATTGAGAGAAAGAAATCATAATTGAGCGCCTTTACGTTTCCGTTCTGAAAACTTCTAAACACCACCTCGTTCCACTCAAAGTACGACACGCACTGCTCGCCATCGACTTCCCGCTTCGCTTTGGAATCGACAATGTTCACCGTTTCGAGCATGTGAAAGCTCGAGTCTTGCCAGCAGCGGTTCTTACGATCGCGCCACGCATTCTTGTAGTACATCGTGACGCCCATCCAGCGCTTTAGCGCCTGGTCAAGTCGCGCGTAACTTGCACCAGTCGGGGGCCACTTCAGAAGCTGCAACAGTTGGTAGCGCGTGAAGTACACACGCTTAGTTTCGAACTTTTGGATCTTTGAAAGTTGAATCAGGGCCAGCAACACCTCTTCATCAATCGGAGTGGGAAGACCAAAGGCGTCAGAGCCGGTGATGGTGACCTTTCTGGTAATGTGCTCGTTCTTGCTGCGATCAAAGATCTTGTCTTCAAAGTGAATGGTCTTTACGGCCGGATTCGGTCGCTCCGAGAGAGCACTTAGAGGGAACTCGGCAAAGTTCAGCTCATCTTTGCCGTCGAGTAGACGGGCAGGAACTGCAGATACCAACTGCAACCTCGGTTGTACCAGGTCTGTTGGTAGAACTTCCCCTTCTAGAGCCTGATTTCCCATTTCTATTTCCTCGAACAACAAGCGTGTTGTTTGTCTAAGTTAAAAGAACAAAGAGTTAATACATTAGACGCCGAGTTCACTCGTGTACTCGCGAAGTTACGGCGATTTTTGTGGCCCATACATCGAACTTTTGTGGCCCGTGCATCGAGCGCTAGACGAAATTTCGTGGCTCGTTGCTCGTACACTCGTGGCTCGTGCATCGAGTGGAGCTCTCGACCGGTGGCTCGTTTATCGATAGGGGAGGCAGAGGATATGTGGCTCATACATCGGTACCACGCAGCTTTGGTGCTCGATCCACTTAGAGCTTTGTGAACGCAGCGGCTTCTTAGCGGTTTCCTTAGGTGAGCCCTAAAAGAGCTCAGCACAATTTGTGGCTCGTACATCGATAGGGATAGGTGAAGATGTGGCTCAGATATCGAGGTCTTAGGATAAAACGTGGCTCGTCCATCGAGTGTGGACTTAAAAGTGTGGCTCAGACATCGAGTCGTCTCGCCATATGGGTCTAACTGTGGATACACCTTCCCCCTTGTCTTTTTTGGCTTGTCTCTGGCGGGGGATTTGGTAAGAAGGGGGATAACTAGTCACCCCGACGTCCCGCTTTGAACTAGCCATCAAAGTTTCGTCGGACCCAAAAAGAGCACCGGCCAGGGTGCTTTTTTTGTGCCTTTTGTAACGGATTTCTCAGGGCCAGCCGAGACTTCCGTTAGTTTAAGTCACTTGTACTTCTATCCATCCTTGAACCTAATGTCACCATGAATTTGGGTACTATCCCCTGCCCCGCTTTGCGGCCGAAGCTCCGGCAAGAAATGGCCCCTATGTCTGAAATTAGTTTTCTTATCGGGCAATTGTAAACCACACAGGCAGAGCCCTCCTTGCGTGGAACATTTCGTGTTGCCGTTGGGGAAAACTGGCTTAAACCACCAGAAATTTGGCACTTCCAGTGCTGCGCAGAACCTTCGTTCGAAATGCGTGGAACACTTTTGTTTGCACGTAGTGGAAAGTGATCCGGATTTTTGGTTCGGCAAATATGCATCGCACCAACAGTGTTGGTACTTATTCCTATGGTGAGTCTTTTTCTCTCTGTTTTCGAGCACCGCCTCCCCCACCCCCTCGGCCGTCTGTAGTTGAATTCTGCGCTGAGTGAACTGCGCATTTTTGAAAAACAACGTCCCTGTCGTAGTTCGCTTTACCCGCGGCGAATTTTTGTGCCTGGCCATCAACCCACTTTCGCTGAAGGCCCACCAATCGCCGTGCATGTTTCTGACCGACTCTTGTTTCACCAACACAGTGTCGTTGAGCGGAGCTGCCCAGACAAGACTAAAACATCATAAACAGCAATTAAATTAGCTAGTTATGAACATCTCAACATCAGAATATTCCACTTTCATATCTTCAGAAGTTCGAGAGGTGTGAAGTTCGGAAGTTATGAACTTTGACTTTTCCTCAACTCGAGCGAGGGAAGTCTTTGCATCGAAGTGGTAAGGCAGCAATTTTCTAAAAAAGTCGCAATATATGAAGTTCTGAAGTTATGAACATCCGAAGTTCTGAAGCTCAGATGTTCATATCTTCTCGTGAGTTTGGATTCAAATGCGATATGAGGCCAGCTCAGGCCCGAAGTTCATATGTTCATATAATATGAATATATGAACATCATAAGTTCATAACATTCAAAGTTCTGAAGATCAGACAATCCGATATTATGAAATCATGAACATCAGAACTATGGACGTTCGAATAGTGCGAAGCTCTAAATGTTAGAAGATCTGAACTATCCAACTTCAGATAGTATGAAGTTATGAAGTTCTGAACTTTCGATACTGCGACACGCAGCCTAACCACTGCTGTTATAAACGCTACTGCAGTGTGATAAATTAGTGTCTAGTGTGCTGAAAAGTTCTCTGTTATTCAGTTCCGTAGAAGATTTCCTACTTCTAGGTGTTGAATATGGACCGGGCCTCGCAAACAGCTTCCAAGATTGCGCCCCCACTGGAGCGCCGCAGCGCACCGCGTGCAGCTGACATCATGTCCGTACCAGACGCTTGTCGCTTCCTCGGCGTCCATCGCAACACTCTCTACAAACTTATTCAGGCCGGGGAGCTCCCCGCGTTTCGCATGATGAAAGGCGGGCGCTGGAAATTTCGTCAACAAGAACTCGAGCAGTGGCTCGAAGATAAGCAATCGAGAGCGCGCCCATGACCAAGATTATTAGTGTCGTGAACCATAAAGGCGGATGTCTGAAGACAACTGTGACGGCGAACCTAGGCGCTGCATTAGCACGCACCGGAAAGCGCATCCTCTTGGTGGATCTAGACGCCCAGCAGAATCTCACGCAGAGCCTCATCGGTCATGTGCCTTACAGCGAAGATTCGCCAACGCTCTACGAAGCTCTCATGGACGAAACTGGACTCGATCATCTGATTGTTCCCACCAGCACCCCTGGACTAGACATCATTCCTTGTACGGAAGATTTCGCCGGAGCGGACATCAGTCTTGTCAGTGCGGTGGGCCGTGAGTTCATATTGAAGGGGTGCTTCGCCAAGACCAGAGCTCTCCCGAACTACGATCTCGTGTTGCTCGACAATCCTCCTTCAATCTCACTGGTGGTGATGAACGCCCTGGTAGCGAGCGACTACTTTTTCGTTCCTTGTAGCGCCGAGTACCTACCCATGGTCGGGCTTCACCTCCTGGGTGATTCGATTGGACGTATCCAGAAAATCGCTCCGGACCTTAGGCCCCTCGGTGTCGTGCTTACTATGTACTCGCGCAACGAGCGCATCTGTCGAGAAGTCGAGAAAACTCTTCAGAAACAACTACACGCCGATCTGTTCACCACTAAAATTCGGGTCAACACCAAGGCGAAGTCTGCACCAAGTGTGGGGAAAACAATTTTTCAATACGAAGACTCTCCAGAGGGGAGGGGCACTCAGGACTTCACGGCGCTCGCAGAGGAATTTTTGGCAGAACTGGCTCGAAAGGAGCACGACTCGAACTTGTCGGAGGTAGCAAATGGGTAAAGCTCCGATCACAGAAGAGGATCTTACACGCGGTCTTGAAGCCATGGGCGGATTTTCCAATCTTGGACAGAAGCCCCGCCGCGACAGCCCATTTGGCTCCGAATACGTTCGAAATCGGCCGGCAGAAACCAGCCCACCGCCGGTGCGCGCAAATCCGACCCCGACGCCAACACGCGCCGATATTGTTCCGATGCCGAGCCCCAGATCTCAAGAACTCCCTCGTCCCGTGACACCCGCGGCGCCGATTGCATCACCCGTTGAATTACGGAACCCAATTAGTGAACTGCCTCAGAGTCAGCCCAAGAGCGAAACGTATCAAGAACGAATTACCCTGCAGATGACCCCTGCAATGCGAGACCGCTTGAACGAGCTCGCACGCACATTGCAGCGCAAACGTCGAACCAAGGGCGAACGCATTACACCTAACACCATAATGCGAGTTGCGATTGAAAGTTTCATAGCCGGATTTGAGCCATCCCAGGTTCTAGGGGTAAGCTCCGAGGACGAACTGCTAAGCAACGTACTACTGGCTCGGAAGGGCAGGGGACTAGAAGGCCAAAGGTAGCTTCTTAGTTACCGTGCTTCCAATCACCCTTGGTACACGCAGTTCACTGTGGAGCGCCCCGAGCCCCAGGGAAATCCCCGCGACGGTTCCCGTCCGGGCACCCCTTTAAGCACACGCCCAACTGGTACCTTTCCATATCTGTTGTGGCCCTCCGGAGGCTCGATTGCCCCTGGCCTAATTACCTTGACGGCAAAGCAGGGCAGGGGAGCCTATTTAGAGCAACGCGTGAAAAAATGCTCGTCGATTTTTACCAGAGCAAATAGAACGAGCATTGTGTATCAACACGACAATGGGGACGGGTATGAGAACTTATTCCTGCTTCTTCGGACTTATCGTCAGCATTTTTGTTTTTTCTAAGCTTGCCACTGCCGCGAGCTTTGATTGCTCCAAAGCAGCCACGCCGATTGAACACATGATTTGTGATACTGCGGAAATCTCAGACTTAGATAGTGAGCTAGCAGAAGCACTTAAAGGTGCAATTAGCTCGAGTGCCGACGCCACGACATTACGTGCCGAGCAGCGAGCTTGGATGAGGGGTACTCGCAATGTTTGCAGCACCCCGGCCTGCCTTGTTGACTCATACAGTACTCGCATTGAGGCCCTTAAGGGTACGCCCCCCTCTCAACCACAAGTGGCAGTTGCCTCTAATGCAGCAGTTAGCGCACAGGCGAGGGGCTCTCGTTCCTTTGATGACGATTTCGGCTACAAAGCAATTAAGTTCGGAATGACTTACAGCGATATCGCCAAACTCGGCGTGTGCGACATTGACCTTCAGGCGCAAGAAGATGCGACTCGCAAGGAGACAACAAGGAAGGCCGTGCTTCGGATGCGAGATCTTGCCACTGCTCTCGAATCATATCGACTCGACGAAGAGAAATACCGCAGCTGCGAGGGAAGTGCTTGCGACGCATTCGCCGGTCCCCCCTATGATGGTAAGCCCAGTTCAGTTCGCATGGAAGCATTAGCTATCTCGAAGGATCGCTTCATTGCTCGCGCCTGGTCGGACTCCCCGCCTAGTGACTTTGTGTACTGGGACAGCGCTTCCGGCGGACTTCTTTCGGAAGGGAGTAGCCTCTCTTCAGAATTTCCTCCGATTCCTGAGGCGCCCCCTGACGATCAGAGCGCCCGGCTCAATGACAGGACATTTGCCTCTGAAACCTGTTACGACATTGGTGGCAAACGAAGAGGCTTCACGCTCCGTTTCGAAGAAAAGTCACATCGCTTGGAGTCGATGGACATCGGCTTAGATGATTTCTCAAATGAACTTTTCGAGCGCTATGACTCTGCACTCGGGGAGAAATACCCACGATTTGCCACTGTCTCAGATGCAGATCGCAGAGTATTTAATCTAGGAGGCAAGCGGATTGTGTGTAATCTCTTTAGGGAGGGGTCCGTGGCCCTTTGTGTCTTCCGAAATCCATTAACTCCAGCGGCTCCCCCGTCCATACAGCTGACTTACGTCTCACCACCCAGACTCGAAGGGTTCCTTTCGGGAATCGGGTTCCAGGGGAATATCAAACCAAAGGCTGAAGACTTTTAGTGGAGTGTTTTTTGGAGTGAGGGAGTGAGTCCGCCTATTAGAGGAAAATGCTCGTCGATTTCTTCCAATCGACATCTGGTTAGTTGTATTAGCAAGGTTCATTCACATGCCTTCCCCCTACAGTTCCTTCGACTGACTTAGAACCCTATGGAAGTAAAAATTCTCACCGTTATGTTCACTGACATGGAAGGCTTTACAGCCCGTTCAGGTGAACAATCCAGGGAAGGATTGGTAGAACTTTTAACCCGCCATAAGGCGCTGGTAGTTCCTCACATCGAGAAACACAGAGGGAAAATAATTAAGACTATTGGCGACGCATTTTTGGCTGTCTTTGAGAGTGCCACTGACGCTGTGTACTCAGCGAAGGAAATTCAGAACAGCTTAAGAAGTCATAACAAAGATGCGGAGAAGGGAAAGGCCATTAATTTGAAAATTGGTCTTAATACCGGAGAAGTTACTCTGCTAGATGGGGACGTGTTTGGAGAAGCAGTAAATATAGCCTCGCGTGTTCAAAACCTCGCTCCCCCTGGCGGGATCTTCTTTACCGAGGCCACCTACTTGGCGATGAACAAAAACGAGATTCCCTGGATAAAAATGGGGGAGACTTCCGTCAAAGGAATCGTTGAGGCGATAAATCTTTTCCGCGTGCCTCAGCCATGGGAAAAACAGGATTCAAGAGTCTCAGGCGGGCAGAAGAGCGCGCCATCTTCTAGGCGAGCGCTCGCAGCTACTTTCGACTTTTTTCTCATTGTAATGTTGATAGTTCTTCTAGGAGTCGCGGACAGTGCCGACGAATTTGAATCAAAGAGAAATAGTGCACTTGAAGCTGCATATCAAAGAGCCGAAAAATCAACCGCATTTAGGCGGGATATTCTAGACGACCTCTTGAATTCGCCGACAAATCCAGTCGCTCAAAAATGGGGAGGCGAACTTATGCTCCTTAAAAAGGAAAAAGAAAACTTTGACGAAGACGACAGCAATTCCGTTCTCACCATGAGAATCATACTTTTCTTTTTCTTTGTTCTTTATAATTTTCTTACCGTGTGGCTTTTCTCTAGAACCATAGGAAAGGCGCTATTTCGACTAAAAGTGGTAAGGCAGGATGGGAAAGCGCTCGGGTTTAAGTGCGCCTTTGTTAGAGCAATTTCCTCGGTGCTGTCCGTTATCCCGATTGGCATTGGCTATGTGTGGGGGCTTTTCAGTAAGAGCGGAAGAACATGGCATGACCTGATCTCAGAGACTCGGGTGATTAGGTCGTAGAGTTAAAGGACCTCGGCAGACCATAATGAAAACATTTTTTTGGAGAGCCAATGCGTTTCTACATTGGAATAGTTTTTAGCCTTTTCCTTATTCTCCCTGCCCGGGCGTCTGCGGACCTTGATTCGCAAAAGACCGCCGAGAGAGCCTTAGCGAAGAAGCTTGAGGTCAGCCTTAAGTGTAAGCCGTCTCAGCAAGCTAACTGGGAACCAAATTGCTTCTTATCATTTGAAGGTCTTGAGGTGGAGCTCGTCTCCATGCGTGCCAACGATTCGTATCCTAATATCTACGTGTGGAGCGTCGGGAAGGGACAGTCTGTGATGCCGCGGGGCGCTCGCTGTATTGAAGTTAAGTTCAAGCCGTCTCTGATTGGGTTGGGGCCTGACGAGACGACAAATCGCCCTTCCATTCTTATTCACGGTTCTGGCGTTCTTGGGGCAGGCAGTGACTCTCAGTTTCGGGATAAGTGCTCCTTGAATGAGATTCCGTAACTCGGCAACTTCCGCGCATTATAGATGCCTATGGAAAACCTTAAGCAATGGCACCGCACGTCTGTCGTAATCCTCTCGCTTCTCATCGGAGTAGGGGAGTGCTTCGCACAAGAGCGTGAGTGTAATTTTTCCGCGCTCATTGCCGAGGCTAGAGCGTCAGGGTGCGAGGCAGTTGATGCGTTCTCGAGCTCGTGGGTCGATAGGCTTGAGTATTGTTCAAGCTATCGAGAGGGAGCTCTTTTGATTTCTACCAAAGCCTCTCCCGCTACGTATATTTTCCAAGGAGTTCCCCAGGCTATGTGGACGGCATTTAAAGCTGCTCCATCTAAAGGTACTTTTTATTCTCAGACGATCCGCGGGAACCCGCGTTTCCGCATTCGGTGTGAGTAGGGCTCGGCTGACGAATTCTAGGGAAGTGATTTGATTGTATTGATGTCAGGCACTCCCCGTTTGCGTAAACGTGTATGTGCGATTCTAAATGCGCTGACGAAGATGATCGCGAATGGGGACAGGAACATAACTATGTAGGCTATAAGCTCCTCGATTTGGCGACTTGTCCACGGAGGCACGAGGACATGTATACGTCGTTCGAATCGCTCCCATGTTGGGCTAATAAATGGGAAGAATACGAGACCCACGATGATCAAGGCGCTTAAAAAGCACACCAGTACGGGGCGTTTTTCCTTTAGGTTGTAAAGGCACAGCCAGCACATGGCGCCGGGGAGAGCGAGCATCAACCAAAGGACGTAGACCATAGGGGTTCTCTCTTACTTTCAGGTAACTATAGTCGTTTCGTTGCCTGGCCGGCTTTAGCAACTTTCCATCTAAGCTACTAGTACCTCCTGAATTCAATTGTTTAGGGACGCCCCGTCCCCGTCTAAGAAGTCCCCTAGGAAGGCTTTCCGCATAATGATGGTGGCCCTTTGGAGCCCTATTGGCCCGGCATTCACAGAGACGAATTTAGAGAGAATGCGGAAGACATTTTTAACGTCTATAGAGGTACGATTATGATGAGCGCGTCCTGTCGCTAGGGATTAATCCCCGATTCAAAACCAGAGCACCCGTTCTCAAAATAGCATCATTTTCTTGGCTGACCCCTGGTTCCAGCCGATACTACTCTCATGGCAGAAAAACCACTTCCAGCAGATTTCCTCGAGTTCTTAGCGAACCGCACCCCCCTCGATTATGACAGGGTGCCAGAGGAGATTCGCGAATGGTTTCGCATCGAGGTCGAACAAGGTGGTAAGCGCGGGCTCTATGAAGAGTCTAGTTTCTGGCACTCAAAGATAAATACGGTCCGAAATGATGAGGGCTACGAGGTCGAGCAGTGCGGACCGGCAACGCTAATCTTAAGAACCCCGGAGGGAGAAGACCTCACACTCAATCCAGACTACTGGATAGACGGCACAGATAATGTGGTAGGCCTTCGCTTCCCCCGGGGGCTCACTTGGGATGAAAGTGATCAGGTCCTCGGTCCTGAAGAGCTTCGCCTCGTGATGACCATCCTCGATGATGCGTATCTCGCTTTCGAAACACACACCAAGTTTTGGGTCGACAGAAGCTTCTCCGCGTTTGACGCTTAGAGCTTTTGTTTCACTTTCGGTCGAAGCGGTTCTTTCGGGCGTGCGTGAATCCTCTCGTTTTCTACTTTGATGTTAATAATCTCTCTCGTATCCGTCCCACCACCCTCAGGTTTCGCAGTGGATCTGAGAGCGCTAGAAACCCTGCATTGTAGAGGAGGGGGCGGATGCGAACATTCAAAGAGATTGAAACGCTTGTGGAGGAGCAGGAACGAAACGCTCAAAACGCGCCGGCAGTTTGTGCTGCTCGCGGATTATACGAGAAGGGTTTTTACGTGTAGCGGCTATTAGCTCATGGGTCAAAAACTGCCCCAGTTGGCCTTTCACTCCCGCCTCAGCCTATTTTCAACCAGTTAGGAACCTCGATCCCCGTCCGGGCACCCCTATAAGCACACGCCCAACTGTTACCTTTCCATACCTGTTGTGGCCCTCCGGAGGCTCGATTGCCCCCGGCCTAAGTGCATCACACAGAAGTTTTGTTTGTATACTTTTGAAGGGACTCGCATGAAGACGCTATCACTATCTCTTGCCACCGCAATTCTTCTAAGTGCCTCCACCGTTGTCGCATGCCCAATTCGCTTCGATATTTCTGGGCGCACCGCCTTCGCGAGTGACGGCACTCTCATCGGCGACCGACTCGGACAGTCGGTGGGTAGTATTGGTGATTTTAACGGTGACGGCGTAGGCGATTTCGCAGCTGCGTCACTGCGCGACATCGCTACAGGGACTGGGCGTAACATTAAAGTGTTCTCAGGACGCACAGGAGCACAACTTGTAAAATTCAATAGCCCCGACACTATTCGTTCATTCGGGGACGAGCTCGTTGCGCTCGGCGATGTTACAGGAGACGGTCGTTCCGACTTCGCCGCCAATCGACCACAGCTTAGCGTCAACGGTGCAGAATTCAACCGCGGTCAGGTGTTGATGTACTCAGCAGGCCTAAGTACTCCATTCGCTACTCTCGAAGGTCTCTCGTACGAAGACTTCGCCTCGAGCATTACGTCCCCAGGAGATCTCAATGGCGACGGAGTAAGAGATCTAGCAGTGGGAGCTCCACAGCGCCCCATTAATGGGTTTCATCGCGGTGCAATTTACATTTTTTCAGGCAGTACCCGTGGCCTCATCACCACCATACTAAATCCCAATGAAGACCTTTCGTCCTTTGGCGGCGTTGTGCGCTCAGTTGGCGATGTCGACGGCGACGGGGTAGGGGACTTCGTTACGTTGTCGGAATTTTCTAGCACGCCATACTTCGCGCTCTTCTCGGGGCGCCTTGCCGGCATGGGCGCACCATCACTCCTTGGGGTGTTTAGCGGAAGTGCTGCGGACCTCAATCTTGGCGTCGATGCTGCTGCGCTCGGCGACACGAACGGCGATGGTCGCGATGAGTTTCTCCTTATCGCCAATGATGACGCTGCCAGCTTTCCCAAGCGCGAAGTGCTCGTAATGTCATGGACAGGGTCCCAGATTGCAGTGCGCCTTGCGACAAGGAGCGCGGCGGACGACGGTTTTGGATACAAGACCGCCTCCGTAGCGGATATTAACGGCGATGGCATTCGTGACTTTGCCGTCGCTGCCGCAACCCTCCAGAGCAACTCTCAGTATCTTGTAATTTTTTCAGGCTCAAACGGCGCAGAACTCCAGCGATTCACTGACCCAGCCTTTAATGGCCTTCAGCTCACATCCCTCGGTGATATCGACGGCAATGGAACTACCGAGTTTTTGATTGGAGACTCCACTGATATACGCCGGGCAGATCTCACTGGCGTTACCTCCAGTACCCAAATGCGGGACCCAGAGTCTGGCGCCCTTATTGTGCGCAGCATTGGAGCCGACAACAACGGGAACCAAATCCCAGATTCGTGCGAGACCCCCGGCGGTAATGGTAATTCTGGTAACGGCGGCTCAGGCGGTGGAACTCCTGGTAACGGATCCGGTGGCGTGTCCGTAATCCGATTTATCCCGCTCTACGACTCAAAGAGAAACCTAAAGAGCATCTCCTTCTCTGCCTCAAACCCGATTAGCGGACAGTCCGTTACCCCACCGGCTTCATGCAAACTCACCCTAAGTCTCGCGCTGCGCAGACGAGCAGGGAGTAATGGCTCTACCAACATTGTTGAATTTCCCATCAGTACACTGGGCGTTCAACTTCCAGTTCAGGCGCTCCCCGCGTTGAAAAAGAAATCGCTCAAAGGAAAACGAGTGACCTACATGACCGGCGTTACTTGCTATGGAGAACTCTCCTCTAACTTTAGAGGGGAACCAGGCACCCTGCGAATACCTGCGAAGAAAACGGGTATGGCAGCACCTACTTGGCTCAAACTACTCAAGCATCGCCTGACTCTCGCTAGCTCTGGACTCTAAACCGGACCGACACTTCGCTTTGTCCAATCAAGGCGCGAGAAGCGATCTGCCCTGATGAGCATCGGCACGACTGCGAGCCATGGTGTTTAAGGAGCACCCGATCAATAGGGGCGACAAGCACGGCATCGAGTTAGGCTAGAGATAATCATTTCTCCACCGGTGCATGCGCGCCAAGATCCGAGCTTACCCATCTCAAAGGATGCCACCACTTTCTATTGCGTTCGATCCTTTATTTGGTTTCCATGAAGCGGGGGAATTTGCTCATAAGTCGAGGAGGCAAAGCCACGCTCCCGAAGTTTGAAATCCTCATCCGACACAGCTTTTACTCGGCCATGAAAATCCTTGGGCACCATGCCGATCGAGACAAGACACCCCTTGAAGTTCTCAGAAACTGACATCTCAAAGCGGGCCGCTCGCAAATCAGCCTCGAACAAACACTCGCTAAACTTACACGACTTACTAAACACGGTAGCTCCGACGTCACCGGAGAGGCGCGTGCGCTTACCCGCCCCTCTCACCGCGTCCCAAGTGCCCCCACTCGAGCGTATGTCAAGCTGGGCGCCATCAATGCACACGTCGCGCATATCCAATCGTGTCGCACGCACTACACCCTTGTGCGAGAGCGCAGCGCGAGAAATCTCAAGTGTCGATGCTGATACAAGGTCCACGCACACTTCACCGGATACGATATTGTCGAGAGCACGAGGCTCAAACCCCTCTGATAGAAGACCTTTGAAAAATGAGGAGGAAAGACCCTGCGCGCCCTCTCCGCGATGATACCTCTCCAGTAACTGCGCGTGACACGCCCAGAAGGACGTTAGGGACGGGAGCGCCGGCACCGCAAGGAGAGCTAACCAAGGCTCGTGTGGCGTAATTCTCTTTGCACCCATGCCACGCACCTCTAGCACGCGGCCATGAACCGGATGGGTTCCAAGCACAATCTCTTGGCTTGTATGCGGACTCGGCGATACTCGCCAAGCAGCGTCAGGCGTAAAGAGCAGCGCCGACAGATCTTGCGTTACAGCTCGCGGAGTTCTCTGGGCCGACGCAGCTATCATGAGGACTTACCCGTCGTACCAGGGCTCGATCGGTCGGCAGCTTGGTGCCACGTACCTGAAACCGAGGCCTTGAAATCGGCCGTTTCCGTTACCTTTCGTCGCTCCTCTGCTTCACTTGACTCTATTGGTATTAGAGTCTTACCGAACCATTCAGGAGCCATGACAGTCGTCATTGAATAACCACGCGAATTTTTCTGGACCTGAGGGTCGAGCGAGGCGCTTCGAAAGTCAGCGCGTATCGAGCAATCCCGGAACGCACAGGTGCGATCGAGACACACCTTGCCCACCGAACCAGTAAAGAGCGATTTCTTTCCTTGCAACGCCACTTCCGACCACACTCCCTGCTCGACCTGAAAGGCAATATGCGCGTCATCAAACGTCACTCGCGTAAGATCAAGCGTCTTTGCGGCAAGCGTCGTTGCCATGCTTAACCGACAATCTGCAAATGCGGTGTGCTCAGCCAGGGAGAGCGGGAGTCGGAGGCCGCTTACAGAGATATTCTGAAGACGGGAAATTCGAAACCCCTGCTTCATGAGCCCATGAAGGAACTTCGATTCAAGTACTTGCTTACCATCCTTTGGCTCTGCTGCCAGAAAGTTTCCTAAGACCGTAGCCCGCTCTCCCCAAGAATTATCAGATGCCCCCACCTTTACGCACTCAATCAACATGTCTTCTTTGGCGTTTACCCGCACGCCATGCTTCGCACGCCAGGTGAGGCGCGTCACATCGGTTGGCAATATCGTCAGAGAGAGCCCGGGGCTGAGCTCACAATTGGCCACATGCCGAAACAGATCGCGCTGTGCCTCCCTAGAAAAGAGTAATGAGTCGAGACTTTGCACAGTGCTCGTGCCCATTGAGCGCGTATGAGTCGAATCCATGCGTTGTTCCACTTGCTCCCTCCTTCGTTACCGATCCGTCTAAGCTATTCGCCAACCACTTCCTCAACACCCGAGAGATAGAGCTGCAGCGCATCATCGGGAAGGAACCAGGGCAGCTTTCGCCGCGCAGGTCCGCGCGGTGGCAACCTCTTCGCGCGCTCAAAGACAAGGTCGAGGACATAGTACAATGCCCCATGGTAGTGCTGCGTTTCTTCGCCGTTCACGGGCTCACGCCGCACGAGTACCGGACTCTTTCCTGAGCTCTTCGTATAGGTCTCAAAGCGGAGCTGACATGGAGCCTCGTCGACTGGAGGCGCGACGTAAATCTTCAGGAGTTCCATCGGTGCTATTTTAAGCGCGACACGGCTACGCGATTCTTCTGTCGCCGTAGGCGTCTCTGCCGCGTATTTAAAGGAAGTCTTGGCGGGCCGGTAGTGATTCTCGGGCTCGAGCAGACGAATGGCGCTGATGAATCGCTCGGAGGTGAAAGCCTCGTCACGCTTCGTGCGCTCAGAATCCCACTCGTCATGCGAGAGGTTCCGGATTTTTAAGCGCGCTATCAGCGCAGAGTTCATATTCTTACCGCGGTAGAGCAGTCCAGAAAGCCGTCTTTGGAGGTTGTCGCCAAGGACATCCATCTGACGCAGGTCTGCTTCGGTCGCATTCGCCTGCAATGTACAGTCGGCATCAAACGTCCCCGCACCAAAACTGCCACGCAACGTCGTCATGCGTGAAAAGTGGCAGTTGCGCCACGTTGACTGGGAGAGCTGCAGGTCTACGGTCGTATTTAGCAAATCTACGTCGACACACGTTGCGGTGCTCCCGCGTAGTCTCAGAATCACTCCCATGCTCTCTGCTGCGACCGAACGGAGAGTAGCTCCGGGTGCGAGCTCAAGGTTAAAGATCCCAACGTCCGTTGATGGTGAAAGAATAATGTTCTCGAGAGTCTTTAATTGGCCGTAACTCGAGAGCGAAACAAGCAAATCAGTGGTAAGTGGACTTCCTGATTTGGATGCGAGTCCCCGATCAAACTCTGCGCACACTTGTTCAACAAAGCGCGGGAACTCCACGCGAGAGCTCAAGGCGCCATGAAGCGAGATCTCGATAACTGTTGGTTCGTTCGCAAGTTTTTTACACTCCGCGGACGCGGCAGTCTCCCATCGCAGGACGAGTTCTCCACTGGGCGTTCTCGATAGCACCAGCTCATTGCCGCGCAGCTGAATACTTTCGCCAGCTGAGGGCCAAGTGCTCGCTTCCGGCCCCGGCCCAGGAGCTGGCGGCGGGGGTAACTCGTTCATCCGAGGCAGGGGAGGAAGCTTATCAAGATCCAGCTCTTCCTTTGCTACTGGGGGCGTGGGTTCAGGGTTTGCCTGTGGAGATGGAACGTCGAGCGAAGGAAGAGTTTCGGGCGGGGTGGCCTTCGGAGTCACGGGCCTTGCGTCCTTGATCTCACGAAAAGGACGAAAGCACTGCACGCAGTCCGACAGCCCAGCAATCTTGGTAATTAACTCCTGAATCTCCTCATGGTCCGGTTCAAATGTCGGCACATAGCGCGGAGAGCGATTTAGAGGCCTGTTGGGCACATCAAACGGAGTAAAGGACACAAGCCGCATCTCTGGGTCATTGCTGAAGTCTGCGAGTTTTGGCGGATACAACTGCCCCTCGACTCTAAGCTCATGCGGAGCCGCTGGGGCATTCATGATGCTTTCGAATAGGTCTTTGGAAGCTGCGTTGTCTCTCTTCGGAAGAGTATCTGGCCTGTCAGGTGTAATCGCGAACGGATCCTGAGGCACTGGAAGAGAGCTTAGCTCAATCACCTTTGGCCTAATCCCATACTTATCAAGAAGCCTTCGCAGCCGGTCCCTTCGGTGCTGCACATCCTCAATCGCTTGCGGAGGCGAGTAGCGGCGGTCCCACCACGATTGGATCGTCTCCTCAGCCTGTTCCGGACGCAGCTTTCTAAGGTGCCGCTCAGATGCAAGCTCTAAGCGCAGCACCGCCGCGGGACCAAGTCTACGGGCCGTATCGAGGCCAAACCGATCAACAATTTGCGGCCATGACATTGGAGATAGAACCAACGGGTGCTCTTTTTGGGCATATCCAGGCCCTCGATAACGGCTCCACGTGCACGCTTTCGAGTTAAGGTACTTCCTTACCCTGTCGAGTCGCTCAGGCGTCATTCGAGGATGCACCCTCAATGATTGCCACACGCACAATCGCCGATGGAGAGTTTCAGAAATGTCTTCGAGGACGGTGCTGAGCGACTGCACCGGGTTCATGAGCGGTTCATCCCGGCCGCGAATTTGGGGAAACCCACTATCGAGAGAGTCATTTCTTGTAATGAGTCCGACTTCCTCGAGCACTGCGCGCATGTCCGAGATATCCGCAAGCAAGTGCTTCGTTCTCGAACGGACCTGTTTATCCTCAAGTTGGAGTTCAACTTGAACTCGCTCCGCTGCAATGGTCTCCTCTAAAGTGCGCTGTTTTGCGAACAGGGCATCGATGTGGCGACCAGCCGAATGGAGGTTGCCCTTAAGTAACGGCTCGGTGGTGCCTGGATTGCTTGTAAGCATAAAGTTGTTGCCCTTTTCCCGAAGGTGCTCATCAAAAGCACGAGTTACTGCAAAAATCCGCAGTGAAAGAGTGGTGTTCAGAGTTAACCTTTCACTGCGAATCTCAGCGCTCCTAAAGGCCCATGCCCCGAAACGTTGAGTTTGACAGATCGCCAAAGGCACGCCGCAGCTGATCACGCCCCAGCTCTGTGGGACGAATGCCAGCCTCTGGAAAGCCAATCCGCATCAGGAGGCTCTTGAGCTCAAGACCTCCATCCGCTCCCATCGCGAGAGCGTTCGCAAAAAAACCACGACGACAGAACCAGTCCATACGGATCTTCACATGTTCCTCCGAGGTCAGGCTGACGGCGAACGGTCGCTGGCCAACCTCAACCCCTTCGAGCCCATCACTCATCAGCATCAGACCGCAGCGAACGCCGAGCCCTTGCTGCGAAGCGGCCTTATACACCGCTTCGATATGGTCGAGCGACGCCGCAAGGAAGTCGAGCAGGGGCGTACAGTTGATGAAGTCAAAGTCCGAAGGACTAAGAACAGGCATCTTCTCGAGGGGATACCATCCCCTCTGCACAGCCCCATGGAAGCACACCGTGAGCACTTCGGTGCGTGCCCTGGCCTTGCCCCCGAGAAGAGCCAGCTTCATTTCCTCGACCGCTTCAAGCTGATGGTCGAACAGGCTTTTGCCGCTGACCATCGTATCTCGGGTACTCTCCGAGTTGTCGATGATAATGACCAGGTACCGACCATCCTCTTCGAGTTTGGTTGGCATACTTCGCGTTTCCGAATCTATTGCTGGCATTCCAGCTCCTTTCTCTCAGTTGGACTGAACCTTCTGCCCGCAGGGGCAAAAGTCAGCAGAGACCTCACTCCCACACGCTGGGCAACGCACCCAGCGGATGGAGCGCAGAAGGGCAAGCGGGAAGGACCCACGATTTCCATGGGTGAAAACCCCATAGAGGTACTCGTACAGCTCTTCCCTAAGCGACTCGGGCGGCCGTAGAGAGGCCCCAACTCGGATGCTTGGGTCAAGTACACTGAGGCCTCTGAGCGCGCGCACACGCCGCAGGCTCAGCTCGGGTGCATCGTCTGAGAGTCGATGAGCACCCGCCCACGGAGACAGTCCCGTGAGCGACTGAAGCACCAAACAACAGAAGCCGTACCAATCCGATTCAGGAGTGTAGGGCTTCTGCAGCTGGTAGGCATGCGGGTCAGAGTCCCGAACGGCCTCATCCTGCAGGAGTAGTTCCGGATCAACAGTACCTGGATAGACTGTAGTGCACGGCAAGCCAGGATACTGATACGCAACCACATCGATGGCCCAGAGCGAATCTCCCGAGAAGCCAAAGTTGTGCGGGCTCAGCTCACCAATGACTACCTTCGCCTCATGGCACTGCGAGATGAAGGCATGCAACTCGATGAGCGCACGCGTCGTCTTTGCTGCATCCCATGAGTGCGAGTGTTCTGCAAAAGACTGCCACTCCGACAGAAGGTCCATGGTGCAACCCACCAAGTTACTTGTCCCATGGAGATAGAGCGGTAGCCTTGGAAGCGCCGCTCTCTGTGGAAGCCGAAGGCTAGCTGCGGAAATTCGTTGTAGATACTTCTCTTCAATGCCGCTTTCGACCGTTGAGTCAAGGAGCGAGCGTTCAAAGCGGAGCACCACGTTTCGAATTTTCCGCAACACCGCCTCACCACCGCTTGGCATGAAGCTCTGATCGAAAGACGGCGAACCGACACCGGTCACGCCGCCTTCAATCCCCAAAAGTTTTCGAAGCACTGGGCGCGCCAGCGTGCCCTCAAAGCCGCGCAACGACGCACGCCCTGCCTCCATGTCGAGGTAGATGTGCATTGCTTACACTCCTCCTGCCGTGACAGCAGGTTTTGGCTCGGCACCGGTTGCTATTGAAGGTGGGGCCTCGCGAAACACTCCGACCACGGTGACATCGTCATACGGGAACGCCACATTCCCGTACGTGGCCAGAAGATTCTCTTGCGCGGCCCCTCCAGAATGGAGGCCAAAGGCATCATCTACCAGACGCTGCCTGGACGCCGCCATCAGGTCCACTGCACCATCGGTGCCGATCGCCACCGTATGGATCGCCTGCGTAGCTCCTGTCAGCGCCACACGAAGCAGACCGGTGCGGCCTTCGGATTCCGCCACATGGTGTGCGGGGAGAGGCGGAGCGTTTTCGCGCACCGCCCTCAGTTCCGACCAGGTATGGTTCACGAGCAGGACGCCGTCACCACAAACAAAGGCAACGGTAGTCCAGGGCAGCACCAAAAACCCGAGCACCGTCGCACACAGAAAGCGCTCAAGGACGGCTTTCGGCTCTGCGGATTCACTACCTAGGTAGTGAGCCACCAGCGTCAGCTCGCCAGGAAGCTCCCGGTTGAGCCACGCCACCAAGCGTTCGCCAAAGACCTCGGGCGTCAGCGTCTCGCTGAGCGCCGCAAGCGTCACCCGGTGCTGAAGAATCAGCCGCCGAAGCGCCTGAGTGACGAACAGAGCTCCGACCCGGGAGTCAGCGTGAGAGCCCACCCCGTCGGAGACCAGCCCGAGGACGAACTCGTCCTCTGCCTCAATGACATGCGCATCCTGACCCTCATCTCCATCGTAGCGGTGTAAATTGCCGGTCAGAGACAACTTGAACGGATGATACTTCTCGGACATTGAAACCTCCTTGAGAGAGAACTCTCAGCAGAACCTTCGTGAATCACCACTCCTCACAACGCACCGAGAATGACGAGCATCCGCGGTGCGTTGTAAGGAAGTTGTCACTTCTTCCCAAGAATCAATTTTCCAAAGAACCGTCCCGAGGCACCCTGAGAGCTTCAAGACCAACTAAGATGCGTAACTTTGCAGCGATCAACCGACTTAGTACGCCCGAAAAGCTCTTCGCCCCAGAGGGAGCTTAGCACTCCTTGAATTCAGTAAGGGGGGCCGTGCTTTCGGGAAGGATTCTGTAAACTCCCGAATCCTTCCTGAAGACATACAAGGAATCAGTTTTTCCGAGAGTTTGCGACTCTTAGCGCTCGTAAGAACTCAGCTTTGGCTCTGTTACGAGTGTTTTTCCCCGAATCGAGGAAGTAGGCACATTCACTATGGTCCGTCAGATTGCAACACATCCAACCTCCGAGTTGGCATCCCTCGGACAAGGCGCCACTACTCCCTATGTCGAACGTACGCATCGCATTCGGGCACTAGTGTTTGCTTTGGAGCAAGTAAAACTCGAGCAGATGAAGGCGGGCACCGGCACCCTACTCTCGGCAGCGACCGCATCTCCCGATGTAGCGCTGGCCGTCCTTGATGCCTTTGCTCTCCCCTATGAGTTCAGTGCAAAAGACCTTGAAGCGGGGCACCGTTCAGTGCTGGTGCTACTTTGGCCCTCAAACCTGGTCAGAGCTGGCGTTGCAGCTACGAGGCACGGTGAACTTAGAGACTTTTCCGATCTTGCCTACCGGACACTCTCCGACTCGCAGACCAGGACCGTGACTACGGCGCTTGCGCGAAAAGCAAATCCTATCATCGCGAGATTGGCCGAAGAGAAGCTTCCTCCAGTTGACCGAGCAAATGAGTATCAGTCTGCTCAGAACGCAGCTTCCGTATCGAAGGCCCCTTCGGGGAGTGAAATGAACTCAGCACCCACATCACAACGCCGAACTAGGCGCAGTCATCCTTGGCGAACTGCGGCGGTTGCCACCCTCCTTGGCACTGGGGCAGCCCTCATAGTCCGACAGCATGAAGCTGCAGTCGGAGAACTGATTTCTCAGAGCCCAGTGGCGGATGCCCTGGTTACCCAAACTGCTTCTCATCTAGAATTTTTGAGCCCCATATCTGACTTTTGTATGCGTCATCTCGACCAACTCCTAGACTTCTTTCCGCGGACCAGTAGGTGAGAGCATCACTCAGGAGACATGCGACTTATGTTTGAGAGTGCTGCGCAAAGAATGGCACCGACAGGCCAAACTAAATGCAAGATTCCCGCCACTCTTGTGCAGTTTCATCGCACCGTGGTCTCACTCCCGCCAGAGGCGCTTAGTACTGCTCGTGCCCTTGGTACCAATCCCCGAAGCACTACGCCTCCATCGGACGAAGCCCATGTGCTATGGAGCCTCGAGGCACTTTCTCTTTCACCGTGCACCGACATAAGCGAGCTGCGGACGCGAGTTAAATCTCTCAAGGCCGCACTTGATGTGGCGCAGAACTCCCCTGAAGCATTCATTTCGAAGTCCGACTGTCACCGTATGGACGAAGCACTCAAGGAGGCGTTCAGGTTCCTCCGCTGGCCCCAAAATAGAGATCGCCTTTTAACGCTTACGGGAAAGGCCCCTACGTCCAAAGCGGAGACTGACAATGAGGCCCCACCTGAGCGGAAAGGCCTCCTTGCTCGTCTCTTCGTTTCTCTTCGGGAGCGCTCATGAACCTTTCACCCGAGCAACATAGGCACCCAGTGCTTCATGAGAAGGACGGGCTTTTGCCGCCCACAAGTCCAGCCGCGGATGAAGAGCTACTCACTCGGCTAAAAGATCTTTCTAGCGGTCACTCCCCCGGCGGAACACCTGAGGTCACACTCTTCAGTACTCTAGCCGCACAAGGCTCTCCCGTAGGAGCTGCTACACGGCGACTAATTTCAAAGTACATTTCTGCCGAGGAGGGAGACGCCGCCCTCGCGCGCTTGCCACATACGTATTTTGGCGATCTCTGCACGCTCAAGACAAGGCTCCGGACTTCGCGAGGTGAGGCGCGAGCCCCAGTAGTTCTTGCACTTAGGGATCGTTACATAACGAGCGGGAGCCCTAAGCTCGGATATCTCGCGTGCAAGTACGCACTTACGGAAATCAAGGCTACTCATAACTCCCTGTTTCTCGCCGCCGAAACTGCCACCGCTTCCGGCCAGCAAGCGGACTTTCGTCAGCTGCTTAAGGATCAAGAACACAGCGGCTCCCCTGAGGTCCTCTTTCACATTGCGCGCCTCGAGCGGACACGTGGAGGCGCCGGACACTCCGCTGCCTTCTACCAACGGCTGGTAGCGCTGCACCCTGACTCTCTCGAGGCGCAACTCATGGGGGTACTCTCGTCAGATCTCACTTCCGCCTATAGACGCGTCGAGCTCTTGCCTATCTATGCCAGATTCAGCAAGCGCCCCGACCAGGATGATTCCTTATTTGGCTCCTTCATCCTTGAGGAAATTCTCAGTCATCTTCAGCGCGACAAGCCAGAAAGCGCACCCGCAATTGCACGAAGGCTTCTCACCTATAACCCAGAGTGCGAGGCTGCGTGGGGTGTTCTGCTTGCCATGGAGACAACTGACCAGGTTTCTCGAAGAAAATTACTCACCGAGTTTCCGAGCTGGTCAGGCGTGCGCCTAATCGCCGCGTCGGCTGGAAATGACACAAGCAATTTCGAAACTCTCTTAAGGCAGCGAATAGCGTCTGCCCCTGCCCACTGCGAAGCCTATATTGCGCTCGCTCAGCACCTCGAGGCGAGGAATAGGGCAGGGGAGGCCCAGGTGCTTCTCCGCCAAGCCTACGCACTTAGTCCGCACCACCCGAGTATCCCCCAGAACATCCTAGAGGAGGAACTGCGAGAGCCCCCGGCACTTCGGTTGGAAGTAGCCCGCAGTGGTGCTCCAATCGAGGTATCGGCTTGGGGCGACGATGTCCGCTCTCTCCTTGCAATAGCCGTGGGGAAAAGAGGCCCTGCGCTTCGGAAAGCCCTCGCCCAGTGCTCACCAGACTTCGCCGAAGTCAATCGTTTGCTCGCACCAGGCTCGTTGTTACTTACTCAGCAGGTGTTCTTTCAGGACCAGACGCGCCGCAACTGTGAGGTGCCACGGAAATTACTTGGGGCTCAGGTCACCTCGGAGAAATGGAGAGAGACGGTGGGCGTTATGTTTCAGTCATTACTTTCGACGAGCCACGAACTTCCCTATGCCCGCTACCGGTGGGCTCTAGGGTCTCTTGCGAGCTGCACCCTAAACCTTGATCCATGCGGAGACTATCTCAACCTACAACATTTTGTAGACAAACTTGACGGTCTTAGTGAGGGCGCTCAGAGAGCATATCGCCGGTGTGCGGGTCTCGTTCATGGCGTAGTTCCATCGGACGCAGAGGAAGTTGACACAGCCATTAAGTATCTCATCGAGAGGCTCGAGACTCTGCGTGATTTCGTCGACCACCAATTGGCTCCTGCCCTTATCACAGACCTTCCGGACGCACTCGAGCGCTGGGACCACGCATTCTCATCCCTTGAGCCGGCGGTATTCAAAACAGAGGACGAGAGACCCGGGGGCTCAGTCGTAGTCTAGCCCCCGGTCGTCGGGGAAACTGTGCGAAAAGCGAACTGCGCCATTCTCCTTAGTGCTCAGAAATCCTTCGTTTGACCGCTTCGAGGCTCTTCTTAGCCTGCTCTTCTTTAGTCTCAGGCGCCTGCGCCTTCTTTGAATATCTCATCATCACGTCCTCGACTCTCGAATCGCGCTCTGCAGCACGGCGCGCGTTCGGCTCGAGACCAAGGTCCGCAACTCTTCCTTGAGTCTCTTCAATTCTATCAGTAGCCACACGCGCTTTTTCTGTCGCAAGCTCCAAAAACCGCACCGCATGCTCAAGCTCCGGCCCACTAATGGTCGGGCGACGAGCAACTTCCTCTAGCTTCCACAGTAATCGTTGAACTGTCTGTAACTCTTGGTTGGCATGCTCAAATTGCACGGACACCGATTCGCGCTCTTCATCGGCTAGCAGAATTCGCTCCGACATAGTTTGCTTACGACCTCTTGACGCCTTTTCGGCATCCTCCACAAACCCCTCAATTCGCTTCTCTATCTCATCAAGCCGCTGGCCGAGCCCCTCGCTCCGTTCCTCCGCCACTGCCCTGAGGTCTGAGAACTGGATATAAAGCTTCTTCCTCTGATGTTCGTCCCGGTAATCCCTATCGATGAACTGCTTGAACTGATGGCTCGCCTGCGCAACGAGTCCCGAGAAGCTCATCGGATTGCGCGGCTCTCTATCTCTATCCGAACCTAAACCGTGCGGCAGGGCCTTCCCGTCACCACTCGGTCCACTCGCGTTGTTGCGGTTTCCTCTCAGCATAACCCCTCCGTTCTCTCGATCTAGTGCGCCCCATGGTCACGATTCCACTGTTCGAATCGCTCAAGGAGCGGCTTCGGCGTGGCAGGTTTGATTCGTGAGATCTGCTCAAGCAGGTGTCGCTGCGCAATTGGCTGCTCCGTATTGCGCGCAATGCCCTCCTTGAGCGCAGCAAGCTTCGCGGACTGACAAACATTCGTGATGTCACTACCGCTATAGCCGTCAGTGGCCACTGCAAGTGCCGAGAAGTCGACATCATCCGCAAGATCGTCGTTTACACACTTAACCTTGAATATCGCCTCACGGTCTGCCAACTCTGGGAGGGGCATGTACACAATGCCGCCTCCTTTCTGGAATCGCCGCAGCATCCCGGGGTCAATAATCCACGGTTCATTCGTCGCTGCTATTACAAGCAACTCAGATGCCCTTTCTCCGCCTCGCGACTTGATCCCTTGCAGCTCGACATTGAATTCACCAAGCACCCGGCGTCCTACGTCAGAGGTACTCCCATCGGCGGGCGACGCGAACAGCGTCGCGCAGTCATCGAGAAAAAGAATTGCGCGCGGACTCTCCTTGCGAATGCCAGAGAAGAGCGCCTTCACCTGCCTCTCTGAGTCCCCATACCACTTGGAGAGCAGATCCGAGCAACGCACGTTGTAGAAGTCCGCTTCAACTTCCGCCGCTGCCGCGGCGGCAAGGTCGGTCTTACCAGTGCCCGCAGGCCCAAAGAGCAGCAATGCTCCCCCGGGGACGATCCCCTTCTTTCGAAACGCCTCGGAGTGCCGAAAGGGCAGAATCATCGTGTCCCTGAGGCGATCCTTGGCATACTCGTGTCCGATGATTTCATCAAACCTAACCCTGCTATCTTTGAACAAAAAGTCTGCAACATTGAGGCTGACCTGATCTCCGCCAGCAGCGCTCTTGCGTGCCGCTCCCGAGACACCATCGGCGCGCGACGCGGCCGCACTCTGCGATACACGCTTGGTCTCAGCTTCATCGCATAGCTCCGCTAACTCAGTGAGTTCAACGAGCGTCTCTTTTCGAATCGCCCTGACATCAGGCAGATGAGAGCCTTCAATCAGCTTTTCTAACGCCAGGGCGGCATCAACAAAGTGCACCTTGGCTACGCGGAACTCACTGCGGCCAAAGGCCTCCATTCCTCTTTCAAAGTGGTTCTTAAAAATGTCCGGATTCGGTGCCGCTTTTGCTTGCGAACTAAACATGTGTGACCCCTTTACTTTTGTCTGACCGATTCGCGCATATCGCTAATCCGAGATTTAATCTTCGACATCTCATCTAGCTGCCTGAGTGCAGTTGCCTTATCGGCGCCATCAATCAGACTATCGAGCTCATCATCAGAAGTTGCCCCGGAGGATTGAATGGACGTGGCATCTCGTAGCTCGCCTAGAGCTGAGTCGAGTTGCTCTCGAACAAAGCCGATTTTCCCATTTGCAATTTGTGCTCGCGCCGCGGTCCGAGGCAGATTCAACCCCTTGTTCAGCGACTCAAATGCCTTCGACACTGACGTAAGAGCACTCTGGAAGTTCGAAGCAATTTCGCCCTGCGTAAGCATCAGACGACTCGATTCAATTGAAATACGCACCGACAACAACAGCTTCTTAGTATCGAGCGCGGTTCGAATGCTCTCTCGTGCTTGAGCGTACGAAGAGGGGTCACCGTACTCTCGCGCCTGGCGAGCGAAGGCGAGATGGCGCTCGACACTCTCGGCCGCATCTTTCTCAATACGGTCTATTTGGCGCAGGGAACTGCGCAGCGCGACGCGCTGTTTGAACTGCTTTTCCTCTCGAGACTGAAATCCAAACATACCACTCACCCCCTCTATGCATGTACCAGCACAAACTGCCGTGACCTCAATCCCCAGGGACTGCGATCCTCGTGCCACGGTGAGCGACTGTACCTGAGCAAGGGAACGCCCCCTTCCAGCGATGAAAGAGGTAAGAATCCCCGGGAAGGATTCAGTACGGAGTCAGGGGGGGGGTGGGCGATACTGAGACGTTGAGCATGTAACGTGGTGCCGCTAGGAACTCATGCAAGAACTTTGGTTCCATCTTGAACTACGGCACCCATACTGACGCTGCCCGCGCATAATCGCCACGAACAGCTTCTGGTAGCCCTAAAGACGGTCACTGCACAAAACCCCACAGAAGAAGGGAGGTGGCAATCCCCACACCAGCGACACTGCCGATGAACAGAGCCTTGCGATCCCGAAGTAGGAGGTAGGCCACCACTCCAAGCACAGCGGCATTGACCACCGCCCAGCCCAAAAGTTGCGCCCCCGTCGAGAGCCACTCACTGCGCGGAAGATGAGGCCATTCCCTCGCCACGTAGTAGGGCTTAAGAACCACCTGCTCCACCGAGTGGGCAGCCTGCGCCATCGCGCCCGACGGCAACACCCATCCGATCACGACCAGAGCCACCACGAGACCGAGGAAGAAGGTCGCGAGCGCCTTTCCCTTGCGGAACGCAAACTGCACGAGCCAGAGAATGAGCACGAGCAGCACAAACCCCAACACCACAAGCGTGAGCCAACCGATAGGCAGACTGGAGGGAACCTCCCCGCCCAACGCAGATAACATGCTAATCATAAACCACTCCTTGGGCCCTAAGGGCCAAACAACCTTCTCTTGCATGAGTTTCCGAACGGCTGAGAGGAGAGCTGCATCCTCAACTCTAAGCCGCTTAGAATCTCCCCTTCTTCTTCCCAAAGTACGCGTGTTGGATCGCTCCGACGCAAGCGCATTGTAGCGGACCGTTGCCGAGGTCGACTCCTACTATAGATTCCGGGAGCTAATTCCTCCGTCTCACCCTCGACCGTGGACTTGCTCCAAAACAGGGAACCTCTGTTGAAGAATCAACTCCTTCAACACGACACGGCTCCCTATGGTGGTGACACGGGCATTTCGCCACGCAACGAGGCCAACTTCGTTGGGGAACTTCCGCTGCGCAAAGGTTGGCGTCGAGGGCTCTTGGGCAACACACCTACTACCAAGGCGCATCGACAACAGCTTTTCGATCGGAAGCTCGGGCAGGAGAGTATCCGGCAACCGTATCGGTAGGTTCGTGGGAACTGCCGATGCCCAGATACTTCGTTGCAGTCTAAATGTTTCCTTTTGTGCAACTCCGACGCTCCAGGATACGCTAAGGTAGTCCCACACTATATGCTCGTCCGGAAAACACTTAGTCAGATCATCGTCTAGCAGCCCTCCGTCATACGATCCATCGTAGTTCAGTGCAGCCAATGGCATATCAGAAGGCCCCACTACTATGAGGGCCAAGAGACGAGCGGCATGAGCATGCGCTCGCACCTGAGCAAATACTCGCTCCGCATCACGGAGCGTGGGTGAGAGTTCAGACGATACGCAAACACCGACTTCAGGCCCCACACCTCCACCAAAGCGAGTAGAGGTTGGTGAAGGAATAAGGCTAAACTTCGCATCGACTAAACGCTCCACGATAACCGGATTGAAGTCCGAAACCCATCCTTGACCCGGAAGCGTCACCATAGAGCTGCGTGTTATCATAGACTCCCTGTATGCTCCTTACTAAATCATCCCAATCTGGCGACAGGAGTAGGCCCCGAGGCCCCACCTCTTTCAATTCAATCGAGGGCTCGTAGCCGGCGCACGTCGTAGGGGAGACCGTACCAGAGACATCAAGGACAAGAGTGCTGCAAAGGATTCCGTGAGATGAAGGCCAACATCCCGGGTAGCCCCCAGGACGAAACGTCAGGCAAGCCTTATTTGTTACTGAGCTAACCGGCCCATTCCATCAACATATCAGGAGTTTTCTCCTCGTTGGTTGAACCATCGCTACAGGCTATCACACAAAATCCATGCCGTTCGTAGAACCGCCGAGCGTCGACATTCTGTTGAAATGTGTACAGACGAATTGGTGCGCTAAGTATTTGCTTGGCTCGCTCCATAAGCTTGCTTCCAATGCCAAGCCCCACTGCAGACGAATCGATATAGAGCTGGTCAATCCAACCATGAGTGCCCTCTCGAGAAACGGCCAAGAAACCAAGAATGCCTTCTCCTGATTCCGCCACAGTTATGCTCCCTGCGGGAAGGAGGCAATCTCTAACCCATGCTCGGACTTGCTCGTCTGTATGCGCTAGCGGTGCGTATGAAAGGAAGTGCTTACGCGTAGCAAGATAGATCTCGCTAATCCTAGAACAATCACTTGAAGTGGCGCTTCTTAGATTCATTCGCTTACGGGATGCGTTAGCCTCAAGCAAACTCTCGATGCACTCGCTTAAATGTTTCGACTGCGTTCGCAAATGTAGGGGCTGTGTGCGCTACCGCTCGATAGCTTTTGCCCGCCTCAGCTAGGGCCGTCACCACAAACACACCACTTCGCTCTAAGAGCTGTAACTTAATGCGCTCTTCGCCCTTTTGCGCATCGAGCTCGAACCACGTCCTTATCACCTCAGCACGACTTGCCGGACGCAGCTGCTCGAAACACTTTCTTACACGCACGGCACTCATAGAGCCTCCACTTTTTTCTTGTTATAAACCTAACGTTGGGTTAGTGTCAATAGGAAACACAGGAGGGAAAATGGCTGTTCAAAAGCAACTAAGTGAAGCTGCGCGGGTGATGGGACGGGTGCGTTCGGTGCGCAAAGCTGAGGCTGCGAGACAAAACGGCCTGCTCGGTGGTCGACCACCTGGAATCAGACACTCACGCGCGGTGCGGCTAAAGCTCGCACTCGCCCAGCAGGCAAGACGCGCCCGAGAGAGGGGAGGTGATTAGGGGAAAGCTTGTTGGTACACTTCGTTTGCTGCCGCTTTGGGCTTGCAGAGTAGTGAGGGCGTCGCATGAGGTCTGAACATCACCAACCGGTCGAGCGAGGGGCCCTCCCAGAGAACGATTCGCGACTTCGCGACCGAACACGGAAGCCCCCACCACTCCCGCCATTCGAGCCAGAGGCCTTGAACGAACTGCGTCTTGCCGCGCGCCCGGACTATGTGCCGGCGTGCAACATGCGCGGGCATAGAATGGAACTATTGGATATTCGACCAGACGTTTCGGCGCATGCAGTGTCTGTGTTTACCGTAGAGCACGCCCCCGATGAGCGCTTTGGCTCAGCACTTCCGCATCTCTTGGGCGTGAATACAAAGCGGCTACTTCTCCAATGGGGCATGAGGCTTGACCGCTGGGAACCGATTCCGACCGCGAGCCGGGTGGTGCTGGTGCATGACGCACACTCCATGCACACCTATTCGCCTCCAGATGCACAAGGCTCCGATGTGGCCCAATCTACCCATCTCGCATGCATGGGGCTCTCTTTAGCAGAACCGCCAGAGGCTACCATAGTGTGCGCCGCTGCGGTCTCCATGGCTAAGAAGGCTGGTCTCAACCTCCAACGTCTCGCCTCTACCTGGGCCGAGGCACAAGCTGAGAGTTTCGGAAAGCTCCAGCCAGAAGTGAGCGATCTTCTCGTCAAACTTCGTCAGGGGGAACTCGCGACCTCGGTTGGCGGTCTCTACATTGATGAGATTGGCGAATTGTGCGCCTCCCTGCGCAGCCTTCGACATCCACTCTGTTTCGCTCTTGGGACGTTTTCAGGACACTAAGGGTAGAGCCGTTCGGGATCTATCTGGCTCAAGCGGAAGAACTTCCATAACCCTCGGCGCGCCACCTTCGCTTCTTGCACAGCGGCGCTCGCACGGCGGTGATGCTCCAGACTAGAGTGGTCTCCATACGGAAGGGCTAATCCCCTACGCAGCAGCTCGTCATTGAGCACCACTGCCGACTCGGGAAGATGCACATAGGCTAGAGTGCGACCATACTTGTCGAGTTCCAGGGGCGGTAACTCTACCCAGACCGCAGCACCGACCGGTAGCAGCCGGCGCACCTCGGTGGCCGTCGCCTTTGCGATCTGCACAATATCTTCTGAGTCTACTCCTAAGGTTTTCGCCTGGCGGCGAGCGTGGTTCGAGCGGGTAACTTCGAGCGCATCAACACCTAAGAGCCTTATGGTCTTTAAGCCTACACCATCGTGGACTCTTAGCGTGTCAGCATCTATCACCGATTCCACTATGACCTCGTGGAGCAATTGGCGCTGTGGCGTGGTTGCCGGGCTACTTTGTGAGTAAGCGAAGAGCAGAATGCACAAAAACACCACGCCTTGCGGCGTAACCTTTGGATAGTGAACGTGGAAGTAATGCGCCACGAGAGCTTCGCCCCTTTACTAGCCGCGCATATTTCTGGCCATCTGCCACCCGGTATCCGTTTCGACGAACATCTCCGTGGCTTCTCGCGGCTTGTCACTCGAGGCGATAGCCTGATTAATTGAGGAAACTTTTGCGACAACATTTTCCTTTTTAGCCCACGCAGGGAGTACCTCAATTGTGTATCGGTACTTGACCTCAGCCGCATGGTGCCCAGTCCACATATCTTGTTCCTTGAAGGCATCTACGGTCGCCACTCTCATCCCATAACACGCAGTGAGCGTGCCGTTCTTTATTTCAAATGTTCGCTTCGCTGACTCAGCTAGCTTAAATCGGTAACCTGGCACCTTTGACGTTTCAAACATCTTCTTATACGCGAACGGCTTATTCACCATAACTTCCTCTCTGGTGACGTAGCCCTCATCTACAAAGGTCTGAAGGATCGCGCCCATGCCGGAGTACGTGGAGGAGATGATGTGAATCATGTCTTTATCAAAATCCCACTTGTCTTCGTCATTCTCATTGGTGGGAAATGACACGCACTCTAAATTCTCCTTGAAGTACTCGTTTAGGCGTTTCTCAAAAAACGACTCAGAGACTCCAAACAAATTGCAGCCAGAGAGCGAGAGCAGACATGCGGTTACAATGAGCTTCTTCATGTTATTTCCCCTGTGAAAAACTAGATCAGAACTTCGAGAATAGCGGGGTTTGAGGCCATTCGCGGGGCGAATGGATGGGGACCGAGCATTTCGCCACAGTCACAGCCCCCGATTCCCGGTCGCTTCTGCACTGGTAGCAGTGGGTGTGACTATGGACGAAACCCTCAAACCCAAGGGGAAGCGGGCACGGGGTAGGGGGATACCGACTACTTTGGCATCCTCTCCCAGTGTTCCCTGAGCTACCATCGCAATAAGTGCGAGGTTCGATTATCGTGGTGACCTGTGCGAACCTTAGGCGCTGGACGGCGTGCCTGCCGCGTTATGACCTGCGCTCCATCATTGGACTACCGATGACGTGTCGGACTGTTTTTGATCTAAGATTCTCATTGCCTCCAAGCGTGGAGCTTGTCGAAGCATCCTTTGCGCACGCATCGTTCGACCGACCCCTCGTCGTGCGGCGCGGCAAGGGCACGTTCGATGGCAAGGTGGGTTCCTTTCAATGGACATCGGCTGTCCGTGCGCTCAGCGAACTAGCCCTTCGGAGCTTCCTATGGGGCCACGCCGGCACAGGGACTCAACCTCTGCTTTCCGGTGAACGAGGGTCTTTGGCAAGCTCCCTCGATCTCGCGCTCACAAAGGAGCCTAACTGGCTTGCCGAGATGTTTGGTGTTGACTCTCTCGGTACGCTGCTCGCAAAGCGCGTGTTCCTACGCTCCAACTCGAACTTAAAAAGGCCCGGCCCCGTCGAAGTGCGTCTCAATGATGCCTTCCTCGACCCACGACTCATTGTCGTGCGCGCGCTCGATGGTCGAGAACTGTCCCTGCTGGAAGTCGAAGAATTGATCCAGCGCATTGCCGCTAGCGCCGTTCGCTCAGAGACAGAGGCTCAAGGACCAGAGCACGCCAAGCGCCCGATAGTTGATTTAAGAGCGATCTATGCGTACGCGGCTGCAGCACCATTTGTTGGTCGAGAGGAGGAACTGGCACAACTAAGAGCTGCGGCAGAAAACTCAGAGCGCCGACCTATTGCGGTACTTGGGCCACCAGGAATAGGCAAGAGCCATTTGGTGATTCGGGCTTTAGAAAACTCGGAGGAGCCTTCGGGTTCAGGGCGGTACTTGGTCCCCGTGTCCTGTGAAGGACTGAAGACCTCTCAAGATATAGAGCAACGCATAGCGTTACAGCTGGGACATACCCGCAGAGTTTCTGTCGCCACTCTCGCAAGAGCGCTTCAGGACAGTAGCGCTATACTTTTCCTCGATGACGCCGAATACCCCCTGAGAGCCGATGAGCAAGCCTTTGTGCAGGTATTACAAACCTTCTCACAGATTCCTGATGTTCAACTCGTGGCTGTTTTTCGCGGCAATGAGTATCCTCAGCACGCTCTCAGGTGGTCGACCCCAATCGTTCTTCGTCCGCTTCCAGCGGAGAGTACCGAGGCGCTCCTTTGCCAACTCCTTACCCACACTCCAGAGGCTGACGTGCTGCGTGAGCTCGTGGAAACCACTGCCGGCGTGCCAATCGCGATTCAGTCCCTCAGCAAGCGCGCACGTGGATACGCCGACTTAAGGGACCTACTCCAGGAGTATCGCCAAGAATCACTATCGGCTCTCGAAGAGGGGGCTGGGCTGGAAGGACTATCACGGTCTGCCATTCGCTCCTTCGAACTCGCGTTGAGCGATCCGCTGATCAATGAGGAGGCCCGGGTCCTGTTAAGGGTAATTGCCCAGTATCCCAGCGGTGTCACGCGAGCCCGGCTTGACTCCGCCTTTCCAAAAGCTGCGCGACCTGTCTGCATCAGTCTTGTCCGGGCGGGTCTTTTGAGTAACGCAGAGTCCTCCGGGCGGCTTCATTGCTTGCCCCCTATTAGACGGTTCGTTGAGGCCAAGCTCGCACTACCCAGAAGTCACTTAGATGTCTTTCACCGAGCGATATTTGAGTTCACTACACAGAACGCTCCACATGTTGGGTATCAAGAGGACGGGATGCGCTGTGGGCAGCTAATCCTCAGCGAACTCGGCGAAATCGTCGCGAGCATCGATGACGCTCTCAACCAGCCGCACCCTCGAGACGCCATCGATGCGTCCATAGGCCTTGCTAATTTCGTAGACTTCACCGGCTTCGGTGACACCAAACTTCTTCTTAGAGCGGCTCTCGTGGCCGAGGAAAACCAAATGCCCGATCGAGCTGCCGAGCTCTACGAGCGCATCGGGGACATCGCATTTGTGCGCAGTGATATGACCGAGGCGCGCGACTACTTCCAGAAGGCACTTACGTACTTTAGTGCACGGCCCAATAAGACAAGGCACGCCAAGTGCGCCAAACGCCTCGCCGACATCGCGGTCGAACGAGGGGACAGTAGAATGGCCGTGATCCTCTACGCAGAGGCGGAAGCACTGTATGGGCAGGCCAACGACGAAGTCGGAACTGCGCGCTGCTTTCGTGGAAGGGCAGTGTTGGCGCTCCGAGAAGGGAAACTTAAGAAAGCTGCCGCCCTCTGCAGGGAGGCGCTAACTCGGTTCAGGCGAAATGGAGATCGCCTGGGGCAAGCGAATGGAGAAAAAACCGCTGGACTTGTCGCCCTTCTCAGTGGTCAAGCCGGAGCCGCAAAACTGAAGTTGAAGGCCGCATTCGAGCAGTTCGAACTGTTAGGTGATACCCTTGGAGTGGCTGAGACCAGCCGGTACCTTGGCGCTCTTGCAGCAACCGAAGGACAACTTTTGGAGGCTGAGCAGCTCGTATTGAAAGCTCATGCCCACTTCGAGGCGCTCTCCCGCGCTTTCGAGATGCACGAAGCACAACTGGCGCTTCTAGCCCTCAGGAACCGGAAGCAGAACCATGGAGATCGTGGGACAATGAGTGCCGAATTGGAGGCGTACTACAAGACGAATGGCGACATCGCCGCTCAGGGCTGCAAGCTGCTCTTTGATCTTACCCGCCTCGCCGGGCCCACAGAGGATGAAGTGTTAGAGCAGGTTGAGGATCTTTGGCGAAGGCACAGACGTTGCGACTTGCTCATAGCGCTGACCGGCTTTAGGGCTGGGGCGCCTTCCTAACCATGGAACGTACGACCTTCGGTGAAACTCTAGAAGGCACCGCTCCAAATTGTTGGACCGCAAGAGCACCAAGCGCATTTCCAACAACCGCAGCATACACCAAGGTGGCGGTATCCAGTGCCGCCCGTTCGGCAAGGGCCCACGCGAACCCAGCAGTCCAGCAATCACCAGCTCCCGTCGAGTCGAGAGCCCGAACTCTAAATGCAGGAACTTTGCGTCGCGCGACTTCAGCCGTGCTTAGGACGGCGCCCCGTCGTCCGATCTTCACGCATAAGCTGCGCACAGAAAGCAACGCGCGCGCCTCAGTTATGGCGCTTGGTTGAAGGCCAGTCATGGCGACAAGCTCATCCGCGCTCGGCACGAAGGCTGAGCAAAGCGGCATCCACGGTGTAAGTTTTTGTTTCCACGTCGCTCTGGCCCAATCGGAACGAAGAGCCGGGTCCAGAATGACAATCTTATCTCGCAAAGCCCTTACGAGCGCTGCGGATGGGCCGGTCCGAAGAAGGCCCTCCATGAGCGCAAGTCCTTGCAGCACGACCACTTTTGGCTCGAACACACGCACGGCACGGAGCACATCAGCGTTCTGAATAGCGGCACTCGCTCCGCTAAAGGAAAGAATCCGCCGCTCAGAGTTGGGGGCGACAGCGACAATACTAACCGACGTCCCCCCAGACGTGGTCCTTGGCTCAAAAACTTTGACACGATTGGAACTAAGACTGGAACGGACTATTTCCCCTGCGGTATCGGAGCCAATCGCGGTGAGAAGCGCACTCGTGACTCCCAGGTTTGCAAGGCACACGGCGGTACACAGCCCGTTGCCCGCAGCGGAGAGTTGCGCACGAGAAAGCCTCAAACGACCCCCCGGGTGAGGGAACCGCCCGACGGGGAATGCAGAGACGTCGACACACGAGGTGCCGACAGTGAGGATACGCATACTCCTCTACAATTCAATCCTACGTTTTCCGCACGACCCCGCTGCACACATTGGGCAGTCGCTGGGGCTCCAGAGCGGGATCTTCTCGCTTATCGCAGACACGACAGACCTACCGAGCCTTAGCGAGGGAGCTCCGAAGTCCGCCAACGCTATCACATGCGTACCAGACGCCACTCCCATGGAGTCGAGAAATGAGATCAGGCGCGTCATGCGCCCGCCGGTTAACACCTCGTCGGTTACGACGAGAACTCTTTCACCGATGGAATTCGACCACGTGCTCGGACTATCGCTGGGGTCGTCGGGCACTATCACTGCTTTGCAGCCTAATAGGTCGGCAAACTTTTTTGCGATGGGTTCACCGTAGGGTGGATGAGACACGACAAGACTGACTCCATCAGAGCAGCGAGGGGGGAGGGCTCGGAGCAGAGCAGAGCACATCCCATTCAGGGTCTCTGGAGCAGAGAACAATCGGTGGACGTTAAGCGCCGTATCCGAGTGCAAGGCCCCACCTTCATAGACCACATGCGGGCCCGGGACGGAGAACTTCTGAAAAATCCCTGCCTCGGCAAGCTGTTGGCGCCAGGACCGATCCAGGGTTATTCGCGACGCTTCGGCAATCACCAAACGCTCCTCTATTCGGGTGCGGAATCAGCAAAGGATATGATTGGTTCACTCCTTAAACAACTCCTCTGAGCTCCTTATCACCATAAGAGGACGCTTTCTGATTTCTCTTCTAACCACCTCAGCACGCCTTATGGGTCAAACTGCCGCTATCTACTGACCCAACATCCACGGAGGATTATTATGCGTAAATTGGTACTTCATTTTATTGGAGAATCCACGGTCCAGCTTTTCGAGACCTTTTTTTCCCATCCCCTGACCAGCGTCGAGCGTCGCTGCATTCGCGGCCGCCGCTGCGGAGCATATCGCGGCTACGCAACGTTCCAATGGACTAAGGCCGTTCAAGCGCTCGCATTATTGGGAGTCGAGGCCGCTATTAGAGCCCAAGAACCAGCAGAGACTCCGCTTTTGGTTGGACGGCGGGGTAGCTTTGCGAGCTCACTCGATTACGCTATCGATAAACAGACCATCTGGCTCACGGAGATGTTCGGCTGGGATCAGAACGGAGCGGGATTGGCGCGTAGACTCTTCGTGCGCTCAAACCCTGGGCAACGAATTCCGGGCCCGGTGGCCTTGTCACTAAATCGAAACTTTTGCGACTACAACGAGCTGCAGATTCTCCTCAACGAGAGAGTAGTGACCGACCTGGAGGCGCTCAAGCAACTGCGCGCATCGCTCCTGGCTGGCCGCGAAGCGCGCTGCATCGGGCGGGAGTGGGAGAAGGCGGCGGCCTAATCCAACTCTTGATTCTACAACCCGAGCTCCATGCAACAGTGAGACACTCGCCGGTTCGGCCACTTCGGTTTCTTAGGGGCCCATTCAAGTCTCCTTTAGCAACGAGAATTTCCAACTGTTCTATGTTCCGAGGTGACGCAGCCGTTTTGGAGATACGCGGTATGACCGCTCACAGGTTGAGCGGGGAGGATGTCTTACAGAAATGCCATCAGCAGTAGACAACTCGTTGGCGGTGAATAGTCTCACTGCGAGCCTAATCCCTGTGGCGGTGCGTGCGCACGCCGCGGATCGGAAGACTCTTTCTTAGCAAACGAGCCTTCTCCACCACACACCTTCGCTCTCCTCTTTGTTGGTAACCTCCGGGAACAGCGCTTTGTTCGTCTCTGATGAGAAGCGAGCATGCAGGTGCTCTGAGGTAGGGACACGCCGTATTTCGCCACAGTCACAGGCCCCCATCACGGGGGCTCCCGCACTTTTACCAGTGGGTGCGGCTATGGACGAAACCCTTACCTTGAAAGGTAAGCGTTTCGCCCGCCACCAGCCCTTTCTCCACAAGCATAGCGCCCAGTGCCATGGTGTGAGCTTTTGGTGGAACGCCCTCTCGTCACAGTCTTTGCACCGCGTGTCGGCGTCCTGCCTCACTCTGCACAATGTGCCTCGCCTCACGCCGCACACACACAGACATGAATGTTGTTGGTTGTTGTCGTGTGCGCGCCCCGAAGGCTCGGGCTTGAGATGGCGTGTCGCGAATCGTTCGCTCCCTTCGTTATCGCTTCAGGTACCCAAAAGAGCTCGACGCGTAAGCGCACGCACGCGCGCCACGAGTACAGTGTCACGCCTGCATATGTGCGCCTTGTCGCGTCGCTCTTATGGAGATACTTCAGCGCCACTCACACCAAGGTCTTTCGGATGGCCGCGGAACCAAAATAACAACATGTTCCGCGCGATTACTTTTTTTGCGCTTTGCACTTCCCTTCGTGCGTAGCGGCCTCGTCGTGGGGGCGCCTTGGCTTGAGCCCCCACTCCTCTTTCCGCTTCGCCCAAAGGGCCGAGCAGCTTGTGGTGAGAGAACAGGTGGCGGGCGAAACGCTTAGCTACGGAGAAACAGAGATGAAACCAGAAGTGCTTATAGAAACAAATCCCTTGGCTGGCCTTTCGTTCAGCCAAAATCCAGAAGAAGAGAGCTCACTACGAGACCTGCTTCGCTCACACAGACGAGAAATCATCAGACTTGAAGCCCTGGTGATGGAGCTGTGCCGTCGCATGAAACTCGTTGAGGCCTTCATGCCAGGGAGGGAGCCATGAAAGCACCATTTCAAGGCACGATTCCCTACGGCACAGAAACCTTAGAGGTGTGCGGGGAGCGAAAGCTCCTCGCCGCCATGCTCTTAGACGCACTGCTTGAGGTCATGGGGGGAGGGCGCAGTGTGGCGTTTACCTCATCGATGGAACGAAAACTCTCTCGTAGTCGCACCGAGCGCTGGATGACAAGCGATGAGGTGCACGCGTGCCCCGAACGCGGACTCTCATTTGCATGGGTCTGCGAACAACTAGATCTCGATGCAATGTCACTTAGGAACTCCGTACTAGGAGCCCCAGGAGCTTCGCGTCGAGTGCAACGATACGTAACGACAAGGTGAAAATAGGAGAAACTGTATATGCGTTCTAATTATATTTATTTGCGTGGAAATCTCGGAGTCGATCCGACCCTAAAGACTTCCGCCGGCAAGATGACTGTAGCCTCCGGTACTTTGGCCACAAACTCACAACACGGTGAGGGCGAAAGCTCAATTCGCTACACTCAGTGGCACGACGTGGTCGCATTTGACGACAAAGCACACGAGCTACTGATGTACAAAAAGGGCGCGTTCGTTGAGATCGAAGGGCACTTTAGCTACCGACTCTCCAAGGAGGGGAAACCCACCAAAACAGTGAGCGTGGTGGTGGATCGCATCGCTGCCATTTCAGCTAAAACCGCCACGTCCCCTCAAAGCACAGACGCACCAAGCACCTAGCGGTGTTTTGGGGATACCCACACAACTATCCCCATTGAGGTGCCCCGTGGAAGGAAGAGGTTTGTGGTTTTATGTGAGGGAAGAAGCCCTTTGCAGTGAGGCACGTGGGGCGTTAAGAGCTAAATGGACCAAGAGAGGGGGCAAATGTGGTTCCCGTGCCCCCTCTCTTATTTTACTGCGTACCCCAGAGCTTTCCATGACACACGACTGGCTAAACGTTATTCGAGCCCTCAATTATACCGACGCCAGGTTCGTGGTGGTTGGTGCCCTGGCGGTGGCAGCTCATGGAGCTCCGCGCGCTAGTGGCGATCTCGACCTTCTGATAAGCGACGACCCTGCTAATGTATCCAAAGTTCTCTCTGCTATTAAGTCGGTCGGGTTCTATGTTCCACCCGGTGCCTTTGGAACCCGAGGGGGAGCCCTCATGCTTGGCGCCTCTCCAGTTCGCATCGACATCCTCACTCACCTAAAGGGCGTCTCGACAGCAGAAGCCATAGGGACTGCAGAGAAAATTCCGTTTGACGGAACAACCATCCCCGTTCTTCCTCTCCCCCTATTGCTCGCTAGTAAGCGCGCCAGTGGTCGATTCAAAGACTTAGAAGACATCGCCAAACTCGAGAGCGTCGCAGCTGCGCGAGACGCCTCCGCCAGTAGTGGGAGGCAGTCGTAACGCTTATGAATAAGGACTGGGCCGACCTCCTACAGCTTTTTGGGAAACACCAAGTCGAGTACGTGGTCGTCGGTGGTGTTGCTGCGCAGTTTCACGGCGTCCAGAACACGCCCGGCGACTTAGATTTGTACGTGCGCCCAACCGAGGAGAATGGAGCAAGGGTTCTCACCGCTTTTCGCGAAGGCGGATTCCCCACCTACGGACAAACGCCCAAAGACTTTACGGACGAACACATGGTGCTTCGCTTAGGAGCCGCAAGCCGAGACCCGCGAGTCCCCTCTAACTACGTAGACATCCACACCAGCATTAAAGGCATTCCGTTTGAAAGCGCTCATCGAGCACACCTCGAAGTGACGGTGTCAGAGATTCCGGTCAAAGTTATGAGTCGCCCACATCTCATAATCAGTAAACGGGAGGCTGGGCGCCCCAAAGACTTAGAGCATTTACGGAAGTTAGATGCCGTGTCTCGCTTTAGACAAAGAGAGGTTTCTAAAACTAGGGGACGAGGCAGAGAGTTTGACGAGTGAAGTCTTAGTCGAAAGATGAGAGAATAGTGCCATGACTAAATACAGCGCATTAGCGCACTCACAAAATGAGCTCCTACCGGAAGATTTCGCGCCCATCGAGCACGCAAAACTTTCTCCAGAAGAGAGCATAGCCATTGCGCTAGAACTTTCTCAGCACGTGCCTGGAGACTTTGAGGGTGGACGCATGGAGCGGAGTAGTTTTGTTGTTTCACCCGAACGCATTGAAGCCGCAGAACTCCAAGGAAGCACTCCAGGAGAACTCGCAGACGATGAATTCTTCGCCACATTAACTCCAGAAGCACGCCTCAAGTTCGCACTCTCGGGCAGTGGCTCTAGTAGTGAAGCGGGCCCCAGAGACACGGCACGAAGCATCGTGCGGCTCACCAGAGATGAGGCGTTCCGTCGCTCAGATAAGTAATTCGCCTCGATATTTGTGGAAAATGTTATCTACTTTCAAATAGATAGTGCTATTCTTATCAGTGTCATGACTATTGACCTCACTAGTTAGTTAACTGTATACTTGTAAGAGTAACTGTCTACCTTTCCAGAGCGGTGCCCCATGAAAACCGTAAGCGCACTCGAGCTTCGACAGACTTTTGGCAAAGTGCTCGGTCAAATGAAGCGCTCCTGCGAGCCCCTTATCATTGAAAAGAACTCAGAGCCCGTTGCAGTGCTCATTCCGTACGAAGAATTTAAACGTCGCTTCGTTGACCGAATCTCTGAGGGCGAGAGAGACGCCCTGGTTGCGCGCTTTAGCAACGAGTCTTTCAGCGTAACTGAGAACTCTACTGAGATTCTAAGGCAGGTTCGTTACGGAGGATAATGATGCTGCGCGTCATCGATGCTTCCGTCGCCGTGAAGTGGTTCGTTCAGGAAGAAGATAGCCCTAAGGCGCTCGCACTCCTTCGCGAAGTAGCCGCTGCGCCATCTGATTTCGCTGTGCCAGAACTGTTCTTCTTTGAGCTCGCTAACGTGCTCTTCATAGTAGCCAAGGGACAAAGCGAAAAATACTCCTCTCTTTTGACTGAAGTGATGCGCCTTGGCATGCATCGCTTTCAGTGCTCAGACGAACTGTTAGGTGAAATGCGCACATTCCAAGCGCGAGGGCTCTCTGGCTATGACGCGTCATATGCAGCACTCGCGAAGCATCTTAACGGGACGTGGATCACAGCCGACAAGAAAGCTCACGCGTGCCTGTTGAAGGATAAGATTAGCTCTCTTCTGTAGTTGTTTTTCAGGGTTCTTTGTGCGACTTGTAATTTTGAGCGACACACACAGCCGGCACTACACCCTAGGGCCCCTTCCAGAAGGGGACGTGCTTATTCACGCCGGAGACTTCACCAACCGTGGCTCTGAAGCAGAGATTGCTTCGTTCAGTAAGTTTCTTAAAGCTCAGCCCCATAAACACAAACTTGTAATCTCCGGCAATCACGAGTTTCTTTTTGAACAGCTACCCGCCCGCGCCAGAGACGCACTACCAGACGCCACGTACTTAGAGGACGAGGGCATCGAGATTGATGGCGTGCGCTTTTTCGGCACCCCATGGCAACCCTGGTTTAGTGGACTCGCGTTTAATCTACAGCGCGGCGCCCCATTGGCAGAGAAGTGGGCACTTATTCCAGACAACACTGACGTACTCATCACACATTCTCCACCGGCCGGGATCTTAGATGCAAACCTCGAGGGTGAA
>JBGSMV010000042.1:0-110045 GCA_041739995.1 Bdellovibrionota bacterium
AAGTAGCGGTGCTTTAACTCGTCAAAACCTACTATTTCTCTCATATTTCCAGAACCTTATAAAAGTTCGGTAACTGGAATTATGAGGCTTCAACCACTCAAACAGCTTCTCTTTGGTAACCTTTTTTATGAGGCTTATCGCTGAAGTTTAAGTGCGCAACCTTCTTGAGAAGCGCTCCATAACAAAGGGGTCACGTTGTTAGGCATGGGTGTTTTCAGTGGGCGCATTTTCATCAAAGGCTTCGATTGCCTTCCTCAGTATGGCGGCCTCCTTAGGAGGAGCTCAATCCCACGCACCCAGTCCTCCTGAGCACCCTGAAAGTGTTACTACTCAACAACTTCAGGCCACCCCTGAATGGAAGAGTATCGCCGCTGGACTTGATGCCTCACATGAGCGGTGGCGTTTCTTGCCACCTGAGATTCATGATCGGGTTCATCAGCTTCTTGATGGCATCGCCATCGAAGGCATGACGAGAAAAGAACTTTCGTTGCAGTACATTCGAGGCGGGGTACTAGTTGGGCATGTTTCTTTTTCCCCCAATGACGCTCGGCCATTTGCTCTTGGGGAAGATTTTAGTCCTCGAGCGGTAGAGAGCGCTAATCAGCAGCTCAAGCCTTTGGGCGCTCTCGGTAATTATCTTATCCCGGAAGGTGGTTTTGCGCTGAGCGAGACGGGCGACTTTATCATTCGTTTAGCGCTCACCCCTGGTAAAGAGGCACTACCGATCTCTCAGGTAACTCCGTTGACCCTTGACGTGAGCACGACAGCGCAGCGCGCTGATGCGTGGGCTACCGCTTTGGGACTTTTGAAGCTTGGTGAGGCCAGCCAAATCCCCGACCTTGCTGCTAAAGCGCAACATGTTTTCTCAGCGCTCCGCGACAAGTACGAGCAGGAGGGGGATTTTTTTTCGCGAAATCTTGCGCAGGCGATGGTGTGTGCGACAGGGAAAAGCGTTGAGCCGTATCGGCGGTATGTCGACTATGGACGCATTGGTCCGGATGCTATGGAGCAGGTTCCAGCTCCTTTGCGCATACAAGTAATTTCGCTCAACGGGCTCACCGACAATATGCCCTCGAGATCGGCGCTTGAGGTTCAAGCCGAGCGAATGAAGGACGTTGAGGCACCTGCCCATCTCATACGTCTGGTTACGCTCGAAGAGAGAACTGGTCTTATCAGCGCTGATTGTGCGGCCATTGCACGAACTGAGATAAAAAACGCCATTTTCTACGCACACTCCGAATTAGCAGAGTACACTGAGCCCACTCTAGAGAACGGTATCGGAATTGTGAGAAAATTCTTCGAAGAAGACTTTGCAAACGAGTACCGCTATCGAGATTCATTTCAGGGCGTAGGAAGTGGCCTCGCGCTTCGTCGTACTGATTGTAGTACTAGGGCGCTTATTGCGCGTGAGATGCTTCGAGCCATGAACATTGATGCAGGCGCAGAGATAATAGTGGCACAGAAAGATGGAAGCGATGCCGAGGGTATTCCGGGGCATATGTATAACTTTATTCGGGTTCCGAACGGGACGACGCGCTTCGTCGATTTCTGTACTCCAGTAGGTAAGGAGTTCATATTTGATACGAATACTCACTTTCTTGAACGCTATGTCGGAGACTCTGGATATACCGCTCGCGTGCTCATGAGTTCGTCTAACGATGGCGCGGTATATGCGGCGATGCTTCGCGAGCCAGTGACGAATGATATTGCTGCTTTTGTGCGGGCATTTGAAGCGGGGAAGGCGGATCTCGAAGATTTCTTAAAGGCAAACCCCGAAGCTACGGAGCTTGTCGAGAGCTTGAAGGCTTACTCAAAACACCAAGATGAGCTTTTTGGAACGGAGGAGACTGAACTTTGGCTGCAAGGGACACTGGCGTCCTTGCGGAAACTGTATGGTCAGCACTTCTCAGATCACTAAAAATTATTACCTTCCTGCGATGGGGCGTTCCCCTCACTGGAGGGGGGGGGCTTGGGGCATCAGAAATGCAGTCCCTAAAGCAATCTCTTGCAGAATTGATTCCCACTATCTCTGTCTAAGTCATTGACGCGATCCACAATGCGCAAGACTTCGGGAACTCCGTTTCGGATTCGAGTCAATTCAATAGTGACTGGCTGATTCTTATTCAGAGTGACTTCGATGCTCGCCCCGGCAATTAGGTACGCTTAGACGCCTGCTGACGGTTCGCGTCCTGATTGCCTCACTCGGGGGCCTGCGCCAACTTGATGAGTCCCAAAAGCTCGATGCGGCCTTTGCCCTTGTAGCACCCGTGCCCGCTCACTACAGGATTTCAATGGTCTGAAACCTTTGGACCATAAACTATCGAACGATCTGGGTAGCGTTTAGTTGAGGCCTCGCAACCCGTGAGGCGAATTTGGACTTCGCAACGGTAGGAACTTTCTTAGTTTCCGAGGTTGTGATGAGCTCTGATTGTATAGGTTTGACTTGGAGTCTTTAGTGGAACAGAACAGGAAAAACTCGCGAAGGTCGTTTCTCCCCCCGGTACGTGAAATACACGAGCTTGGATTACGGACCTCGACCATTGGTCGTCTAACAGCAGCCGGTGTTCAGACGGTCGCGCGTGTGAAGTTTCATGGTAAACCGGGGCTTAGTCAGCTGGCTGAGTCCGGTAGCCTTACCCCGCGTGATGTTACTGATGTCCAAAATGCATTCGATCAACTTCAGATACCTTGGTCTCGCGGAAAGAAAGGAAGCTGAAATAGTATCCTGCGATGCTGCTCCCTTGGTTTTCATGATCGAGGGCCGATTCTAAAATTCAGCTAGGCTTCCCGCTCGAGCGCCCGTCGCGCCGCATCTAATTCTTTGCGCTTGGTTTTATCCACTTTTGGGTAGGTGAGTTTGAGGTCCGCAATAGTTCGAGCAACGATTTCGGCCACTAGGGCACGTGCGACCCATTTACTATCAGACGGAATCACGTACCAAGGCGCATAGGAAGTGCTTGTTGCTGAGAGCATCTGCTCATAGGCTGCTTGGTAAGCCTCCCAGTGTTTGCGCTCGGCGACATCGGCGGCAGAAAACTTCCAGTGTTTGGAGGGATCGTTTAAGCGGTCCAGGAAGCGCTTCTTTTGCTCCTCTTTGGAAATGTGGAGAAAGAATTTTAATATTTTCGTCCCATTGCGAGCGAGGTGGCGCTCGTACGTCTTAATATCGTCAAAACGCTCATCCCAAATACGTTTGCTGATTTTATCAGCTGGAAGTCCCGTCTTTCCTAAGAGTTCTGGATGAACTCTTACTACCAGCACGTCTTCATAGTGTGAGCGATTGAAAATGCAAATCTTACCGCGTTCTGGAGCAGCTTTCATGGTGCGCCACAGAAATGTGTGATCGAGTTCTTCGCTGGACGGTTGCTTAAAGGATCGCACTTCGCAGCCCTGTGGATTTACGCCCGACATGACATGTTTAATCATGCCGTCTTTTCCGGCCGCGTCCATGGCTTGCAGCACAATCAGAAGCGAGTACTGGTCAGCCGCCCACAGCACATCTTGTTCTCGTCGCAAGTCCTCGAGACTCTCGGACAGTGCTGCTTGAGCCTTCTCTTTTAAGTCTTTCTTGCTCGTCGCCTTGGTATTAATTTCTTCCCACCCCGGATCTCGGCGATGCAGTGACGCTCGGGAGCCTGGTCGAATGAGAAAGCGGGAAACGAGTTTTTTATCAATCATAGGTTCGATTAAGGCAGCCAGAATTGCGGAGGTCAATCAAATAAAGAGTTCGCTTCTAGAGGGTCTACAAGGTGATATTTTACTGCGGGAGACGCTGCGCTGTTGAAAGCGGGTGCCGCTTAAGCGGAGCGCTACTCCTGGCTTTCGAGCATCTTCAGCACGCTGCTGCCGCCCGGAATCATAGGAAGCAGATCGGAGATTTGTTTGAGCTCTTGATCGAGTTCGCCCGACAGGCTGTCGCGCGAGGGGGCTTTGGCTAAAGTTGCCTCAAGCTTTCGCTCCCAATTGAGAGAGCCATCGGGGTTGGAATCTAGTGCAGCAGCATTGACGAAGGGGCTTGCTGCGGGTGCTGCGGGTTGGCAGGTCGCGTCTTCGGGAGTGAGGCCATTTCGTTCTGGAGTGTAATATCTGTTGAGTCCGCTACCGCATACACGCGATCCTTTGAACCGTCGACAGGTAGACTGCGAAGTCGGACGATTGGTAAAGACATTACCCTCACATCGCCACAAATCGCCCGCGGAGACGCCGCTGGCTTGCAAGCTGCAAAGTATCAGCAAGCCGTAGATCGCCTTTCGGAGAGGTTTAAATTTTGAGGTGCTTTCCCGCATTGCTCCTGCTTGTCGTGTCTCCCTTTCAATTGGGCACGAGTAATATTCGGCGGGTTGACGCTATTAATTGACAATTGAGCTCTGTGAAATCGCACTGTGATTTCAGTCGATTAGCTGCCGACCTTCTTTCACCGATTGGTATGCGAGGTCGTGCGTCATTACTTTTCTAACGCGGGGGACGCGGTGGTCAGGGAGGTAGGGCTCCTCGGCGGTCAGTGCTTAATGATTCCGTTGGACTTGGTGATTCGAGAAACTTCTGCCTTTGGCGATGCAGCGGCGATCACCGCGTGATAATGGGCAATTAAAAGCTCGAGGCGTCCCTGTTCAGATCGTGCTTCAAGAACTTTCTGTTTGGTCTCATTTGGCATCTGTGCGACAGAAGAGAGCACAAACGACAACGGAGTGCTGGTCTCAGCGGTTTGTACCACCGGTCTCCCAGTCATCATCTCTGAAAAACGTGCATGTAAGCTGATAGCCTGCTCTCGAAGGGGGCTTACTGGTTCGTCGACGTTCTCGTCATTTAGTGGGAGTACCCTGCCTTCGAGGTAGGGTTGATCTTTGTAGGTTTCTCGGATGGTGTAACGCATGGCACCACGAATCAGCAGGTCGCACTTGCCATCAGGAAAACGTTTGAGAAAGCGCTCGATTCTTACTCCACACCCCACCGCGGCAAAGCCGTCTGGCTGAACGAGAGAAATGCCAAAAACGCCGAGGGCGCCGCGAGGCTCGACGTCAATAACGAGCTGCTTATATCGTTCTTCGTAGATATGCAGGGGGAGTGCTTCTCCTGGGAGCACCACTAGAGGCAAGGGAAACAGAGGAATGCGAACAGTTTCTTCGGGTTTCATAAGGACATCGAAGGACTCAAATTGGTAGCGACACCATCGGGAGTGATCCAAACTATAATAGTCAAAGCGAGGGGCATATGACTACTCCTTCTATTTCAGATCGACCGATAGCAGTTATTTCTGCACTTCCTCAGGAAGCCCATGATATTCAAGACGCGTTGGCCAATAGGCAGTCTATAAAGTGGGCCGGGGGCGTTGTATGCCAGGGTATGTTGGAAAACCGAACGGTGGCGCTGAGTATCTGCGGGGTGGGAAAGACCCTAGCGGCTATGACCGCACAGCATGTACTTGAAAAGTATCAGCCGCGTGCGCTGATATTTGTAGGCCTTGCGGGGGGCATTAGCCCTAAATTTAAGCGTGGTGATGTGATTCTTGGTGAGGAACTTCTGCAGCATGACATGGATGCGAGACCCGGAGGATTCCAACGGGCGGAAATTCCGTATACCGGTATTCGAGTTCTCAAAGGGGATGAGAGGCTGCTGTCTATTGCGGAGTGCGCAGTGCTTGAAGGCCATAGAGTTATTAGAGGTCGAATTCTGACCGGAGATCAGTTTGTGACGCATGCCGCTCCAAAGAAGTCAGTTGACGGTCCGGGGGAAGTGGCGGCGACCCAGTGGGAGTATCTCTCGCAGGAGCTTCAGGGCGATGCGGTAGAGATGGAAGGCGCGAGCATTGCGCTTGTGGCGCATCTGCATAGGGTCCCGTGCTTGATTGTTCGCACCATTTCAGATGGAGGCGACCCGGACGCTTTTAGAGATTTCTCAAGCTTCCTGTCGGAAGCTTCGCACCGTTCCCTGAAGGTGCTGCGACATATTCTTAAACATTATTCGACTGGTCAGTGAGGGTATGGAGCGAATTCAGTTATTCCCAATAGTCTGTTGTTATTTTCTATTCATACTTAGTCTCGTTTTAGACGTGCGTGTAACCTTGGCGCAATCTCTGGGTCTTCAAGATCAATTCGTTCTGCGCTCGTCTCATCTTGGAATTGTCTCAGACCGGGCCCAGGTTGTTGCAGAAGGAGATTTTCAAACTGCACTGCGATCGAGCGTGACCAATACCTATCTGATCAATGATGTTTATACCGTAGACCTTGAGCAGAGAGTCACTGAATTGCTTCTGACATATGGAGCAAACCAAGACACTCAGCTTGACTTGGTGCTTCCGCTGGCTTGGCGAGGAGGAGGTGTTTTTGATCACGGCATTCGAGAGTGGCATCAGTGGTGGGGACTGCCTTCAGCTGACAGAGATGACGTCAAGAACAACCAGTATTTGGTTGAGGGTGAGACGGACAAGGGAACCTTTAATATTCCGCAAACGGGTTTTGGATTTAGTAATGTGAATCTTCGGGTAAAGCAGAGGTTGTCGTCCTTTAGTGAGGGTCTCAGCGATCTGGTCGTAAGCACTGCGTTGACTCTATCGTTGCCGACTGCTTCGCCAGGATTTGGGCATGATGCGGTGGATGCTTCATTTGAAATTCTGGGCGGGATTCGCAGTGGGTCATGGGAATTTAATTCGGGACTTGGATTCGTAATGTTGTGGGACCGCTTTGAGCAAGGTCTTGAGTATCGACCGCTTGTTCCTCAGAGTTTTCTTTCAGCTGTCTACAAGCCAGTGGAATATCTGGCGCTCACGGCAGCATTGTTAGGGGGCGTTCAGCCGTTAAACAATGTTTACGGCGTTCCGGACGGTTACGTAGTGCTAGATTTAGGAGCCAGTTTGCAGCTTGGTGAACGCAACAGCTGCGGGCTAAACGTGACGGAGAATCCCTATCCGTCTCGCGCTTCAGCTGATGTGACTGTTTCTCTCTCATGTTCCCGCCAGTGGTAGCGGAAAGGAAAAAGATCTTCACTTTCTCTTTTCAAATTATTATATAGCGGCGCATGGGAAATCCAATTCATGCCAACTTTGATAGCCGACCAGCGATAGATGTTCTTGGCGATCGATATACCCTCTTGTTTTCATCTGAGGAAACGGGTGGGAGCTATGCTCTTCTAGAGTTTGAAATTCAGAAGGGTAGAGGATCACCGCCGCATATTCATTCTAGAGAGGACGAGTCTTTCTATGTCCTCTCGGGAGCGGTTGATTTCATGTTGGATGGGAAGACTGTGCACGCAAAGGCGGGGGATGTGGTATTTGGACCTAGGGGGATTTCCCACAACTTTACAGGTGCGAGCGACGTGCCGGCGCGTATGATTTGCCTTGTCTCTCCGGGAGGGTTTGAGAAATTCCTCGTCGCAGCCGGAACGCCAGTAGTGGATCGTGATCAGCCGCCGCCAGAGCCAACCGAGCAAGCGATTCAACACCTTCTCAAGATAGCTCCGGAGTTCGGACTCACGATGCTCTAGGTCACGGCTTTACTTCACTTGATTAGGCTAGGGTTTCCATTTGAAGGGGTTCTTGCAGCGAATCTTGAAGAGCTTATTCAAGTAGTTCAGATAGTTAAATAAGATATCGTTTGGCATGCCTAACAGTTGACACATTCACCTAGCGCACATAGGCTGTGTGGAGTAAGTGAAGCCGTTCGACGAATTGGAAGTGGCTTGCAAACTAAACACTGCAGAGTTGGGTGACCCTTGGAGAGCTTCGTGTCTGAACAGAATGCGCAAGAACATCTCAATACTACTCAGAGCTTCACTACTCAGAGCTTCGCGACTCAGGGTGCTGCGCGGCTTAAGATAACTCTCGATAAACTTCCACGTGGTACTGCGGCCCAAGTCTTAAAGGTTAAGGCGCTTAGCAGAGCGCTCCAGCAGAGACTTCTCTCCATGGGAATCGTTGAGGGAGCAAGCGTACTTTTTAAGGGAGTCGCACCACTTGGCGATCCTCTCCAGATCGAAACGATGGGCTACCTACTTTCTCTTCGCCGGTCAGAAGCGGCTCAGATCGAAGTGACGCCGATTCTCGCGCGCTCGTAGCACAACGCCTGTGGTTGATTCTTCCTCCCCCAGTTTCTCTAGCCATGATGCTTCGGTCGATTCGTCGAGCTCTGTGTTGCCTCACTCGAGTGATTCTCTAGTTCGTGGTGTGAAATTCAGCCCGACTCGTCCTGCGCGAATTGCTCTGGCAGGGAATCCCAATAGCGGTAAAACATCAGTCTTCAACGCCCTTACTGGGCTCCGTTACAAAGTGGCGAACTACCCAGGCGTCACGGTTGAAAAGAAGGAAGGAAAGCTCGCACTCCCGAATATCTCACATGCGACGCTGATCGATCTTCCTGGTTCCTACAGTCTCGACACCTATGCTTTTGATGAACAGATTGCGACCAGCGTGCTGCTTGGTGAGTTTCGTGGAGAGAGTGCTCCCGATTTGATCGTCGCTGTTGTTGACAGCACAAACCTTGAACGCAATCTCTTCTTCACTTCTCAGCTGCTTGATCTTGGCATCCCCGTGGTCATTGCCCTGAGCATGACCGATCTTGCTGAATCCCAAGGGATATCGATACGTACTGAAATCTTGTCGCGACTGTTAGGTGCGCCGGTGGTGGCGATTTGCGCTAAGGTAAAGAAGGGCATTGAATCACTCCGATCGGAGATTGAGAACTCGCTTGAGTCCCACTCCACAGGAGTCGGCTTTCGCTGGCTTTCTGCTGCCCATGCGCTCGTTACCAGTGTGGACCGTTTGGCCGACCTCGCCACTTTGCTTTCGCCTCCCGTAAGGCATCCGAAGATCCATGCGTTAAGCATTCTTTCCGGATCTCAGGTTGCTCGATCGTCTGAGCTTAAAGTCATTTGTGAAGAGGAAATTGAGCGTCTACGAGTGCTTGATGTCGATGCCGCTACCATCGAGGCTACCTTGCGGTACCAGTGGATCGGGAAAGTAGTGCGGCAGTCCACGTCGGCGGCGAGTGCGGCTTCTCGCAGTTTAACCCAGCGCTTGGACGCGGTTCTCACGCATCGCGTCTTCGGACTCATGGCCTTCGCCGCTATTATGGCACTGATGTTTCAGTCCATTTTTGTTGGTGCCAGTCTTCCGATGGAATGGATCGACATGGCAGTGGCTTGGATAGGTGCTTCTGCTGCTGAAATGCTGCCCGAAGGGCAATTCCGAAGTCTTGTGGTTGACGGGATGATCGCGGGCGTCGGAAGTGTGCTGATTTTTATTCCTCAGATAGCAATTCTTTTTTTCTTCATTGGGCTACTAGAAGACAGTGGATACTTGGCGCGTGCAGCCTACGTTACCGATCGCGTGATGCGAAAGTTTGGACTGCAAGGGCGATCGTTTGTACCGCTGCTGAGTTCCTTTGCGTGTGCCATTCCTGGGATTCTGTCCGCACGCACCATTCCGACTCTCTCCGATCGTTTTACGACTATCATGGTGGCACCTCTGATGAGTTGTAGCGCTAGGCTACCGGTTTACTCGCTTCTGATAGCGGCGTTCATTCCCGCTTATGTCGTGGGCGGCATCTTTTCACTGCAAGGTTTAGTGATGCTGGGGCTCTATCTGCTGGGTGTAGTGACGGCGATGCTTGTGGCTTCGGTTTTGAAGCTTACTGTGCTGCGTGGTGAGCCTGCGCCCTTCGTGATGGAGATGCCGCTCTTCCGGCGACCTTCGCTTCGAGTTGTTGTGCGTAATGTGCTGGACCGTGTGCTTTTATTTGTTCAAAGCGCGGGTACGATCATCCTGGCCTGTTCGCTGGTGATGTGGTTCCTCGCCAGCTACCCCAGGGATGTAAACATCGAGCAGAGCTATGCCGGACGTATTGGGCATGCAATTGAACCTGCGCTCGCTCCGCTCGGTCTTGGTTGGGAAGTGGGCATTGGCATCGTGGCATCGTTTGCGGCTAGAGAAGTCTTCGTGAGCTCGCTCGCCACGGTGTATAATTTGGGCGATGACGACACTGCGCCCACCAGCTTGTTGCATGTATTGAACGCGCAGCATGCCTCAGGCGAGTTCACGTTGGCGGCCGCGCTCGCTCTGCTCGTATTTTATGTGTACGCCTGCATGTGCATGTCCACCTTGGCAGTCACACGGCGTGAGACGGGCTCTTGGAGTTGGACTATCTTCATGTTCGTGTACATGACTGCGCTTGGATATGGAGCGGCACTACTCACGTATCAAGGAGCATTGTATTTTGGGCTTGGTGGAAATGTAGGCTGAAGGCAGACACCATGAACCAGCAACATATAGTTTTATGCATTGTCGCGGTGGCCCTGCTTTACCTGGGTCGGAAGGGATTTCTTGCCTGGCGAGGGATCGTTAGTGGCAGTGGTTGTGGTGGTTGCGGTTGTAAGCCTGTGTCGAACAGCCCTGTTGAGAAGGCTGCTTCGGCAAAGCAGGTCGAGTAAGCTGTCAGAGCGACTTCGGCTTTTTAAACAATCAAGGTCGTGTTACCCGAACGATAAATCCTATCAACCCCGCCAAAGGCCCAATCACAAAAGCTCCTGTCATGACTGCTTCGAGCGAAGCGTCGTGCGTATTCGATGACAACAGGTAAACCAGATACGCACCACTGGGGGCGACCACAATGTAGGCGCCGATCGCCCACAGGAATCCAAACAGAACGCGACGCATACAGAAATTCCGGAACGAAGCAAAATAGACGCTAGAGTGAAGGTGATCCTATGCGCGTTCTCGAATCCGATTTTCTTGATAAGCGCGGATCAGCAACTTCATCATATCAATATGGTGCTGCACGTAGGTGCCACGCTCGGTATCTCTCACGCACCTTGGTTCTGAATATTTTCGGAGGATCTGAATACTCGGAATTATGTCGGTGCCACATTCTAGTGCATCGCGAACCGAGTCGAAGTGATGATGCTGAGCGAGGGAAGTCCTCTCCGAGCCAAGTACGAGTGTGTAGCCGCGATCGCCATACGCTTCAGAAAACGCTCCGTCGATGGTGACTGCCTTGCCACTTTTCTTAAGTGGGGACTCGCCCGCCTCAATTTTTACAGGAACATGTCCGTTCACTATCAAGCCGCGCTCAGGATCTGCTCCAAACTCAGCGAGCACCTTGTCGCAGAAGGGCACTTCATGAATGAGCGAGAAGTAGGGGTTCTTATTTTCTTTGTGAGTCTTGTGGTCTGCAACCAGGTAGGTTTCAAAAGTGGTCATCTTGTCTTTGCCGAAAAGCGGAGAGAGAGAGCCGCCCCAAAGGTACCAAAGCATATCAAGATCAGATGCGTTACGTTCTCTAAAAGCGCGCTGAACAACTACATGGAGTTTATCGAAGAGCGCCTTGCCGGCCAGATCTTCGCCGTCCACTCGCAGCGGCAGAAATATTCCCTTCTCATCACAGGGCACGCAGGCATGGAAGATCAGATGATCGTCTCTAAGGAGATACATAGTGCCGCTATCCGCCAGGTATTTCATTTGATGCCACAGGCGTGGGCTAAAGAGAAAAGAGTCCCGTAGCGCATCCATGCAGAGCTGCTCTTCGGTGGAGAGCGCGTAGGGGTCCGCAGCGTCAAGAGTCGGGAAAGAAGAGTCTAGTAGTTTATGTTCTTGCCCATCAATTGATACGGTGCCCTTTGCGAGGTCGCAGCGTTTGAGAATATTTCGGTCCTCAAGGTTGAAATGCGGATTTCGAGCCGAAGCCTGCCCCTCTAGTTTAAACTGAATGACCGCAATGGCTTTTTGCATGCGCGCAAGAGCCAGAGCGTCGCGTGAACCTTCGCCCTTGCTCTTAAAGCAGGTGGCGGGGTCGTTCGAATATACCGACTCCACAAGATCTTCGAGCGGAGTCAGGGGAATTCCATAACCTTCTTCTAGTTGGGCAATTCTCTGATAGCGCAGAGAAATTCTAAGTACGGTGGCGATGCAAATAAGCGACCCGAGGCATGCACCCATCCACGACACGTCGTGGTTCCCCCAAGTAATTGATACGCGCGGTTGACGCATCACGTAATCGATCACCCGATCGATGCGCGGTCCGCGATCGCCAAAGTCTCCCGCAATAATCAGTTCAGAGATGGAGAGATTTCGAATTATTCTACTTAAACTTCGAAGTAATTCGACCTCTCTGCCTGCGTCAATGAAAGGCTGTATGAGCGCCTCTATAAACTGAGGGGAGCGCTTGAGGTGCGGCGCATCAGTCAGTTCTTCAACGAAGGGAGCGAGCTCTTTTGGGAATAATGCTTCTGCGTTTTCGATAGGATAGCTGCAGGCAAGTGAGCGGACGACCACCACTTGCTGTGCTACCGAGGATTTCACATAGGCATCTTTTTCAGACTTGGTCTTAAAGGAGCTGAATACGCGTTGAGCAGTCTCGGCGGGGTAGTAAATCAGACTCAGTAAGGCGAGGCGGCCTGCTTCGTCCAAGGTGGTCTCGAACAACTCATCAACCAACGGGCGAACGTATCCTGAAGCATTATTAATGACGTGGCGCAGTTTAAGGTGATCGCCATGAATATCACTAATGATGTGAACGTTACCTTTGGGCAGAGTGAGCTCGGCTTCCCAGCGACTTAATCGAGACAGTGCTGCGGTGACCGAGGGGTAGAGCCGCGATAGCTCTTGAAGATACACAAGCGTTCGTTCGTCGAGGTCGTTGAACTGACGCGCTTCTGTCATGGCGCACTCACCGGTAAAGGATCGCTGCGCGGTCCTTCCGAGACACCATCAAAAGCGGCGACCGCAACAAAGAGCGCACCAATGGCGGGCACGTCTGGCACTATGTAGCGATAGAGTGGGCCTTGTTCCGGATCCGTTAACGTTTCCAGTCGTGCCGTCGCCACTTCGATGCGAGAGCTAAGCGCTTTGGAATCTGTTCCATAGTAGATGACAAACGAGGGAGTTTGTTCTTGGGGAACTTTCCAGGTTACCTCAAGCCCCGAGAGGGTGGTGGCGGCTGGCTGGTCAAGAGAAGCGGCATTAATTTCATAGTCGCCCCTGAGGGAAGGACTGAGGGAGGGAATATTGAGATTATCGTTCTCTTGGTTGAGCGGAGCGGAAGCACGGGGCATCCCTGCGGCGCTGCCCTGCCGTATGCCTTTACGCGCATTCGCGGTAGAGGCATCGGGAGTTGATGTCCCAAATATGGAATCAGTGAAGCCTCCCAAAGTGGAGCAGCCCGATAAAGGGAGTGAAACGCAGAGCAGAAATGTAACCAATAGAATGGTGAAGTTGCCTAATTTGCCTTCGATTTGACCCCGCATGAGTGATTTTTGTGGCGGGCCTACCACCCCTCTGTGGTAGCTGGCGGCTTCTGTGGTGTTTCTGCGGGTTGTGGAGGAGGACATACGGCTCATAGTTTCAATAGCTTAGAGTGTCTGATGCCTTTACAACAGTCTTCATAGCTGGGGGAATCCCTTAGGGCAAATCTCCTCAACAAATGCTCATAACTATCCGAAAGAATCGGAAGAGGGTTTTTGAGGAGCGTCTGCTGTTTTTGCTGCTCCCCTGGGGGGTCCCTAACCGAATAGTACGCCGCAGAACGCTGTGCTTACGAAGCCCAAGCTTATCTGCTTGGGTGAGTTAAAGCGTAGATGCGCCATTAGTGACCGGACGATGGTACAAGGCTTTGGACGAAATAAGGTACTTGGACGCGGAACTGATCGCGACAAGCTGATGTTGATTGCCACTGCAGGCTTAGCAGTGTCTCTGCTCATTATCACGGTATTGGTCCTAAATTTTAGGACCAGTGCGAGTGCCACTCAGGACGGGTCTCCCGATCTCACTCAGGCTGCGCCAGCGGCGATTGGAACAATAAGTTTAATTGCTCCAGAGCGCCTAGTGCGCGCAGGTACTCCACTTAAAGATGTTCGTTTCAAAGAAGTTTTCTGGCCGCGTAATCAGGTACCCGAAGGTGCCGTTCGCGACGTCGCTGAGCTTGCGAGTCACTTCGCAAAAATTGACCTTGACGCCAATGTCCCTGTCCGTAAGTCAGATATCACCAATGAGCCTATGTTGGTTTCGCTTCCGCTGACCCCAGGAATGCGAGCAATTTCTATCGAAGTAGATGCGACCTCGGGTCTTGAGGGTCACGCGTTGCCAGGGACCAGAGTCGACGTGGTGCTGACCTTTCAGGAAGAAGGCAAGCTCAATAGCAAAATCATAGTGCAAAATGCGCGAGTACTTTCATACGGCGGTGACGTTACCCCCGGGGCGCGTCGTTCGCCTGTGGAGAAGGTATCTCCTTCAGTGAGTCGAACCATGACTCTTGAAGTTGCTACTGAAGATGCGTTGAAAATTCAGACCGGAAGGCAGATGGGACGTATTAGCCTCATTATGCGCTCATCAGACGATGTACAGGTAGCAGCCGTCACCGACATGTCACAGAATCAGATCGGAAATAACAGCGAAGGGCGTACCCAAAAGACCAACGGATGCACGCGTGGCAAGATGCGTATGGGTGGCCGCGAATACATTATCGACTGTGATGGCCGCATTAGCGAAGTCTTGAACAACCAAGACCCTTAAATCCCGGTCCGCTCTAAAGTCCTAATTACCCGTGCTGCCACTTTGTGCCTGTCCTTGAGCTTTTCTGGCTCTCGATCCCATCCCTCAAACCTCTCTGAACCTGAAATCTACACTACCCTTGTGCGCCTGCAGGCTTTGAGTTAAGTGAGCGGGGGCTTGTCGCAGCCTATTGAATTAATTAAAAAATGAATTAATTATTTTGGTGGGAGCGATGATGGCTGGGCGGACGTGCGTCTGCGAGAGCTTCCGCTCGGTACTCTGACGAGCTTTCGCTCAGTAGTCTGACGAGCTTTCGCTCAATGGTCTGACGAGCTTTCGCTCAATGGTCTGACGGCTCTCGGAAAGTTGAGCCTGGATGTGAGGAGAACAGCGACATGATCGAAGTAAAGAACTTAGTGAAGCGCTATGGCGACTATGCTGCGGTCTCTGGCGTAAGTTTCAGCGCGACTAAGGGCGAAATAGTCGGCTTTCTTGGGCCAAATGGTGCTGGAAAAACCACCACTATTCGCATGCTCGCTACCTATCTTCCTCCAACCTCGGGATCTGCGACGGTGGCAGGCTTCGATATCGTGAAGCAGTCCGATGAAGTGCGCCGCCGCATAGGCTATCTCCCAGAAACTCCGCCGCTCTACGGCGAGATGACTGTCAATGAATATTTACTCTTCGTGGCACGTATCAAAGGCATTGCCACCAGCGATCTCGCGCGTGCGGTGAGCGTTGCTGTTGAGCGCTGCGTGCTAGGCGATGTGCGTAATAAGCTGTGTCAGCATCTATCACGCGGCTATCGCCAGCGCGTTGGCATCGCGCAGGCCATCATCCATGACCCAGAGGTGATAATTCTGGATGAGCCAACTAGTGGTCTCGATCCAAAACAAATAATCGATATTCGGCAGACCATTAAGTCTCTCGCTGAGCGGCACACCGTTATCCTGAGCACGCATATTCTGCCCGAAGTCTCGATGGTGTGTAGCAAGGTGGTTATTATCAACCGCGGGAAAGTTGCGCTGGTGAGCCAGCTCTCGGACCTTGGGACTCAGTCGCTTGAGCAGGTCTTTATCGAATGCGTCAGTCGTGAAGGATCTACCGCAGCATTCGAGGAGCCGAGTGTGGCGGCTTCGGCCTAATGGGTTGCGATTCCTGATGAGGGGTGACGGCAGATTTTTTTGACTGAGCTTTTTGCAGAAGCGTTCCAAGTATTGAATTGAAGAGAGGGCGTCATGAGAAATATTATGGCCATTTGTCGAAGAGAGGTTCTTTCTTTCTTCGTGTCGCCAATTGCCTATGTGGTGATTACCGGTTTTGTACTGCTGGCGGGCTACTTCTTTTTCAACCTGCTTAGTATTTTCTCGGTGATGTTTGTTCGCTTCCAGGCCATGGCGAGTTTCAACCCGGGTGCGGAAGGTCCGAATCTTAATCAATGGGTAGTGGAGCCTTTCTACTTTACTTTGGTGATTATTCTAGTTTTCATGATTCCGGTCTTGACCATGCGACTGCTCGCTGAGGAGCGAAAGCGCGGCACGTTTGAACTCCTCATTACTTCACCTCTCTCTGTTACCGAGATTGTTTTAGGAAAGTTTCTCGGAGTCGGCGTGGTGCTATTCGTTATGTGCGGGTTGTGCTTCGCCTTCCCATTGCTGCTTGTTTATTTCGGACAACCGGGCCCTGAGTTGCTCCCGGTATTGAGTGGATGGTTTGGACTGTTTCTCTGTTCTCTCGCGTTTGCCAGCATCGCACTTGCGGTCTCTGCCTTCACCGAGAATCAAGTGGTGGCTGCAGTGAGTGGAATGGTGGCGCTGCTTCTTTTGTACGTCATTCACTCTCCTGCAGAAGCCTTAGAGGGAACTTCTGCGACGGTGCTTAAAGCACTTTCACCAGTTCTTCAGATGCAGGATTTGGTTCGCGGAGTGGTGACTTTGCAGTCAGTTGCCTATTTTGCACTGTTGATAGTTTTGGGAATTTTTCTTTCGCAGCGCGCAATTGATGCGCAGCGGTTTCGTTAATGGGTTTTCGCTAGGGTTTTTTTGTTTATTTTCTGCGAGTGAGCTTTCGAGGAGCATCGTATGCGTGAGTGGGGTGGTTTCGTAGGAATCGTCGGATTGGTGGCTCTCTTGTTCGGAGGAATAGGGGGCGTGGTGTATGGCTTTGACTGGCCTCCTATCTGGCTTCATCTGGTTCTTGGTGTCGTGTTGATTGTCCTTTGGTTTGCCTCGCGTGGTGCCAGGTCGCTTGGACAAGGTGGCCAAGTCGCCTTCGGACGCACCGCGCGATACAGTTTGAACGCGGGACTTTACACTCTAGTGTTTGTCGGAGTGTTGGGCGTTGTCTATTGGTTCGCCTATCGTTACGACAAACGGTGGGATCTTACAGAGCAGGGCGTCTACAGCATTACTCCGCAGACACAGAAGACTTTAGAAACGCTTAAAGCTCCTTTAAAGATCGTGGCTTTCTCCGGTACTCAGCAGGTTTCGGATGATGAGATTGAGCGCATCCTCGATCTTTACCGGCGTGCCAATGATAAACAGGTAAAGACCGAGATCGTTAATCCACGAACCAAGCCGCACTTGGTTGATACCTACGAGATGAAAGAAGGTAATTTGGTTTATCTTGAGTTTGGGGCGGGTGAGGCAAAGACTTCAAGCCGAATCAACCAGTTCACTGAAGAAGCGCTCACTAACGCCATCATCAAGCTCTCTCGGGGAGCGGCGAAGAAGATTTATTTCGTCTCCGGACATGGCGAGCCCTCTTTGCAGGATATCGGGCAGCAAGGCATTTCACGTTTGAAGGAAGCGCTCAGCGACGAACATCTTACTGCTGAAGAGATAATCCTTGGACAGTTTGAGAAAGTTCCTGAAGACGCAGCGGCGGTGATTCTCGCTGCTCCGCGTCGTCCGATGCTGCCACAAGAGCGCGAGATGGTGACCAAGTATGTTGAAGAGGGCGGTCGACTGCTGCTCTTCGGCGATCCGCGCTCTCCTGGGGACACCAACGCAATTGCAGAGCACTTCGGCATCAAGATAGACAACAATATAGTTGTTGATCTGGTGGCTCGATTGTTTGCTGCCCCGGCTTTGGGTGTGCAGCTCGCCGTCCAGGATTATGGTGCTCATCCCATTACACATCGTCTTGAGCAGACCGGACCATCGGTGCTGTCTTTGACCGCATCGGTGCGCCCATTCTCTGAGCTTCGAAGTGCCTCCGCCGATTCTGTTCCTCCTGAAACCGATTTCCAAAAGGGTGCGACCTATTCGACGCTGCTCAAAACTCCAGATTCAGCTTGGGGCGAAACCAATCTTGAGACTCTCTTTAATCCTGAAGGCGGAACGGCATCGAGAGATCCGGATGATATCAGAGGACCAGTGAGCCTTGCGGTCGCGTTTGAAAAGCGTTTAGGCGATGCGCCGAGTGATGGCTCTGAGGGAGAAGAAAGCAAGTTCCAGAAAGTAGGGCGTGTAGTCGTGTTTGGCAGTGCCGGACTTATTGAGAATCCGAATCTGGAAATGTACGCGAATCGCGACCTTATACTTAATTCCATTAATTGGTTAGCAGGCGAGGAAGGTGGCATCGTGGTGGCAAGGCGCTCTCTTCGCGCTTCTGCTGCTCCGCTGACGGACGAGCAATTCAAACTGATTCTCGTCTCTAGCCTAATCATTCCAGAACTCATCCTTCTTTTCGGGATGTTAGTGTGGTGGCGTCGGCGATTGCTTGCCGTGACGGCATAGTGTTCTTCTGACTTAAGGGGCTGAGGAGGACAACTCGTGAACATTAGGAAGATAGCGCTTTTTGGCTTAGCACTCTTGGCGGGGCTCTCGTACATTTTCTATGTTGAGCTACCCCGTGAAGAAACCAAAGTTCAGGCCGAGAAACTTTTTGGCTCGTTGCCACGCGAAAAAATCGCAAAAATTTCAGTTACTCGAGAGGACAATACCTTTGAACTGAAGAACCTTCAGTTTGCATCAGTGGGATCTCGCATGGCGGTTACGGAGGTAAAGCCAGCAGAGGGCATCTCCGACGAAGGCAGTTCTTGGCAGTATGGAGAGGTCGAGGGATCGGCGCTTGAGAGCTCCGCGCTGACTTCGGTTACCGCAGCCTTGGCCGAGTTAAAAGTCGGCGATCCTTTGCCTACTGGTGATGTCGAGGGTGATTTGTCCGTGTATGGCCTCGATAAGCCAGTCCTTGAGGTGGGAGTTGAGGGAACCGATTTTGATGGGGAAGCAGTCTCGACGAGGCTGCTGTTCGGCAAAACCAACGACTTCGTGAAACAGCGCTACGTGCAGGTTCGAAAGGGCGGGGAAGAGCAGGGCAACATTTTTCTGATTCCGGAAGCGCTATTTAGCGCAGCGAATCGGCCAGGGAATGATTTCCGACGCAAATCGTTTATTTCATTCGTTGATCACGACGTGCAGACCATTGAACTGTTGAATGGGGCGAGCAAGGTACTGATCGAAAGGAACGCCGAAGCTGCCGGCAGTTCTGCACGACGACGCTCTCCGTGGGAAATAAAAGAGTCAGAGCTTGCCGCACCAGTTCGAGCGTCTGAAGAAGATATTGCTCAGATTTTTCGAGAATTAAGAAATGCGCGAGCCACTCAATACTTTGATGGCGAGCAAGTTAAGGATTTCGAAGCGCTGGGGTTAGATGAGCAGAGTTCACATGTCCGCCTGGTCCTCGCAAAGAAAACCAGCGCGGGAACAAACCACGCTGAGAAAAAGGGGGAGCCAACACAGGCTGAAGGCGAGAGGGATGAAGAGAGCATCCTCATTCGAATACATTCACTTTCGGCCCCAGACTCGAGCGGTCGCGGCCCTGGTGCCTACGTGTCGGTAAGCGGGCTTGCATCTGTAATCTATATGGACCAGGACCTGGGCGCCAAAGTCTTTAAGACAGGCGCAGAGCTAAGAGATCGAGCGGTATTAAAGCTTCCTACCGATAATATTTCTCGTCTCGAAATTCAGCGATTAGATGGAGAGAAGGTCGCACTGAGTAAGTCCGCCGCCGGGCTTTGGACTGTGGTGCCAGACGAAGCAGATGCAGCAGAGAAGGCAGAGGAAGCCAAGAAGGAAAATGACGCTATTGCTGACGCAGTGTTCGTTGACGAACTTCTCGGTAAACTTACCGCGCTGCGGGCGAGTGACTTTTCAAAGGACTCACGAGATTTTGGATTGGTGCCACCGCGTGCTTCGGTGAAAGCCTTCATTAACTTACCTAAATCGGAGACTCACGAGGCAAAGTCGAGTGTCGTAACTCTGCTGATTGGAGCCAAAATCTCCGATAGTGCTGAGTCCGATCTGTATGTCGGCGTGGTGGAAGGGGAGGAAACGGTGCCGTCTGAGGTGTTTACCCTGCCGCTAAGTGACATTGAGAAAATACTGCCAAGGCGTGAAGTCTTGGTTCCTGTGTCGAATGAGGCTGCCACAAATGAGGCCCCAGCGAGTCCTCCAGATGCGGCGTTAGTCGGAGAAGGGCAGCAGCAAGCCTCAGACGCCCTGTCCATGGGCGTGCCTGAATAGCGCACTCTAACAGCGTACTCAGTCAGGCACGAGTTTCGAGGATCTGTGCCGGCCTAGCCCTTTACGTAAGAAGCAGTGAGAGGATCTCTGGCTTCCTAAGCCCTCACTGTGAGAATGTGGGTAAAGCATTTTCATTATCCGATACAATATTCTTAGGGCCTGCGTCTGTGTTCCGACTGTTTGTAATTATATCCCTTTTGCTCGGCATCTTGGGGGCAGTTGCAGGCGGACTGTTCGGGGTGTGGGGGTATTTTTATATCACCCGTGATCTTCCCCAGATTTCTTCGATTCAGGATTTTCGTCCTCCGGCAGTAAGCCAAGTCTTCGCACGGGACGGCACCTTGATAGCCGAGTTCTTTTACGAACGGCGCTATCCGGTCAAGATGAGCGAGGTGCCTGCGGTGGTGCGGCAAGCTTTTCTCGCCGCCGAAGATGCGTCTTTCTATAGCCACCCTGGCATTGATTTCATGAGTATCTTGCGTGCGCTTAGGGAGAACCTAAAGGAAGGACAAGCAAAGCAGGGCGGGTCAACCATTACTCAGCAGGTAGTGAAGAACTTGCTGCTTACTCCCGAAAAGACCCTCGCTCGTAAAATTAAAGAAGCGATACTTTCCTATCGGCTTGAGCAAGGGCTAACTAAGGATGAGATTTTCGAAATCTATCTGAACCAGATTTTCTTTGGGAACACGGCCTATGGGGTCAAGGCGGCGGTACGTTCTTATTATCGTAAAGAGTTGAGCGAGGTAACGCTTGCAGAGGCCGCGTACTTAGCAGGCCTTCCGAAAGCACCTTCTCGTTTCTCACCGCTGCAAAACCCCGACCGTGCTCGCAAGCGTCAACTCTACGTGCTTGGGCAAATGGTGAAAGCCAGGTTTATCTCGGAAGAGCAGGCGCGCGAGGCTAAGCGTGAGGACGTAAAGTTCTATCCGGCGATTACGCACAACATTTATCGTGCGCCATATTTTGTGGCGGAAGTTCGCCGTGTGCTTGCTGAGCAGTGGCGTGCGCTTAACCCCGATCAGGATGGGCTAGTTATTCATACCACCGTTGATGTCGACGCCTATGACATGGCTGAGCGAGCGATGAGAGTTGGTCTGAGAGCAGTCGACAAGCGACGAGGATGGCGGGGCTCTCAGGTTATTGAAGGCGGCGATCGCCTTTCCACAGAAGAGTTTGAGCAGCGCTTTAAGCCACGAACTTTTGCGGAAATGCCTGTCGACGAGCCGTACCCGGCCATGGTCGAGAGCGTGAAGGGCCGAACGGTTGAGGTTCGCCTAAAGGGGGAAGTGAAGTCATTCGACCTTAAAGATTCCGGATGGGCCAGTCGTCGCTTGGCCAAAGACCAGCAGGTGACCAACGTTCCTATCGAGAAAAGTTTGAAAGTCGGAGATATTATCGAAGTCTCGCGTGGAGTCTTGGAGGAGACCACCAAGGGGAAGGAGACGACTAGCGATCTTTCCCGAAGCTTTTTGCGGCTCGATCAAACTCCGGACATTGAGGGAGCCATTACATTAATCGATCCACTGAGTGGGGAAGTATATGTAACGATTGGCGGTTACGATTATGGCCGCAGTGTTTTCAATCGTGCCACCCAGGCACTACGTCAGCCCGGATCTTCTTTCAAGCCGATTGTGTATCTCGCCGCGGTTGACGGCTTTCAATACACACCGTCAACTTTAGTGGATGCGCGAGCCACCAATCCGGATGGAACACCGCGGGTGTTTGTGGTTGGCAAAGATCAATATTGGTCGCCGCAGAACTATGGTGGAGACCAGGCCGGGGTAGTGACGCTGCGATCTGCGCTTGAGCGCTCGCTCAATCTTGTGTCTGCCGACATAGTTTCGCGTATCGGAGTTGATGCGGTAATCAAATACGCCAAGTTGCTTGGCATTGAGAGCAGGCTTGGACGGAATTTGTCGATCTCACTTGGAAGTAGTGAGGTTACTCCTCTAGAGATCACTCGTGCCTACGGGCCATTCGCGGCCAAAGGCGTGCTCTGCGAGAGTATATTTATCAACAAGATCGAAAATCGTTTTGGGGAAGTGATCTTTGACGCCAATCAAGATCGATTGCAGCGTGCGAAACAAGTGATCAGTGAACAAAGTGCTTTCATCATGGCAAACATGATGAAAGGTGTGGTTCAGAGTGGAACTGCGACGCGCGTTAAAGCGCTTGGTCGTCCAATCGCCGGGAAGACAGGTACCACCAATGATCAAATGGATGTGTGGTTTATCGGCTACACTCCGCATTGGGTGGCAGGGGTGTGGGTCGGGTTTGACCAGAAGACTAACATTGGCAGGAAGGAAACCGGTGGGGGAACCGCCGCGCCAATCTGGATTGATTTCATGGGAAATTTTTTGAATGCGCACGACCGTATTGAATATGCGGCACTCGAAGCCGAGTCGAAAGCGGAAGCGGAACGCTTAGGAATAGAGTTTGTGCCGCCTGAGCCTTTGACCCCGCTCGATTTTAGTGTGCCTGAGGGAGTGGATCCTTACCTGGTGGTTAAGGCGACGGGGGAGCGCGCGCTCGAAAGCGGCCCTGGAGTAATACAAGAGTATTTCATTCGAGGCACTGAGCCGAAGCAGCGCGCGGCAGAGGAAAACACTTTAGAGAGCTATATCGATTCGCCTTATTTGTAGAAGGCCGAGCTCTATCGCATAGGCGGTGTCTCCTATCTTTGTGTTCAAATTTTCGAGCCTGCGCTGTTTGGACTGAGAGCCCCTGCCATGGGTCAATCAGGACGGACGAATACGGTTACTTTCTCGATGCGGTCATAAGCCTGGAGTTTTTGTAGGACATCACTTCCCCGTACAAGCTCTCCGAAGACTGTGTAGCGGCCGTCCATGTGAGATGCGTCACGTAGCAGAATATGGAATTGGCTTCCGTGTGATCTGCGTTCTGGGTTCGCGCCATCTTTGACGCGCGCCATGCCGAGAGTTCCTAAAATGTGAGGTCGTTGGCTGAACTCGGCCGGAAGGGCATAGCCAGGGCCACTATCTGGGTCTGCGGTGGGTGCACCGGCCTGAGCGATGTAGCCAGGATAGAAGTAGTGAAAGCGTAACCCTGAATAGAACCCTTTATCAGCGAGATATTTGAAGTTGGCCACATGCCATGGCGCATCTTCGGGGAATAGTTCGAATAAGAGGGTGCCCCTGTTGGTCCTAATTTCGGCGCTTCGGAGCTTTTTGAGATCTTGGATTGGCGGTAAGGCAAATGGTGGTTCCTGGGAGATCGCCTGATAGGGTGCAAGTAGGGCGAGCGCGAGGCCACAGGTTATCCACAGCCCAATGAGCGGCTTAATGCGGTTGAAACTGGTTCTCCACAGGAGGGTCATAGTTCAAGAGATGTTCAAAATGGCACAGACGATACAAGCCTTTTTTCTGGTTGATTTGAGAGCTCTTTCTTGCTTCCTGCGTTGTTCTCCGGCCCATGGAGGACAATAACTCAACGCCGAGCCAGTTTATGGGCTCAAACAAATAGTTGCGCTTATAGTTCCAGGCCGATTGTAGCCCTCGCACTTGGGCTGATTAATCGCATTTTACCAGGTGTGTTCTCCTGTTGAGAGTGGATATTATCCAAGGAATTATGAAACGGTTTTTGAAGGGGCTGGCCGCTGGTCGGTCCTTTGCGCTCATTACAGTAGCACTGTCACTCGCACTGTGTGGTTTTCTGGTCATTGGCCGGGCGGGCACCGCGTGCGCGCAACAGCGTGGGCTCAATGCGGAGACCTCAGAGAAGGTGGACGCAATCCTTCTGTTAGATACCTCCGGCAGTATGTTGCTCAATGACCCGCAACGTTTGCGCGATGAGGGCGCTCGACTTTTCATTCAGTTTCTGAAGCCAGGAGACAGCCTCGCCATTGTCGACTTCTCAGAGACCGCCAGTGTGGTGCGTCCGCTGACCCCCTATGAACCGTCCCAAGCGGAAAGTGTAGGAACGCTGATTTCAGGATTAAAGACCGAAGGCCAGTACACGGATTTGCTTGTAGCCATCGAAAAGGCTCGTGAGGTGATTGAGACGCAAGGGCGCGCAGATGCAAAGCCGGTGATTGTGCTGCTTTCGGATGGAAAGATGGACCCTAATCCAACTCTGGGGTCAGTGGCGCAACGAACTCAGACGTTACTCGAGCAGGTGCTTCCCGATCTTCGAACTCGCTCACGGCGAGTCTATACCCTGGCCTTTAGTCCTGACGCCGATAAAGAACTGCTGCAACAAATAGCCGCATCTACCGACGCGATTCAGTGGTTTAGTCCGAGCGTGAATGATGTGCACCAGTCCTTTGCGGAGCTCTTTTTGGCCGTAAAGCGACCTCAAGTTATTCCGCTTGGCGCCAAAGGGTTCACGGTCGATGAGAATGTTTCAGAGGCCACTTTTTATATCAATCGCGCGACTGAGCGAGAGGTTCAAATTCAGAATCCTAGGGGGCAGATATTTACGGCGAAGAACTATCCGTCGAATGTGAAATGGTTCAACAGCCAGCGCTTTGAGGTGATAACGATTGAGAAACCAGAGATTGGAGCTTGGCAGGTATCCGGAGTTACCAAGGAAGAGGGTTTTGCGACAATACTGACGAACCTGCGTTTGATCACCGATTGGGGCGCCGCGATTGAGGCGGGTCGCGAAGTAGTGCTGCAAGCCAGGCTATACGAGTCGGAAAAACCAGTTTCGCTGCCTGAAATGACGGGTCTGATTCGGTACGCTTACCAGATTACGCCAACCGATCGCGTGGCTGAACCGATTGTGCGAGATATTCTTGGTGATGAAGGGACGTCAGGAGACAGCATCGCAAACGACGGAATTTTTGCGCACGCTATTCAGATTGATGAGCCGGGGGAATATGAGTTGCGTATCATCGCAAAGGCGCCGACGTTCGAACGACAGCTTCAGATTCCTTTCCGAGTTCGTCCCCCATTTGTAGTGCTGAGCGCTCATGCGGGGACGGCCACAAGTCCATCGGAAAGCGCGGGGCATGCAGTCGACAGCCACGGCAAGGCCGATCACGGCGACAGTAGTCATGGCGATCCTGCGCCCGCCTCACACGGCACCCACGGAGATTCTCACGGGGATGCCCATGGCGCCACTGATGGGCATGCCGAATCGGCCAGCGAGCCGGGTGCTGCTTTGCCGGAAGAAGGCGGGCTTGTCTCCGGCGATCCGACTACCACGTTCTTGATTCAGTTGAACGATGAAGCTAAGCGACTCAAGAATGTTGAGGTGCAGCTAAGCGCAACGGATGATCAACGCCGACTCATTAAAATTCCGATCGAACCGGTCGGGGTAAAGGTTGGCGAGTATCAGGCTTCTGCGGCGCTCTTACCTGCTGATGGTCGCTACGAGCTAAAAGCAACCGTGTCGGGTGAAGGGAAAGGGCGTGCTGCAGTGCGCGAGGCCAGTCGGCCACTAATGTTTAAACGGGTAACGGTCGGTGGTCAGGCACATACAGTTGTAGTGGTGAGTGAAGACGCTCCCAAGCCTGAAGAGGAAGAGGGATTCCCTGTCTTGGGACTAGTGCTGTTGATTGTGATTTTAACTGCTTCAGGTGTCGCTGCGCTAGTAATGGCCAAGCGGGGTCAAGGCGAAACTAAAGTTGAAGCAAAGACCACCCCGGTGAGCGAAGAGCTTCTTGCGCGTATTAAGGAACTTGAAGAACGTAAAGACCTCACCGAGGTTGATGTAAATGCACCAGAATTTGAGGAGACCTCTCAGCCGGCCGCATAGCGAAGGGTTAGAGAAGTAGAGCGCCCAATGGCAATAGTAGTTTTTATCATAGTCACTTTTGTTGAAGTCGCTGCATTCGGCGCAGCGTTGTTCTTTATAATGAAAAGTGGTGCAGCGGCTGGGAGCTCCGTTATCGAGGATGTGCAGACTCACTTGCAGCAGCGCAAGGATTTGCTTGCTCAGGTGGAAGCTCTGAGTGGAGAGTTTGTTGAGTTTGATCAGCTCAAGGAGCAAGTAAAGGCACTAAGACTCGCCAAGGAAGCGCTTAAGACCGAGCGGGGTCGAATTACGATTACGCAGGCCGAGCGCGAAACTGTTGAAGGGCGCCTCAGAGAACTTGAGGAAATCGAGCGCGAGTTAGAAGCCAGTGGAATTGAGACCAAAGAAGAACTCTCCATCCTTCAGAAGAAGGAAAAAGATCTTCGATCTAAGAACGACGCACTAAAGGGCCAGATTTCTAACTCTGTTGCCCAGATTGAGGAGATTATTGCGAAAGTTGAGCTCACCGCTCAGATGCAAGAGCAGGTGCAAGCCATGAAGACGCAGATGGTCCAGACCGAGCAGCAAGTCGATACCCTTCTTCTCCAGATTGAGCTGGGAAATGAACAATACTTCATACTAAAGAAACGATATGATGCTCTCGATATCGAGTACGCCCAGTTGTTCGAGAAGTTCTCTGAATCGTCGGGTTAGAAGGTCGTCGGGCTGGTATCCTCGTGCCGACAAGTTGTGCACGCCATGAGCGAACAGTATTTCTCCATAGATAAAATCCTAGCGCTGTCGACTCTGCCTCCGCAGAGTCGCGTGCATGTCATTGGCGTCAGCGGGGTCGCGATGGCGCAGATCGCGCTCGCGCTAAGTCGAAAGGGATTCCGGGTTTCTGGTAGCGACGCTGAGTTTTACGAGCCGATGGGAGGGCTGTTGCGTGCGTCGTCCATTGAGCTTTGCCAGGGCTATCGGGCTGAGAATGTCTCAAAAGACATTGCCTTGGTGGTGATTGGAAATGCGGTTGGGCGTGAGCATGTCGAAGTAGTTCAGGCGCAGACACTACAAATCCCTTATACGATTTTTCCTGCGTTGCTAGCCGATCTTTGCATTGGAGACCGCTATTCCATTGTGGTGAGTGGCACTCATGGCAAAACGACCACTAGTGCCATGGGCGCCTTTGCTCTGGAGTCGATGGGACTGTCGCCTTCGTTCTTTGTGGGTGGAGAGGTCTACGACCTTGAGCGTGGGCTCCAATGTGGTGAAGGAAAGTGGAGCATTGTCGAAGGGGACGAGTACGACAGCGCCTTTTTCGCTAAGGTGCCTAAATTCAATTTCTATCGCCCGCATGCCGTTCAGCTTACTTCAATCGAGTTCGATCACGCAGATATCTACCCCGACATTGCAGCCATTGATGCTGCTTTTGATACGTTGATAGCGCAACTGGGCACCAGTGGGCTGCTCGTGGCCTGCATTGAAGATGACGGAGTTCGACGCTTACTTGAGCGTTGGCGCGGCAGAGGCCCGAGAGTCTGTACCTACGGGACCAGCGAGCTTGCTGATGTGCGTGTAATCGAGAAGGAATCCCATGCCGGCCACCAGCGCATTGCGGTGGCCTTGGCGAACGAGAAGGTTTTAGAGATTGAGCTTAAATTGCCGGGGCTGCATAACGCCCTAAATGCTGCCGGCTTGCTCGGAATAATGTGGCAGTCCGGGCTTGATGTTGAGCGGGCAGTAGAGGCGCTCGGGAAGTTTCGAGGAGTAAAACGTCGCCAGCAGGTGCGTTTTGATGCAGCGGTGACTCTTATTGAAGACTTTGCTCATCATCCAACAGCCGTACAGCAGACCATAGCGGCAATTCGATCCTGGTATCCAAATCGTCGTTTGTGGGCAGTTTTCGAGCCGCGCTCCAACACGAGTCGACGCAAGGTTTTTCAAACTGATTATGAGCGTGCTTTTGATCAGGCTGACAGAGTGTTGCTGTGTGGAGTAACGGCGCGGGAGCGAGATGCTCGTGACGACCTGATGGATACTCAGCAGCTTAGTGAGGCGATTAACGCCCGTGGTAAGCCATGCGAAGCACTCGCTACTGCGCAGCTGTTGGGAGAGAAGCTTCAGAAGGAAGTGTTGGCTGGCGATGTGGTGTTAGTGATGTCGAACGGCGGTTTTGGTGGATTGCCGGCGCTACTGGAGCAAGATTTCATACTGCGCTTCGGATGAGTTGTGAGAATTCATTCCTTAGGTTGACTCGAATCAAAAGCGCATCTTCGTCTCCGCCCACTCTGGGGTCTCCGCGTAAATAAAAATTAACCAGAAGGCGTGAAGAGTCTGAGAACCTAGTCAAAGGAATTGCGATGCTTTAGTGGATGAATGTGCTTTTTGGTTAACAGTCTTATCTTGCACCAAGAATATAGCTCGGAAGTAGCCATCACAGCATTTCTTGCGGGTCAATATCGAAGATGACGCGCACCTGCTTTGATTTCTTGCGCCTGAGTTGCAAGGTACGAACTACAAAATTAATTTCCTTTGGGGACGAGCTTTTCACCAACAGGTGCCAGCGCCACAGCGTCTTGATCTTCTCGATTGGTGCGGCGCAGGGTCCAAGCACGGAGCACTTTATGCCGTGCGACTCGCGCAGATCGTCTAGCTCACGAGCAAACTGTTCAAGCGTTGCGCCGCCAAGCGATTTTTCAGCGCTACTGGCTACGATTCTGAGCATTCGCGAAAACGGTGGGTAACGCAGCATCTTGCGGGTTTCGAGCTCAGCAAGCGCAAATGATCGGTAGTCATGTGCTTCGGTCGAAACAATGCTTGGATGTTTTGGCACACGGGTCTGGAGAATTACCTGACCGGCCTTATCCGCGCGGCCACTTCGCCCAGAGGCTTGAGTGAGCAATTGGAAGACGCGCTCGGCCGCACGGAAGTCTGGCATATGAAGCCCCACGTCGCAGTCAACGACACCGACTAGTGTGACGCCCGGAAGATCGTGGCCTTTGGCGATCATTTGAGTGCCGACCAACACACTAGTTTCTCCAGACCGCATCCGATCAAGGATGCGCCGGTATTGGTCGCCATCGGTCACCGCGTCGCGGTCGAGTCGATCCATGGAAACGTCAGGAAAGAGTTCGCGCAGCTCATCATAAATGCGCTCAGTGCCTGAGCCGCGCTGCAGCAAGTTCGCGGGAAGCGCAGAACTCTTCGTTGAGAGACTCTCACACTCTCGACAGGTCGAGGGCGGCACGGCATGGGTGCCGCAGTAGTGACAGACCAGGGAGTGGTTGTTTTTGTGGTAGGTAAACGTGACGCTGCAGTTCGGACATTTAACTACTTCCTCGCAACGCTCGCATTGTAGGTAGCTGGCAAATCCACGTCGATTGTAAAGAATAAAGGTCTGATTTCCGGCGGCAATAGTGCTCGCCAGCGCGTCGTAGAGTTTTGGTGAAACGCTACGCGATTTCATCTCCCAGGGTTTTACGTGATTGAGATCTACCACTTCTATAGTTGGTGGAAGGGTCGTGCCGGGCCGCGAGGACAATCGCAGATATCCATACTTTTTGTTCGCCACATTGGAGAACGTTTCAAGCGAAGGAGTTGCGGTGCCAAGAATCACCGGGCATGAATTCATCTTTGCTCTTACCAGAGCAAGGTCTCGGGCATGATAGCGTAAGCCTTCTTGCTGTTTGTATGAGCTGTCGTGTTCTTCATCGACAATAATCAAACCAAGATTATGCAGGGGGGCAAAGACTGCGGAGCGTGCGCCGATGCCGATGTGGCAGCGCCCTTCGAGTAGTGCGCGCCAACCGTCCCAGCGAACGCGCGGATGTAAGCCACTGTGGAGTACGGCAAGTTCAGTTCCGAGTCTTGCGCGAAATCTATCGATCAATTGTGGCGTGAGTGCGATTTCTGGGACAATCACCAGTACGCTGCGTCCTGTTGCGACGACTTCGCGAGCCGCCTCGATGTACACTTCGGTTTTTCCACTTCCTGTGACGCCATCAAGTAGGAATGGACTGTATTTGCCCGAGGTAAACGCGCTGCGTACTTCATTAAGCGCAGCCTGTTGTGCTTCGGAGAGCGTGACCTCTGTTTTGGCCCAAGAGGGAACTTCGACTGATAGAAGGTGTTGGTCCAGAATCTCTTGTTCTCGCATGGTCACGAGTCCTCGCTCGACGAGTCGCTTCACGGCAGGTCGTGCGCCTTTGATGCGGGCTGCAAGGATTCGAAGGCTGATCGGCTCGGGTTGAGCTTGGAGTACAGAAAGAATTTGCTGTTCAACTTTTCCTGGCTTGCGATCTGGTGTGAGGTCTTGTGCAACCAGGGAGAGGTAGTGTTCGAACTTTTGAGGGACCGGTGGGGGGATTGCCGTTTCTATTACTGAAGAAAGCGACTCTGCATAGTAGTCTGCAACCCACTGGAAGAACTCTAGCTGACTTTTCAGGAAGAGCGGATGAACACGACGGATGCGAGAGATAGGTTTTAGCTCGAACTTCGTGGAGACCTCGTGACCGTCTGGCAGAGGAACGACATAGCCAACCACGGAGCGCGATCCAAGCGGAACTTCAACCTCGCATCCGACTTGAATGTGAGCGGCGAGTCTTTCAGGAAGTAGATATGTGTAGGGTGACGGAAGTGGAGGTATAACGACGTTTACGACTTCCATGGTGCTCAAAAAAATACTGCGCTCAAACGGACCGGTGACCTAGCTGAGCCTGAAACCAGGCATCCTGGTGCGTTTCAGCTCTAATCGCAACAATCCTGCCAGTAAGTCCCCAGCCCCCTAAATGCCTAGCCTAGCCAGCGTCCTGAGTTAGAAGTTCGTATAAGTATTCCTCTCGCTGCTCTCCTTGTGTAATGCATTAAATATATTCACAAAGAGATCAGCGAGCGCAGCAAGAATTATTCGTTGATTTCTTAACCCGGAACAGCAAGAGGCGAGAGGAAACCGGGAGTGCGGGTCTTCAACTCGCTCAGAGCGACGGAGCCACATTAACTCTCAAAGAAATATTAATGTGGTTGAGGATTGAATTGTCGCAACCTGTCACGATGAAAATCAATCCTTACTAAGGGCTAGTAATACTTGATACAGTGAGTCGGTGGTCGCCGAGCAGGAGAAGTCATTCGCTGAAACTTTTTCTCAGGGTAGTAATCTAGGCGTAGTTATCTCTTTGGTCAGCATTTCGTAGGATTGCGCGTGTTTAAGAGGCTTTTTGGAAGATCCGAGTCCTTGCTGGCGATCGACATTGGAGCAACCTCCATTAAGCTGGCAGAGTTGGAACTGGGAGGCGCGAGTCCAAGGCTCTTAAGTGTGGCCGTTTCACCACTTCCGCCAGGTGTAATTTCAAACAACGTAATAGAAAACACCGAAATAGTGGCAGAGCAGATTGGCGCTATGCTCGAAGCTAATAATATTGAAGATAAACGGGTAGTTACCTGCGTTCCCGGTCCAAGTGTATTCACCAAGCGCATCAAGATGCCCAAGTCCAGTGAGTCCGAGCTGGCTGCAGCTATTCAGCTCGAAGCAGGAAATTTTATTCCGCACAGTCTGGACGCCGTCAGGTTGGATTACCAAGTAATGCGCGCCTTTGGCAAAAACCAGGTCGAAGTGTTGGTCGTAGCGGTGAAGGACGAAATTCTAGACAACTACGTTGAGGCGATTGCGCTTGCGGGGCTTGAAGTGGCGGTTGTGGAGGTTGACTACTTCGCGCTGCAGAATATTTTTGAGCTGTCATACCCCGAGCTCGTTTCTAAGACCGTGGCTTGCGTCAACCTTGGGCGTCGTTTCTCAAGCATCACCGTTTGTCGCGATGGAGAGTCCCTTTTCACCGGAGACATTAGTGCAGGTGGACGAGTATTTGATGAGGCGTTGGCATCGCAGCTTTCGCTGTCTCCTGAGCAGATTGAGGCCTTTCGACTAGTAGAGGGCAACAAGGCACCCCCCGGGATTGATCAGCAGGCGCTTGATGGTGCCATCTCGGGCGTGGTTGAGGAGCTTGCGGTAGAGTTAAATCGTCAGCTTAGTTTTTTCTGGAATGCCTCCGGCGCGGATGAGGGCATCGATCAGATCTTTCTTTCTGGTGGTGTGACCAAATTGAACGGGCTGGTTGAAAGCGTAAAAATTCATACGGGCATAGGCGTTGAGATATTGGATCCATTTAGACATATCGAAGCGGGAGATGATTTCGATCGAGATCACCTAGCAGAAATTGGGCCCGCCGTGACAGTTGCCTTGGGCATGGCGTTGAGAGAGCCAGGGGATAAGGGCGAGAGTGACGCGCTTGGTGATGAGGATTAACGGACACGGGGAACCGGTTGGCTCGCTAAGCGCGAGCAGTGACTTGAATATTTCGCGAGATTCTTGACTCGCTGGACAGAGAGGCCGCTATGATTCGAATTAACCTACTCGGCGATGACGCAAAGGTCGATCACTCACACAATGGTTTCATTGCGGGATTTGCAGGTTCCATGGTCGCACTTGTTATCCTGTGCTTTTACCTCAGCTTAACCATTGGCGATGAAGTATCCCATCTGACAGCAAAACGTCAGCTGCTCGATCGTGATTTACGGTTGCTCAAGGAAACCACCGCGGAGGTGCAAGACCTCGAGAAACATCGAGCTGAGCTCAAGGAAAAACTCACCGTGATAGCGCTTCTGCGTAAGAGTAAGCGCGGACCGGCGCGTGTGCTTGACGAGATTAACAATGCGGTTCCGCCGCGAGTGTGGCTTACCGATATTCAGGAGAAAGGCGGAGAGATGCGCATTGTGGGAAAGGCGCTTGACCCTATCGCTATAACTGATTTTTCGACGAAGTTGCGCGAATCTGAGTTTATGCCGCAGGTTCGGCTTGAAAAGTTTGATGCCGCCAATTGGCGTAATGCAGAGTTGAGAGAATTTTCATTAAAGCTTCGAGTTAATTACGCCGGAAGAATACTCCCTAAGGAGTCGGCCGGTGTGCCTGGCCAGACTCCCGAACAGGCAACGAAAGTTTCCGATGCGGCCGAGAGCGCGAATTCCTAAAGGGCAACAGTATGCATCCGAAGATTGAGAGATTTCTTGAACGCCCCTGGAGCCACAAGCTAGCACTCTGGGCGGTGAGCCTAGCCCTGGTGTTCGGTGGGTTTTGGAATTTTCTCTACAGTGGGCGAGTGGAGGAGCGAGATGAGCTGACCCAGCACATCGATAGAACCAATTCAGAGATAGTTCTCGCTCGTCGTCAAGCGCGAGAGCTGCCTAGACTCCGGGAGGAAATTCAGTCGCTGGATCTGAAGCTTGAGGGGGTGCTTAAGCAACTCCCGGACAAGCAAGAGATTGAAAAGCTACTTGTCTCTTTGGAGCGTAAAGCCAATGAATCTGGCCTCGAAGGTGTTTCTTCGTTCCGCGATATGGGCGAGCAGTTTAAGGACTTTTACGCCGAGATACCGATCCCGATTGAGTTCGAAGGCAGCTATCACGAGATCGCCACTTTTTTTGATGAAGTCGGCCGACTGCCTAGAATTGTAAACGTTACCGATATTTCTCTCTCAGAACCGTTTGTTTCTGAAGAGGGCGTCTCTCTTCGGGTTAAGTGTAAGCTTGTAACCTATCGCTACCTAACTGAAGCAGAACGCTTACAAGCAGCAGAGGCGGAGAAGCAGAAAGCAACCACGAAGAAGCGTCGTCGTTAAAGCACCGTCTTGGATTCATTCTCGTTGCAAAATCTCAGTCAGCCATGAAATTTAGTCCGGGTCTCTGAGCTCTTCATCAGCACAATTCGCCAAGTTCATTGAAGCACTTGAAATCAAAACTAAGTTTGTTCAACTCGCAACACTTCTTAGAACAATGTTATCTCAAAACGAGAATCTCTTCCTAGGGTTTGGCGCATCAATCTAGCGGTAAGTATGAGGAGCGCTGCGAGCTAGGCACTCGAGCGCGGAGAAATCGTACGGTTAGTTTTGTTACTTCAGAGATACGTTATTGACAGAGAAGGGGCGCTCCCATTTACTGAAGGGCAGCTTCTAGGGGTGCTCGAGGATCCTGGCTACGAGGGATGCGTTAGGGAAAAAGGAAGATCGCGATCTGGTGGGAATCGGTGATCGCAATTCCGAGTTTGCAGTGACTACTTTTTTCTAGTGCAGCGATTCTTTTTTGTGGGGTTGGCTTCGACAATGGATTTTCAGGGTAGGGATTTTCAGAGTAGGGATTTTCAGGGAACGGTTCTTTTGGGAACAAATCAAAGTCATAGAGATACAGGGAGAAGTCGCATGGAACAGCGCGAGTTTCTCGCATATCCGAGCCTTTCTTCTGACAGGTCCGCGGTTATGTCGAACAGTATCAAGGCGATTAGTGGAGAGGGGTTAATGGGCAAGTTTTTACGCATAGTTGCAGCGGTTTCTTGTGTCGGTTTGATGGCAGCGTGTTCGGGTTCGCCCTCACGAATCACGCCGGATACCAACAATTCGAGTCTTCCCGCTCTGGGCGAGGCTTCGTCTCCTGGCGATGTTGCAGCGAACGATTCCGCTGTTAGTGATTCCATTGGCAGTGATTCAATTGGCAGTGATTACTCTGAGTATGCGGCTTCTGGCTCGACCGAAGTTCCAGCGAACATACAAGTATCGACCAGAATGTTGCGTGCGCCCACTACTTCTGAGTTGGGTGTCGAATTGGTAGATGGTAGTGGTTTCAATAAAATCGTTGTACGTCGCGGTGCGTCGTCTCAAGCGATGTCCGACACTGAATCCCGCCCATTCAAATTTGAAGTGAGCCGTCTAGAGAATCCACCACGCTTAGTGGTCGATGTGCTTGGCTATTCGAATCAAAATCCCCAAAGTTTTGTGACCGCGGATTCTGATCTCGTAGAGCGCGTTCGAATTGGCGCGCACCCCGAGAAGAGTCGTTTCGTTCTTGACCTCGTTGAGGGTCAGGAAATTGAGCATCGCGTCGAAGGAATTCGACAAGGTGCTGAGGTCATGGGCCGCTCCTCTGGCGAAGAGCTGGTAGTGACTATTGCGCGCCCAAATACCATGCAGGTTGCCTTGGCAGCAGATGCTCTCCAAACCGGTGGAACGAATGATTTCACCTCTCCATCTGAGCCAGACGTGCGCGCTTCATTCGGGGAAGATGTCGAGACTGCAGAAGTCGTGGTCGCCAAGGAGACCATCGAGACTTCACCTGCGGCGTTACCAGAGGTTGCGGTAGCGGAAGTAGGAACCGTTGAAGTTGCCGAAGTAGAAAACATTGAGCGACCGCGAATCGTGGCTTTGTCGCTTGAGCCCGTAGCTCCAGGCGAGAACATGATAGTTGCTCAGATCTCCGGAAACCCCATGTTCGACCTGAAGAGAACGGCCCCTTCAGAGTATGTTCTTTCAGTTGATGGAGCTGAAGTAGATGCCTCGGCCATGAACACTTTGGTGGCGGTTCCTGGAGCCGGACAAATTCGAACGGTGCGCCCGGTAGTTGCGGGCAATGATGTGCTGCTTCGAATATTCGCAGAGCCCACGGCAGTTCTTACCTCTCGTGCTGCTAATGGCCGGATAGTGATTCTAACCCGCAGTGATTCGCCCGATGCGCGCGCTCAGATGGACCCAACTGCTGCTGAAGCCGGGGCTTCGACGAGTGAAGAAGTGAAGGTGAGCGCAGAGAGCTCTGGACCAAGCGAGCTGGACGTTGGTGTGGCCGCGTTACTCGGCGACCAGCCCATGTACACTGGTCGACTCATTTCACTCGATCTTCAAGACACTGACATCGACAACGCGTTGCGAATTATCGCAGAGGTTTCCAACCTGAACATTATTGCGAGTGACGATGTTACCGGAAAGGTAACGCTGCGTTTGATTGATGTTCCTTGGGACCAGGCTCTTGATGTCATTCTAAAGACCAACGGTCTCGACAAAGTCCAAGAAGGAAACGTGGTGCGTATCGCTCCGGTTGAGAAGCTCCGACTCGAGCGCGAAGCTCTCAAACAGGCGCAGCAGGCTGAAGAAGAGCTTGAGCCACTTCAGGTGCGATATATCAGAGTAAGTTACGCCAAAGCGTCTGACTTGCGTCCTCTAATTGAGTCCGTAGTGTCTGAGCGTGGATCGGTAGCCTACGACGAGCGTACCAATCAGCTAATTATCAAAGACATCCGCAAGGGCGTGAAGAACGTCGTGGAATTGGTTTCTAAGCTTGATTTAAGAACCCCGCAGATTTTGCTTGAAACCCAAATCGTAGAAGCGAATAGAAATCTTCTTCGAGCGCTTGGCACGAACCTGGGGTTCAAGTCTATTCAGTCCCCAGAAACTGGAAACGCGACAGGGTCTAACTTTCCGAACTCAATTGCGGTCGGAGGGGCTTCGACATTTCCTGCCACAGCGGTTGATCCTACTCTAGGAGGAGCGTCGCTCGCACTATTGCTAGACAGCGCTGATGGGACCAAGTCTCTTTCCATCCGACTGAATGCTCTTGAACAAGAGGGGCGGGTAAGAATTGTAAGTCGTCCCGCAGTGGCGACTACCAACAACACGCCAGCGATCATTAGGTCAGTTGAGAAAATTCGTGTGAAGACACCAAGTGGTGGAACCGTAGTTGGGGTTGGACAAGGCTCAACTCCGTCAAGCGGTGGTTCCACGGCTACTGAGAGCATCGAGATTGGTATCATTCTCGAAGTTGTTCCCCAAGCGTCACCGGATTACTTCGTATTGCTCGATCTAAATGCCAAGTCGAGCACTTTCGGCTCTCAAGTCGTCGATGGTATTCCTTCTGAAATTGAGCGTAGCGCTACCTCTTCTGTGCTGGTTTCGTCGGGACAGACTTTCGCGATGGGAGGAATTTACCGAATTATCGATAGTGATACGGTAACAGGCGTGCCTTTCCTTAAAGACCTTCCTGTATTTGGACACCTCTTTAGAACGATTCAAACTGACAACAGAGATGAAGAGCTAATCTTCTTCGTTACACCGCGAATCATCGAAGGAAGTTTTGATGATGCGGCAATGAAGGTAGCGCTCTAAGAGTTGGATATAGAGAATTTCTAATAATCGGATTTCGAGGAGAATAGTATGCGACAGTTCTGGAACATTGCTTGCCAAACCACCGGCAGCTCATTTGGTAAAGTGGCACTTGTAACTCTTGCGGCTGCACTTACTTTTGGTTGTGGGTCAGCGTCCAATAATGACCAAGGAGTGAGCGTCACTCTGTACCAGATGGTGCCAAGCAGCAGCGCAGTTCCACTTTCGGTTTCCACCGAAGGGGTCGTTTCCACCGGAGCTCTGTCGGGCACTTACGGGTTCCAGAACAACCTTAGTAGTCAGGGTTTTCGTCTTCAAAGAATTTTCTTGCGCTTCTTTGTGGAGGCTTCTGACGAGCAGCCACCTGAGACCACGGTAGCGATTGGCGCAGTCCTTGGCCCAGCGGGTACGGCAGAGGTTCTGCCGGGAGAAGATGTGCAGGATGGAACATTGCCTGATGGCTTTAATGATCTTCCGAATTCAGCGCTTGTTAGTGCGTTTGTAATTCCTCCTGAGATTAAAAGCTGGCTGAATCTCAACCGAGATTTGCTTCCAGAGCCTCCATACAGCCTCACAATCGAGGCCTTTGGAATTGGAATCACAACAGCTGGAGATCAACTTGAGACCAACCCGCTCTCGACTTCGGTCACCATTACGCCCGACGTGATCATCAATCCTGAAGCTGGGGGAGAGGAAGAGTCGGCCGCGGACCCGGAGGTGAACCCACTCGACGAGAGTGCGACCGGCGGAGATAGCGATCTATAGTCTTAGTTGAATTAGGCAAGGTTTTTTTGAGTTATCCAAGGGCAGTTTTTTTTGAGCAGAGGATAGAGAATATGAGAAAGGGACTCTTTCAGGGCCTCGTCGCCTTAATCTCGATAGTGGTAGCAGCTGGTATCCTAGTCGCCTGCGGAAGCGGCGGCGGAGATACCGACGGCGGCAAAGCGGGCGAGGAAACCTTTGATGGGACTGGTTTTGACCCCAGCCTCGCGGGCGCAATTGAGCTTGTGCTCAGAGACGACGACCTTCAAGTCTCTGAATCTGCTGGATTCTACGTGCAAGTGTCCGACAAAAACGGCGGACCTGTTGCCAACGTTCGAGTAGCTTGTGACACCGAAGCGGGGCTCGCCATACTTGAGCCTTCGGACGGCAATCAGCTCACCGACGATGGTGGCATCATGAGTGGCCGTCTCGGTTGCGAGCAAATCGGTAGTTTTAGAATGGGCTGTCGTCTCCCAACTGGCGGTGGCAAGCGCAAGTTTGCGACGGTGCAATGTTCGGGACCAATTCCTTCGGGATTTGATGGATTCCCAGGTGCCGGTGGCGGTGGACTTGGTGGTGGCTCAGTTAACGAGCCGGATTCGGACGAGTTGGTGACAGTAACCGCGATTGCTTTCTTTGATGGCGGTACCACTAATGCCAACTACGGCGGGGAAATTGGAGATTTGCAGGTTGATGTGGCCCAAGGAATTTGCGGGACGGCAGCTCCTTTCACTGCTGAACCGTTTTTTGACACTATTGTCGGAATCGACGTGCAAAACTTTTTGGACGACTCTGTCAACTTCTCACAAATGAACTACACCGTTGAGAACAGTGATGGAGGTACCCCAGGCACATCATTTACCTCAGCGCGGTTTGCTTTGATTAATGCTGACGAAGTTCCAGGCGAAGGGGACGCTCAACCTGGTCAGAGAAGATTTCTCGGATTTTTCGCCAAAGCAGGTGCTGGAGGTGGCGATAAGGCACTTAACGGAGCGAGCACCGCGCTCCCTAGTGGTGACTGGCTCAGCAACGTCACTTTCCGAGTCTTTGGTGTCTCGTCTTCTGGACGAGAAGTCTCAGCTTCATTACGAGTTGCTATCGCATTCGGAAACTACAATCGCTGCGGCAGCTAAACGGCGTTGCTGTGGTTTGTAGGTTCTAAGCGTTAGCATTCATCTTGCGTCTAGTGGTAGTTTGCTCTTGCTGCGTACTTAAGCGCTGTTGAGGGGGGCTTCTGCAATCGAATGTCGCGTGAAGAAGAGCTCAAAGCTAGGCTGGCGAGTGACAGCGGTGACCCCGCATTCGCTGAGTTATCAGACCTATATATGGCCGAGGGAAAAGTCGGAGAGGCTTTAACCACGCTCTTGTCTGGACTCTCTGCGAACCCTGGCTACCACGTCGGCCGCTTGGTGCTGGCTAGACTCTTTGCGCACTTAGGATACGCACCTTTCGCGGTGCGCGAACTCGTCACTCTGCGCCAACAGAGACCCGAATGTGAGTCCATTCGGCGATTGCTCGAGGCTATCTCACCCGGTAGTTCAAAGCTTTCTAATGATTCGTGGGAAGATTCCGCTCGTCAGTTGAGCCAAGACGGGGAGACTGGCGGAGCTGAAAGGGTGGAGAGTCCCGAACGTAGGCAAAACTCCGCGCCCTCTGCTTCGATCGAGGAAACTCTCGCAGAAGGTGAGTTCGACTTCGATATCCTATCCGACCTTGCCGAAGATAAAGAAGGCTCAAAGGAGCACTAGGCTCCCACTCAACTGAGCCTGTTCTGTAAGCTCAGGAACTCCTTGAGGGAATACTGTTGGCCATGGGGAGGAGGTTTCGGTCAAGTCTCTAAGCCACTGGATCGAACTAACATTCTAGGATAGTTACCTTATTCCCCGGGTGCTTTGTCGAGGAACTCAAAAGCGTATACAATGAGAGGCCGATCTTGTCGGGCTTTCAATCAGATAATTCTTTGTTTCAGCATGTATGGGGAAACCTAAGGAACCAACCGCTTCGGCGCCTACATCTTCCGAGATAAAGAGGGGCTCTGCCTCTTCGGGAGAAACGATTATGGAGTCGACTAGAGAGTCGGCTAGAGAGTCGGCTAGAGAGTCGACAGTGGTGGTGCTACCGTCTCGCGAAGGAAGTTCGATGGATATTAAGGAACTTGAACAGATAGTTTCAATTTTAAAGCAGAACGAGGTGACTCGTTTTGAGCTTGAGCAAAAAGGGGTCAAGATAAAGTTATCGCGTCTGGGAAGTGACTCTCCTCGAGTTCGAGTGCAGGGTAGTCCAGTCGGCTCAGTAGAGCATGCGATTGCACCGCATCACTTTATGGGCGGGCAGCACGTTGGTCAGGCCGCCTCGACTCACCCCGCGCCTGCGACTCCAATTGCCTCGCATGCTACAAATGGGGCAGGAGCAGCCGTATCACTAGATCATCTCACTAAAGTGGATTCTCCACTGGTCGGAACCTTTTATCGCAAAGCTTCACCTGACGCAGAGCCTTTTGTGCGTGAGGGGCAGTCCGTACGTAAAGGCGATACTCTTTGTATCGTAGAAGCGATGAAGCTCATGAATGAAATCGAGGCACCGGTTTCGGGTAAGATAGAGAAGATTCTTGTTCAGGACTCACACGTAGTTGAGTTCGGAGAGGTACTGTTTCTCATAGATGCATCCGCCTGATCGAATTACTATCGTGACCAGAAGAGTAGTAATTTTCACTTTGAGTTCAGATAGCGCGACCCTCGTGCCCCGGCGGGCAGTGTCAATGGCAGCTTCAATAGCGCTGATGTCCCTTCTAGCGAATTAATAAGAGGCTGAAATGGAAAAACCTCCTTTTAATAAAATTCTCATTGCAAACCGTGGCGAGATTGCCGTTCGAGTCATTCGTGCGTGCCACGAACTTGGTATTAAAACCGTCGCGGTACATTCCATTGCGGACAAGGACGCGTTGCATGTGAAGCTTGCAACTCAGAGCGTGTGCGTAGGACCTGCATTAGCAAGGGAAAGCTATCTTAACATAGCTTCAATCATGTCAGCGGCTGTGGCGACTGGCGCGGATGCAATTCATCCGGGGTATGGATTTCTCAGTGAGAATTCCGGCTTTGCAGAAATTTGCGGCAGCTGTGGAATTACCTTCATTGGACCGTCCGTTCGCGCCATGCGTGTCATGGGCGATAAGGCGCGTGCGCGTCGAGCGGCGGATAAGGCAGGCGTTCCTACTGTTCCTGGCGACAGCCGCGGATTTCTTGATGGTGCTGAAGCGCTCGCGGTGGCTGAGCGTGCCGGGTTTCCTATCTTATTAAAGGCCTGCGCCGGCGGCGGGGGTCGTGGAATGAAAGTGGTACAGAGCAAAGACGAGTTCTTGAATTTGTTTGCCACGGCGCAGCGTGAAGTTGAAGCGGCGTTTGGAGATGCGCACCTTCTAGTTGAAAAATATCTTCCGAAAGTTCGACACGTAGAGGTTCAGGTCGCAGGCGATAATTCGCATAACATTATTCATTTGGGCGTGCGAGATTGCTCAATCCAGCGCCGACACCAGAAGCTTATCGAAGAGTCGCCATCGCCCGGATTACCGGACGAGTTTACCAAGGAGATCTGCCGATCGGCGGTGGAATTGTGCAAATCGGTTCACTACACCAACGTGGGAACCTGCGAGTTCTTGGTTGATGTTGAAGCAATGAAGTTCTACTTCATCGAGATGAATACTCGACTACAAGTCGAGCATCCGGTAACCGAGCTGCGCTGCGATATCGACCTGGTGAAGGAGCAAATTCGCCTTGCGTCGGGAAAAGATCTGTCGTTGTGCCAAGCCGACGTGAATCCAACTGGACATGTCATCGAGGTGCGAATTAATGCGGAAGACCCCCGAAAGATGATACCAAGCCCTGGGCTGGTAACTAGTTATCATGCGCCTGGTGGTCGTGGGGTGCGCGTCGATTCTGCTTTGTATCATGGTTACACGGTGCAGCCGTACTATGACTCGCTGGTGAGTAAGTTGATCGTTCGTGAAGCAACTCGTGAGCAGTGCATTCGCAAGCTTTTGGTTGCTCTTGATGAATATTTGATTGAGGGTATCCGCACCAATATCGAGCTGCACCAGCGCATCTTGAATCACCCTGATTTCCGTAGCGGAAATGTGTGGACCAGGTTCCTTGAGTCGGTCAATGTGTTCGATGATATTCCGCATGAGGCCGCGGCCTAACTCCCGGCCTAGTTTCGGAGGAGTGTCGAGGGCGTTAGATACCAGACGTTATAATTGGAGACTGTTCGTATGCTGCATATTGGTAGGAGCCTCTCGGCTGTTTTCCCCTCAGGCTTGGCGAGTGCCACACTCTTGTTCGTATCTCTGATTGGCCCAGAAACAATAAGTAGTGCGTGGGCTGATGCGCGTCCACAGGTTGTGGTTGTAGAGAAAGTCTTCGACTTTGGTACAGTTTCTCAGGGTACAGTGGTGAAGCATGATTTTACTATTCGAAACGGCGGAGACTCTGACTTAGTAATTCAACGGGTTATCCCAGCGTGTGGATGCACTGCGGCGACGGCATCAAGCGAGCCCATTGTTCCCGGCGCCGAACGCGCGGTGCAGGTATCCTTTGATACGGCGGGGTTCTCCGGTGAGAAGTATAAAACGGTGCGCGTTAATACCAACGATGTTGATAACCTTTCAGTGGTGTTGGCGTTGCGTGGCGTGGTTGAGCCCGACGTAGTTGTAGAGCCACAGAGCGTGATGTTCGAGGAGGTCATTCGGGGAAGTTCGGAGCCCGCTGAAGAGCAGGTGGTGACCATTTCTTTGAAGGAAGGAGCCAAAGTAAAGGTGACTGGCGCGCGGGCCTTTAGTCCACACGTTACGGTGAAAGAGCTCGAGCGTTCTGCGGCCAGAGCCAAGTTCTCAGTCTCGATTGATCCGTCCGCTCCTCTGGGTGAGCTGAGAGATAGAATGGTGATTGGAGTCGATGGTGGAAAGGAGTCAACCATTAATGTGCCAATATTTGCAGTGGTGCGCGGGCAACTTGCGTTGCAGCCGCCTCAGCTATCCTTTGGTGTGATCGAGGGCAGTGAGCTCATAACCAGGAGTGTGAAGTTAGTGAACCGGGGTGCTTCCCCGGTGCGGGTGAAGGAAGTGCGGTCCGCCAACCCTGCAATTTCAACCAGCGTTCGAGAAATTGAGGCCGGAAAGACATTTGTGGTCCAGGTTCAGCTTAATCCCGCTCAGGTAAAGCGGGACCTCAGAGCTTCGGTTGAGGTGCTTACCGACAGCCCTGATGAGCCATCTCTCTCCCTGAGTATTTTTGGGATTCTTCCACCCCCATCCACCTAGAACCTCTTCAAAGCGAAGCAATTGGCTATTGCTCTATAGGGCAGACTAGAGAGAGCTTCTTATTCCTTGAAGAGTTGTCCTATTCGAACCGCGTTTTGTTCGGAATTCAATGATTTAGCTCCAATGCTAACGTGCCGAATCTTCCTCGTGAGGCTCTTGGTTTTAGGTGACAGAATAGCCGGGAGGCTCGTCGATTCGGCGAGAACAGATTCGCTTAGATCTCTTCGCGCTTTTGCGTGAGTCGGTGATATCTCGCCTTTGGCGCGCATACATATGGTTCCCACAGGTTTTTCGATTTTGGCTCGATTGCTTCGGAAGGTCTTGGTTATAGGACTGTTGTTCTCCTGTGCGCACTCCTGGTTCGAGGCATACGCCGAAACTGTATCCATTTTTGATGTTCCCTTTCGAGTCGATAGTGTTCGCCCGATTGATGCCGAGTCTGTTGAGGTATCGGTGGGAAGCGAGCGTCGTATCGTGTCCAAGGCTGCGCTTCAAGACGCGGTGGTTGAATTAACGTTCGCGCCCAACGGTCCAGGAATTTCAATGGACCCAGAACGCATCGCTACTTTCGTCGAGAAAAGTCTTTCGAGCGGGAAGCTTGAATATGCAGGACTCGCCCTTCCTTCCTACCTAGCCTCCCCACAGATTGATACCCTTGAAGCTCGCGATATCGTCGAGGAGTTTGCAAAGCTCCCAAAAGCTACGGAGGCGTTTAAAAGCGCGCTACTCACCATCCGTGCTCACGGAGAGGCCTACTCTGAATTTCGACACCGCCCTGACTTGGTGGCGGTGGTCTTATTTGTAATTGGTCTTGAGGATGGCGTTTGGCTTAGAAGCAACGGGTTCCGTTGGGTGTTCGCCTTCTCGGAGTCCTTACGCGGATATGTACTCGATCGACTTGCGCGAGCGGTGGTGAATGAGGAGCGTGAGCTCATTCGACGCATTCCAAACGTAGTGCGTGATTCCTTAGGGGATGAAGATCCTTTCTTTCGCAATGCGCGATTGCTTTCTGAGCGCGTACTGCAAGTACTTGAATATAACTCCGATCAGGCCGTCGAAACGCTCTACCCACTCGTTGAAGCTACTCGGCGAGATGCGGATACTCTTCGCATCCTCTATCCGTTGGTTTCAAACACACTTCATGACGTGGCGGAACAGCGATTGATGGCAGGGCGACCCGCGGAAGCGCTCATGGTGATCTCGCGCACGGACGTAGATCGTAGAACACCAAGGACCCATGAGGTGATACTACGCGCACTGGAGCAAATTCCCCATGATGATAGGGAGCTCGTTCGAGATGTGGCAGTCGAGAGAATGTTGACCACAATCGCGCTTCGAGATGCCGAAGTGCGCACCAAGTATGAAGCGATGCTGGAGGCGCAGATTTTGGAGGCGGCTCGCACTGCTGATGTTTCAAATGGATCTGTGCTGCTTTCTAAGCTTACAAGAATTCGATCTGACCCTGATCCGCGGAACGACGATCTTCGGATTGAGTTAGCATTAGCTGAGTTGCGATTGGGAAGTCGAGAAGGGGCGCTCACTCACCTGTCAGGAGTTCGTCTTGGAATTCCAATGTTCGCACGGCTCAAACTCGGGCTTGCGGGCCTATATGTGAACCGATTGCTCGCATTTTTCTGCATTGTCGTTCCAGCCATTTATGTAGTGTGGTTTGCGATTGTTGAGTTGCGGCGACTTCGAGACCTGCGCCTAAAGGACGTGGAGCACAGACTTCATGCGCGCGCGGTGCGCGGTGCCGCGGGAAAGTCTCAGGATTCGGATTCAGACGTACAGTCGGAAAAGGCTGGAATGAATGGAACTTCCGAAGTGAAGTATTTCATTCAAGGCAAGCTAAACAAGCCCACTGATCCGCGGTTGATTGAGTACGCGCACTGCTTGCTTACCCTTGGGTTGCAGCAGACCGCGTCTTTGAGCGACATCAAAAACTCCTATCGTGGGCTAGTAAAGCAGATTCATCCCGATCGACTTCAGGAAAACAAAGGGCTCGCTTCAGATCGATTTATAGAGATAACCCAGGCCTACGACAGGGCGTTAGAGCTCAGACGGCTCACGGGCATCGAGGAGGCTTGAGCTCTCCTGGTGCTTTGCCAGGTGAACGAAGGTACTCGACTGACTGAGCGCCGTAGCGTGTTCGCTCTGAGTCGCGGGGGCGGGACTCTCTTTTTGTAGCTGATTGGTGCGATCTCAGCGCACATATTGCGGCGAATGTTTGAACGTTCTCGAGAGGAGAGTTCCGCCAGTCTGTCGCCTCGAGCCAAGTGCGTGCTGAATCCACAAGAGCGTTTCATCTCAGACCCCTTTGCTCGAGAGAGGAGTGCCTTTCTCAGAGGTGCGGGAACCTCGTACTCATTCAACAGCGCTAGTGCCCATGTAGTCGCTCCGCTGCGCAGTGCCTTAGAGACCTGAATAAGTAGTGCGTCTGGAATCTGTGGTTTCGCTTTGCCCATGAACTGCTCCTCTGGTTAGTCAGTAGGCAAGCTAGAGAGCAACAGTGGGGCCAGACGGGCGCCGAAATAACTAGCTGAAATAACAATAGAATAATTTTTGAGAACGGCTCGCCTGAGGCGAAAAGCCTCTTTTCCTGAGGTATTTCGCCTCAAACTCCGTGGAGGCAGGCGCTCACTTACTCTGAATTGTAGATTGGGCAATTATTTTGGCTTAAGGAGCTTTGCCCTCACGTTTAATCACATTCTATAGTCTTGCTGCGGCGGGACAGCGCGTGCGAGCGGAACCGTGAACCCGGTCAGGCCCGGAAGGGAGCAGCCGCAACGAAATTCTACTGTGATACGATGCTGTTTCGCCGTTTTTGAAGTTGGTGCAATGACTTCTCCCTCTATGGTAGGGCGAATTCGTTCGATACGGCCGGTAGGCGCCTTTTAACAAAGCAGTACGCCCGATGTCATACTTGGTAATTGCGCGAAAGTTTCGCCCGCAACGTTTCTGTGAAGTGAGCGGGCAGGAACATGTGACTCGAACATTGTCGAATTCGATTCGACGTGAGCGAGTGGCCCACGCCTACCTGTTTGCAGGGCCTCGCGGCGTAGGGAAGACTTCCATAGCGCGCATTTTCGCTAAAGCGCTTAACTGCAAAGAACCAATTGGATCGGATGTTCGTCTGGGAGGCCATGAGGGCGAACCTGCAGGGAGTGCCGCTCAGGCAAGCGCGATTGAGCCATGTTCAAAGTGTGCGAACTGCGTGGAAATTGCGCAGGGCTCGAATATCGCTGTTCGAGAGATCGATGGAGCCTCGCACAATAGCGTTGATAATGTCCGGGATTTGATTGATTCGTTTCGCGGGTTGCCGCCTCCTGGGTCACGCTACAAGGTGTACATCATCGATGAAGTACATATGTTTAGCACGGCAGCGTTCAACGCGCTGCTTAAGAGTCTCGAAGAGCCTCCGCCAAATACGGTATTTATTCTGGCCACCACGGAAGCGCATAAGATCCCTGAGACAGTAATCTCTCGTTGCCAACGGCATGATTTTAGAAGCCTTAGTCTCGATGATATCGAGACTCGCTTGCGCGAGATTGCGGGTGAGGAACGAATGCAGGTGGAGCCTGAGGCATTGCAGATGGTGGCGCGCCTTAGTGATGGCTCCATGCGCGATGCGCAGTCGCTTCTCGAACGAGTCAACTCTTTTTGTGATGGGGCGATTTCGGCGGCGAATGCGAGTGTAGTTCTTGGTACGGTGGAGCGAGCTATTCTTGCACGACTGTCGCAGGCCGTGCTGGGGCGAGAGGCTGGCGTTGCTCTTGATCTGATCGCTGAAGTCTTTTCAAAGGGCGTCGATCCTTCACTGTTTTCGAAAGACCTCGCCACTCATTTTCGAGAGCTGTTGCTGGCGCGTTTCGGCGGTGATGCAGCGCTTCTAAGACTTGGATTAGGCGAAGCCGATCGAGTCGAGCTGCTTCGTCAAGCAGGGAGTGTGAGCGAGCAAGATATTCAAGACCTCTCGCAGCTGGCGCGCCAAGGTTGTGATGCGGCCGTGCGTAGTTTGTACCCTAAGTATGCACTTGAAGCCTTAGTGGTGCGTATGGCGACCAGGGAGCCTACGCTGGTACTAGCCCAAGTTCTCGCGTCGATTCAGCAGGGAAGAGTTCCTTCTGGCGGAGGTGCTGGTGGACGAGGGCCGCAAGAGAGCGGCGCAGGGCGTTCTGCAGCGGCAAGCGCTTCAGCGCTAACTAATGTTCAAAGTGTGGCGGAGACAGGCGAGGCCTCCAGTAGCTTTCCTAGCGCGTCTTCGGTCGCTGGAGTAGAACCTGAGCCTCATCTTACGGCGGGAAAAGCGTCTCCGAGCAGCTCTTCGGTGGCGAGTGGAGCAGCCGTGCTTGTGGCGGGAGAGGCGAAGCCCCTCGACTGGCCAGCTTTTGTTGGTGAAGCGAGTTGCGCTCTTTCTCGCATCCTCGTCGAGCATCTTCGAAGGCTCTCTGTCGACAAATTTGTGATTGAATCTCGAAAGACTCGTGATGCTACGGGGGTGGCAACTGAACAGCTTAACGGCGTACTTGAAGCTCGTGGAGCTTCATTCTCTGTTGGCTCTCTTCTCCAGGCTGAAGCGAAACGAAAGTTGCAAGAGGTATTGCATAAGTTCTCAGGCGTAGCGCACTGGGCTATATCTTTAAAGAGTGTTGCGGCCAATGAGATTGCGCCTGCAGGAATGGAGCAAGGAGCCAGCCTGATTGAGAGTGAGCGTGCCGAGCAAAGGCGAAGCCGCGCTGCCAAAGAGAGTGATATATCGAACCATCCGCGGATAAGGGATTTGCAGAAAATATTTCCCGGAACCGAGATTGAAACGATAACCATGAAAGAGGAGTAAGAAAGATGGCGAAGGGTTTTTCGGGGATGCCCGGTAATATGCAAGGCTTGATGAAACAAGCACAGAAGATGCAGCAGGATCTGCAAAATATTCAAGCAGAAGCGGAGCAGTATGTCGCTGAGGGATCGGCCGGCGGAGGTGTCGTGCGGGCGTCAGCAAACGGGAAAAACGAAATTGTCTCTTTTACCATTGATCCACAGGTAGTGAATCCATCGGATGTTGAGATGTTGCAGGACCTTGTCCGCGCTGCGGCGAATGACGCACTTACCAAAGTGCAGGAGAATTTAAAGCAGAAGATGTCTTCAGTCACCGGCGGGGTTGGCCTTCCTGGGCTCTTTTAGCTTTTCGAGCGTCGTAGTTCTATGGCGTCATTTCCTCCGGCGATGATGAAGTTGGTGGCAGAGCTTTCAAAGCTGCCATCTATCGGTGAGAAGTCAGCAACTCGTTTGGCTTATCATCTTGTTTGTCGGCACCGCGAGCTTTGCCAGTCACTCTCGACGAGTCTGCAAGAAGCCTCGCGATTAGTGACTTTGTGCGAGAAATGTTTCTTCCTTAGCCAAGAGCCACTTTGTTCCATCTGTAGAAATTCAAATCGCGATCAGTCGCTCTTATGCGTGGTGGAAAAGCCGATGGACGTCATTGCCATTGAGCGTGTCGGCGATTTCCGTGGTCTCTATCATGTGTTGCATGGACTTTGGGCTCCTCTCAGGGGACAGGGACCAGAGACAATGCGTCTTTCAGAGCTTGCAGAGCGATTAAAGGGAAAGACAGTTACTGAGGTGATTATTGCCACCGGGGCGACAGTCGAAGGTGATGCGACAGCGCTCTATGTGGCCCGGATGATGAAAGAGTTTGGCGTTAAATCCACCAGGCTTGCCCAGGGTATGCCTAAAGGTGGAGAGCTCGAGTATGCTGACGATGTGACCCTTTCGCGAGCGTTTTCAGGACGCAGTGAGATAGGGGGATAGCCGCCCCAAATTCTGCAGTAGCAGGCCATCCAAACGGCGGTATTGACTTGATTTTCTGGTCAACGTAAGAAATCAAGCTCTAGTAACGCCGAAGTTCCCCGGTAGCTCAGTTGGTAGAGCAGGTGGCTGTTAACCACCTTGTCGTAGGTTCGAGTCCTGCCCGGGGAGCCATTCTGTTTTTTACGCTTGGCGCTCTGGCCCAGGGGCTGTTGCCCCTCTCGCCCTAGTCGGGCGTTCACCCCGCTAGTTAGAACTTAGCCACCTGTAACGGTAACCAGCTTTGCGGCAGGACTCGAACCGTCTGCACGACCGACTGGTCGTGCAAACAAGACTGCGAGTCCTTCAGTGCCGTCAGGCACTGAAGTCCTGCCCGGGGAGCCATTCTGGTGTTTACGCTTGGCGCTCTGGCCCAGGGGCTGTTGCCCCACTCGCCCAAGTCGGGCGTTCACCCCACAAGTTAGGACTTCGCCACCTGTAACGGTAACCCGCTTTGCGGCAGGACTCGAACCGTCTGCACGACCGACTGGTCGTGCAAACAAGACTGCGAGTCCTTCAGTGCCGCCAGGCACTGAAGGACTGCCCGGGCGTCAAACGCTTCAATGTGAATAGAAATGCTATTGGATTAGCATCGGCCGCCGAACGGTCGCAGGGTCTGGAGATATTAAACGCTGCGGTAGAGGGACTCCGTTATCAACCGTTCCGCAGTCAAGACGAGCACGCACTCCTCCGCAGCCATACTGTGGTTCAATTGCTGAAGGTGGCCTGATGCAGCGTGGGTCTCCAAAGGGAAATTCGCAATTCGGATTGTAGAGAGACATGCAGGCCTTTCCTTCGCGGATTACCTCAGGTCTTGGGGGATACCCATCTAGATTCAAGCCAGTGCCGATGAGAAGCAAGCAGGTGTTGTAGTCCGGTTGAGGTGGGCGCTGGGCGCAATTCTGAATAGCTGCAAAGGCAGGCATGTCAAAGCAGTCTTTCATCGCATCCCAGTGGCCTCCGCTTGGAGGGGTCGGTGGGTTCGGTTCACCAGAGCAGTTGATAGGGCAATCAGGAGGAGGATTCGGAAAGGAACAACGAAGCGCTCGCTGCCTGCACTCTCTCCAGTTCCTATGTTCCACCACAAACTCACCAGTCGCCTCGAGAAATGGCGTATATATACCGCGCATGATTACCCCTTCCGGGTTGGGGCTCGCTGGATTCTCGCAGGTGCCACCCTCGCTGCCGCAGGAGTTAGAGTTGGCATAGCGTTCAAATCTGAAGTCAAAAAGGTTCGCTCGAACGAAGCCAACCACTCGTGGTCGGGTAGAAGCAAAGGGTGGAAAGGAGCTTTGATCGGCGCCCTGAAATACTGAGGCGTAGTCACAGTACATTTCATTTTCAACGCCGTTCGAGCCCCGGGCGGTCGGTGAAATGACCATAATATTTACTGGGAGCGCTTTTCGTTGTGCGGGAGGGACGTTTCCATAGCCACGATGGGTGCACATCGGATTAGTAAAGGCGGGAAGCCCAGGCGCCGCAGGGGGAAATTCCTTCATTCGAAGTCTAATGTTTGAATTTACGTCTATGAAGTAGTTGCGTGCTGCGCTCTCTGGACGAAGGCGTGGAAAATTATCGATCGCATCTTCCCCTGATTCAATACTCATCACCTGTTGCAGCGGAGAGCCTCTTGAGATTAGTTTTTCGAATGCTTCAGTTGCTTTTGCCGCGTTCTCTTGAGAACTCAAGAATCCTCCTGCGAAGATCGAGTTCTCCAGCGGAATAAAATATTCTCCTAGCTTTGCGCGCACACCGCCGTTGTTGGCGATTTCGCCAAGCAGGCGGGCAAATTCGTTTCCTGCGATTGGATCATCTCTAGTGATTCCGTTAGAGGGCGGACGAAGTGATTCTGGCATACCCAACACACCAGAGAGTGGAAGTGCTCGGCGCGTTTTTCGATGATCGTAGGATGCTGCACGGACAATGCCCTCAGCTCTTTCATCGAACGGGGCCCAGACCTCCCCGGCAGGGCGAGGCCCAAGCGGGTCGGCTTCTGTAAAGGTGAGCTCTCGTATGCACTGCTTTCCTGGCACAAAATCCGCTGTATCAAATTGGTAATCCCCGGTGCCCAAGTCGCCGCTGGTCTCAAGCAGAAGGGCGCAAGCAGGAATTGCCAGCGGCACGACTGGGGCGCTTACGCTGGCGTCTGATACCGCTACGGCGGTTCTAGACATTGAGCCGAAAGTGGAGAGGCCCACAAAGTTTCCAAAGAATGCTCGTACGCCAGTGAGCTCAGCGGTCACTCGAACTGCATTGGCAATTAAGTGCACGGGGACATCGTAGCGCACCGGAATTGAACTATGAGGTACCCCACGATACACGACCGGTCTGTTCACAGTGGCGAGATACTGTCCGGTGTCTCCTCCGACACCCTCTAAAGAATTGAACTCCAGGCTTTCTCCGTCGGCCCAATATGCGCCTCGTTCTACGATGAATCGAATGGGGCCAAGCACCGCTTGGTTGGTGAGGTAGGGGTTCGGCTCGATTCCTCCCAGCGCAGCTTCAAATGGATCTTGCAGACCTTCGGAGGAAAATTCTAGTTCTCCGAGATCTGCCACGCCGAGCCCACTTAACTGCTGGCGTTTCAGCGCCTCGATGGTGAAGCGCTTTGATTGACCAAAACTCTCGACATCACCACCGAGTACTCGAGCACCGGCTAGAGCGGCGGCATCAGCGACACTTTGCGCCTGTCGCAGCATCGCGTGTACTCGCAAAATATCAATCGTAAGTGCAGCAAGTGCACCGAAAACGGCGAGAAATCCCACCATCCAGACAATTGCAATACCAATTTCAGCTCTTCTCATTTTAACAACCCAATGGATATCCACATAAAGCACTAGTGTCTTCGATTGGGGCTTTGGTCGACAGATTCAGTTCGAGGCCACCTACGAACAAGCAAAAAATACACGGAAACTGCACGCGAACCTCAGTAGCGAGCAGCGGATGAGAATGGTTCTCCAAAGGAGGAGAGAAGGATGTTCTATCGCACTCGAAGCCAGAGTCCAGAATTCTTATATTCTGTAAATTGGACGAGCTCCCTGTAACTCTTCTTACCTCACCTCTTATCTGGTGTGCGAGGCTGTATAGTTCATCTGAGTCCTCGCGGCGCTCTTCTGGTAGAAGAGCCGAACACGGCGCAGATGCAGCTCTCCGGGTCATGCGCGCTATTCCTTCGGAGAGTTCTCCGTAGCGTTGTAAACCAAAGGCAACGTCAATAAGGAATCCAGAAAGGAATAGCAGCACCACGCTCGAGAGCATGGATTCTACCAAAGTTGCACCACGCTCCCTGCCCATATTCGTATGCCTGTGTGAGGTTGTTCTCGCTAACATGCTCCCTCCACGGCAAACAGCGATCGACCGTTTGAGACTGCGGCTTTGAGGTAGTCTCCGAAGCAAAGTAGGCAGGTTCTCGCATCAAAAGAGCGACGAATATCGACTTGAATAGAGGGAAAGAGGCGGTCGGACCCCTGAGCATCGCCGGGCACCTGAACATCACATACGCGTGCACTAACCTTCCAGTCGTCAAGATCCATGTCTGCTGAAGCGAGGCTAGCCGTGGCTTCCTTGAACGATAGGCAAGTTAAGGAATCTTGTTCATTCTCACATCCACCATTCGATTTCTCTCCGATTTCCCATGGAGAGGAACAAAGCGGCGTGGCCTTTTGTGGGGGACATCGGTAGGGCGTACGTGGATCGCCAGGCGGATAGAAGTCATCTTCAAAGGATATAATTGCAGCGGTTCGGGCAGCATTTCGGGATATGTCGCTGGCCTTTTCTGTTTGATGTAGCGCGATGCCGAAGTCTACGAGGGCGCCGATAAGAAAGAGCGCCAAGGGAAGAACGACCACGAGCTCAACAATCCCTGCCCCTGACTCAGAAGGGAAACGAGATGAAACTCTCGCTCGATTGACATTTGTATGTGCGGACAGCCCAAACTGCCGGCACAAAGCCAAGAAACCCATACACTTAACCCGGTACACCCTAACCCGCGAGCGCTAAGCACTCACAAGACAACCACTACAAACAGTTATCACGCTTATTGAAGTCCAGGTGACGTGGGAAATGAGGCTGGGGTGTCTCGGAGGCTGGCGGCGCTCAAAAAACTGCATAAAAACAGAGTCTTAACGATCTTGATGTGCATTCTAGGTGCAAGCTCGACATTCTCGCCAAAGTGGGAGCTGCGAGATTCATTTTCAGGGGAAAATTTAGGGCGACACTTCGAGCGCTACGAGGACTTCGCGACCCTCGGTCGACACCAATACTCTCGATCCAGTGCTTGTGCCAATGTTTATGGTAGAGAGCCACGAGCGCGCGCTGCTATCGATGCTGCCTTGAGCGCGCGCGTTGTTTAACTTCTTAATTCCAGCAAGAAACTGAGATACGTCTTGTTCGGTAGCCCATAAAGTGCGCCACACTATCACCTGAGTCTTTCGCCCTTCGAATGAGTACCAGGCGACACGATCTGCTCTCCATCCTTTCGCTGCCAATATTGCTTGTTCGTGAGATAAAAAAGATCCGAGCGCGACGCGAATGGCATACTGACCCAGACTGTCTACGTGAGAAAGCTTCGCGCTCCCGAACATTGATGGCAAGCGGGGGGGATCGAGAGCTGGTGACCTTTCTGCGGAAGAAGCGTCTCTGTGAATAATTTCTCTAGTAGTGTGAGGAGGGTTAAGGAAGGCTCGGTCGAGCGCGGTTTGTCCACCAGCTTCTCTTAATCGTGCTACCCAGATTTTCCCGAATGTATAGGGGAAGAAGTTAATGCTATCGAGGGCAGCAGAACTGGCGCAGATATCCTTAACTTTTTGAGATTCACTTTTCGGTGGAGCACCTTGAGCCGGATCTCTAAAAAGGGAACGAACCCACAATGCGTCTCCTTCTATAAGGGCAGCGACGGCAAGTGAGGAATCAAGCGAGGTGGCGTTTCTTCGAACAAGTGATTTCAGGTCAAAGTGCTGGTCGAGGAGCGCATGCATGACCTCGTGTGCGATAATGCTGTCAGGTGGAGATGTTTCTTCTCGGAGCATAATGCGCTTGTTCTGAGCATCATAGAACGCTTCAATTCCTTGTGCGTCAGCGTTCGTTACGCACCTTTCGTACGGGTAGTTCTCGGGGATTATTGCGAGTCCACGGAAAAGAGCTCTTTCGAATGGAAGGCTATCTGACGAGCCAAGACTTAGGATGTGTTTGCGATACAGCTCAGAGAATTCGTGAGTGTTGGCGGCGACACAGTCGAGGGGCTGCAAGGCCTTTAATCCACGAAGTGCTTCAACCTTCGAAAGAATAGATGAGGCCCGGCTGCAAGGGGCAGGAATCGCTGCAGGTTGAGCCGACGCAGATTGAGCTAAGTAGCTCCAAGAAAGGACGAGCTGAATAAGAGCGAAGGCTAGCGTGGGGGGTAGTACCAGAGGTGAGGGAGTCGCTTTGGTGACCAGAGGCAGCGCTTGTTTGCAATTCTTCATAGTGTCTTCTTGCATCGTTTGGGTGCGCGGTCACCACTTCCTGAAGGAAAGGTGCCGGGTTTTCTCTGAATACGTGCTTGCCAATCGATATAGCGGGAGTGTGCGCCTTTTTGGATAGGTTGCGGGGAGCGGCCGGCGGTATCGGGGTCTCTCGTGAACGTGAGGAAAGCCCTTGTTTCGAAACGGTTATCTATCGCTCACGGGCAAAATCTTGATTGACTATTGGAGGAGGTGTTACAGAAAAAGTAGGAGCTAACGGTCTGGTAAAACGGAGGTGAATTGCCGCACACTTTGTCTCGTCCATCCTTACCCTTGCGCTAGCAACACGTATTATTTTTATTATGACAAATAGAATCCGAAATATTTTCTTTTCCGCATTAACGCTTTCATTAATTCTTCCCGTTTGCTGTTTTGCCGAGTCGTTTCAAAGGAAATTCCGTCTAGGCTTCATAGCTCCGCTGTCTGGTCCCGCGCAGGTGTATGGCGACGCAGCGAAAAACGGCTTTGAGTTGGCACTGTCTGAGCTTGGGCGGGCCGAGCCTGGACGGGACTGGATCGAGGTAATTTACGAAGATGATGAATTTAAGCCCGCAAAAAGCGTCGCCGCATTTCATAAGCTAATCTCGACGGACAAAGTCGATGCCATTGTTTGCGTCGCTTCTACACCATGCAATGCAGTCGCGCCGCTAGCGCAACAGCGCGGCGTCCCGTTGGTCGCATGGGCAAGTGACACTAAAGTTTCAAGGAACCGCCCATTTGTTATTCGCTCTTACCCTAGCGGTGCTGATGAAGGCAGGGAAGTTGCAGAGGAAGCGATTAGGAGAAAGGCCGACAACGTCGCCGTAACTATCTCTACCAACGACTACAGTGAGTCGTGGCGACAAGGATTCATAGAGTGGTTTCCCGAAAACAAAATCTTGATGAATGAGGAGGTGCCTAACGATTCGAAGGACTTCCGCGCTATAATACTTCGCGCAGCAGCTCGAAAGGTATCACAGTTCGCTATTTGTTTGGACCCCGGACAAAGCGCTGCGTTTGCGAGACAAGCCGCCCAAGTGGTGCTCAATATGAAAATATTCGGATGCGAAAGTCTTCACGCTACCTCAGAAATTGACGCTGCGGGTGGCGCACTTGATAGTGCATGGTTTGCGACGATTTCTGTGACCGATGAGTTTCATCGCAAGTATGTTGAGCGGTTCGGGAACGACAGTGTGATTTCCGCAGGTGCAAATCATTACGATCTCGCATATTTGTTACATAGTGCTTCGACTAGCGCCGGAACTGAGGATTTCATCTCGCGCTTGCTCACTGGCGCAGAGCACCAGGGGGCTGTGGGAAAGTTTCGCGTGGTTGAATCTGCTGGCGATCAGTATTTTGATGTTGAACTTCAGATAAAGGCGGCAAGGGTGGTTCGATAAAATCTAACTCCATGAGAAAGCTCGCGTTCCTGCCTGCCCGATTGCCTCTTGTTCGTATCCCTGTGTCCGTCCGACAATAATCATCCAGGGGATACTTTTTGATGTGCGCTAAGCTTTTTGGTAGGTGGGTGTTCAATGGTTTGGTTTTTACTCTTGGTAGGTCTCATTCTCCTGACCATAGGAGGGGAGTTGCTCGTACGGGCGGCCAGTCGACTTGCTATCTCATTTGGAATAGCACCCTTAGTGGTGGGACTTACTGTAGTTGCATTTGGAACAAGCAGCCCCGAACTTCTTGTAAGTGTTAGCTCGGCTCTCAAGGGAAGTTCCGACATTGCTCTCGGCAACGTGGTCGGGAGCAACATGTGCAATATCCTGTTGATTCTCGGGGTATCCGCGCTGATTGCTCCATTGATCGTACACCAACAACTCCTGCGCCTCGATATTCCCGTCATGATTGGGGTGTCTGGCTTGTCTCTGTTGGTGAGCCTTGATGGAGTGGTAAGCCGTGTAGATGGAGTGCTGCTTGTCGTTTTATTGATTGCGTATGTCGCATTCCTTGTTCGAACAGCTCGAAATGAGAAAGATTCTCGTTTAGCGGCAGAGAATGAAGGTGCTTCAGGGTTTGTCGATCGGCTTCTGAGATCTCGCGGAGGACAGGTAGCGGGTCTTGTCGCAGGGCTAGGCGTGTTGACCGGTGGTGCTGAGGTTTTTGTTGGTGCAGCAATTGAGCTCGCGCGTCTTTTCGGAATGAGTGAGCTGGTAATCGGGCTCACCGTCGTGGCGGTGGGCACTTCGTTGCCTGAAATCGTAACCTCAGTCATTGCAACCATACGTGGAGAGCGGGACATCGCGATCGGCAATGTGGTGGGGAGTAATATCTTTAATATTCTGTCGGTGCTTGGAATTACTTCAATAGTTTCTCCGATAGCTGTTTCTGGCGCCGCATTGACCTTCGACCTGCCGGCCATGATTGCGGTCAGTTTTGCATGTTTTCCGCTGTTCTATGTCGGCATGAAGATAGATCGATGGAAGGGGGCGCTGTTCCTAGGGTACTACCTCATTTATGTAACGTATCTTGTGCTCGATTCGAGCGGACATTCATCGGCACCGATCGTCAGCGAGGTGATGTTACTGGGAATTTCCCCAATTGTTGGCGTGACTATTCTGGCACTTGCCTACAGAGAGTTTCGAAGTGCTTGAGCAGTGCGCCTAGTTAAAGCGCTTACTTAATCGTTCGTAGCGTTTCAAGAAGCGCCGAAGGTTCTGCTCTCTTCGTATAATCAGCGTCAACAAACGAATATCGAATAGTTCTCTCGCCATCCACCACAAAGGTGGCCGCAAGCGGAAGCTCCCACGAGTCTACGCCGTGAGCTTTGGGCAAATTGATTCCAAAGCCTTCATACACACCGCGAAGGTCGTTACCGAGTGCGAATACAATTCCAAGGGAGCGTGCATAGGTGTTGTTTTGATCGCTCAATACGACAAATTCCAGCTCATTTTTTGCTTTGGTCGAGAGAGCCTGATCGGGAAGTTCAGGAGATATCGCGATTAACTTGGCGTTTAGGGCCAATATTTCAGAGAGATGCTGTTGGTACTCATGTAATTGGATGTTGCAGTAGGGGCACCAACCACCTCGATAAAAAGTGACAATGGCGGACTTCCCCTCAAGTTCCTTGGAAAGGGACGTTTTTTGGCCCGTTGCGGTTATGAAGTTGCCGTCGGGGAGCTCGGCACCAACTTTTGGTGCGTGTTCGGTGAGCTCAGATGCGGCAAGGGCGGCGGTCGCTGAGGTCATGATGCGACGAGATTCAGGGGGAGTTTTTCCAGAACCAGAAGAGCGTTTGGCGTCAAGTTTCTCTTGGAGGGACTCGGCCATGCTGTTTTGTGGAGTCAGAAAGGTAAAACTACATATTACTATAGCGAAGAATGCGAGTATCAGACGTTTCTGCATGGGAGCTCCCTAGGTAAAGTGAGTATGACGCAGCTCTGGAGCCTATCGTCGCTCGCAGGTGAGCACAAATCGAGTGGAGAAGCCCTAGACCCCGTACTTTTTCTTCAGGCGGTCGAAAAGTTCGCAAGCCTCTGTGGGATTAGTGGAAAGCATTTCGGCGTAGCCGCGCGTGTCGGTATTGAAGTCTCTAAAGATGTCCGAGCTTTTTCGTCCTGCATCGACTTCTTTTTGAAGAAGTCCGTGCAGCTCCATTTGTTTGATTGCCGCATCCGCTACTGAGCAGGTGCCGCCACCTTTACCGCCATCTTTGGCGAGCTGCTCCATCGTGATCATGCCTTCGGCTTCCTTTGCAAGGTTGAGCTCGTACTTTTTATCAAGTTCGGCCACCTTGGCGCAGGCTTCGGTATATTTCTCTTGGGCGATCAATTCGCTCACGGTGCCGCTCTCGGTTTGAAGGCCGGCGGCAAACTTAGTCATCCCTTCGCCACCAATCGCGAAATATTTACCTACCACTTTGTTGAGCGCCAGCATTTTGTTGTTAGCTTGATTTGAGTCGCAGCTGTTACCGCCTGAACATGAAGTGAGGTTCATGCACAGCAATAGGATGCCTACGGGGACAAGCAGCCAGCGGAAGGGAAGAAAGGGTAGGGTGATGTGTTTCATGCGCCCGAACAAATCACGAAATCGATTGTGTTTCCAGCGCAAAATGCGTGAGTCGTTACTCAATGGCGTGAGGTCTCTGGGATGGATTGAAAGGGTGGCACGGTGGGGCAACTCGCACCGAAGGGGGTGGCGCGTTACGCAATAATATCAAGAATGCTTTTATCTAACTCTTCCGCGGTTTTGATGACCTCTGCAGAAGCCTTTATCTGTATGTCAGCGGTCTTTTGATCAATGATTCCTTTGACAGGGTCTTCTGTACTCTCTGGTCGAAAGGCGCTGGTGATGCGGCTAGAGGCATCGCTCAAGCGTTCAAAGCCGTTTTTGAGTCCACGAAGACCAATACCCAATACTGAATCCATGAGGTGATGGATCGTCTTTGTTGGCCAAAGGCTTAAGCTTTGGTGGCATTTGCATCACAAACAAGACCGGTCTTGGCTGTAATTGACTGAAGTTCTTATTGTTTTCGGCGATGTTGGTGCGGGTGGCGCCTGCTGGTGAGCAACTCTCGATCGAAACATCCGATTATAACACGGTGGACGCGGGGGGCACGGAGGATGATTCTTAAAGAACTCACAGGGTAGGTTATTGACGCAGCAATTAAGGTGCACTCAGCACTTGGGCCAGGGCTCTTTGAGCAGGGCTATCAAGTCTGTCTTCAGCACCAACTTTTGATGAGAGAGGTAAGAGTCTTTTCGGAAGTTGGAATTCCAGTCATCTACGACGGTGTCTAGCTAGAGGTTGGTTAAAGAGTCGACCTCTAGGTCGAAGACCTTTTAATAGTTGAGCGTAAGTCCGTAGAGCGCCTTGCCCTCGTACACAAGGCCCAGCTACTTACCTATCTTAAACTTGCACACAAACCAGTTGGGCTATTCCTTAACTTCAACGTCCCTCATCTTAGAGACGGAATTGTTCGAGCAGTTAACTCGCCGCACCCTGCGTGTCCCCCGAGACCTCCGCGTTAAAAATTTCGTTGCAAATTACCACAGCTAGCCCAGAGCATTTTCGACAGCCAAGCAAAGCTCGGAAACTGCCCTAGGCGATATCTTTAAGGTTTTCTACGATCATAGTACCCACGCCTTCGTTTAAGAACAGCTCCATGAGCAAAGAGTCACTCCTGGTTCCGTCTATTATATGGGCGCGGTGCACACCGCCCTTTATCGCTTCAAGGCAAGCTTGGACTTTGGGCAACATGCCCGCCGTAACCTTGCCCGCTTCGACCATATCTTGAATCTGTTCAATATCAGCGTAGGAGACCAAAGAGGTTGGTTCAGATACGGAACGAAGCAGTCCAGGAACGTTCGAAAGTACGATCAGTTTTTCAGCGCCGATCGATTGTGCGACCTTAGAAGCAAGTGTGTCGGCATTGATATTAAAAATCTGCCCGCTCGTGCTCGCCGCTATCGGTGAAATTACAGGGACAAGATTTTCCTTAAGAAACTTGCCTATCAGCTCCGTATTTATGGACTCGATCACGCCGACGTTCTCGAAGTCCACTAATTCAGTGCCGCCTTGATCTGATTGGACACGAAGTGGGGGACGCTTTGACGCAAGCACGATTTGAGCATCGGCACCCGAAAGCCCTAGTGCACGCACTCCATGTTTACCGAGTGCCGTGGTTACTGATGTGGCCAGTTCGCCACAGAACACCATTACGGCAGCCTTCAGCGTCTGGTCGTCGGTGATACGTCGGCCCGCCTTTTTTACGGTCTCTAGCCCAAGTCTTTTGCTCAGCACATCAAGCTGAGGGCCACCACCGTGTATCAGCACAACCTTCATGCCAATGTGATGAATCAAGCTAATCTGACGGGCGACGTTTTCAAGTACCGCTCCAGTGCAGAGTTCGCCGCCAAGTTTTAGGACAAATGTCTTGCCCTGAAACTCACGTACATAAGGGAGAATTTCTGTAAGCGCTTCGATACGGTTCATGGTGTTCCTCATTCCTCAGTGTCACAGTTCTTTGTCACAGGTCAGTTTTAAGAATTTTTAAAAGCAAAGCATTCTGGGCGTGCATTCGGTTCGCCGCTTGCTGCTCAGTAAGGCTGCGTTTGCTGTCCAGTACTTCATCCGCTACTTCAACGTTCCGTCTTACCGGTAGGCAGTGCATGAAGTAAGAATCATTTCCGTGAGCCATGACTTCCTGGTCCATTATCCAAGGAAGCAACGACTTGCGATGTTCTAGTTCAAGTTCGCGGTGTCCTATAAAGCCAGGAGGTGTCCAACTCTTTGCGTATACAATATCAGCTCCTCGAACCGCCTGTTCTTGCTCATAGAAGACCTCGACGGATCCACCAGAACTGCCTGCGGCACTCTGAATCATAGACATTATCTTTGGATCGAAGTCGTAGCCTTCCGGATGGGCAATGCGCAGTTGCAGCCCAAGTTGTGCGGCAATCAGCGCCGTGGAGTGAGGAACCGCAAGAGGAAGTTGTTTGGGGTGCGGTGCCCAAGAGAGGGTAAAAACCTTGCCGTGTAGCTTGTTGCCGAAAGTTTCGCGCAATGTGAGGGCATCGGCCAAGGCCTGACAGGGATGCCAGCAGCTTCCTTCCATACTAATAAGGGGAATATCAAGATGCTTGGTGAAGGCCGAGAGCACTGGTTCATCTCGGTCTTCCTCCCAAGAGGAAAGCTTGGAGAATGCTCTGACGCACACCGCATCAAAGTACTGAGAAAGCACTCCCGCTGCATCTTTGATGTGCTCAGTGCGGTCCCTATACATCATGGCACCGTCCGCAAATTCCAGAGTCCACGAGTCGGCTCCTGGGGAGAGGACGACCGATTGTCCGCCGAGGCGAGCAATACCGGACTGAAAGGAGGCTCTAGTGCGCAGAGACGGGTTAAAAAACATAAGAGCAAGTACTCGCCCTGAAAGAGACGAGGAGAAGTCACGCCAGTGGCTTGATTTTCCCTTGGCTGCGAGTGCAAGGGCTTCGTCCAGCTCTTGGAGCGTCAAATCTGAAGTGCTTATAATTGATCTAGAAGATTTAGAAACCATGTGTGCTGTCCTTCTTGCTGTTCCTCTTAGTCCGTCGACTATCTCAAGTTCCGTTACGGGAAAAGTGCGGCTGCGCAGAGCCCGGTAGTCTCAGGGATGTGGTACATCAAATTCATGTTTTGAATGGCATTTCCTGCGGCACCCTTTACCAGATTATCTAGCGTACTAATGACTACGACTTCGCTTCCTTGTTGCCGAACGGTTATGTCACAGAAATTTGAGCCGCGTACATCGAGCACCCGTGGAGTAACGTCTCTATAGCGCATGAAGAACTCAGTCGCGCAGAATTTCCGGTAGAGTTCGACTACATCTACAGAGCCGTCGGGAATGGTAACGAAGCTTGTGGAATAGATTCCTCGCGAGAAGTTGCCAGAATGTGGAACCAGATGAATCTTGGTAGCGCCACTTTGCGCGAGGGAGAGCGCTTGCTCGATTTCTGGGCCGTGCCTATGAGTCAGTACCTCATATGAACTCATGGATTCGTTTCTTGCTGGGTGATGTGTTTTGGCGGTGGCGGTCACGCCACTACCTGTGGATCCAGTCACCGCTGAGACTCTCGCAACAAGTGGATGTTTGCCAAAGTGAAGAACTAAAGGGAGAAGTCCCAGCGTTACGCAGTTTGCAAAGCAGCCTGGGTTTGCCACTAGTCGAGCAGACTTTATGCCGTCACGGGAAACCTCCGGCGTGCCATACACCGCCTCGGCAATCAGTTCAGGGCAGGGGTGCTGTTGTTTATAAAACTGACTAAAGTGTTCAGCGGAAAGTCGAAAGTCTGCCCCTAGATCAATGATTCGCAGATCGCCCGAGACAAAACGCTCACATTTGGATATGGCGCCGATAACCGGAGACGACTGAGCGTGAGGTACTGCAAAGAACAACAAATCAAGTTCCGCAAAAGCGCTATCGAGCACTTCGATAGGTGAGCCAAGCGCTGGTGGTTCAACAAAGATGAGGGGGCAAAGTCCTTCAAGCGACGGATGCACTGACGCCACGCTTTTCCCGGCATACTCTCTGGAGGTGACAAGGGCTAGATCCGCTTGGACATGGTTTAAAAGCAGGCGCATGAGCTCTAGACCGACGTAGCCCGAGCCTCCGAATACGCCTACTTTGAGCGGTGCTCCACTCGAGGGCTGCCTCTGGTTTTCTAGAGACCTCTTCATGGAAGCTCCTCACCGAAAACTTGCTTGTATACAATCCCTGCGAACTCCCTGCCATCGCGCATAGCATTAGCTGCCTGCAATTTGAGTCTTGAACGAATGAAGTTTTTGCCCACGTCATTATCTGTGCAGGGGCCACAAATCACGGTTATTTCGTGGCATGGATGGTCGGACGGGAGGTTCGACAAGAACTCGTGAGCGCCCCAAGCAGCTACTGGATCGTTTGCACTTACCACGTGGGCAGAGGTAAATTTCATAATCTCTGGATCAGAAAGAATCGACATTGTGCCGTACTCGCCCATGATGCCGTCACCAAGTTCTAACACGATGCAGTCTGGCTTCTTCTCGCTGAGAGCTGCGATGACGCCTTTTGCTGAAGTAACTGCGTTGTCCGCAGTTGAAGTAACTATACCCGCGTCGGTAAAGTTCAGCACCGCGACTGCGCCGCAATCTGCCATTGCAAGCGTATCGCGCATTAGGCTTACGCCCGTGAGCTTTGCCGCGCAGACCTTCTTCCCGGCGCGAGTAATGTGTTTCACCAACTCACAGGCCGCTCTGGTTTTCCCAGCATCCATGCAAGTTCCAGAAATAACAATGAGTGGGGCGGCGTGGGGCAGGTCTTGTCGGGGGCGAATTTCGCCTTCGAGAATGGACGCTGGGGAACCGACACGTTGCAGAAAGTTAGGAAAATGCTGTACTGCTCCAAGCACTTCCATGTCTATGGGACGTCCGAGTTCAGCGTTGTCGCTAGTGCACTTGCCGACCACGCCTCCCAGATTCAGTATCTGCAACGTTTCACCGACCTTAATGGATTGAGGCACAATGCCACTGAATCCCTTTAAGGCGTTACGGGGACCCAAGACGCCAACTACGACGTCATCACGATAGAGGCGGCTCATGCGCCCGGAAGCCAGCTCGATGGTGTTATAGTCAGAGCGCTCGTTGAGCAGGCGCCCAGCGATGATGAAGCCCTCTTTCGCGGTGATGTCGGGTGAAAGCGTGAGCTCAGACGAGAGCTTGGCGTTTCGAGCGGCGGAAGCGATTTTATCAGCGACAATTTTCATATGCGTTCCCTATTATGTTTTCACTTAAGCTTGGGGCTCTCTCGTCCAGAGATTGAATTCAGAATTCGTAGGGTGCGAGGCGCGTCTTCCTCGGTCACCACCATCATGAGCTCAGTCCAGCAGCTCATCTCTTCGACCACGTTCACTCCCTGCTCAGCGAGCACCCCGTAGATGAACGACACCACCCCGGGGGTTGATTCTAGGCGCTCATCAAACAGCATTGAGATTTGAACGAGGTCAGCGCTGGTCTTTTTTATCTTACCTCGGAACTGTGCGCGAATTTCGGGTAGGTAATCCTGATTGGTGATCAGCACCAACACTTCAGCGCCTTCAATCAGGTGAAAGTCTCCGCGCTCTTGTCGCACAAAGGACTGAAGGCGATGCAGCTTCTCAAAGTCGCGGGGCTTTTCAACGATGGCAACCGCCATTTGGTTGGTAGTGCGGATCGAGACACTTTTAAGGAGTGCACGCACCTTGGTCTCAAGCGACTCTTTTCCTTTTACGCGCTCAGAGTAGCGACGGCATGCCACCAGCACAGCATCAAAGTGTTTATCGCCAAACTCCTCGCAGATTTCCCGTGAGAGCGCAGAATAGTTTATCAGACCGCGCTTAAGGCAGTCCCGCACACTAGGACGCTCTGAGATGTAGTGCTGGGTGAGGCGGGTGATAGACATGGGCGAGAAAAGAGATTGGGGGTTTGGGCGCGCTGCGCCCGCTATCGATTTCGCAATCTTGGTCAACAGTGTCCAGCATTGGACTACTCTGATTGTTTATCAATGCGAGCTGCGGATCAAGGGCAACGACAGGTCTCAAGCCCGAAGACGGACATAATTGTCCTATATCGGACAAGAGAGTTCTTCGCAGTTGGAGCTATTCTTGATGTTCGTGATAGCCTTTAGCCTCACGTTACGATCAATCAAGGTGAGCGAGAGATGCCTAAGAAAGTAGTGTTAGCATACAGCGGCGGTTTAGATACTTCATTTTGTATTCCCTATCTGAAGGAAGGTGGTTTCGAGGTGACTACCGTAACTGCGGATACGGGAGGATTTTCAGACTCAGAGCTGAAGACCATTTCGCAGCGATCAAAGGAGCTCGGCGCAACCCAGCATATTACTGTGGATTTGAAGGAGCAGGTGTATCAACGCTTTGTCTCCTACGTCATTAAAGGCAATGTGCTGAGAGGGCAAGCGTACCCACTGTGTGTGGGAGCAGAGCGCGGCATCCAAGCCGAGGCTCTTGTAAGAGTGGCTCAGGAAGTGGGCGCACAGGCCGTGGCGCATGGCTGCACCGGAGCGGGAAACGACCAGGTGCGCTTTGATATTTCTATCAAGAGTCTTGCGGGAAATTTGCAGATTATTGCGCCCATTCGTGAACTGGATTTGAGTCGAGAAGAAGAGGTGCGGCGCCTTGCCGAGTGGGGCTTCGATTTTCCAAGCGTAAAAAAGAAGTATTCAGTAAACCAGGGCATCTTGGGCACGACTATCGGTGGCGGTGAAACGCATGATTCCTGGATGAAGATTCCAGAAGAAGCCTGGGTCATCACCAAGTCACCTGAGGCTTCCGGAGCTAAACCAGCAGAAATCACCATTAAGTGGGAAGCGGGAATGCCTGTTGAGCTAGACGGCGTCACCTTTTCGAATAAGGATAGCAACAGTCATGAGCTCCTTGTGCGCCTGAATGAGCGTGGCGGAGCGCTTGGCGTTGGACGAGGTATTCACATCGGAGACACAGTGCTTGGAATCAAGGGCAGAATAGCCTTTGAAGCTCCGGGTGCCATGATCTTGATCGCAGCTCACCGTGAGCTTGAGAAGCTTGTGCTCACGAAGTGGCAAATGCAGGTCAAAGACCAGGCGGCCAGTACATACGGCATGCTGTTGCATGAGGGGCAGTATTTTAATCCTGTAATGCGCGACCTCGAAGCTTTGATGGACTCGAGTCAGAGCATGGTGTCGGGCGAAACGTTAGTGCGATTGGAACACGGTCAAGTCTCAGTGGTTGGAGTTCGAAGCCGGCATTCTCTGATGGACGCTCGCGCTACCTACGGCGAAGGAGCAAAGCTCTGGACCGGCGCTCAAGCTGAAGGCTTCTGTCTCATTTCTGGAGTTCAGAGCATGTTGGCTGGGGGACGCAGTACGACTGCGAGGAGCTAAGCTTTTCGCAAATTAGCGCTAATTTTGGAGTCCACGGAGGCGGGGGCCACTTAATGTGGGTGCACCTCGCGGCTGTGCAACCCAAACCCGGTTCGACCGCACGCGGCGTAGTGCGCCATCTCCAGGCCTCAAGTGGAGCAATTTGCGGCCCCAAAGTCTTTCGAGTCCTCGCACATCAGGTTAGAACCAGGAGGCTTCGCCTCTATTGATGCGCTATCGGTGTGAGGGCAAGCGCTGAGCTTCCCCGTGTATTCGCGCTAGTCTCTGCAGACCATTCCAGTGACTTTCGAAATAGGACATACATGAATCAATCTCCATCCTTTGTTTACCACTTTCGTAGGTCACGAATGCTGAGCGCATGTCTGGCAATAGCGTTTGGTCTCGTTGTCCCGACCGCGGTCGAGGCCCAAGCCGCAGCTGGACGTCCTATTCCAGTGCTTGTCACACGCGTAACCTTGCAGCCCTTAGTCGATCGCATAGAAGCTCTGGGAACCCTGCGATCCAATGAGAGCGTGGACCTTACCGTCACAGTGACCAAGACGATTAGCGCCATTCACTTTGAGGACGGCCAGAGAGTTGAAAAAGGGATGTTGCTCGCAGAGATGACCAGCACGGAGGAGAGCGCCCTCCTCAGGGAAGCTCGCGCAGAGGTGAAGGAGGCGCAAATCCAATACGACCGACTTACACCCTTAATTGAGCGCGGAGCGGTGCCAACCAGTACCGTTGACGAACGCAAGCGCAATCTCTCAACCGCTCAAGCACGAGTGCAAGCTATCCAGTCGCGCCTTCAGGATCTTCTTATTGAGGCACCGTTTGACGGTGTGGTGGGCCTTCGAGGCATCAGTAGAGGTGCGCTGGTTACTCCAGGAGCACTGGTTGCCACGATTGATGACGATTCGATAATGAAATTAGATTTCTCGGTTCCGAGCACATTCTTACCGGTATTGAAATCAGGTTTGAAGGTGCGTGCGCGGGCTCGTGCATTTCGAGACGAAGTATTTGAGGGAGAAGTAAGCAGCGTTGATACTCGAGTCGACCCGGTAACCCGCGCAGTAGCTATTCGTGCGCTCATTCCAAATCCAACGCGACGACTCAAGCCCGGACTTCTTATGACGGTCGAACTTATGAAAGACCCTAGAGAATCACCAGTGGTACCAGAGGAGGCCATCATCTCAGTGGGGAGAGAGCATTCGGTATACGTTGCCATTTCTCCCGACCAGGGCGCCCCAACAGCGTTACGAAGGGTAGTGCAAATTGGTGCTCGAGAGCCGGGACGAGTGGAGATTACCGAAGGCGTTACCCCAGGAGAGCTAGTAATTATTCATGGCACGATGATGTTAAGTCCGGGGGCCCCGGTAAAAATCCTCAAGGAGCTAGCCGCAGAAGATTCTATCAAAGATGTTCTTCGTAACCTCACGCAGGAGCAATAGGCATGAGGCTCTCGGACGTCTCAATAACTCGCCCAGTTTTTGCCTCGGTCATTTCTCTGATCCTGCTTGCTTTCGGCATGGTCAGTTTCTCCCGTCTTCCTCTACGCGAGTATCCAGACATTGACCCGCCGATTGTTACCGTAGAGACGAGTTATCGTGGAGCATCCGCTGCAGTAGTAGAGACACGAATCACCGAACTTATAGAAGATCGCATCTCAGGCATTGAAGGCATTCGCTACATTCAATCTTCAAGCCAAGATGGTCGTTCTCAGGTCACCGTTGAGTTTAACGTCGAGCGAGATATTGATGCGGCAGCAAATGATATTCGTGACCGCGTATTTAGTATCTTGGATGATTTGCCCCCCGAGGCTGATCCGCCAGAGATTCAGAAAGTGGACGCCAATGAGGATGTGATTATTTGGCTGAATCTTGCCAGTGATCGCCTTTCTGTCCCCGAGCTTACCGATTACGCTGAGCGTTACCTACTTGATCGATTTTCTGTGCTTGATGGTGTGGCACGCGTTCGCATTGGGGGAGAGCAGCGCTATGCCATGCGAGTTTGGCTTGACCGCATAGAACTCGCTGCTCGTAACCTCACTACCGAGGATATCGAGAATGCGCTTCGCAGAGAAAATGTCGAGCTTCCCGCAGGAAATATTGAATCGCTTCAAAAGCAGTTCACGGTGCGAGTCGATCGCCCTTTTGAGGATGCTTCACATTTTCAACGGATTGTAGTGAGCCGAGGGGGTGATGGCTACCTGGTGCGTCTCGGGGATGTCGCCCGAGTAGAAAAAGGTACCGAAGAGGATCGGGTCATGTTTCGCGGCAATGGAATTCCCATGGTCGGCCTCGGGATCATTAAACAAAGCACCGCCAATACGATTGAAGTTGCTCGGGGCGCTAAGGAAGAGATGCAGCGCCTGAATCCCCTTCTTCCGCAAGGAATGAGCCTGAATGAAAGTTACGATAGCTCCGTGTTTATTGAAGGGGCCATTAATGAGGTTTACCAGACGCTCTTCATTACTATTCTATTGGTAGTGGCGGTGATCTATCTTTTTTTGGGGAGCGTTCGAGCGACCTTAGTGCCCGCGGTTACGGTGCCGGTATCAATCGTAGCGACGTTTATCGTGCTGTATGCGCTGGGCTTGTCTATTAACATGCTCACCCTGCTTGCATTGGTGCTTGCTATTGGAATGCTCGTCGACGATGCAATCGTCGTGCTTGAGAACATCGTTCGCCGTATGCAGTTATATGGCGAAACTCCGCTTGTAGCTGCATTTAAAGGCACCCGAGAAGTAGCGTTTGCGGTAGTCGCAACAACATTGGTGTTAGTAGCGGTATTCGCGCCAATCTCATTCCTCGAAGGTAATATTGGTAAGCTCTTCCTCGAGTTTGCGGTCACGATGTCGGCGGCAGTGTGTTTCTCGAGTCTCATTGCGCTCTCTCTTTCCCCTATGATCGCGTCAAAGATTCTTGGTCGCGGCCAGGGGACTCCAAGCAAAGTGACGCAGTTCATGGATCGCTTCTTCGCCAGGTTGCATGGCCAGTACAGGAAATTGCTCGCCGGTAGCCTGGAGCGGCCACGTCTGATTGCCGCTCTGTTTCTTGCCACACTCCCTTTGGTGGCAGGGCTATTTATGATTCTTCCCTCTGAGTACACTCCTAAGGAGGATCGTGGCGCATTCTTTGTTCAGGTGAACGGCCCCGAAGGAGCTTCCTATCAGTACATGGTTGATTACATGGACGAGATTGAGCGTCGTCTAATGCCACTTGTAGGTGACGGGGGGATTCAGAGACTTTTGGTGCGCGCGCCGCGAGGTTTTGGTGGGCAGATAGCGTTTAATACAGGACTTGTTATTTGCACTTTGCGTCCCTGGGGCGAGCGAGATTCCGCATGGGATCTGATGGGTCGAGTCACTAAGATGCTTGCCGATCTTCCAGGCGTGCGTGCATTTCCGGTAATGCGACAAGGCTTTGGAGGAGGAATCCAAAAGCCAGTACAGTTTGTTTTAGGGGGTGGCACGTATGAGCAGCTAGCCGAGTGGCGTGACACCATTGTGCAAAAAGTGAACGAAGCCAATCCTGGTTTTGTAGGCCTGGATTGGGATTACAAAGAGACAAAACCTCAGATTCGCGTCCAAATCCATTACGATCGCGCAGCTGATTTAGGCGTCAGCGTAGAAACAATCGGCAGAACCCTTGAAACCATGTTGGGGTCTAGGCGTGCTACCACCTACATCGAGGGTGGCGAAGAGTATGATGTGCTGATTGAAGGAGAACGCGACACGCAGAGAACCACTCGCAATGTTGAAAGCATTTACGTGCGCTCCGATCGTTCTGGTCGACTGATTCCACTCTCTAACTTGGTATCCATGGAAGAGATTGCTGATTCGAGTTCCCTCAATCGCTACAATCGGGTGCGATCGGTCACCCTAGAGGCCAATCTTTCTGATCAGCTCTCGCTTGGTAAGGCGCTTGCTCACCTAGAAAACCTCGTCGCAACTCATCTGCCCGAGGAGGTGGTCGTGGATTACAAGGGCCAATCGAAGGACTTTAAGTCGTTCGGAGGCTCGGTCTTATTCACCTTTGTCCTAGGGATTTTGGTAGTGTTCCTGGTACTTGCTGCCCAGTTCGAAAGTTATATCCACCCGCTTGTAATCATCCTCACCGTTCCGCTCGCCGTGTTGGGTGGGCTGATAGGATTGCTAGTGTCTGGAGGAAGTTTGAATCTTTTCACTCAAGTCGCGTTGATTATCTTGATAGGAATAGCGACGAAGAACGGAATTCTCATTGTAGAGTTCATAAACCAACTTCGGGAGCGTGGAACTGAGTTCATGCAAGCGATTCAGGAAGCGTCTGAAGTTCGATTCCGTCCGGTACTAATGACCGCGGTTACTACCGTTGCAGGAGCGGTTCCGCTGCTTCTTGCCAGTGGACCAGGGTCTGAAACCCGTTCCACCATTGGCTTTGTAGTATTCTTTGGAGTTGGGGTTGCCACAATTTTTACCCTGCTCGTAGTACCCGTGGCGTACTCTATTCTCGCACGACAGACCGGTTCTCCCGGAGATGTCGCTCGTCGGCTTGAACACGAGCAATCAGCGGTGACTCAGCCAGCTCAGGCGAGTAGCTAGTTCCTCCCTAGCCTGCGGTTAGGGGTGACTTGAGTTGCCCTTTTCACAATGAAGGCAAAAGCTATGGAAGGAGCTTCGAATGAAGGCCTTTGTCTAAATTCGGAACTCCAGGGCGTGCTTGTAAGGGGCAGAGTACGGTGGCGACGGGCTAAACTTCCCCTAAATTAATACGTTTTTCTTATAAATTCAGCGCTATTTGGTGATTCGGAGCTGCCGAACCTTGGTGTTCCAGGCCTCAATCGTGTAAAACACCGCCCTTAACATTTACTTAAACTTTACCTAGGTTTGGCCCTTAGTCATGGTTGCCCTCGAGAAGAACACGCGCATTCGAAATGTTGCTATCATCGCACACGTTGATCACGGCAAGACTACACTTGTTGACCATCTCCTCCGCCAAAGCGGCATGTTTAGAGAAGGGCAGGAGATGAGCGATCGGCTGATGGACAACATGGACCTTGAGCGTGAGCGTGGGATCACCATCGCCGCCAAGAACTGCGCGGCCCGTTACAAGGATGTTAAGATAAACATCCTCGATACTCCGGGCCACTCGGACTTCGGTGGAGAAGTCGAGCGCGCACTGAGCATGGTCGATGGTGCCATTCTGTTGGTAGATTCCAGCGAAGGGCCACTTCCGCAAACTCGCTTTGTATTGAAGAAGGCGCTTGAAGCTAACCTTGGCCTCGTAGTGGTCGTGAACAAAATCGACCGTAAGGATGCCCGCCCTGCCGAAGTCCTTAATTTTGTCTACGATTTGTTGATTGACCTTGATGCTGATGAAGACCAGCTTGATGTCCCGGTGGTTTACGCAGTGGGTCGAGAGGGTAGAGCGCAACCCTCGTTAGAAGACGAGCGTAGCGATCTATCGTATCTGTTTGAAACTATTGTCGCGAAGATTCCGCCCCCTGAGCATGACCCCGCTGAGCCATTTCAAATGCTGGTGGCAAACTTAGGGTACTCTGAGTACCTGGGTCGACTTGCTATCGGGCGAGTGTTTCATGGCAACGTTCGAAAGAATGATAACTTGGTCTGTATCGGACGTGACGGGCAGCCGCGACCATTGAAAGTCTCCAAGCTGCAAGTATACGAGGGAGCTTCGTTTCAGGACGTCGACTCAGCAGAGGCAGGCGATATCGTGATCCTTTCTGGTATCGAGGATGTCGAAATCGGCGACACCATTTGTACTAAGGAACAACCCAAAGCGCTAAAGCGCATTACCGTTGACGAACCAACCATCTCGATGAAGTTCAGCATCAATTCGTCGCCTTTTGCCGGGCGTGACGGAAAGGTCATTCAAGCCAAGCGCCTGTATGAGCGACTGTATAGAGAGACCCTTAATAATGTGGCTCTGCGCGTAGAAGGCTCCGCTCAGAGCGAAAGCTTCGTCGTGAAAGGGCGTGGCGAGTTCCAGATGGCGATTCTGATTGAGCAGATTCGTCGCGAAGGCTGGGAAGTCGCGGTCGGTCGCCCACAGATCATTTTTAAGGAGATTGACGGCGTTCAGCAGGAGCCAATTGAGCATCTGTTCGTGGACTGCGAAGAGCGCTTTCTTGGAATCGTCACCGAAAAGCTTGCCCAGAGAAAGGGCAAGATGACTAACTTGGTCAATCACGGCACCGGTCGAGTAAGAGTTGAGTATTCAGTTCCTTCACGCGGATTGATAGGGTACCGCTCAGAGTTTCTTACTGATACTCGCGGCACTGGGCTGATGAATTCGTATCTGACTGGCTACGAGCCGTATCGCGGCGACTTCGCAAGTCGACTTACGGGCTCCCTAGTTGCGGACCGTCAAGGAGAAGCGACCGCATATGCTATTTTCGGGCTTGAGCCACGTGGCTATATGTTTGTGGTTCCCGGAGACCCTGTATACGAAGGCATGATTATCGGTGAGCATAGTCGTGAAAACGATCTGAACGTGAACATCTGTCGTGAGAAGAAGCTCACCAATATTCGTGCAGCCGGCAGGGATGAGAATATTATTCTGACCCCAGTGACGCCAATGACGCTCGAGCGCGCTATTGAACTCATTAGAGACGATGAAATGGTGGAAGTTACTCCAGCGTCAATTCGCATTCGTAAAATCGTTCTTACCGCCAACAAGAGAGGCGGAGTGTAAGTGAGGTCTGGGCGCTCTGACTATGGTGAGCGAAGCGGTTACATCTTTAGTTGTCTCTGATACGCAGCGAGCGTTGGATCTAGAGATGGTTCCTTTCGACTTGCAGGCTACGTCTGCCCACGTCGAAATGCTTGGTACAGTCGGGATCGTTAGCCCTGATGTCTCCCAGAAGATTCTTGCGGCACTTACCGATATTCGTGCCACTTACGAGCGCGGAGAGTTTTCCATTGATCCTGCGCTTGGTGCCCAGCTTACCCTTGAAAAGGAGGTCATCAGCCGCGTCGGGCAGGACGTTGGTCTCGCAATGCATACTGGGCGCAGCAGAAACGATCAGGTGATGGTAACGGAGATGCTGTATCTTCGCTCCAAAAGTAGCCAGATTATAGAGAAGCTAAACCAGGTGGTACAGGCGCTCTATGGGCGCGCTGGTGCAGGAATCAATGTTCCTATGCCGGGGTATACTCACATGCAGCCTGGCAAGCCGACGGCGCTCAGTCATTGGTACCTTGCACATGGGGACTGCCTTATGCGCGGAAGGGTAATGCTCGAGCAAGTGCTCGAGCAGTTCAACCAGTGCCCACTTGGATCAGTGGAGTCTTTCGGCACCACCTGGCCGCTTGATCGCTTGTATGTGGCGCGGCGCTTAGGGTTCGCCCGGGTGTGGGAAGTGCCGCAGGACGCTATTTCTAACAGAGGGATTTTCCAACTCGCACTTTTAGGGGCCCTCAATCAGGTAGCCATTGGGATTGGAAGAATGGCGGCTGACCTGATGCTGTACACCACACATGAATTTCAAATGGTGGAGCTTGGGGATGAAGTAGCGCAGCGCCTACATCCCATTACTGGTAGTTCGGTAATGGCGCAAAAGCGTAATCCCGATGCCTTAGAGCTTTTGCGTGGAAGTGCTGCTCAGTTTGGTGGTCTCTACGCCACCGTCAGTTCACTCCTTTGTGGATTGCCGACCGGATACAACCGTGACTCCCGAGAGGTCAAAGAGTACGCGGCAACCGCATTTCGTAAGATGAATGAGATGCTGCTTTCATTGGAGCAAGTGGTAGTCACCAGCACATTTGATGCGAAGCGCATGAGTGAAATGGTGGACGATAACTATTCGCTTACCACGGACCTTGCCGATCAACTGGCGCAAACTACCGGCATTCCATACCGCCGCATGTACAAAATTGTGGGCGTTGCGGTGGATGAGTTGATGCGCACCCGTCAGCCACTGCCGAAGCTTACGGCTGCTATGTTGAAGCGCTCTGCGGATGCGTTGAGCATTAAACTTGAAGTTGATGATGCGCTGATATCTCGCCTTCTCGACGCGCGCCATGCCCTTGAACGAAGGGCGCATATTGGCGGCACCGCTAAGCGCAGAGTCGAAGCTATGTTATTGCGACGCCGCTCACTTTAAAGTTCGTAAGCAATCTTTCCGGCGGTGAGTATCGCCATAAGAATATAGAGCCACTTTACAAAAGAGTTACCCTTGGAGATGGCAGTGTGTGCCCCAATGTATCCTCCAAGAATGTTGGCGGCCGCCATTGGAATTCCTAAGTCGTAGCGAATGTTTCCTTGCGTCAAAAAGTAGAGCAAGGAAACTACGTTGCTTGTTAAATTCAGAATCTTGGTATTTCCTGAAGCGCGTAAGAAGTCCAGCTTAAAACTGTGGATGAATAGAAAGGTGAGGAAGATGCCAGTTCCGGGGCCAAAGAATCCGTCATAGGCGGCCAGCGCGAACGCGCCAGCACGCAAAATAGTAATGGATCGCTTGGTGAGACCTGCGTAGCTACTTTCAGCCCCAAGATTTGGACGAAAGAAGCAGTAGAGGGCTACGGCGATGATAAGAACCGAGACGACTGGCCGAAGAAACTCATTGGGGAGGCACACGATCAGCATGGCCCCCGCAAGAGCACCTACGACGGACCAAGGCAGCGCGGCTCTTACAATTTCCGACGAGACTTTTCCTTTTTTAAAGTAAGTCCATGAAGCGACGGAAGTGCCCAAAGTAGAGACGAGCTTGTTGGTGCCAACAATATCCGCTACCGGAAGGCCTAAAAAGAGAAAGGCAGGGAAAACTATGACTCCGCCTCCACCGGCGACGGCGTCGACGAATCCAGCAGCAAATGCAGCAACCATGAGAATTGAAAGTTCTGCGAAATCCATGCGAGCCAAGACTTGCAGGGAAACAAACCAGCGCCAAGTAACTTCTATTTATGTTTGACGATCAGGGTCGGCGGGGATTGGTTTCTGTATCGAATTGAAATACGTGAGTCTAAGTGGCTCAACATGTCGGCCAGAAATTTAGGATTTGGATGATGGCAGGGCCTAGTCAGCGAGAAATTGGGCGGTTGGAGCGCGGAGATATGAACAATTCCTTGGTGGGGGCAGAACCTCGATAGGTACTTCTGGAGATAACGCGGGGTTGAGGGTGCCAGCCGGACCGACCAAAAACGTTTTAATTCAATAGGTTAATGCCCTGAAGCAACTCCGTCCGAACGGGCGACTAGTGGTTGTACCTAGCGCAGCTGTTTTTTGACAGCTCTATGCGGAGGGTCATTAGGTGCCCATCCGCCAGATTAAGGGAAATGTAGTGAACCGGCAGTTCTTTGAAAATTTACTTCCCGGCACCGTCCTCTTTGGAAGGTTCGAGTTGATGCGCTGCTTATGTGCGAGCGATGTGGGTGCGGTGTACCTTTGTTCGTCTAAAATCGACGGTCAGCAAGTCGCCCTAAAAGTGATCGCTCACGGGGCACTTCGTGAACAAGAACAATCAGCGCAGTTTCGGCGCGAAGTCGATTTAAGCCTTTCTCTAAAACATCCTCATGTAGTTCAGGCCTTTGATTTTTTCTGGGATGAATCTTTCATCGCGTTCTCCATGGAATTTGTACCGGGCGGAACGCTCGCGGATCTTGTTGGTGGGGGAAAACGATTGCCGCTTGGGCGCGCCCTAAAGATGCTTTCGCAGATCACATCCGGACTCTCCGCTATTCATGAAAAGCACATCGTACACCGAGATCTCAAGCCAGAGAATATTCTGATAGATGCAGAAGGCAACGCCAAGATAACCGACTTTGGTATTGCCGCCGCACAGAGCACAAGTGTGCTGTCTGGCGCTGATCAACTCTCAGGAACGGTAAATTATCTAAGCCCCGAATACGTGGCACATGGAATCTTTGACGAGCGCTCTGATATTTATGCGCTTGGCGTTGTAGCCTATGAACTATTGACAGGCAGAGCTCCTTTTGTGGGAGATAGCTTGATTGACACCTTGGTGCGTCGAGTACAGTTCGACCCCAAATCTCCTCGGGACATTTGTCCTGAAATTCCACGTGCACTAAGTGATCTTACTCTGAAAGCAATGCATCGTTTACCGGAGCGGCGCTACCAGAGCACAAGTGAGCTCCACGGACACTTGGAGCTCATTCGTGTGCTTGGCGACGCGGTGCTTGAGCCACGCGAGTTCCAGCCACAAATTGCCTCAGGCTCTGCGCCACAAAGAACCGCAGCGCGCCAAGCCGCGTAGTCCTCCGTTAATCCGTTCGATTTCCCGATGTCGCTAAAGAGGCCGGGCCTCTACCCCTCTTCATCTTGAGCGCTTCGCTTTGGACTTCCTAGTCTGCTCTCTTGGCACAACCCCAAACAATTCGCTGGGTCGCGCAACGGCCTTCACAATATTTTGAGCTACTTGCTCAAAGTCATTGCGCTCAGCCGATAGGTAAAGCCACTTCCCCAGCACTTCGTGAGGCGCGAGCTCAGGAAACAAGACGCGAATAGCGTTATGATGTTGAGTTGATGTGGCCACGAGCAGACCGTTCCATGGTTGCTCTCCGTCAGCCAGTACCAGAACTAAAAGTCCATGAAGATAGCAGGCGCGACAACCGAACATGGGTTTTTCGATGAAGGATGGGTCATCCATCAGAGGTTCGACGAGCCACATGTGTGCGTTCGACTTTGGTGCCATTCTATTCCCCAGAAAGGTTTTATGGGGCAAGCGACAAGGAGGCTAGGTTCGACCTAATCCCAAGAGCCTTCGATGCATTCAACGAACGTACGCAGAAACAAGTTCGCCTTAAATCCATCGAGTACGCGGTGATCGATGGTTAATGTCACATAAGCCTTGGGGCGTACGACTACTTGTTCAGCGCCTTTGACTTGCATCACACAAGCGCGACGCTCAAGTTTTCCAATACCTAGAATCGCAGACTGAGGCTGATTAATAACGATTGGCGTGGCGAACAAGCTTCCACTCACTCCGTGATTAGAAATCGTAAACGTTCCGCCTCGTACCTCTGCTTGAGAAAGCTGACCGAGGCGAGCTTTCTCGGTGAGCGCGTGTAAGGCGCGAGCGGTACCAAGTAAGTCGAGCTTGTCGGCATTACGCAGGACGGGAACGATAAGTCCGGAATCCGAATTTGGAGAACCGTCGGGTGCGATAGCAGTGGCGATACCAATGTTAATATCTTCAAACACCTCAAGCGCGTCTTCATGAAGACGACTATTCACCTCTGGTGCTGCCTGTATGCCCTTAACGCAAGCCTGCACGAAGTAGCTGGTGAAAGTTAGTTTTGCGCCTTCACCTTCAAAGCGTGCCTTGGACTTTTCTCGGTGCGCCATTACTGAAGAGAGGTCGAGTTCAAACACCGAGGTGACGTGAGGCGCGGTGTGCAACAAGCTCTGAGTCATGTGCTGAGCGATTTGGCGACGCATGGCGTTAAGTGGAATTTTACGGCTTTTTAGTGCTTCATTTCCCGAGCTGCCCGCATTTGAAGGAGCATGGCTTGCAGAGCTCCCTGACTTGGCGCCTGCAAGATACGCCGTAACGTCGTCGTGCGTAATTCTGCCGCCCTTACCCGTGCCAGTCACCTTTGAAGCGTCGATATTGTTTTGACTGAGTAGTCGTCTAACTGCGGGGCTTAGCTCCTGAGCAGCATTTGCCGCACTTGAGCTTGCCGAACCTGCAAGCGCAGAAGCAGAAGGTTGACCCTGAGCTTTCGCCGCATCGACACCAGAAGACTTTGAAGTGTCTGCAGAGGCATTGGGGTTGATTGACCCTAAAATATCTCCAGGAGCAATTTCATCGCCGTCTTTCTTTAGAATCTCAGAAAGTACGCCCGTCCCAGGAGAAGCGATTTCAACGTTTACTTTATCAGTGCTGACCTCAATCAGCGGCTCATTTTCAGTAACAGCCTCACCAACTTTCTTGAACCACTGAGACACCACTGACTGGGTGCCCTCTTGTTGATCACTGGAAAAGAGTACTTTGATCATGTCTTAGGCCTCTAAAATCGAAGTCATTGCCTCTCGAACTTTGCTAATACTTGGAACTACCGCTTCCATGAGAGTCACGTTGTGCGGAATTGGTAGATCGGGGACGGCCACTCGACGAATGGGAGCGTCAAGATCAAAGAACGCGCGCTCGGCAACCACAGCGGCGATTTCGGCACCGAATCCAGCAGTTATGCCGTCTTCATGCACTATTAAACAGCGCCGGGTCTTTTTCACTGATTCCAACACGAGCTCTCGGTCCCATGGTGCAATAGTGCGCAGATCAATAAGATCAATGTCACCTTCGAAAGCATCGGCTGCCTCATCACAACGCTCTGCCATCGCCCCCCACGTCACGCAGGTTAGTTTTGAGCCAGAGCGCACACGGGAGCCAACACCCATCGGAAGCACGTAGTCATCGCCTGGATACGGCCTGCGCGCCCACGGAGTGTCCAGCATGTGACGGTGTTCAAAGAAAATAGTTGGGTTATGGCTGCGCATGGCGGCTCGAAGCAGGCCGACTGCGTCTTCTGCATTGGACGGCATGCATACCTGCCAGCCGATTGAATGGGCAAACACCACTTCGCTACTTACTGAGTGCCAAGGGTCGCCGCATTTAAAAAAGCCGCCTGGCATACGGACCACAATTGGCGCTGAGAAGCGATTATTGGTGCGCCAACGAATGGTGCCGCAGTTATTAAGCTGTTCAGTCGCCGGATCGGCGTACTTACGAAACTGAATTTCAGCCACGGGCATGAGGCCATTTAGCGCCATGCCTACGGCTCGGCCGATAATTCCTTCTTCAGACAGCGAAGTGTCAAAGACTCGTGTAGGACCAAAAGTTTCTTGGAGTCCTAAGGTCGCGGCATGAACGCCACCCTTTGGACCGACATCCTCTCCAAAGACTAGTACTTTTGGATTGGTGCGCAGCTCGTGTTCAAGCGTGCGACGAATCGCAGTTATCATGTTAATGCGGGTGGGTTCTGGCTTTGGTGTGGCGTTCGATTCTGGGAATGTGTGGCCATCTGCGCCAAGTCCGCCGCGCTTTGAAAAAATCAGAGCACCCTCAGGATTAACTTCGCAGAAAACGTGTTTACTTACCCCCGAAGGGCTCGCTTCAGGACGAGAGAGCGCCGCCTCCAGCGCGTTCGCTACGTCATTACTGACCTGATGTTCGATGCCTTGCCAGGTGTCAGGGCCTTTCCATAGTTCAAGACAAAAGGCTTTTAATTTAGGTAGGGGATCTCGTCGCCATTCAGATTCAACTAGTTCTTTGCTCTTGTATGACTGGGTGTCTTGTCCGGAATGTCCGGAGAGTCTCGGGACGGCTACTCGCAGCAGCACTGGCCCCTTAGCGTTTCTGATAACGGTAAAAGCTTCGGCTACGGTCTTGGCGGTGGCGCTTGGATCTGAGCCATCACACTGGAGAACAGTGAGATTCGCAAACGCACTTAAGTTCGCCGCGATATTACCGCCAGGAGTTTGCTGGGTTCCAGGAACTGAAATCCCAAAACCGTTGTCTTCAACATAAAAGAGCATTGGCAGAGATAAAGTCGTCGCCATGGTGAGCGCTGACCAGAATCCACTAGTCGCTGCCCCTGCATCGCCCGTATGAGCCACCGAAACCGCACCGCGATAGGCAGACTCCTTTAGGGTGTCACGTCGATACATGATCGACTGTGCCCAACCAGCCGCGGGGGTAAATTGAGAACCAACATCTCCTGACATCGGAAGTACCGATGGGCCCGTGCGAGAAGGTAAATTGCAGACGACGCCGATATCTCGACCGTCGCTAAATCCGCCTGATCTTGCCATCGGAGCTGCAATCGCATCTTCAAGTGAAAGTCCTAAGGAGAGAAGAATAGGGCGCGAGCGGTAGTAGGCGCCGACGGCATCACATGGATGAGAGAGGAACGAGGCCATAATGGCTTGGGAAACTTCGTGTCCTCGTGCAGAAAACTGATAGAGAACTTTCTTCTCAGGGACGAGCTTTTTTTCCTCTACATCGTCAATGGCTCGCGAGGCGAGGGCGATGTAGGCAATGCGTTTCCAATCGAGCTCAGACCATTCCATTCTCATTTTCTCCATCAGCGTTACCTAAGAGAGATAGCGCAACCTGCTGCTTAAGGCCCGTACTGACCCGTACCCTCGTGCCGCGTTTTTGGTCGCGAAGCCGCCTGTTTGCAGCAATATAGAGTCCTGCGGATACACCAAAATGAGCGTTTGGTCATCCCTGGCCGGGTTCGGGTGTAACTGGCCGAAGTCTATGCTATGAGTCCGTGGCACAGCCGTGTTTATGAGGGTCAGCCTTCGCTCACATGTGCCTGTGGTGCCATTTAATTCTAGGAGGCTTCGGGGCGGGACGTCGTCGTCTGTGCCTTTGTTACAGACTCCTAGAAGAGCACCGATTAGGAGGAGCGGGGAGCGTGTTCTGATACGCTGTTCGTGCTGCCTTTGATGCGTTGTTCCCAGTACTCTGTTGTTCCCAGTACTCTGTTGTTCCGAGGACTCTGTTACTAGGGAGTTGTTACTAGGTAGTTGTTACTAGGGAATTGTTTCTAGGGAGTTATAACGATGAGCTTTTCCCCCAGCAGCACTTTTGAGTGTCTTCAGTTTGAAGTGAAAAGCGGCGTCGCGCACTGTACGTTGTCGCGCCCTGACAAGCTCAACAGTATGGACCGCCAGATGGCTAAGGAGCTGCAGCTTGCGCTTGCTATGGCATCCTCGGACGAGGCGATTAGAGCGGTTCTTATCACTGGTGCCGGCCGAGCATTCTGCGCGGGTCAAGATATTTCCGAGTTTTCAGAATTAACCGAAGCACCTGACCTTGGCGAAATCATTCGCACTTGTTGCAATCCTGTGGTGCGCGCCATCCGCAATCTTGAGAAACCAGTGGTGTGCGCGGTTAACGGGGTTGCGGCTGGTGCGGGGGCGAACTTAGCTCTTTGCTGTGATGTAGTGCTGGCGGCAGAGAGTGCCAGTTTTGTTCAAGCGTTTTCGAAGATTGGTCTTATTCCGGACTTCGGGGGCTCGTTCTTTCTTCCGCGCTTGGTAGGTTTCGCTCGTGCGAATGCCTTGGCGATGCTGGGACCGAAAGTGTCCGCGACCGAAGCGCAGGCCATGGGGTTGATTTACAAGGCTTGCGAAGATTCAGCGTTGATGACCGAGGCAGTTGCTCTAGCTGAGAAGTTAGCGGCCGAGCCGACTCGCGGGTTTGGACTTACCAAGCGAGCTTTCAATGCTTCTTTAGGGAATTCGTTAGAAACGCAGCTGTCCTTGGAGGAACAACTACAGGGAACCGCAGGAAGGACTGCTGATTTTCTTGAGGGAGTGAAGGCATTCTTTGAGAAGCGAAAACCAAAATTTCTTGGGCGCTAAAGCTTTCTTTCCCTGCTTAGTGAGGAGCAACAAATCATGATGCATAGTGTACTTGATAGATCTTCCGTCATTGGTGTGATTGGCGCCGGAACCATGGGAGCAGGGATTGCTCAACTTGCAGCGCAGCAGGGTCACCGCGTACTTTTGTTTGATGAGTCCAGCGACGCGCTGGTAAATGCTCGTACTTCTTTTGGTAAGATCTTTGCGCGCCTGGTAGAAAAGGGCATCCATACCACCCAGGAAGCAGAGGAAATTAAGAAGCGCATCTCATTCGCTGAGAACCTGAGAGGCTTTTCTCACTGCAAACTTGTAGTCGAAGCGGTAGTTGAAGATCTCTCAGTAAAGCAGGAGATTTTTAAACAACTCGAACGTCTCGTTAGTGAAGCCTGTATTTTAGCGACCAACACCTCTTCTCTCTCGGTCACTAGTTTGGCTACTTCGTGTGAACGGCCCGGCAGAATTCTGGGGATTCACTTCTTCAACCCCGCACCAATCATGCAGCTGGTGGAGATTGTTCCGTGGCTACAGACCACAGAGGAGACACTACTAGCGGCCACGCACCTTATTGGTGGCTGGGGTAAGAAGGCGGTTCGCGCAAAGGACACCCCTGGGTTCATAGTGAATCGAGTCGCGCGCCCTTTTTACGGCGAAGCACTGCGCATCTTTGATGAAGGGATGGCAGAGCCGGCAACGATTGATTGGGCCATGAAAGAGCTCGGCGGTTTCAAGATGGGGCCGTTTGAGTTGATGGACTTAATCGGCAACGATGTAAATTTCAAGGTGAGTCAGACAGTCTTCGAAAGCTTCTTCTATGAGCCTCGTTTTCGGCCCTCTTTGGCCCAAAAGAAGCTGGTGGAAGCGGGCTTACTTGGGCGAAAGCGATCGCGTGGTTGGTATGACTATAGCTTGCATGCGCCCGTCCCTGTGCCCAACAAGGACAAGGAGTTAGGGGCGGCAATTTTTGAGCGAATTAGAGCGATGCTGATTAATGAGGCTTCAGAGGCGGTACAGCAAAAGGTAGCGAGCGTTGAGGACATTGATCTAGCGATGACCACTGGAGTGAACTACCCAAAGGGACTTCTTAAGTGGTGCGATGAACTTGGTGCCGCCGTTGTGCTTAAGACTCTCAACAGCTTACAGACCGAATATGGAGAGGAGCGCTACCGCGCGTCACCACTGCTTCGTCGCATGGCGAAAGAGGGCACTACTTTCCATCGATAAAGTCTTATTGATAGTCACTAAGTAGTTTAGCAATGCTTTGTGGGAGATTGGAGTGAGTACGGAAGCCGAAAACGAACGAGCCCGGCAGATTGTGCAGCACATGGTGGACCATGATGGGTTTAGCCGCTGGCTTGGAATCTCCATTGATGAAATTGCCCCGGGCCGCGCGACACTTCGCATGACGGTACGTGCAGAAATGCTGAACGGCTTCGGTACTGCCCATGGCGGCATTCAATATTCTTTCGCTGATAGCGCCTTGGCGTTTGCCTCCAATGGGCGTGGGAAAAAGGCAGTCGCCTTGCAGAATGTAATCTCTTATCCGGCTCCGGTGCATGCGGGGGATGAACTCACTGCGGTGGCCGAAGAAGTTTCGTTGGGAAACACTGTGGCAACCTACGACGTAAAAATTACCAATCATAATAACCGAGTGGTCGCCTTGTTTCGCGGCTCGGTGTTCCGTTTACAAGAGGAGTGGTCCGTATGAAATCAGCATTCATCGTCGATGGGGTAAGAAGTGCTATCGGCAGTTTCGGCGGGAGTCTGTCGGCGATTAGAGCAGACGATCTTGCCGCTACGGTAATTCAACAATTAGTCGCGCGGCATCCTGGAATCAATCCAGCTTCGATTGAAGACGTAATTCTCGGGTGCGCGAATCAAGCAGGCGAGGATAACAGAAACGTGGCGCGTATGGCGGCTTTGCTGGCCGGGTTGCCAGAGAGTGTACCTGGACAAACAGTCAATCGCCTTTGTGCCTCAGGTCTTAGTGCGGTGGTCGAAGCTTCTCGAGCGATTGAAGTGGGAGAGGGCGATGTTTTTATTGCAGGCGGAGTGGAGCATATGACCCGCGCCCCGTACGTCCTCTCTAAGTCAGAGACTGCTTTCTCTCGCGGCATGGAGTTGTTTGATACCAGCATTGGTTGGCGCTTTGTGAATCCGCAAATGAAGGAGCGCTTTGGTACGGATTCGATGGGGGAGACGGCAGAGAACGTGGCTGCCCAGTGCAAAATTTCGCGAGACGACCAGGACAGATTTGCGGTGTGGTCTCAGGAGAAAGCGCTTATTGCTAGGGAGAAAGGGCGCTTTGAGCCAGAAATTGTTCCTGTCGCAGTTCCGCAAGGAAAGAGGGAGCCGCCAAAGCATTTTCAGCAAGACGAGTTTATCCGTCCTGGAACCACGCTCGAAACACTTGCGAAGTTGAGGCCTGCGTTTCGAAAAGATGGCAGTGTCACTGCTGGTAATGCATCTGGCATCAACGACGGCGCGTGTGCGCTGTTGTTGGCGAACGAAGAGGGCATGAAGGCTCAAGGATTAAAGCCGCGTGGAAGGATAGTGGCTTCAGCTGCCGTAGGATTAGCCCCTCGTATTATGGGGCTTGGTCCGGTGGAGGCAACCAGGCGAGTACTAAAGCGAGCCGGACTGTCGCTCGATGATGTGCAGGTGATTGAATTGAATGAAGCCTTTGCGGCGCAGAGCCTGGCGTGCGTGCGCGAGCTTGGATTGAAGGACGCGGACCCGCGCATTAATCCCAATGGTGGTGCGATAGCGCTGGGGCATCCGCTCGGCATGTCAGGAGCACGTCTTGTGCTTACCGCCTTGCATGAGCTTGAGTTGCAGCGCGGAAAGTATGCGCTCTGCACCATGTGTGTAGGCGTGGGGCAGGGGATGGCCGCCATCATCGAGCGCGTGTGAGTGAGGAGACTTTGATGAGCGCTAATGTTTTTTCATTTGAAGGAGTAGTCCCCGTTGTTCACCCGAGTGCATTTGTTCACCCGAATGCAACGGTCACAGGTGATGTAATTATCGGTCGTGACGTTTACATCGGACCAGGGGCGGCGATTCGCGGAGATTGGGGCAGGATCGTTATTGAGGACGGTTGCAACGTTCAGGAGAACTGTACCATTCATATGTTCCCGGGAGTGACCGTCACTTTAGAAGCGGGTGCCCACATCGGTCACGGAGCGGTGGTGCACGGGGCACGAATTGGTCGTAATGCTCTAATCGGCATGAATGCGGTGATCATGGATGAAGTTGAGATTGGGCCCGAGTGCATCGTTGGGGCGCTGTGCTTCGTTCCCGCACAAATGAAAATTCCAGCCAGAAAGGTCGTGGTAGGCAATCCTGCCAAAGTAGTTAAGGACGTGAGTGAAGAGCAGCTGACCTGGAAGACCGCGGGCACAAAAATTTACCAAGGGCTTCCGTCCGCATGTGCCGAGACTCTCCGTGCCTGCGAGCCATTGAGGGAGCTAAGTCCTGAGCGGGAAGCGACCCGTACCCGACTGGTGAGCGCTACGATGCAGCCCTGGAGGAAAACGACTGAGGGGGCGTAGCTCCTTTGGGTGTTTGGTGGGCTTGCGCGGCAGTTGTCCCAGCCCTTGTCCTACTCTAACCCACATAAGTTATTTGTGATTTTGCAATATTGGGCAACCTCCTTAGTTGGGCTGGAGTAGCGGTCCCCGTGGCGGTACCCTGCTCGACCCTATGTTGAACATGAATCGCTCCCCTGAACGGCGGGCTTGTGCCGTTTCCCTCGCAATCTCAGCCGCCTTCTTCTCCGGGTGCAACTCTGTTGATAAGACCTCAACCGAGCCAACCGGGTCATCTGGAGCAGTAACGGCTGCGCCCTCGCTCGAAGACTTACTTCAAGATACTGCTGCGTTACGGGCGCGCGCCGCGTCGTGGTGCCCCCAGAGCGCAGAGCAGCTCTCACAGATTTCTGCACGAGAGCATATTTTAAATGCGGTCGCGGTCTCGCACTTTCGCCCTAACAAATCAGAGAGCGATCTTGAGTCGTTGCGCCAGGGGCTCGTGATGGCAGGAATGACTCCAGTAGACAGATACGAGCGTTCGCTGATTGATTTGTATTCGGTATTGCCGGAAGTGCCATTTGGATTTGGGATGGTATTTGGCCCTGACCCTGTGCGTCTGATTACCATTAAGAACTCCCTCCAGGAGTCTTCGCGGGACTCCGTGCTTGCATCGGACCGATTCTATCCGCTTGAGACACGAGTGCTCGGCGATCGTCTTGATAAAATGTTACGTGGAGTGAAGTCGGAGCGCGAACTGCAAGAGGCAGAAGCCATCTTTTCAAACTTCAAAGCCTCGCCCCTTTTTGAGGCAATTTTCACGCGTGAAGCGGCGCCCACTGAAGTGGAAAGGCGTGCTCGGGTAGCGTTGGCGCAGATTGTTACCGAGATGACTAAGGAACTCCGCGAGCTTGGAGGGGTGGGTGGACGTAGCTCCGTCTCAGCCGAACAGCTCTTCCCCGCAATGCGCAATTATCTCTGTCAAAGTTTTGGTGTGACTGACGCCGTGCAACCATCAATTGTGGCCGGCCTTGCAACAAAACTCTTCGACTGTGATGTCTATACGCTCGTAGCTTGTGAATTCGGAAAGCAGGTGGGCCTGCCAATTGAAGCCATATATCTTTTCGATCCGAGCAAGTCTCAGCCGGTCGGGCACTGCCTTCCGACGGCGCTCCTGCGATCAGGAAACCAGACTAGGTATGTCGCTTACGAAATGAGAGAGCCGATTGAGCGCTTACCTGACGGCACCGAGCGGCGTCTCTATCGCGGGTTTGAAGAGATGAAGACGCGGGTGAACACCTTGGCGGGCGAAGAACTCTTGGGCGGCTCGACTATTGCGTGCCTTCTTACTGATCGGGGCAAAGTGATGCTTGTTAATCCCTACGGAACTCGCGAGATGATCAGCCTTTCATCAAGCGACATGCGGATTTTGTTTGGGTCGGTGGCGAATGCTCAAGAGCGTGCTGAGTTAGGAAAATAGTAAGCTGATTAACATCAGTAAAGTGCCACTGAGCTTCGCTGTGATTGAGGGCTGCCGTTAAGGTTTAAGATACTCATAGCCCGATGGAGGTGCCCATCCATAGGGAAGCGAGTGCCACTTCTCTACATAGGCGACGGTTTCCTGGAGTTGACTGAGCGACAAGTGCTGATGACCGCACCAAGTGTTAATTGCCATCAGATCCAGGTCAGAGACGCCTAATAGAACTAACTCCTTTCTCTCTGCAACATCTAAGCAGAGTTGGCGATGATGTGAGACGGCCTGTTCATAGCGCTCACCAATCGCTGGAATGACTAAGAGAAATCCATATTTGCCCACGTTCTCTTTGCGAATTTTCTCAAACTGCTCTAGCAGGCTTTGCACTGAATCAAGATTAGACAAGGTCGCTTCGCGTTCAGGGGCCAAAGTGGCGCGGGTTTCGGGCGGGACGCTAAAAAAGTGGAGGTCCGGCGCGGTTTGACATCCAGACAGAAAGCTCGTCGAAACAATTAGAGCTGCGAGAGTTGGGTGGGCGCAGGAATGACCCTTTGGTGGTGTAGGTTGATGAGTCTCAGCGGCGTGCGAAACAGCAGTCACGGCCATACCTCGCTTTTAGCATGTACCCACATCCGAACCAGATGATTTTATTTCGTGGTTTGTGTCCTGGGGCCAGGCTTCCTTTTAGCCTTGGAAGGCGGCGGCTATAGACTTCACGGGGGTCGAGAATATTGCGCGAAGCCCAGCAGCTCTCGAAGCTCTTCGTAATCGGGTTGAACAGCTTTCCCTTTTTCAGGGTACCGTTGGCGCTACGCAGAGTCGACTCACCGCTGCGATGGAGGTAGCAAGGGCCTCCGGCGAGAACACGAAATCGGCTGAATCGCGTATTCGCGATACCGACGTTGCAGCAGATGCTACAAGCCTCACCGCAGGCCAGATTCAACAATCGGTAGCGACTTCTGTCCTCGCCCAAGCCAATCAGCAAACACGAATCGCACTTGAACTTTTACGCTTCTAGATTGAATCGTTCGAACTGCCCCGGCTTCTTGGTGGCGCAAATAAGTGATGCACCTTTGCATGAAATCGTAGCCTTGGTGCCTGTGTTTCTGGCACGGCAACTTTTCATAAGGTGAGAACGAGGCTCTAATCCGCAGATATTATGCCATGGGGCGAGTTGGGGTATTCCAAAGTATGCACAGTTGGCCTTTCACTGACGACCCACTACTCGGTCTGTCTAAGTAGGAGCAGGGTGAGACTAGGCTGTTGATTTGCCTGTGCCAGGACAGCGGAAGAAGCTTGCTGAAGAATGTTTAATCGCACAAGAGTAGCACTTTCTTGGGCTATATCGGCATCCCGGATTCGCGAATCCGCTGTTTCGAACTCAGTAGTTTGGGCGCTGAGCAGCGATGCGGCGGTTTCTAATCGACTCAATGTTGCCCCAATTTTTCCTCGAAGCGTGGTTACCGATAAAATATTTGATTGTAGGGTCTCAAGAGCTTCTCGTGCGCTGTCCTGCGACGAAATAACAAGCGAGCCAAGACCAGATAGGGTGCGCCTAATCGACTCAAGGGCGCCAGAAATTGAGCCACTTGCACCACTGCCAACCTCAAAGTTGTAGCTCCTCTCCCCCGGGGTCATGTCGAAACGCTCGAGCTGGCCCGCGCGTACGCTCGAGACATATCGCCCATCAGCAGAGATTCCCTGAGTGCTCGCGGGCCCCAACGTTTGCGACTGGAAATTAGTAACCTGCCTCAGCCCCTCACCTTCAAATTCGAAACTGAACAGCTGCCGGAATCCTTGAGAATTTTCTCCGGTAACATTGCCCGCTGAAGTGAAGTAGATAGCATCAAGTCGAGCGTTAGCTTTGACACGGTCGAAATTTAAGTTTGAAGTAAAGCTAGTGAGTTGGCGCACACTGTTATCGGCACCTACTTTGAAAAATTGTGCGAGTGTGCCGCCATTATCACCGCTGATGTTGCGGTTGCTGAGCAGTAAGAGCTCCCCGCTATTATTGATTCCGAGGAGAGTGAATAGGTCAGAGCCGACACCCGTTGTGTTCGTGCGCTTCTCAAGGTCTGAAACGCTCTCACCCGAGAAACTAAACGAGAATATTTCATTTTGGCTTAAGGTCGAATCATCTATTTTCGAAGTACTGACCGCGATACGGGAGCCATCTTCACTGACCGACAGAAAGCTGCTTAAAACCTGGATTCCATTAGTCCAAAGTAGCCCGCTCGCTACGTCCATGACGTAGAGTTGGCCACCGGTAATACCCGAGGCTGAAGTGACATCCGCGCCGTTGGCGTAATTTGTTTCAGAAATAAAGGCTATGGTCGACCCATCGGCTGAGACCGCGAATCCCAGTAGGGAACCAGAGGTCACCTCGTTTGTTATTTGCGAGATCAGTCCAGTTGAGAAGCTGGCGCGCCGAATTTGCCCATCACCAAAACCGCCACCTGCCTCCTGGTAGACGACATCGCCGGTGTCGAGTACGGTAGCGTTGCTCACTTGGCCGTCGCTGGTGGTGAATACTTTAACCGAATTGGTCAGGCTATCGTATACTCGAAGTTCAGTGACTCCAAAGGCCGCGGTGAATCGGCCATTATTCGAATTTCGCGTTCCATTAGCCGAGAATGTTGCGAGCGTGGTGGCCGATGGCGTCACCTTGCTGCCTTCATTTAGGTTCAATCGGTTGAATGAAGTTGATCCCGCAATGCGTCGAATATCTTTGTCGAGCTGGGTATACTCGGTGTCAAGGGTACGTCTTTGTTCCTTGCTGAATACTCCGTTCGCCGCTTGCTGAGCAAGCTCCGTCATGCGTGTCAGGAGGCTTGAAACTTGAGCAAGGGCGCTGTCGGCGATTGAGAAGAGAGAGACCGCATCACCCACATTCATTGAAGCGCGACGCAAAACCCTGGTCTTGGCCGAAAGGGAGGTAGCAACGCTTAGGCCAGCGGCATCATCGGACGGTCTGTTGATCCTTTGCCCGCTTGAGAGGCGCTCGAATACTCGGCCGAGCTCATCGCTTACGGTACTCAGCTGTCGCTGTGCCTTAAGAGCTCCGATATTTGATCCGATCCTGATCGCCATTTATCGCCTAAGTGCCATCCGTGCGTAGGCAGTATCCGCAAACGAATCGCGCACACTCCCTGTAAGAAGGATCGGGGGACTCGCCCGGCGACTTAATAATCTGCGGCGATTTTGAGGAGTTAGGCCAGGTCCCCAGCGTTTTCAGCACGGATCAAGCAAGCTTCAGGAGCTAAGCGAGATCTCTTGAGAAAAACTCCTAAAAACAGGCCAAATTCCGCTCTGGCCCGGGAGCTGCTTATTGTTTCTTCTCCGAGATCTTCTTAACCCTATTAACCTTAGGAGCCCCCAAACGACATACGCTTGGTCCCGGGCACCGAACAAACCGGATTGATCCGCTAATCATGTCCCAGGCCTTCATCGAGCGCTGCGGGAAGTAGCCAGTGCGGAATCAGCCCGCCAGCTGCTTAGCGGGTTGGGCATACCGGTGGCGGGGGATCGCGCTGCAATGTAGGTGCAGTAGCTTTTCCTAGGATTGTCGGTTTCATATCGCTACCTAACCAAGCGAATTAATACAAAAATTTGACTGATCAAGGGCTATAGGCTTAAAGCTGTTGGTGTCTGCAGTTGAATTAGTATATACGTATATACATGAGCTCGTTTCTTCTTGAGGTATGCCGCGCTCTCAGCCAGGCGAGTGTTACTTATGCCATAGCGGGAGGCGTGGCGGTGGCATTGCATGGTGCCGTGCGCGGAACGGTTGACCTTGATCTTGTGGTTACACTCGATGAGCAAAATCTTACGCGACTTGAGCAAGCGCTTCATCGACTTGGACTCGTTTCGCGTATTCCCATAAACGCAAAGGAGCTCGCGCAATTTCGCCTCGAATTTATTGAGAAGCGAAACCTTGAGGCCTGGAGTTTCGTGGACCCCAGCAACCCACGAAAGCTAGTGGACATCATTGTCACAGAAGATCTCTCTAAGCTCAAAACTGATTTAGTCGACGTCGGCGGTTTTACTTTGCCCGTGTTGAGTAGGAACTCTTTGATTGCGATGAAGTCAAGAAGCGGGCGCCCGCAAGATTTAGCGGATATAAAAATGCTAGAGAAGCTAAGAAAGAATGACTAACGATGAACAGCCGAAGCGCGCGGTACAGTTTTTAGATGACCAGCAATTGGCGCATGCGCAAACACTTACTAAAGCTCAAGTGTTGGAGTTCTTAGAAGACTTCCGTTTGCTATTTGCGGCGCCGCTGCCCCAGGCCGGTTCTAGTACGGCGGTGAGTATTCGCGTCCCTGATGATCTTCGTAGAGCGTTTAGGCACAAATGCGATCGCGATGGAGTTCCGTATCAGTCGATGGTGAAAACGTTAATGAGGCGTTGGTTGGCTGGCGAGGCTTAGTAAACCCATAACGCTTTCAGTCTTTCCCTGCCCATAACGTGCCTTGAGCGTGGTGGCTTCTCCAAGCTGCTTCAGACCAGACTTCAACGAAGCTCCTCGCACCGGTAATCAGCAGATTCTTGTTGGGTTCGAATCCGAGGCGTCTTCGCAGCTCTGAGGGAACAGCGACTCTTCCAGCGGTGTCTAGGCCCTCTACGACAAATGCTGCAGAAAACAGATGTTGAGCGTTGAGCTGGTTTGTAGAATTTTCACGAGCGGCATTGAGAGTCTCCTTTTCGAGGACTCTAAATAACGGAAGCGGAAGTACCCTTAATGTTCCCTCGTCGCCTGGCAAAAGTACGAAGGAGTTGGGGAAGGCTCCTCTAAAATGAGCAGGCATACAGAAGCGAAATTTCTTATCGAAGAGCACGGTCGCCTCTCCAAGTAGTGGCAGCTCAGAGGAGGGCCGCGGGGGAAGGGAAAGATTCATGAGGTCGAGACGGCCTTGGCAGAGAGGAAGCGGGGAGCGCGGGGAAGGCGTTCTCTAAATTAGAATGGGATGGTGAAGGTGACACCGAGGCAGTATGAGGATGCTCGCTCACCTAATCAAACCGTCGAGACGTTGCGGTGAGTTCGCTTCAGAAGGTAATTGGGCCATTTAATTCAATATTTTTCGCTTCCTGAGCCTCTCTCCGGGGATCTCGCCCTTGATTTCTTGGCTGAAGGTACGAAGATAGGAAAAATTAATTCTATTGAGGAACGCATGGTGATTCAGAGCTTTTCCGAAGGGCAGTGGGTTAACGGTAAGGGTAGCGGCAAAGAGGTCTACCACGCAGTGACTGGAGAACCAGTCGGCCAAGTTTCGAGCGAAGGCTTAAATTTTAATGGCATGTTGGAGTACGGGCGTACGGTCGGCGGACCGAACCTTCGCGCACTTACTTTTCATGAGCGAGCCTTAAGACTAAAGGCGCTCGCCAAATACCTCACCGATCGTAAGGATGAGTTTTACAAAGTTTCCTCGGCTACTGGTGCTACCAAACTTGATTCCTGGATTGATATTGAAGGTGGTATCGGGACTTTCTACGTCTATGCCAGTAAGGGCAGGCGAGAACTTCCCAATGAGACGTTTCTTGCAGAAGGGGATGTCGAGCAAATCTCAAAGGGTGGAACGTTTCTGGGTAGGCATATCTGTGTGCCGCTGGAAGGTGTGGCACTTCATATTAATGCCTTTAACTTTCCTTGTTGGGGAATGCTTGAGAAGCTCGCCCCTACATTCCTTGCCGGCATGCCTTCAATTGTTAAACCGGCGTCAATTACTTGTTACCTGACGGAGTGCATGGTGAAAGCCATGCTTGAATCAAAGATCCTCCCTGAGGGAGCGCTGCAGCTTATTTGCGGAAGTGCGGGCGACATTTTTGATCATCTTACTTGTCAGGATGTGGTGACCTTTACTGGTTCGGCCACCACGGGCAGATCGCTCAAAGAGCACCCTAAGGTGGTCGGAGAGTCGATTCGCTTTAATATGGAAGCCGACTCGCTTAACTGTTCAATCTTGGGGCCTGATTGTGGACCTGGCACTGAGGAGTTTAATCTTTTCATCAAGGAAGTTGCGCGCGAGATGACGGTAAAGGCCGGGCAGAAATGCACTGCAATTCGCCGCACCATTGTTCCTGACAGCATGGTGCAAGATGTTCTATCTGCCCTCACGAAACGTTTGCAGGGCATAAAGCTTGGTGACCCCGCAGTCGAGGGCGTCCAGATGGGGCCACTGGCTGCGCGTTCGCAGGTGAGTGAAGTGACGGAGCGTATCGGGCAGCTATCTAAAGCTGCAAAGGTCGTCTACGGGGATCCAAAGAACTTTGAAGTGCACGGAGCGGATCGGAGCAAGGGAGCTTTTTGTCCTCCGGTACTATTGCACTGTGAAAAGCCACTCGCGATGAGTGAGCCACATGACATCGAAGCCTTTGGACCAGTGAATACGGTCATGCCGTATAAGGGAATTGATGAAGCGATCGAGCTTGCTCGACGGGGCAAGGGAAGTTTGGTGGGCTCGCTCTTTACCGGGGATAACCAAATAGCTCGTCAAGTGGTGCATGGGCTCGCCCCCTATCACGGACGAATCGTAGTGCTCAGTCGAGAGAGCGCCAAAGAGTCAACCGGACACGGCTCTCCGCTACCGCACCTTGTGCATGGAGGACCAGGGCGTGCTGGCGGTGGTGAAGAAATGGGTGGCATGCGTAGCGTGTTGCACTATATGCAGCGCACCGCAGTGCAGGGCGCACCGGCAGCGCTGACCGCTATTTCTGGCGAGTGGGTAAAAGGTACTGCGCCGATTACTGACCGTGTTCATCCGTTTCGAAAGTTTTTTGAAGAGCTGCAAATTGGCGAGTCATTGTTGACGCATCGGCGCACGGTGACGGAAGCAGATATCGTAAACTTTGCAGCCATTAGCGGTGATCATTTCTATGCGCATGTCGACGAGATTGGTGCGAAGGAATCTATCTTTGGTCGACGCGTCGCACATGGATACTTCGTGTTGTCGGCAGCGGCGGGATTATTTGTAGATCCCGGCCCAGGACCAGTACTTGCTAATTACGGACTAGAGCGATTGCGTTTTATTAAGCCGGTGTACGCGGGCGATACCATTCAAGTGCGCATTACCGTGAAGCAAAAGATTTCTAAAGAAACTCCTGAAGGTGCGATACCGCAAGGGGTGGTTGCTTGGGATGTTGAAGTGATGAACCAGGAGAATGAAGGCGTGGCGGTATACACGATTCTTACACTGGTAAGGCGCAAAGCAGCGTAGAGCCATACGAAGGGAACCGTGCCCTAGTCGAGGGCTTTAGAGCTTTGTAGCAGAGGTGCCTTCTTACCCCAACAAGTGAATGCAAAGAGGCCAAACAGTGACTTCGCTGACTCGGTGTGGCACAGCCTCGCCGGTGTATGGGACGCGTCGACAGGATGCAGGAATCGATAGCTCTGGGGGGTGTGAGGGGTTTTGAGCCTTTAAGGCTAACTCTAAGGGTAAAGATTGAGTCCCCTTGCAGGGAAGTGCATCTAAAACGCATAATCAACCTATGCCGACCAACGCTGACCCTCGCCAAATGTACGGTAACTGCCTGAAGCTCCTGCTTCAACCCATCGCCCGTTTGGCGTTGCGCAAAGGTATTACCTTCAAGGATTGCAGCCATTTTCTTAAGCAGGTCTTTGTGTTCGAAGCGGCACGGCAACTCGAGGATCAAGGGAAGAAGATTAATGTGAGCCGAATCTCGGTAATGAGCGGCATCATGCGAAATGAAGTCAATCGAATCTACTCGCTTGGAGAGACCTCACGAGGCGTAGAGGTCAGCATCCCAACTCGAGTCATAGAGTTGTGGGAAAGTGATGCTCGTTACAAACGGAACGGTAGGCTAAAGACACTGACCATAGCAGAATTCCAAACACTGGTGAGCCAAGTGAGTAAGCATGTAAATCATGGCACGGTGCTGTTTGAGCTTGTAAGGTTGGGGAACATTATTCGTAAGGGGGACTCCCTTCGTTTGAAGCGAAAGGTTCATAAACTTGCAGCCGAGCCCGAAGAAGCCTTTGCGCTTGCGGCAAAGGATGTCGATACCTTGATCGAGTGTGTCGAAGAGAATTTGGACCCCATGGTGTCTCTTGGAAATTTACATATTCGCACCGAGTATGATCACATCTCAGAAAAGTCCCTACGCGTAATTCGCAAATGGTTCATTAGTCAGGGGAGGGCGCTGCATAAGCGTGCTCGAAAGTTCCTTTCCGCACATGACTTGGATCTTAGTCCTGAGCTTGTGGCAGGGCATCGTGGAGGAAATAAGGCAGTGATTTCAATGGTTACGCTTACCAGTCCACTCTCTCAGGAGAAGACTCTCCCTCACGATTAGATCGATTAACGGAAGTATTCTTCGCCCTGCACCAGATATGAGGGAGTTCCTTTGCAGGGTCTCTCTAAATGTGTGGTGGGTATTAGGTGGGACGAATGAGAACTACTTCTCGAAAATCTTCAGATATCGGCGCGAGCATCGTAGAATTTGCACTCGCCTTGGCCTTGATTGCTGGAACCACTCTGACCGCCGGGGGGCTCATTAGTACCTCAATTCGTAGTCAATTCGAGAATTCTGTTGTTGCACTGAATGAGCTCGGTGGCGGTTCGCATACCACTACCGGGGGCCTTGATAACGAATGTGAGGATGGGGAGATTTTTGTGGGGATGAGCCCCGGCGGAAAGCCTATCTGCGTTAAAGAGCCATAGTCCGAGCGTTTTATTGAAAACAAGCGAGGTCTAGCGTTGAGTCTCTAGTCGGTCGGATTTCAGAGAAACACGTCGGAAGTCGGGCGGGCTCTGCCAGAACGATCTATTTGTCTATCAAAACCTTTCGGCAATAGGACAAGGGACGATGCCGTTTCGTTTCGTCTTAACTACCTCTTCTGCGGTTTAATCCGTACCCTTTATTTCAATCGAAATGGGCTTGGGGAGCGCTGTCACGGTTTGCAGCGCGTGCGAGCTGTGTACTACGCTGGCGTAAGTCAGGCACCTCACGCTCACTTACAAAATAGTGCATACTGTAATCCAATTATCCACTACTCTCTGAGCATATTCATATGGGGAACTTGGAATCTTGGGAGCTTGCTAGTTACGTCGTGACCGTCTTCGGTCTGCCGTTCGCTATTTTCCTCTTCTTTTGGGACCACCGCAAAGAGCGACAGACGGAAGAAGAAGAGATGTATTTAAAACTCTCCGACGAGTACGCGAATTTTTCTAGATTGCTTCTCAATAATGCGGATCTGTATCTGACCGCGGATTCAGAGCCTCCCACACCGCTTGGGCCCGAGCAGCTTGAGCGCAAGAAGATCATCTTCGAAATTTTAATTTCGCTCTTTGAGCGCGCCTTTATCTTGGTTTACGAAGAGAGCATGTCGAAACAAACGGCCAGATTATGGGCCAGTTGGGAGGATTACATCAGGTTTTGGTGTAGGCGCGATGATTTCCGAGCAGCACTTCCGGAGTTGCTCGATGGAGAAGATGAAGATTTTCGAATGTACGTGAGAAACATCGCTAATCTGCCCCCTCTCCCCAATCATCAGAGTCAGATATGATTTTTGGGAGCGCTAATTGACTCTCGTAGTCTTGTCCCCTGCATCAGTCTGCTCGCAACGATAGCTAGTGCCTATACAGGTGTCGCAAGAGTAGTTTAATGCCTCTGCCTCAACTGTGCAGGTACCGCGTCCTTCGCTTTCGCAGTACTGCTTGCAGGCCGCTTCGATTGAACTATGGAGCTGTGAACTACAGAAGCTCTCGGTGGATTCACAGAGCGCATCAATGTCGTTTGGAACACATCGATTAAGGCCGCATTGTTGTTCTCCCTCATATTTTTGAGGGAGCCCTTCAGAGCATTGGAATACGAGTGTCATTTTACAGTTCATGACCGCGTGGGTGTAGGCGGAGCACTCAGGATCGTCGCATGGGCCCACTTTGCCTTGAGCTAGGCTTGAGACGCAACTCTTACTCATCTCAGCTGGCTTTTCATCCTTGTTGGCGACGAACTTTGCAGTATCGTTGCACCCTTTGAAGTCAGTGAAAGACATCGTGATTGGAGCAAAGTACCCGCTGACCGTTTTACCTTCGGAACCGCCACCTGGTGTATCGAGGCAGTTCCCCCGAGTTGCGAGGATGACGTTCAAGAGAACCAATGCGCAGGCAGATGCAATAAAGACTCGAATGTTGTTGAATTTCATACTGGCCTCCGGTTCATTGTACGAATTGTAACGACACCTCAATGCCGTTTTTTAAGCCACTTGTTGTTCGTGTGTCCTGCATGACTACTTCCCTAGCCATTTCAGGCGATTAAGAATCGCTAGTTTAGCATGCAGGCTCGATGGGGGTGAAGTGGCTGAGCGCTCAGTCGTCGGAGATAGGGCGCTCTTAGCGAGGCAGCAGTAGCTTGCGCAGGTCCTCGATAGTTCCAGTAAATGTGTTGAGGTCCACCGCCTTCTCGACTCCGGAGACCACTCCTTGTTGTGAGTATTGCCAGAAGGTCCAGTTATTCCAGCCATTCGGCAACGCTGGCTGCGTAACCCCGTACTCGGCGACCCACAGGGCATGATTGGGAAAGGGTTCTTTAATTGAAGAGCTCCAAAATTTTGGCCCGGTGTAAATGATCGGTGGCACGCCAAAATGTTTCTCAAGCGCGCTCACAAAAATCTTTAAGTTTGCAGTAAGATTGGGAAGGTCTTTCTTGTCAGCACGTTCAACGTCAACGACAGGTGGGAGATCTCCTGGCTCAAGCGCCACATTCTGAATGAACCAGTTTGCTTCGGCGACGGGATCATCAGCAGAGACGAAGAAGTGGTAAGCGCCTCGAATGAATCCGTTCTTCTTGGACTCCTGCCAATGAGAAGCAAAGCTTGGATCTACCCAGTCGACCCCCTCGGTGGCCTTTAGAACTACGAAGTTGAGGTCGTTCTTTGAGACGACATCCCAGGAGACCCCACCGTTAAAATGTGAGACATCAAAGCCATGCACCGCAGACTTGGTGTCTGGAGGAGCTATAAGCTTTTGAGTTCTTGGTGCCGGTTGTCGTGAAAGGGTCGGTGAAGCCTTTGGAGTCACAAGGAGCGCTCCGGCAGCAATGACTCCGCTGAGAGCAAGTACGAGGAATTTGAAGAAGCGGTAAGGTTTATTCATGTTTCAACTTCCGAAAAACACAGCGACTGCTGGACCAATTAAGACACGTCCGGCGCGTAGGGGTTTCTGGGAGTAATTATTAGAAACCAAAGGATAGGTCGGATTTCGGCGCGAACCGCATAAGGGAATTTGAGCCAAAATTATAGGGGCCACTCAAATGAGCCGCCTTGTTATCGATGAGATTCGCACTGATAGCTGCGGCTAGGACGCTTCTAGGCTTTCATCAGGCGTGCCAACGCCCGTTCAAAGGCCATATCGGAAGTGGCGGTTGAGCAAACGTCAGGACCAGAGTTAGTAGCGCCATTTTCGAGAACACAGGCTGAGCGGTCCTCAGACTTCGGCCCATCGGAAAGGTCAAGCGCCTGATTGAGACCTCCCTCTACTAAGGGACGAAGAAGCAGACGCTGTTGCAAAAAGGATTTGCCGATACGTCCCACCGCTGTCTTTCCTCCGATCTTTGCTCCAAGGTTCAGCCCTTGCTTGAGGACCTGGCTGGGTGAGAATTTGGCGAGCATCGGAGCCATGCCATCCACTGTTCCAAACGCAAGGTCTTGCAGTACCTCTTCAGTTGAATAGCCATAGCCCTTCAGCGACTTCTTTATCGAGTAGCGCACAATGGCGGAGGTACCGAAAACCAAAAGCCCTACGCTCCAAAAATGGCTGTGGATCTGAATTCCGGCTTGCGCAGCAGCGAGCAGGGTGATGCCGGAGGCAACGCCGCCGCTAAGGTTTGCGACCACGTCAGCCATCGCATTCTTTGTCTTTCTGAATATCGTCATGTCGCGAAGGCACATGCGCGACATGATCTCTATGCGCTTTGCTGCTTCCTTTGAAAGCTCGCCATTCTTAGTCTCTTTAAGATAATACTCGCGAAGCGCCCGCACATCTCGGTCCATGACAGGACCCTCGCGAGTGATGAGGTCAAGCCGACGGAACCATCCACTACGTTCGTGACGGTGCGTGGACTCTACTCGCTCAACCCAACCAGCGGCACTTTCTGGCCACCCTTGAAGCAGCATTCTCATGTCGTGCAAGTCATCCCCGGAAGTCTCGCGCTCGAGGCGCTCGGCTAGGCTTTGCTCTTTGCCATGCCGCTCACGCATTATTGAACGAAAGTGCATATCAAGTGCGGCTATTTCTGACACGCGTTTGTGCTTAAGAACAGCTTTGATTCCCAACACATCGGTTCCGATGCCATCAACGCACTGATATATAGCCTCCTCATCAGGAAGGTGACCTTCTCGGATAAGAGTTTCGCTGAGTAGCCGCGTTCGACGACGAAAATTCTGCTGGAGGTCCTGATCGAGTCTGGAGCCGTAGATCAAGTGATAGTCCGCAACCATTGCTCGACGAGTAAAAGCATCCTCCCCGTCAAACCACTCGCCAACTGTGGTGCTTCCAAGTCGTTCGACCGCACAGCGCACACCAGCGACGAGATATCTCCGTTCTGCTGGAATGCTTCGAGCCTCCGGACCCCAAAAATCTGTATGGTGCCGCCCGGCATTCTGCCATTCAAGGTATGAGAACATGCGCTGCTTAAGCGCTCGTGAAGCGCCTGTGAGCTGGGTGATCGTCTGATAGAGTGAGTTTGTTGAGGTGCAATCAAATCGAGCAACGAGTGCTGCCAACTGTCCGACAGGAACTGCTTCTAACTGCTCGCAAGCAGCAACAGCCCCGCCTTTCTTGTCATTCAGCAGAGTTTTAAGTTCGATGGTGTGGGCCAGTACTGAATCGCCTCGAAGTAGGGCAGCGATGATGGCGTTGTTCGGATGTTTGAACTCTTTGCTGAGATCGCGAAAAGAAGGCTGTGCAGATGAAGCGCTCTGTTCAAACTGAGCTGCGACTACTGACATATGCTCGGGAGCTATTTCTCTAAGAGCATCTCGGATTCGCTCGTACCTTCTAAATCCTTTCTGCTGGACGGCCGCAACCAGTGCATCTGCTGCCGCAGCAGCGTGATCTCCCCGCATCAAATTCTTGGCGCGCTGACTGATTCTTTCGGTGGGGTACACCAGAGAAAACCCTGGACGTGTACAAACGTCTTCAAATTCCTGAAGGATCGATTTTCCGTAGCGTTGCACGAATGCATCATCGACGAGAGTTCGTTCAAGCTCTGTGCGGTCTCGCAACAAGGCGAAAGCATCCTTGAAGTGCGGGAAGAATCGTCGTAGCGCTACAGAGAGAGTGATTGCCTCCTTCTCAGCATGCTGCCGCATTTCTAAGCCGAGCTGCTCACGCTCAGCACACACCTCGTCAACCCGGCGCCCAAGCGAGGGATAGCGCAGGTACAAATCGGTATGGGCATGGCGATGGCTATTGCACTGCTGGTGCAGCTCTTTTCGTGCGAGCTCGACGCCAGCTAAATCCAGCGTTCGTCCCTGCTGCAAGCCAAGTTGGAGTGCCGAGCTTTCGATTCGGCGACCAAACTCGGCAATACGCGCCTGGTCGTAACTCCTTCGCAGACCCGCACCCAACGTTTCTCTTTCCTCTTGGGGCAGCCTGTTGGATGCGGCACGAATGAGTCGGAAGAAGTCCTGATCCGAGTTCTTGGACTCTGCCATGTCCGCGCAAAGAGCGCGGCGTTTGCCACGGTCGGCGGCGCGATCAAGCAAAAGAGCTTGCAACCGTGGAAGCTGAGTTTCTGCGAAAGAAGACGCATCACAAACACTGCGGGCCAGCCCGAATCGCGCTGAATCTGGAACTTGCTTGAGAGGAGCCTGCCGCTGAGTGTCGGGCAAGGGCGGGTGCTGGCTCGATGGGCTCACGTCAGTCACTCAGATCTCCAACTCTGCAATGGTCATGCAACATGGGGGTAAAAGTCCCAATCAGCCTACATGAAAAGGCTAAATCTAAACGGAATTGTCGAAGTTATAGCCCGGGCTGGTCAGATAGTAGCCCTGGCGGTTTCTAAGGGTAACATCTTGGCAGAGCTACTCAAATTTCGCTGAAACTGCCCATAAACTTTGATTAGCACCCCAATCTCACTTACGCTTTGAGGCCGTCCTGCTAGGACCATTAGTAAATTTATATTCGCCGATCTTTTTAGCGCTCTTGGGCGTCCCCTCGGGCATTCATACTAGTAGATGAGAACGAACACCTGCTTCTACAGAGCACTTTAGTTAGTGCCATGTGGATGCAGGCATGTTCGGTAGTCTAAGGTTTTTTCAATTTTGGCCACTTTTTGTTTCTCTTTTGAGGTGTGTGTCAGGCCACGGTTGAAGCACTGCAGCGCGGTGCTTCAGTCGTGGTCCTGAAAAAATTCACACCCTTACAAGGAGAAAATAAAATGAGTGGACAAGATGTTGTTGGTGGTGGCGCGGCGCAGGATACCCCTGTTTCTGTGCCGACCGCGGCCCCAGTTCCCGCACAGACCTCTTCGCCTCCGAAGCGCGGCTTCGGCGCGCGGCTTGTGGGGCTCATCGGAGGCCTCAAGGATCGGTTCTTCAAGACCGTGCTGGTGGTGACGCTGATCTGGTATGCGATCTTCAACCTGCCAGGGTTCTTAAATGTGCTCTCGGCCATGCGGCTCAAAAAGCACAAGAAGTGCATCGTGCGCGGGTACACGAAGTTCCTGTACTTCTACCCGCTGATTCCGATCAGCATCATTTGCACTCTGCTACACCTGGCAGGAGCGCCGTCGTTTCCGTTGGCGGTCACCTGGATCTTGATGATCTTTGTCTGCGCCCTTGTCGCGGCGGAAGACATTGCTGGAGCGGCAGCGCTCGGAGCGATGGGATTTTTGGTGGCCATCATCGGAGTGTACTCAGCGCTTTGGATTGCGGGGCATGATGTGAACGGCTGGATCAAGTCGTTCTTTCACGCCTTCACACCGGAGTTCGACCCGGGAATGGCGATGTTGTTGGCGGCTCTGCTGTCAATCGCATTCGTCATTTTGTACGCACGGGTAACCGTCAAGTCGACGATTCGCGTCGACAACAATACCTATAACTTGAAGGAGATTCATCAGAGTACTCCGTATCCGTCGCTCGAATGGCGACTGCGCGGTGAGATCATCGACTGGACCGAGTACTTCCTGATGGGAGCGGTCAGCCTGAAGTTCCTCGCCAATCTTGGAGCTGGACGAGGGCGTGCGGCATCGAGTGGTGGTGTGGAAGGTCACCAGGATGATCGCGTGGCGGCGTCTCTGGCGAATGTTCCAGGCGGTGCCATCGTGGACCGACTGATCTGGCAGGCCATGGCTTCGCTCAACATTGAGCGCGGCAGCGCCAACTAACCAGGGCGCTTCGACAACTCTTGTCTCCACATGCTCCGTCGTGCCCTGAATGAGACGTCAGGCATACGGACTCAGCGAAGGGAGCTTACCTTGATAGCACCCAGGTCGCGAAAACTTACGCAGTGAAGGACGGCCACTTGTCTTGTTGCTGGCGTGAGGGGGTGTGGCGCAGACCATCGGTTTTTCTGGAAGGTTCCAACTTACCGAACTGCCCGCACCCCATTTTCTTTTTGTACACCTCGAAAGGTGCGTTCAACTTCAGACTTCCAGCCTGTGTGAAAATTTTAGGCGGCAAATAGGAGATCCTGCCCTTGAGTTTGATTTCGATGGTGCTAAAGTAAAACACCATTTACTTGGACATCGGCGGAATTACCTGTGCGAGATCAATGGATTAGTCATGATTCAGATAACTCGCCTTCTAAGGGTGCCGGGGATGGTTCGTGTCAGTTCCGTGCCGACGTGCCTAAGAAGGCAGATTTATCTAGGCTGAAGCCGGTTTCGGGAACCGAGTTTCGGATCGATGGTTGTGAGAAGTTGGACCCGCTATTGGCGCTTGTTGCCCAAGAGACCGGGATATCTCCAAAGCAGACGGCGCAGATTGCAGAGGCTCTTCGCCCCCATCACGAAGAGCTTCGCAGACTCACCGATAAAATAGTCGTCGGAAGCGCATCCAAAGAGGACTGGCGGGACCTCGGGTGCGCGCTTGAGTTCGCAAGTAAGCTCCCTTCCATAGGGCGGAGTGATTTTCTATCTTCGTTTTTTCAGCTGGCCAACTTGGCGCGTTCAGACCAGGACGTTGGCTTGGTGCTCGAGTCGGCTGCGATCTGTGCCGACTATGGTCAAAGTCAATCAGGGCTTTTGAGCAAGGTAGTCTCTCGAGTTCTATGTCTCGCTCAGCTTGAGGGTGAGGATGAACTTGTGAGCACTTCGCAGGCGCTCACAATTCGCCTTGCTCACCGCGCGATCGACCGAGCGTGGAGTCAGCAGACTCTCGCCCGCGTTCTGGCCACTATCCCTAAAGATCCGACGCTAGAAGCTACTCGAGCGCGCCTTTCTCTGTTTGATGAGCGCTTTGACGGGTACAATAAGTTTCAGGTTAGGAATGATTTTTTGTGGATTGCTTCTTGGGAACGGGCGCTGAGTGAGCAGCCAGATCCCGCATTCTCGCAAGCCAAGGACGCCATTCTTCGGTCAGCGCTGAGAGCGCGGTTGGTCGGGGCGCTAGTCGGTCTTACGGAGAAACTAGGACGAGTGCCGGACGGTGTCCATGAACTTATTGCTCAAGCTGGCGGCGAGGGCATTCCTTCGGAACAGTCGATCCTTGGGCTGCTTCATCGTGGGGCGCCGGAAGGGGAAGTCGCCGCTATAGCACGGCTTCGATCGTTTGGGATTCCGTTACCGTTAGCCGGAGGTGAGGACAAGGCATCGTTGCTTTACTTATATCGAGAGACGCACGCGAAGCTCCTGCAGCTCCAGCAACCGACCAGCATTCTCGATGAGGTCATCAAAGGGCTAGTGGCGTTTCACCAACGGGTTGCATCGAGCCGACCAGAATCGGCACCGAGTGCACACATCATCCCAAAACTATTGCGGGCGATTTGCAACGAGGACGAGGGGCAGTTCGAAGCATTGGTGCTCAGTAGAGTAGGTCGCGAGAAGCTACTGGTGTGCTTGCACGGACGCGGGGTGTTACCTGGCGATGCGATTTCGCAGGAAAGCGACTTTTATCGACTGCTAACTCATCTTCATGCACAGCATGATGTAGACCAGATAATACGCACTCGTGATGCAGAGGAATCGCTGTTGCGCAGAAAACGGTTTGCTCAAACTTTTAAGATAGACAATCCACCATTTAGCCTCGGGAAGACTCCCAAAGCTGAACAAGTTGCGTTCATGCAAATGACTGAGCGGGTCTTTGCCAGGCAGGTCGACTCATATCTCGGCGCTTGGGCAAATACCTATGCTTTTCGACACACACCACTGACTCGGCGCTGTCAGTTTGATGAGTTCGCCGCCGGTGTGGGTGAGAAACTCTGGGTCTGGCCGTCGAACGACATTGGACGATTTCCAGGCAGGGGGCGTGTTCTTGAAGGGCTCGATCTCACGCGAGTCTTCGCGCCCCCCCGCGGCGCCTCCGACAGTGATCCACTTAGCTACTGGAAGACACAAATATTTCCGCACTTTGGGCTGGTAGAGGGTAGCAGGCGGCGTGGCAACCAACATGCCATGGATAATTTGAAGGAAATGAGAGTGATCGCATTGCGCGGCTGCTTTGCTTTTGAGCATCCGAGTAATCCATTTTTTCGAATTGACGACGAACCGATGTCCTACTTCGATTTCAACCATCACTTCGATCCCACCGGTGCGAATCGAGGATTCCTGGTACCCTCGCGGGCCGTTGAGACACTCCTGTTTCACCGCCTGGTGTATCATCGCCCAGGGGTAGACGAGTTTCCGTTCAAAGTAGAATCCGCCGACGACGATTTCCCATTTAGTATTCAAAGAATTCGTGACTGCGCCAAGGAGATTGGTTGCCGCATAGGTGTGGTGAATCTCTCGTCAGGGTCACTCTATGGTGGAGGACTCTGTAACGGCCTGGATCCTGGGTCTGTTCCATACTTCGCCTGGCAACACCAACATCATCAGTACAAAGATGGTTTTGGACATCCTCACAAGTGGAACGTTCAAGGTGTTGCGCCTCTGCTCGATCGCATGAATGAAGTCTCAAGAAGAATATATGAAGTTGCTACAGCGTATCAGAATGCGAGGGACCTCTATAAGATCGCGTTTGGAATTGATGCGAAGGGGTGGTCGCACCGCAGGGAGTTCACGGGAATGGGACCGCCGCCGAGTCCTAAGGATGAGGCGATTCGACGAAGCTTTGAGCTCGATCAAGGAAAGGCTTCTCCTGCGGGTAGGTTGCAAGCAGAAGATGCGGAGCAGTCCTTCGATGATCTTATTCAGCAACAAGACACGGCTGAGAGGGACCGCGAAAGAGGGCGTTATATGCTAGACCTTTTTTGTGATTTCGTTGATGAATGTGCAGAAATAAGAGCACCAAAAGATCAGCTGGGGGTATTGGTAATCTCTAACATGGCGGAGTGGGCCACGGCTCCGGAGACTCCGGTGTTGCTGAATGCGCGACTTGGCTATGCCTTCAGAAGGAGCGGACGACCTGTAGAGATTATTGACGGTAAGGGCTTCACCAATCGAAGATTACTTGCCGAAATTTGGGACAATGAAATCGAGCCGTTTTTGGGAAAAAGCGAAAATTATTGGAAAGCGCCGCGCATTGTAGCGGAGCAGAATTACGTAGATCAGATTAAGGCCATGTCTAAGTAGGGAGGTGTTGATGAATTCGAGACGAGCAGCCCATGCAGGTGAGCGAACCCCGCATTCCGATAATCCGTTCGGGGCTCTCCATGTGCCTACTCCATTCATGATGCCCGGTACTGAAACTGAGCCAGGCACAGCGCCCACTCCGACGTTGCCCCCTCGGACAGATCCTCCAGCGGCTCCTCCCCAACGACAACCTGCTCCCCCAGGCCCAGCAACTACACCCGGAACCGACCCTGACCGTCAGCCTGAGGTGATTCCAGGGCCTTGCAGATTTTAATTGAATCTATCGCCTCAGCAGCGCAAAGGAAGCTTTCGTGCCGGGCCACGAGAAGCTTGTTTGGCTTGGTATAAAAACGACTCAAATCTGAGGTCGGTTTAAGTGCCTATCGCGCAGCACTGACTACGAGACTTTCCTAGAGTCTTGCAAATTCTACTTCGGAATCACTGATTAGAGCCGACCATATAGTTATGACCGTGTCCGTTCGTGCGATAAGAGAGACCTACCGCTTTGCTGAAGCAGCAAGGGCACAGCCCCATACCGAAGCACTTCGTCTATCCAAAGTTTCCTTTCGCACTCAAACCAAATCACAAGAAGCAGTCATCGCACAGCTCTCGGGGCGTCGTGAAAGTTCTCGCCCGGGCGGTGACGTGAAGGAGGTAGAGAAAGCGGGTGCAGTGCTGGAAGGAAAGTCTGCTGGTGCGCTCGCGGGACTTTTCGCTGAAGTGAGAGATCTCGGTGAGCGCCTCAATGCGATTCAGTCAGATCTTGACGCAGAACCGCAGGGGTCCGCGCGGCATCAAGCGCTGCAAGAAGAGCTTCTGCACCAGCAGCAGGCTTATGATCAACTTCTTAGTGGTCCGACCTATCAACGGTTACAGAGCCTTTTCGAGCGAATGGATCAGGCACTCGCACGCGGAGTAAGCCGCGAAGACTTGGCGCGCTTGCTTGGCGGAGAGCGGGCTCTGCTGGGGGATAACTTCCTTGGAGTTTTGCAACAAGGTGATGTGAGTGGACTGCTTCAGGTGCGTGGGCGACTGGGGGAACTCTCTGGGCTTGATATTGGGGCGCCGGGGGTTGGGTTTGCTCTGCAGAAAATTGGAGAAGATGGATTGCAAGCCTTGGCAGGTAAATCCTATCAGAAAGAAAAATCGGTCGAAGTAGCGACCACCTCGAAACTGGGCCCAGCACCACAGCCAGTGCTTGAGAAAATCAAGATTGATATGCCAGGCAACGTTTCCTTCGCCCTAAACACCATAACGGGCAAAGACATTGCGCGCGCCATTGAAGCGCATCGAATCCCTGATCCTCGTTACGCGCTAACTTTAATCCTTGATGACGGTGATAAAGAGACTTCCGAGAAAGAAAAGCAACGCATCGAAGAGCAGCGGCGCGCGAAGGAACAAAAGTCTCCATTCAATCGGGCATATCCTCATCAGCCGATTCGAGCATTGGACAGCGACGATCAGCGAGCGCGCGCAGAATCAGCGGGGTGAGTTCGGGCCCTCAGATAGAAGCAATGTGAGCTAGTGCGTTTTCGCGGAATTATGTTTAACCGACGAGCGGCGATTGGGGCCGAGCTACCTCAACGCAAAATGCTTGGTGACATTCTTTAACTTCGGGCCACTCTCTGACTTGCCGCGCAAATTCACCCAGGCTGTATAGGCAATCTCCCGGTAAGTTCTCGCCGTGTAAGGCTCCGAGTAGGCTACCCACCATGGCGCCATTTGAGTCGGTATCACCGCCGGATTCGACAGTGTGAAGCAATGCATCTAGTGAGTGCGGATTGGACAAAAAGAAGTAGTAGGAGAACGGTAGAGAGTCGTACACATAGCAACTGCCGCCCCCGAATTCTTGAATGACCGTTTGAGGAGACTCGGCAATCATCTGGTGCAGGCGCTTTAACCGTGCCGTCAAATCGTCAGATTGCTGCGGGAAGGCGGTGTTGTCGGCAGCTTTTGCGCTCCACTTCGTAACAAGTGAAATGAACTCATCTCGATCAAATTTATCGGGGCTTGTTCCGAGACAGTAGGTAACCGCGGCGACATGAGCGAGTCCGGCACTAACTGCCATCTCAGTACGATGCGTCATTCCAGCAAATTCAGTGACCAGCTTCACAATCTCATCCACCGGGAGCTGTTTAACAAAAATAAACAGAGCCAGGGGAGCAATTTTCATTGGGATTCCGTTACCCAGTCCACGTCTTTCATTGTTGGTTTGGCCACTGTCTTGCCAGTGTGTCCCGTGTGCAAGTTTCTCAACGGCCTCCCGAGTACTTGCGCCCCAACCCGTGTCACTTCTGTGTAAAGCCTCAATATGCTCCGACGCGATTAGATCCATGATATTTTGATCCGTGTCGAGGCCCTTGGTGACGGCCCGCAGCACCGCCATGGTAAGCTGCAGATCGTCGGAGGTGCTTGCGGGTGGAACATTCTTGCCCGCTAAGAACGGATTATGCTCATTCGAAAGAAAGGAGCGAATGGGCCCGATTTCCGAACGAATCCTTTCTGCGCTAAAGGTTTCCACCGGAAGTCCCAGAGCATCGCCAAGGGCAATACCATCCCACACGCCTGCCACTCGCGAGAGCTCGATAGTAATTGGGCGTTCAAGTATCGAGGAGTGCCGTGTAATTGAGCCTATACGCTCAGTGACCTTTGAGGGCATGCAAAGTGTTTCTCCCGGAGGTGCAGGAAACTCGAGTGGTGAGCCTCGCTGCAGTTCGCATAGGGTTTTAGGTGCAAGTGGCTCCATAGAGTCTCCATCAACAGATGTGATATCTTGAAGCTACTTCGTATTCTAGCGCGACCGCATGCTCAGAGTAGCAGAGTTTTCAGCGGAAGCTGTAAATTTGAATACTTATTGCGGGTAGTGAATTCTTTTGGGTATCGCGCCGCCTAGCAGCGGAACAGCGGCCGCAAGCTGAATGTCAGCGACGGCTTATAATCCTCGCCTCGCCGGTCGAGCTAATTGTTACTCTCGAGTCAGTCGACGAGGAGAATCGTGCACCGGTACCCACTTCAGTGCCGGTCACTCGAATTCTAGCTACATATACGTGGGTGCAGAGCAGATCAAAGGATAGCGAGCCCGAAGCTAAGGTCGTCAATCCAAGTTGCGACAGCGAAAGGCCGTTCAGGACTTCATCAAAGGAGTTCGAACGCACATCGGTCTCGCCACCTACTCGTCTAAAGAAGACTCGAACCCGCAAACTTTTGTACGCAGTAGAGTCAATCAGGCTCTTAACCTTTTGAGCGATCACTTTTTCGTATAGGGGAACATTGAGTGCCGCTTCAGGGCAGAGGACGCGCACTTGACCGGAAGACTGTGCATGGGCGAGCTGCCCCACTGCGAGGCTGAGGATAATCGAAAGCGTGAGCGCTAACACAAGTTTGTTAAACATATGTTGAATCTCCTGTCCGATGATGAGATTGCCGGGACGGCCAACTGGATTCAGGTATCCTGTCAGGCATGCCTATAAACGCTGGCTTGAGTGAATTGAGCCGCCTTAGAATGTGGCGACGAAGGAGCCCGCTAACAGGAAGGTCCTGCCGGAGAAGTAGTAGCTTTCTAGACTACCTTGCGGCAGCCAAGGTTCGAGCCGTTTCAATATCTGAGTCATTCAGGCCAATCGACGTCCGGTACTCTGCGGCGTGTTTGACGACATCTCTTACGGCCTCTTTATTCTCGAGAAGCGTTCGAAACATTCCTTTGGCCTGATCCGATCCAGTGCCGAGCCAGGCGACGGTCCACATGGCCTCGTGACGAAGATCGCCATAAGAAGATTCTGGGCTGGCAATTGAGAGGCACAGTTTTTCAATGCGATGGCGAAGGGCATCCTTCGCCGCATCTCCCTCTCTATGGTTTAGATAGAGGCTATCGCCTGGCCTTCGCACGTCCGCCATGAATCGAACTTGTTCGAGAGCGTCCCTGAGAAAGACAGTATCTTCTCGATGTTGCTCCCGGTCCAGGTTTGGAGTCTGCGCAAGTCTCTCAGCAAAATCTAAGATTGGCCCATAGCCTTGTATGCCGAAGCTCGTTAGAGCATTCATTGGGGAATGGTTTGAGTCCCTGACCTTGAGATTGCCTCTCGTGGCCACAAGTTGGTCACCGAGAAGCTTGACGCAAAGGGTGCGTTCAGAAAGTAGGGCTCCCTGATCAGGGTCCTGATGGCCATCGGGAGCGAGGTTGCTTAAGTCATGGAGCCGAGTTGTCTTCCAGCCAAAAGCCCCAAGGCTTTCACATGCTCGAAAGTATGGCGTGCCCGATTTCGGACCTGCTGAAAGAATTTCTCGCGCAAATCCTGTGTCACCAGTTCGATTCATGGTCTTCTCATGCACTGCGAGTGCGTGGAGAGTGAGCAGCTGCGCATTCTCCGTGTTGAGGCCCATTGTCTCTACGGTTCGTAGTGAATCAAGAAGTCCGCGTAATGTAATGAGGAGATTGGCGGCATTTCCATCAGAAATCACGGCCCTGTCCTGCAGGAGCTCATGAACGGCGTCTTGAGGATCTCGACTTTGGCTCGAGCTCGAAGGGGGGAGAATGTTGGAAGCAACTCTTCCCAGACAGCCAGAAGAAACTAAGCGAGAGAGGTCTATTGCTTGATTAGAAAATTCGATAAGTGGGCGAAGGAGACTAGAGGCTTGTTCCTCTAGCTGCAGCGCATTTTCGCCAACGAAGTAGAAGGCTGAATCATGGTCTTTCGCCAATGCACCGCTCGCGTCCAATCCCAGAAGATCTTTTGCTATTTTCTGGAATTTCTCGTTATGGCCATCAATGATTCGTGACACTCTTTGGGTGGCGTTTGGAGTGGAATCATTTGGTTCAAGATTCTGCCCAATTTTGTCTGCTAGCTTTGCATGGCTTAGCAGTGAATTTTGTATGGCAGTCGTTGCTCCAAGGAAGGCAAGTGCCGCCAGTGTTCTAAAGTCATCACCCGTCTTAAGATGGCTTTCTGCAGCGGCCTTAACCGCATCAGGACCTGCTTGCTCAAATCTCTGGAGATGAAGATGGTCGAGGGCTGATTTAGACCCCTCGCGGAAGCTCTGTCTTACAAGATCGAGGGCTGCATGCACCGTCTTTAAAGTCTCCCTAATGCTGTGGTCAGATTCCGCTAGAGCTTGGCCAGCCCGCGCAATTTGCTCGGCTCCTTTTTGAATTTGTGGAAAGAGTTTCGGGATGTCGACTGCCAGAGCTCGTTCGGGAGCATGTAAGTCGCCACTGTTTGCGGGACCTTGAGTTCTCGAATCGTGAAAAGTATTCGCTGCCATATCACCACCAACCATTTACCAACCAACCTAGAGGGTTATGGGCTTCAGCTGGCCTACAGTTACTCAAAAAAAGACCAGGGATTCATGCCCCATTTGTGCGGTTACGGAACCAGCGCGCAAACTATAACTAACTGTTCTCATTAGTAAATGCGTCCCCCTTCGGTACACCTATCTTACTGCCTACATTTCACCCCTGTACCTTCACCCCTGTACCGGGGCTACTCTCCCTAGCGAGGTAGGCAGCGCTCCGCCCGACTGCACACCCGAAGAGTCCCCCCCCCTGTACCGGGGCTACTCCCCCGACCCCCCAATCACTCTCATCCCTCCCTGTACCGGGGCTACAGCGAG
>JBGSMV010000043.1:0-88470 GCA_041739995.1 Bdellovibrionota bacterium
GATAGACCCCTTCTATAGACCCCAGAGGTCAGGCAAGCGCATGTGCTGCCTGAGTGAAGACAGAGCTCAGAGGGTAGAGTTCATAAACTTTTTAAAGGATCTCTACGCACGAGCCAGTGAGGTGCTCCAGCGTTGGAGGCAAGGAGACTTCTCGGTTCCCTTTCCCCCAGGGCTTTATCCTCCGTCGTTTCCTAAGCTCGTCGAGCCACTAGCAGCTTGGTAGCGAACCTCCACCATCACACCACCCTCGATTCCCCGGTCGAGACGCACGGCGTGTGCCTGCGGTTCGGTGCAGCTGCGCTGATGACGCTGCGCGTTGGGATCTTTATGCTCTGAGGGCTGGCGCTCCCTTTAGTTCGCTTGATGTCCCTTCGGGGCGTCTGGGGTGTAGCCCCGGTACAGAGGGGGGGGGCTAATGCTGCTTTCGTAGCCGTCTGGCTCTCTGACGTGCGCGCTTCCTTTGGGCACTCAAGGTGAACTTTAATTCATCAACAAGCTGTGCCTCCCAGGCTGGTCTACGAAGCGGCGGTCCAAGTCCGCACGACATCTGACGAGCCCGGACGTTGCTAAAAATTTCTTGCCCCTCACATCGTACTCGCCCAAGCAGATGGATGCTGTAGGAAGCACCAGATAAATCGCACACCGCTCGTCTCAAACCATTCGCGAGAAATCGAGCACGCGCTTGAGTTACCGATCTAATATTTCCTAACCTAAGCACCGGACCAAGATCACTGCGATTTTGTCGCGAGGTTCTACCGAACACTGCCACTTCGCACGCGGCAAGAGGATCTCGATTGAGCGTTACCGCACCATCAAGTTGACCATCATCACGTAATTTGAACTGGATTTGAGCCTGAAGAGGATTGGATGAAACCGGGGTGGGAGTCAACGTCGGCGTCACAGTGGGAGTAGGTGGTGGAGGGAAATTGCCTCGAAAAAATAGTGCGCGCCCGGCGGAGGAACCCGCTGACAAATCGGCAAAAGGCGCCCCAATTCCAAAATCAGCGATGTTGTCTCCATTGAGGTCGCAAATATTATCTGGCCTCGGCGCACCCATCAGCGACTCACCAAAGCGCTCGCCTGGAATCGCACCATCAATCGTATACACGATCGGACATGCCCCTGAAGCAGCGTCAAAATGTGAAATAAAGACCGATCCCTCGGGGGTCGCAAATGGTGCCCCGATAGCGAACTCGATGAGGTTGTCCCCGTCGATATCGCCCAAGCGCGCGACAGAGATGCCAAAGGCGTTGTTATTCACCGGGGTCATAATAGTACAAATCAAAGTAGGGGCACCACCGACTACTCCTTTGAAAAGCTGTGCATATCCCGGTCGGGGATTATCGTCATTGACTGGTGCACCCACAAGAAAATCCTCTACTCCATCTCCATCGACATCTCCTACATTCGCAAGTGACGATCCAAATAAATCTAAAGAATTCAGCCCCTCAATCGTGGTAAGAGTTCCACCGGTTTCACTACTAACCAGATACACCGCACCGGCAAATGGCCCGCCATTCCCTGAGAATCCGGGAGCGCCCACCAGAATATCTCGAACACCTCCACCATCGATGTCTTGAATGCTGTCGATCGATGACCCAAATTGCTCGTCCGTTAGGGAACTGAAAATGGAACGGATTGGCCCTCCACTTTGATTCACATCGTCTAGAAAGACTGCGCCGCTGCCCCCAAATCCAGGATCCGAATGGATAAAGTCATTGAGGCCGTCCGCATCCACGTCATCCAAGAGCGGCCGCACCGCAAATCCAAGAGATTGAGTCATCGAGCCCGCGTTAAAGGGAGTAAATTGTGATGCCCCGTCAGGACCTGCGTATACCGTTACTCCGCTGGGTGTTATGCCGGGAGAACCAGACGGGAAGCCGACTAACAATTCGCTCAATCCACCAGTGGCGAACTGAACTCCTCCACTTGCACTCAGTGCAGCCCCAAGACGAGCATCCTGTCCAGGATTGGTAAAAGTTGCCTGATTAACCATCCCGGTTGGACCATCAACAACCGCGAAGCCACTGTCCGTTGCAGGTCCGGGAAACCCGATCGCCACTGAGGTGGTACTCGCTGCAGCAAAATTGTCGACGCAAGCAAGAGCAAAACCAAACAGATGGTTGGCACCCACCCCAGTTCGCTCGTAAATAAAAGTAGGCTCAGACGGCGACTGTGCCCATAGGGAAGACGCCCCTAATCCAACGGCACAGATGCCAATAGTACAGCTGATAGACAAAGATAACGCTACTCGTAACATGGCAGGCATGAATCCTCTCAATCGACTAATGTCTCATGCAAAGGGCGAGACATAGATCACTCCGCCGACCTTAACCGATCTAAGCCTCGGGAGCTTCAATAAAATTCAATCTGAAAATTACACCACTCCTACGATAGATCGACGCAAAGAGTTGGCGCTGACAGCCGCGGCGAACGCTTCATACGCTGATCGCGACACAGTCAAGTCTCGAGCTTAGCCTCCTTCCCTCATGAATGAGCGGGGCTGTGTGAAGCATCCTGAGGCGGTAGCGCCTCAGACGCTTGGGAAACCAGTGGTGCCCGGACACAGGCCACATATCCGGCCCAAATAAAAAGTAGACCTACAAACTCACCGATGTAGAGAGCCTCCACGTAGCCACCCTTCGCCATTCCGCCACCAATTCCAGGTAGAAGCGCACCAAAGGCGATCAATGCATTTCCCAATGCTCGACCACCGTTGACTCGAGTTGCGGCAAATCTATACGAACTTACAATCGCTGACCCGATCAGAAACACCACTGCATAGCCGTTTATAATCGGCGTCAACAAACGAACCCATTGCCATTCGAGCGCCGCCCCTCCAGGACGATGGAGTTCTAACAACTCCATCCGAATTGGCGAAAGAAATACAAATATCGAGGTAAGCAAAATGACCGGCACAGTTCCGATAGTTAATAGGTTCGCCGTTCGCTTAGAGAAATGAAGGTATACCGAGCCCTGCGCCAACGGGTAACCGCCAAGAATCGCACCGAACACATACCAGAGCTGATTCAGCAACGGAGTATTCCCGTGCAATGTCACCGCAGCTTCAAGCGCCGTGCCACATCCATAGGTAAAAATTCCGCCCGCCCACCACAAAAGGTGATTCCCGGAACCGGGCCCTCGCAGGCGACGTTGGGTAACGAAACGCCTCATCAGCACTGCAAGAAACAAGATTGAAATAATCGTAGTCAAAATCGGAATAAAATGGACTACGTGCAGTGTGTCAAAAAGCGCCCAAGAATTGTTGTTGAGGTCTGCGTTTTCCATCAGGTGTCTAACTACCTATTACAAATTCACTTCCCGACTCACTGCTCCAAAAGAATGCTGCGTGAGTCAACGAAGCGGCCGGGATTAAGCAGGACAGCTCGGCGAACCCGCACTCCCCGAGTTTTCACACTCTTCAAACGGCTCCGCAAGAAGGTACGGGTTATGTCCCACAGCTGCCGAGGCACACTGAGCAGCAAGGATAGACGAACTTACATCAAGAGTAGAACGAGTCTGAATGGCACCTCGACAACTACTCGCCATATTACCACTCGCATCGTAACACGAGTTATCAGGATCCCGCGCCATGAGGGGACACCACAACCCACCGCTTTTCATCACCAGACGGGACAGCGAGCCGTTGGGACGTCGAAATACATATCCTGAGCTCCCCAAGTTATTAAACGCATCTTCGTCGACATTTCCCGAACCAGAAGGCGTAGAACTTACCGCGTTTACATATTCACGACTCGGATATTCGGCATTAAGCCCCGTGAAGCCAAATGCAAGTGCCTTGGCGTAAGGAAGAAACTCAAAGGCTTCACTTGGGGGGGTGCCGGGATTCCAGGCCGTGACCCCTTCTGCCGTGCTGGCGTTTAGGAAATTTCTAAAGTTCGGTTCCACATATGAACCCGCCATCAAAACGGTAACGGCGATCTGCTCGTTCTTCAATCTTTCTACGATACTCGGATACGTCGCCCCAGAGCCCGCCAGCTCAGGCAGCCCCGATTGAGTGCTTCCCGGGATACTGTATCCATCCTCCCCGATTAGTTGCTGCTCAGCCAAAAGATAGTTCGCATAGCCCAGCGGATCTCCGCTCCCTGTGCATACTCTTCGCGGAGAATTGTCTGGAGCGGGACTGTCGTCTCTCTCGGTGCTCGACAAATGAGTTTCGAACGAGCAAGAGGCAACTCCGTCAGTGGCAAGAATGATTTGTTTCTTCGCGTTTGCTGGACAGGTAGTAGTGAGATCCTCGATCACCAGATCGAGCACCTCCACCAAATTTGTACTAGAAGCTATGATATTGCCAGAGGTGAGCGGCACCGAAAAGAATCCATGGTCAACGAAATTTGGATGAAGCTCGGGCGAGTTTTCAACCACATTCCCCGTCGCGTTGCGCTGGAATGTCCCTCGATTCTCGAGATTAGTTATCTGAATCATGTAGCCCAAATCCTCGGTAAGAGAAATGCCCCCTCCTCCAGTAAGAAACGGAGGGATGGAGTTGATGGGCTTACCCGCAAAACCTCTCAGCGAGACGCTGTCGAGCGCAGTCTGCTGGTTCTGCAAAGTACGCAACGCCGCATTAAACCCCTGCATGTACGAGGTAAACGGTTCGGGTCCCTTGTACAAATCGTCAACGTACTCATCTATTAAGAAAAGTTGATTCCCATAGAAAGCAGACTGATTGGGCCTAAAATCATCTCGAAAGTGAGTTCTCCCATACGAAGTAACCGCCGACTCTACTTCAGGATCTACGTCGGTTGGATGCGGCGATGCAGAGGGCCAAGGATCGAGATCCCCCGGTAATCCTGGAAAGCTTTCATTGTCCCACGGACGCGCTCCTGCTCGGCTAGGCCTCATATTACACCAAAAAATCGAAGCAGGATCATTCAGGTTAATCCCTCCACCAACGTTAAAGGTACGACAATTAATCGAAGGTAACGCCCCGAGACCACCTGAAGACTGGTCGTAGTAATAGTTAAACGCGAATGCTCCAGAATTTCCTCCCGGATTGGTGGAGAGCACCACAGGAAATGGCGCGGGAGCGCCCATCGCATTCGCCACAGGCACATGCGTGTCAATGAATGAAGACCCCGAAAGATCCACCAACATCGACGTACATCTTTGCACGAGAGTGGCAGTCGCAGTCACCTCGATATCGAAAGCTCCTGAGCCGAAAACATTAGTGAAGGGAGCCAATATCGGATTTGAGGTTGGGGTGCTCACTTTAACCTGCACCGCATTTACCACCGCAGACCCATTTCCAAGTTGTGTATTAGTGGCATTGGGGTACTTCACGAAGCACGGGAAGTCCTCGCATGGACCTGGATCTTCTAGAGTTGGATCAATCGGATAAAATCTGCCAAAGGTTACCTCAACTCCAGCATCATCAGACTCAGCCGACCACGAAAACCGCGCATCGCCAAATGGATTGGCAGCATCCGCAAAAAATCCAGGTGGCTTCCCTCGCGCTACTACCGCACCCACTCGTGCGAGAACTCTATCTGCCCGATCGACATTTCCCACACTCGAAGAGGTAGTGACCCACTCCTCGATTCCTCCAAGTGCAGCAGCATTTGCAATATTCTGAGCACTAAGGCGAATCGACGCAATGATTCCAAGACCAATTGTTAACCCCGCAAGCACCATGAAAAGCAGCAGCGCCGCCCCAAGCAGCACCACAATCATGCCGCTGTCCAGTTTTCTCAATTTCTCAACGGAATTGCTCATCACTTGCTTCTAGTCCTCGAACAGTATTATCCGACAGAAACCACCGCAATCGAAGACTAACCTCACGAACAAAATAAAACCTAGCCTGACCCACCTACTGGACAAGTACCGGTACATAAACCAGAGATTTGACAACACAAACAACACACTCCGCTGCTTGGAGGATCCTTAGAGCATGCCGCCCCCCCCATTGCGCCTCCGCACGTGTTATTCCCACATTCAGTATAGCAAAGCGGCAACGGCGTACTTGTAACAGTCGGCGTGTTGGTTACTGTCGGTGTTCGCGTAGGCGTTCGCGTCACCGTCGGGGTAAGCGTTACGGTACTGGTCCGCGTAGGTGTCCTGGTACGCGTCGCGGTCGCCTCACTAGTTTGCGTCGGTGTCGACGTAATTGTCGGAGTCAACGTAATTGTAGGTGTCAGCGTGATAGTCGGTGTTGGTGTAATTGTCGGCGTCAGCGTGATTGTAGGTGTTTGAGTCACTGTCGGTGTGTTTGTCGGTGTGCCCGTTGGCGGCTTCGTCGACGTGTTAGTTGGAGTCTGGGTGATCGTCGGCGTTGAGGTAATTGTCGGAGTTAAGCTCGGTGTAAACGTCTGAGTTACCGTCGGTGTAAGGGTATTAGTCGCTGTATTGGTAACCGTTGCGGTAATTGTTGCCGTCGACGAAGCAGTCGCTGTTGAAGTGATCGTCGGAGTCTCTGTGATAGTCGCGATCGACGTCACAGTCCCGGTTTGAGTTGGAGTACTGGTCACGGTCGTCGTAGGCGTCTCAGTCGGCGGCACCACGGAAGTAGAGGTGCTGGTTGGCGCTATGGTCGGAGTAAATGTCGGCCCAGTCGTCGCCGTAGGCAACGGCGCACTGGGGCTGCCCACCCCGAACTGCCTAGTGGTTCTAAATCCGAACTGCATGGCCTGAATACGTAGTTCAGGCATAACTGGCGTCACTGGCTTGAAATTGACTTCTATAAGCAGCGCCACAGGATTAGTTTCTAGAATTTGCCCCCATGATTCTCCGGGCTGGGGCCAGCCGGTGCCGGAGCCTGACTGGCATTTTGCGGTACTAGAAGGCGCGCAGGGTCGTGTGGGGTGCTCAATAACTCGAATAGGATCGGTTCCAACTTCGCGCACTCGCTCCCCCGGGCGAAGAAAAGCTACATCAAGCGTTCTCCATGCTGGATCAGTCGATAATCCAGAACCAAACGTCCCTGCTTCAAGATTGCATTCGTAATCAGAGGGGGCGAAGTGTTCCCACTGCACCAGCGACGCATAGCTATCTGATCCGCTGGGCGAGGTGAAAGCTCGAATCCGCTCAAGAACCCGATCCGCCACACGCCCAAACTGCGCCTCATAGAACCCGCAATTGTCCCTCTGACCTTGCGGACGAGGGCAGCCCTTGGGGTCACACGTAATAGTCTCCCCACCAGACCCAGTCATTGAACTCGCAGAAGTGGCAACCTCAACTTCAACCTTCGCTGCCCAGTCTGCACCCGACTGCGCAGCCCAATTGAGCATGCCGCTAATTAAAAAATACCTTGCAAAGTCTATGAGAGCGAACAGAAATATAAGAAACAAGGGCACGGCGATCGCAGCTTCCACATACGAAGCTCCGGGAGACGTCTCTTGCCCACGGCAAAGTCGCAATAGTATCTTGCCGGGTTGGTATTTCATAAAGCGTCTAGAGAGGTTCGACTATCGAATTGAGCACAGCCCCCCTAGAGTACTGACTACCGCCTCTCTCCCGCAAGAACTTGCTACGAATTGCCAGCGCAATGATTCTGTTTGAACTCTCAGCTCTATGTGTGAGCACTACAACACAGCGGAGCGAGAAGCACTGAAAACGGCAAACCTATTTATCTAAGCGGTTTCAGTTCATGAGCTCAAACCCGATGTCTGTACCAATATCCACCGAGGCGCAGGTGATAAGCTTCGCGGACTTGTCGAGTGCTTCCGTCCCCTCCTTACAGTAGCCATCGAGCCCACTACACCCTCCGCACGCCGAGCCACCGCTACTGCCTCCAGGAGGAGCGGCGGAACAACTGCTCCCCACCATGAGTGTGCCATCTGGGCAGTATAGGGTAGAAGGATTCCGAAACTCGGGGCTTGCACTTGCTGCCAAGTTATCGCCGAGCACCGGCATCGTCGCCGCCGCGGCAAACCCGGTTGCACCGAAGCTACCCATGGGAGCCCCAAGAAACTGCCCCTGGTATCCAACCTTGACCAGGTCGCCACGCCCATCACCATCCGAGTCCTCAAACTCCACCGAGAAGTCTGAAGCCTGAACGCCGTTGATAAGTACCTCTTCCGTAATTCCCGCTCGCAAAAGCAGCTCTCCGAGAGATCTTACCTCGCTGTTTGAGGGGGAAAGTGAGCTAAGACCTGCGGCGAACAAAGCTGCGTTGAAAGTCGTCTGTGAGGCCGAGCCATAGTAGGAAAGCTGTCGACCAGTGAAGACCATACCTCCCACGAGCATCACAAGCATCGGCACACAGAGCACCAGCTCCACCAATGATGCCCCGCGCTCTCGTTGTCCAGATCTTCGAATCTCCACATCTCATATAACGGCATTTTACTAGTAAACCTGACGCAGAATATTTTGGCATTGATAGAATGTGATTGGCGCGTATAGGAGCTAGTGAGATTGCCTGCTGCGCCTAAGAAATACCCTTAGGCGCCCTGCATGCGAATGCGAACGGTAGTCCCAGCGCCCTCTACGCTCTGGACTTCAAGTACTGCACCATGGGCCTCAAGGATGGACTTGGCTGTGGTAAGACCGAGCCCAAGCCCTCCTGAACGAAACTGCAGACTCCCAGACGAGTGCGCCATGGACGAGCCCACCTCATAGAAGCTGTCGAAAACCGCGTCCAGCTGGTCAGTAGGGATACCAATCCCGGTATCTGCTACCTCAACGACGATGACGCCCATGCCTCTGCGGCCCGTCACTCGCACCGAACCTCCGTCGGGCGTGAAGCGAATTGCATTGTGGACGATGTTCCTCAAGGCAAGCGAAAACAATACTTCGTCCCCCATCACCACGAGGTCACTGGGCAACTCATGCTGTATAGACAGCTTTCGCACCGCATTCGCTGCGCTCGTGAGCTCACTCACCACACTTTCACACGCCGCGCTAACCGAAAGCTCTTTCTTTGCGCTTACGAGTGTTGATTTAGAAACCACATTCGAATTACGTATCTCCGTCACCAACCTCGTCAATCTCTCGACACTCTCGCGCAAGCGCTCACCAGACTTCTGCTGCTGCTCTGACGAAAGAGCTCCTCGCACAATGAGATCGCTGGTTGCTTGAATCACTCCCAACGGCGTTCGAAACTCATGGCTTATGACCGTCAACATCTCATCGCGCTTGCGTTTTAGAGCTTCAAGTCGCTGTTGCTGAACCTGCGCTCTCTCTCTGAAAAGAGCACTCTCAATTCCCATGACTATCAGAGGTGCCAGGCACTCAAGCAGCTCAAGATCGTCTTCCGTAAACGACCCTCCCGTCTTATTCATCACCTGCAGCGCACCAATGCGCTCGTGTCCGGTTCCCGTAAGAGGGACACACACCATCGAGCGAGTCTCGTATCCGGAGCGTTCGTCTACATCCTTAAAAAAGCGCGGATCTCTCCCCGCGTCTTCAGAGCGTACCGACTGCTGTTGCTGAATTACCCAGCCAACGATTCCACGGTCTATCGGAATAACTTCACTCTGTAGGCTAGTGGCACCCCCCTCAGTCACCCACATGCGCAAGGTCGTTCGACCCGGCTCAATAAGATAAAGAGTTGCCGCATCGGCCTGCAGTTCGGTTTTGAGATGCCTCAAGGCAAGGGTGCGGGCCTGAACGGCCTGCAGACCGGACGTAAACAAAAGGGGTAGCCGTGAGAGGAGTTCGTATCGACGGTGCATCCGCTCAGTCGAGCATGCGTCCGGAAGCGAGGAGCTCACATCGCCATCACTCATAAGAGCCGCTCTCCGATGTACACCAAGGAAGCTCTCTGAGAACACATTGAGTGTCTGAGTTACTGCTCAGCGCGAGAATCTCTGGAATGACCCTGGAAACCATTGTGGAAGACGAAGCCTCTGCGACAAAAGTGCCTAAGCCCGGCAGATTGACGCCACTATCATGGTCTGACTCAGAAGGATCAGGGGGCGTTCCCGTTGTCTTCTCAACGAATGGACCTTCTGCCCCTTGTAACGCCACATCGACCGTCTCAGTGAGTTCCGACTCCCACAGGTCCTTTAACGACTCGCCAGCATCCGCTGCCAACGACTCGTTCTCTCGAACAGGAGAGAGCTCTTCAGGCTCATCATCAAGCACCGCTACTTTTGTCTCATCGTTAGGCGCACTAAACAGAGAGGCCCAATTAATCGACTGCTGAGCACCAATCTCTTTCATCTTGGCCCAACCACGTGATGCCTGCGGGTAACCAACAAAGCCAATTGCCCCCACTAGTATCGCCACCGCAAGAAATGCTACCGCTCCATGGCCTGAGCGCACTGAGGAACTAAATCCTGCCAGCCAGAGCGCCACACTATCGCCCCAACCGCTAGACTTCTTCATCAAGGGACCAAGCGAAGGGTCGATCAAATCGCTCGTATCGCCCTTAATCCCATTCGATTCTAAAGAACTTTGACTGGACTTCGTCTGCCTGTCCTTAAGCGCCATGTCCTGGACCTTTTGACTTTCCTCTTCCACTTTCATGGCGAAATGTTTTTGAATGGCACGTTGGTCAATGTCTAACACCTCAACCTCACGCACTTCTCGAATCTCGGTCCAAGCCTTGGGCTTGAAGCTGAGATGAAATACGACTGCCGTCACATCTGTAGTGCGCACATGTTCTAGAAGAAGTTCGGCGAAGGCCTCCCTCCAGCGACCACTAAAGGGAAGAAAGGGATCGTTCAAGAATAGCAGCTTTGGTCCCTCAGGCAGTGCGCTGGCGCGCATAAGAAGGATCAGCTCCATTTGCCGCTGAGCGGTTGGTGGTAGCAGTCGGAAAGGGAGATAAGCTTGATCTCTTAATTCATAACGCTCGATGATTTTCTCGCACTCATCCTCGTGAAAACCTCCGGCCAAAAGGAAACTGCCGATCGAGCCGTGATCCTCGACGGTCGAGTCAAAGCCCAACAATCCACGACTACTCAGTGGCAACGGCTTTCCTGCTGGATCGAATATCCCGACTACACTGGAACACTCTGACCGAACCACGTTCTGATATTCCTCGATGAGGCTACCCTCATCGTCTCTTAGGACAGAGATCATTCCAGGAGGACAGGCCACAGACACTTGGATCCCAAGGTCAGGGATCTTTCGTTTTAGAGTATATGCCTTAGGTTTAAGCGCCACTGAACTATTCCTTAGTATCTTCAGCCGATCAGATAACAGATGCTAGTCTTCCAGCTGGAAGACCGTGGCTTCCTTCTCGCCTTCCTCCTCGTTACCAAGCAGAATGTCGAGCCCGTACACCACTTGCTCTTGAGAGAACGGCTTTGTGATGTAGTAAGTCGCTCCAGTGAGGTACCCCCGCAGGACATTCTCCGAGCGATCTAATGCGGTCAGAAGCACCACCGGAACATCCGCGCCATGAGGAAGTTGCCGAAACTGGGCGAGCACGGTGAGACCGTCAACGTCCGGCATCATTATATCTAAAAAAACAGCATCGTAGGCCGATACTCGCTCTTTGTCAGAAAGCAACTGCAAAGCTTCTACACCTGAATGAATCGCCTCAGTCTCACAACCAAGCGACGCAAGCATAGTACCAAGCAAATCGGTACAACTGGGATCGTCATCAACGATCAAAAATTTTGGACTCATACTCCCTCCATCTCTCAATCACCTCTACGTTACAGAAACCTTTGCTGCCTTATTGCTTCTCCACCGATTCGCCGGTTCTTCCTTAGGCTTTTGTGGTACTTCTTTAGCAGCGCTCGACATTGGCGCCTCGGGTTGTGAAGCCGCAACCGCCTTAGGAATTTGGCGCACGGGCACTGCCGCCTCAGTCACCTTTGCAGCAGCTTGCGCCACTAACGCGTTCGGCTGCCGCAGCGCTGGAGTTGTTCGAATGGCCATGGGTGCGATCTCTGGCGCGGAAGCAACCGGGACCGCTGCCTCTACAGGCTCACCGAAGCTCTCGCCCTCGTCCGTGGTAGCGCCCAGTACTTCTTCTATGGAAGTAATGCCTTGCTGTACTAACTCCAGTCCGGCACGCCGCAGCGTTATCATACCAGCTCGTATCGCATGCGCCTTGAGATCGTCCTTTGACGCACCACTTAAAATCATCACACGCATCTGATCGTCAGGGAGCAGGACCTCATATACAGGCGCTCTTCCCGAGTACCCCATATTTCGACATTTATCACAGCCCGTTCCATGCCAGGTGGTTCCGTCACCCAACATCTCAGCCCCCGCACCAAGTTTAGCAAGGAGTTCCACTGGGACTTTGGTCTGCACCTTACAATGCTGGCACACTCGGCGAACCAAACGTTGCGCCACTACACAGTTGATCGAAGTGGTAATCAGATATGGTGCGACTCCCATGTTCAAGAGACGTTGAATCGTAGAGACTGCGCAATTTGTGTGCAAAGTTGAAAGCACAAGATGTCCCGTAAGAGCTGCTTTAATTGAAATTTCAGCGGTCTCTTGATCTCGAACTTCTCCCACAAGAATTACATCAGGATCCTGACGAAGTAGCGAGCGAAGAATTGAGGCAAATGAATATCCGACCCCTGGATTCACTTGACACTGAGTCACTCCCTGCAGAGTTCCCTCGATAGGATCCTCAGCCGTAAATACGCTCACCGAAATATCGTTCAGCTCATTCAATGCTGCATAGAGAGTGGTAGTCTTGCCAGATCCGGTGGGACCGGTCACCAACACCAATCCATCAGGCTTATGGATGGCATCTCGAATCATCTTCAACTGTTTCTCAGGAATACCAAGCTTAGAAAGATCGTTATTAACTGATGCTGAGGACATCACGCGCAACACAATCTTTTCGCCAAACGCGGATGGCAGCGTACTCATGCGAAACTCAGCCTGCACGCCGTTGGAATTCAGCTTGAATGACCCATCTTGGGGAACGCGGCGCTCACAGATGTCGAGTGCCGCCATGATCTTTAGACGCGAGGAGACTGACGACGCAAGCTTCGTTGGAATTTTCTGCATCTCTTGTAGAATTCCATCGATGCGAAAGCGCACACGAAGCACCGACTCGAACGGCTCAATGTGAATGTCTGAGGCATTTGCGCGAACCGCTTCGGCGAGAAGGCAGTTCACTAAACGAATAAGCGGGGCATCAACTGAGTTGTCCGCAAGCGCGTCCATCTCTCGCTGTACTTCCGCCGCAGAATCATCGGAGTCAAGGATTAGCTTTAGGTTGCCCTCAACAGTCTCGTCACCCTTACGCCCAAGCGCACCGGGCTTCCCTGTGGGAGTTTTCCGCAGCTTCGCGGCCCCCGGTTTTTGAGGTGCATTGAACATGGCGAATACTTAAATTTTTCCTAAGTATGTGTCGGAAGCTTCCGCACTATTCTGAATAACCGAACGCTGTCACATCCAAGAATTGCTGAGGGCAATTCTTTGATAAGGGAGGCCCGACAGATAAGACGCCTTACGAATGCGATTCTCTGATGCTAAGTCCTCAATTTGGTTTGCAAAGCCAACTTCGCGGCTCCGCCTGTCTGGAATGGCACAAGGCACAGAATGACAAGCATATTGCAGAGAGCTTTCATTCACACTAAGCCAGCGACAGCCTCCCTAAGAAATATTCGCAGATATGAATCAGCAAGACTTTGGTGTTTGGACTCCCCTGCTTGGATTCAAATTTCTCCACCGGCCGCTATTGAGCGACAGATTGTTTATCAAAGACTCCCCACAGGTGCTGAAATCCGGAGAGCTCTGGCTAAGTTCTTAATCTAAGGACGGCCCGTTCGCAGGAAGAATGTCCGATTGCTTCGGGCGATCCTTCGCGCCTTCCATTCAAGCCGCTAAGCGGCTATTTAACCTTGAATTATGCCTCCATCAATCGAGAAATTTCTAGAACTTGAGACTCAAGTGTGGGAGGCGCTCAAGAGCGGCGATCGCGACCTGGATGCAAAAATGCTGTCAGATGATTTTCTGGGAGTTTATCCCAGTGGGTTTGCCGGGAAACAACAACACAGCGCGCAGCTGGATCATGGGCCCGCTGTTGCGAATTACCGCATTGAGGACGCACGGCTGATAGCAATTGCAAATGACCAGGTGCTGCTTTCTTACCTTGCCGTTTGGTCACGTTGGAAGAACGGTAATCCCGGTGCCGAAGAAAGGATGTACATAAGTTCAATTTGGAAATGCACTGATGACGTTTGGAAGAATACTTTCAGCCAAGATACTCCAGCGGGCTGACAAACCGCTCCACCAGATTTACCTCCCAATCGATTCGGTGGCAGGTCGAGAGTATAAAGGGAGGCGAAAACCAATTTGCGTTGTCCATTCTCCAATATGACTGATTGTACCTTTTGTCGATTTATTAATCGCGCGCTTCTTTCCCACACCCTGTTCGAAGATTCTCGTACTAGATGCCTTCTTGATATTCACCGTATCAATCCTGGGCATGCTCTCGTCGTCCCCAAAAGACACGTGGAATTCTTTAGGAGCCCCTCGTCGATCGAAGCCTCCCATCACACTCATCGTGGACAAGCCATGGCGACGTCACCTTAAGGCCGTCATCTCGGATTGTGCCGGACTTCAGCTTTCTCTAGGAGGGGTGAAGCCGCAAACCAAGCGGTCCCGCACTCCCATCTTCATGTTATTCCACGATGTTCAGCTGACGGATTTGATTGGAAATTTCCGCCTGGCTAGAGAAATCCAGAAGCACCAGTCCCGGATTCAGTAAAGGCGCCCTAGGTAAGTATCTCTACACCATCTTGGGTGACAAGCACGGTATGCTCCCACTGCGCAGAAAGCCTTCCGTCTGCGGTTCTCACCGTCCAGCCATCTACCGTTGAGAGCACAGTTTTGTGAGTGCCAAGATTAATCATCGGCTCCACCGTGAAAGTCATCCCCGGTTTGAGCACATCGCCATGACCTTTCTTACCCACATGAATCACCTGCGGTGGCTCATGGAACTCGCGCCCTACCCCGTGTCCGGTGTATTCCCGCACGATTCCATACGGATATCCCGTGCTCGCAATGAACGCTTGAATTGCTGCGCCAATGTCTCCCACTCTTCCGCCGGGTCTCACGGCGTTAATCCCCGCCTGCATGGCCTGTTTGGTCACCTGAACCAGCACCACGGCTTCTTCGGAGCTCTCGCTCGGATCGCCGACGAAGTACATACGGCTCGAGTCCCCGTGAAAACCATTCTTGTAACTTGTCACATCGACATTGATGATGTCGCCCGATCGAAGCACCACATACGGGCTGGGAACTCCGTGGCACACCACATCGTTGGGCGAAGTGCAGCATGATTTAGTAAACCCTTTGTACCCAAGTGTGGACGGAGTTGCTCCCGCATCAGAAATCATTGCGTGGACTTTGCGATTGATATCTTCGGTGCTGATCCCCGGCTTGATGAACTCGCTAAGCGCATCAAGTACACTAGAGGTGATGCGACAAGACTCGCGCATCAATTTAAGATCTTCGGTTGATTTAATCGGAATACGATTCACTGGATCGGTCCCATGACATCGAAGGCCACATCATTACTTTATCGGATCAGCGCCTGAAACAGGTTTTGGCATGTAGTGAGTATTCCTCCAAGCGGAAAGCTCACATTAAGGACATCAAAGACTAGCTTTTTTGCCACTGCCCTTTTGGAACCCCTCACAAAGCTCAAGTATCACCTCAAGCTCTCTATCAGAAACCGGATGGACGCTAAGCCGAGAGCCTCTCTGCAACACCATCATTTTTTCGAGCTCGCGGCGCGATCGAAGCTCGTTCAATCCAACCACATGAGAAAATTTACTTACGAACTCTAGTTCGGGACTCCACCATCGCGGTTCGGTCTTGGTTGATGCCGGGTCATAGTAGTCGCTCTTTTTATCGAACTGAAGCGGATCAGGCACCGCTTCATGGCGCACTTTACAAACGCCTACCACACCAAGTTCTTCGCAAGATGAATGAAAGTAGAGCACCTTCTCACCCGCTTTCATCTCACGTAGATAATTTCGTGCTTGGTAGTTACGAACTCCATCCCACAGAGTTTTACGATCCTTTTTGAGATCGTCGATCGAGTACACATCTGGTTCACTTTTTACCAACCAATTCGCTGGCATATGGCACCTCTTAGAGAGCACGAAGAATAGCGAAGAAGCTTCACTGTGTACAATCGCACTCGGGAGAGGGTTGCTGTATGGCTCTAAGCAGTCAAAATGAGTCTATGGAACAGCTCTTGGGCACCGTTTTACCGATATTGGCATGGTTGACTATTGCCTTAGGGTTTGTAGGCAACATTCTTCCGATCTTACCTGGGGCACCCCTAATGCTTGCCGGCATGGTTTTTCTGGCCTACCTAGACTCGTTTGAGTCCATTGGCGCCGGAGGCATTTCAGCGCTCACCGTACTTACTGGCTTGATTATCGCCGTGGATATCCTTGCTTCCTATTTGGGGGCCAAACGGGCGGGCGCCAGTGGTCTTGCCCTGATTGGCGCATCCATCGGCACTGTGGTCGGACTCTTTGCAGGCCTCGTCGGGGTGCTGGTCGCACCGTTTTTAGGCGCATTTGTGGGCGAACTCATCGCTCGAGGGGAGGCACTGCGCGCCGGTAAAGTCGGCTTTGCCACTTGGGTAGGCCTTGTTATTGGTGCTGCCGCCAAGCTAGCCCTTGCTGCTATCATGTTGGGTGTGTTTCTCCTGCTTTATTTCGCGTAACTACTGTACTCAGGATTGTCACCTCATCATCGTTGACGACTAGCTCATGGATATCTCAAACATTCTGCCCTTCGCCCTCGGAGTGTTGTGTGGTTCCAGCGCCGCCGCTTTCTTGGTCATGCGAATTCAAGCCCGACGTATGCTTGATTTGACACGAGAAAACGCCACTCTCGCTGAGCGAGTAGCACAGCACTCAACCTCAGACAGCCAGCTCGAAAATACGCTCTTGGGCATGTCTCAGAAAGCCCTCCAAGCCAGCAGCGCTCAGCTGGCCCAACTTACCAAGTCAGAGCTCGATGCCCAACAGGGCTGGCTTGAACAAACCACTTCCCTCGTTTCCGAGCGACTTCGAGAAATTGACCGCTCACTGCGCGAACTAGAAAAATCGCGCCTTGAACGTGAAGGGGCGCTCGGCGTTCAACTCTCCTCTCTAAATAGCGTTACACAAAACTTAACCGCAGAAACTCGCCACCTCCACCGCACTTTGTCCGCACCGCGAGGCGCTGGCCGCTGGGGAGAAGTGCAACTTCGCAATATCGTCGAAGCCACTGGATTGGTTCATCACTGTGATTTTCTTGAACAGCCCTCGATCTCTCACGGAGAAGCCCACGGGGAACGCTCAATATTGCGACCCGACTTGGTTATCCGGCTGCCAGGCGAAAAGTGCCTCATTGTCGATTCAAAAGCTCCGGTGCAGAGTCTGCTTGGCCTTACCGAGGATGCAGATGAACAAACCCGAGCGTCGATCGTCAAGCAGTACGGCGTCGCACTAAGACGCCATATCCGTTCTACTTCTCAACGCAACTATCCCGCAGCTATCCCGCACGCTCTACCCCACATTGCGATATTCATCCCAAGCGAAGTGCTTTTGAGTTTTGCGCTGGAAGCCGAGCAGGACCTTTTTAGTTACTGCGAGGAATATAAGGTGCTGCTCTGTACACCTTTGTCGCTATTGGCTTACCTGCACACCGTCGCGCTGGGTTGGAAAGAGACCAATCTACGTTCACACGCAGAAGAGCTTAGAAACCTAGGTATTTCTCTGTTCGATCACGTCGATCGCGTAGTCGGTTCTTTTGACGCCGTAGGCCGATCGCTGTCGTCCGCAGTGAATCAATATAATGAAGCGAGCGGCATTCTTGATAAAAAGGTGATCCCGGTTGCGCGACGCTTTCGGGAGATTGAAGGTCGCTCTGAACAAACAGCGCCTGGGGTTAAGAATATTACCCAAATCGTCCAACCTCCGACGGGCACCGAATAAGCGCTTTCACTCCAAATTTGCTTCCTCAGCTGCCTAAGTAGCTGAATCTACATCTGTGACGTTGTGGGACCTCAATAGATCGAGTGTAATAACCGAAAGACACTGCACGACTAAAGGTTTGACTACATATATCACCATGCCTCGTAATCCCCTGACCAAAGCCATACTCATATTGCTGCTCCTTGCGCAGTCGGTTGCCACCTTAGGCAGCCTCCCTGCTTCAGCAGATCCAATCCGCGCACCACCCGTAGAGGTGGAGCTGATCGCCGAGCACCGTTCGATTCAAGCGAACGAGCCTTTCTTCTTAGGCTTTCGAATGCGCACCGATCCGGGTTGGCATGTGTATTGGAAGTACGCTGGCGATTCTGGTTCGGCCCCCAAATTTTCTTGGTCGGTTTCTGGTGACGACCGCGCCGATCAGAGTCTCTCGACCGCGAACACCCCGATTAGCCCCATCATTCATTGGGCATATCCAGAACGCATCCCAGTTGGACCACTTCTTAACTATGGCTACAGTGGAGAATCCCTCTTCATCGCAGAATTTCCGAGCACCACACTGAGCGTCGCCCAGGCAGAGTCGTCCACGAGCCTAGAGGTTTTTGTCGATGTCGAATGGCTGGTGTGCATGGAGGAATGCATCCCTGGAAATGCAGTGTTGCAAACAACTCTACCGATTAGTTCCTCCAAGCCCGAAGTAAATCAGCAATGGAAAGACCTTTTCGCGCACACACGATCACGCTGGCCGGTCCAAGCTTCTGAAATCTCAGTCTCCGGGCACTTCGATAACAATGAATATATAGTTAGTGTCGAACTTCCTAAATTTGCGCTTGACGCTGGAAAAGCGCCCCCACTTCCTTCCGCCCACAACGAACTAGAATTAACTTTCATTCCCGACGTCGGCGACATCATCGAAAACGCCTCGCCGCAAAAGCTTCATTTCGATGGTAAGTTGCATTCGCTCACTCTGACCAGAAATATCATCAGCGATGCTCCGTCTGAGCAATTATCTGGGCTTCTGATTTCCAATCGAGGCTGGACCACCCCAGGGCTGCCGCAAGCGCTTGAAGTGAGCTTTCCGGTATCAGGGGTTGAAGCGACACCTAAGAAGCAAAGCAACAATACGTTTCAAGGGATACAGCGAGCACCATCTGAAACTTCGGACCAAGTCAGCTTTCCCATGGCGCTGGTCCTTGCTTTTCTCGGTGGTTTGATTTTGAACATCATGCCCTGTGTTTTTCCTGTGCTCTCATTAAAGTTGTTGAGCTTCGCAGAAGAGGCGGGGCGAACCACCCGACATACTCTGACGCAGGGATTTCTTTTTAGCGCTGGAGTAATAGGCACGTTCCTGCTGCTCGCAGCTACACTCATCCTCCTACGTAACGCCGGTCATAGCCTAGGCTGGGGCTTTCAACTGCAATCCCCAGTTTTTGTTCTCGCACTGAGCTTCCTGATGACCGCACTTGCACTCAACCTACTAGGAGTGTTTGAAATGGGAGCATCTGTTCAGCGAGCATTTGGGACCGTGAAAACAGGGGAAGGCACTGCGGGTTCAATTGGAAGCGGCGCACTCGCAGTAGTACTCGCAACTCCATGCACCGCCCCGTTTATGGGATCGGCGCTTGCTTATGCCCTGACAGTCCCCGCGCTGTCGGGCCTGACGGTATTCGCCGCTCTGGGTGTGGGCATGGCTTTGCCGTATTTCTTGCTTTGCACAGTGCCGGGATTTCTGAAAATTCTTCCACGCCCCGGCGCTTGGATGCTCACATTCAAGCAGCTCATGGCTTTCCCGCTGTTTGCTACCGTTATTTGGCTGCTGTGGGTACTTGGAGTGCAGGCTGGACCAGACGCTATTGTCGGCGCGTTGATCGGCCTTTTAGGCCTAGGGCTTGGACTTTGGTGCTTGGGCATCTGGGCTGCGCCCCATCGTCGATATCGCACTAGGATGTTCGGCAGATTGGCTTGCGCCGCCTGCGCATTGGTTGGCGGTTGGCTTTCATACTCTACGCTGATGGAGTCACGTCCAGTTCAATCAACAACTTCTGGAGTCTACACCGACACATATGGGCAACAGTGGGAAGATTTCTCGGAAAAGCACCTGAGCGAATTACTCGCGAGCAAGCGCGTGGTCTATCTAGATTTCACCGCCGCTTGGTGCATCACCTGTCAGGTGAATAAAAAACTGGTGTTCTCATCGTCTGAAGTTAGAGACTTCATATCATCCAATAACATTGCCCTCATACGTGCCGATTGGACTAACCAGGACCCTAGTATCACCGAAGCCTTAGCCAAGTTCGGGCGACAAGGAGTGCCCTTAAATGTCGTGTTTCCCCACTCGCAGGACTCGTCTCCCGATAATAACTTTACGCTGCTTCCCGCAGTACTCACTCCGAACATTGTGCTTGAAGCGCTTCGTCAAGCAGTAAAATAACCTATGTTCGATTCTGACACGCGCTTCACTTGTGGCCTAAGGCCATCCGCACTAGTCTTCCCACTCACATAGAAGGAGCTCATGCTATGAACTACGTACTCTGTAACCGCGCACTAACCAGCAACCGCGCACTAACCAGCTTGTCGAAAAGATTTTCCAAAATTGCACAGCAAGGCCTGATCTTCGCAGCCTTCGCGCTGATGGCACTTATACCACTGAGTGTCGCCCTCGCTGACGTAACGATTGGCAAAGCAGCACCAGCATTTTCGCTTCAAGGCGCGGATGGAAGTACTTACTCGCTAGAACAGCAGCATGGAAAGTATGTGGTGCTCGAATGGCTCAATTACGAATGTCCGTACGTTCGGAAGCACTACGAGAGCAAAAACATGCAGTCCCTGCAGAAAAAGTACGCAGATAAGGGCGTCATGTGGTTTGCGGTTAACTCTTCCGCTGAGGGCAAACAGGGGCATTTAACTCCCGAAGAAGCGCTAAAACTCGCCGAAGAAAAGGGCTCAGCCACCGTCACCACGTTGCTTGATAGCTCTGGCGCACTTGGGAGACTTTACGGCGCTCGCACCACCCCACACATGTTTGTGATTAATCCCGAAGGGATAATTATTTACGCAGGGGCGATTGATGACAACGATTCAACACGTCTGTCTTCGGTGGAGGGGGCGAAGAACTATGTCGCCGCCGCTCTCGACGAAGCCATGGCAGGATCAAAAGTATCGACTGCCTCATCTCAGCCTTACGGTTGCTCAGTTAAATATGCAGCCTAACGTCTGACTAAATATGCAGCCTAACGTCTGACTAAATACGCAGCCTGAAGACCGGCGAGTCAAATTAGGGAATCAGGAGTAGCTTTGCTTTCCGTCAGCTCACGGAAGGGGTCGTGCACGCCTGGAATCCGAAGCTCTTCAAAGACTTCTTCACTAATTTCGAAGCGAAATTTGATGGGAAAGCATTCCGAGCTAGTCCGAATCCGATCGCCGGAGCCTCTGATTGACTCCTTTTTTGAAGGAACGGAACATATTTTCGAGCCGCTCTGTTACTGAAAGAACCAAGAGAACGACCACCGTCAAAACAACTGCGCCGAAGTGATGATCAAAGCCGATCATAGCTCCGATCGCTGCAAGCACCCAAACAATCGTCGCTGAGGTGATACCAGTAATCCGGCCACCGTCGCGCGCCATCATCAAACCGGCACCGAGGAATCCAATGCCGGTAATCACTTGTCCCAGCACTCGGGAACTATCCGTACCCACGCCTTCTGTCTCGGCGCCTAGTCGAATAAAGGTACAAGTCCCGAGGCACACCAAGGTGAGCGTTCTCGCCCCAGCAGGTTTCCCACGTACTTGTCTCTCTATCCCGATCAGCGCGCCGCATACTAGAGCGGTGAGGATATCAGACCACAAGACAGGGTGTGGGAGCGGGCCAAGAAACGCTAGTAACTGATTAAGATTGGCTACGAGCATAATCATGTTCTTAGTAACGGCAGCCTTTCCCGTCGAGTCTATTTAGCTGCGCAAACCGTGAGAGTTACTCACCCCTCAGGGGTGGATTTGCTCGCGCAAATCCGGGGTGAAAATACTATCCGTTCACAAAAATCGCCGGCCCCGTTCAGGGGCCGCCCGTAAGAACCCCCGAAAACAAAAAAATCTTGCCATCGAAACATGCGGGAATTCAACCGAATTTTAGCCCCGTGAATGAATACTAGTATCGAAAACCACGAAGATGCACCAGGAGCTGTTTTGATGCGAAGATTTGAGACCAATAGCACTGCAGGAGCACACCGCGTCACGACCTAACCCAGCGGCGACCACCGCGGATTCTGGAGCTTGATATGCCTGCATTTACCTTCAAAAAAGGGAGCGAGTCGCACGGGCTATGGCGAGAGGAGTTTCAGTACCAGCCCACCAGGCCCAATGGAGGAAAGGCCTTTGCTTTTTACCCTGTTTAGCCCGCAGCGTTCATCTTATCGAGCATGCAGCCCCAAGCGGCCTTTCCGAGACAATGGTCATCGAGTACTAAATGATTCGGGGCAAGAAAATCAGTGGCGACCGACTGAATCGCATGCATTTGCACATTTTTAAAGTCTCTCTGTGAAGTCCAAGACTCGAGAGAGCTCCATTTCATGAATTCGTCCGACTTGCTGATGAAGATCTTAAGATTCAGGTGCCTAAGCGCTCCCTCTGAGCAATCCTGCTGCACCTCGCGATGCAAGTCGAATAACGCTCGATACCAAGGAGACCGAATTCCGGCCCTGGCCCTATAGCGCTTCGGCACCCCGCTTCGAAGCGGAAACCAAGTGGGCACTATGCGTGAAAGCAGCCCCCCACAACCAACCCAACTACGAAACCCAATGGCCGGGGCCAGCAACAACAGTCGGTCAACTCTAAGTCGTGCTCTCTCTTGAAGAACCGCTACGGAGACTAGTCCACCAAGTGAGTAACCCAAAGCCCAAACCGGCTCAGGAAAGCTTTCGGCAAAGTCGAGCGCCTCTCTTAGATCTTGCTTCCAACGGGTCGCGCTGACGAGGCTTCCTTCCTCGATGCCAGGCCTATGTCCGGTCAAAGCGACAATCAGAACTCTCTTACCCCTCGCTACAAACTCTGCTGCCAGCGGCTCCATTGCGCTTGGCGCAATATTAAGACCGTGCACGAGGACAACAGTGCCAGTGCAGGGCGTCTGAGGACCGCACTCGGTCTGTGAAATTACACACTCCGGAGTCATGAAGGTACCGTGGGTGTTTCGACCCGAGTAGCTTCCGCTTGTAGGCGGCGCATAGATTGCTCTCGCGGCACCGCGTTCATTTTTCTCTCTATACTGGCCACGATCATGCGGAAAAAGCTGTCAGAGGACTGCACATTCAAATGCGTGCGTAGAACATGTATTTTTGCTTTGTCCAAAGAGTGTAGCTTGGTGGCGTCTTTCTCCGTACATACGAGCGGCAACTCTGGGTGCACCGCTCTGACTTGTTCTAAATCTGCACGAGAAAACACGTGGTGATCAGGGAAGGCACAGCGACCCGCCACTCGTATGGCCATTGACTCAAGAGTTCGAAAAAATCCTTCTGGCTGAGCGATCCCGGAAAACGCAACTACTTCAGAAAGATTCGCCGCCGCACCGCTCTCTAACGAGAAAATTCCATCGACCTCTAAGCCAGCCTGAAAGGAAGGAAGTCCAGCGGGAAGCAGCGCTTCAGCGCGCAAGACGCTCTGCTCGTCCGAAGAAACCGAAGACCGATTTACCCATACCACTGCCCCTGCCCTTGAAAGTGCCCTGTCTCGCGACTCTCTGAATCTCCCCATCGGAAGCAGTTCACCTTGGACGAATTTCTCCAACTCCGCCCCGCTACCACTACTTACGCAGAGCAGGTCAAGATCGCGCCTAAGCCAACGGTGCTGAAAACCATCATCAAGCAACGCCACGTTGCCCAGGTTCTGTGCGAGTGCATACTCCACACCTGCCGCACGCGCACGCGAGATCACCACTGGGCAGCCGGTCTTCTCCAAAAGGAGCAGTGGCTCATCCCCCACTTCGCTAGGGGAGTTGTTCCCTACTACTTGAACCGGACCTCGCAATGAGCCGCCGTACCCGCGCGTAACGATGAACGGACGATATCCAAGCTCTCGAAGCTTGCACGCGATCATTACTGTAAGTGGCGTCTTTCCATTTCCACCAACGGTCAGGTTCCCGATACTGATGACCGGGCAATCCACGCTCACCGCCTTCAATACTTTGATATCAAACAGCCAATTTCGCGCTGCGGTCACAGCACCCATCAGAAGTGCAAGTGGAAAGAGTACTAGGCGCATGCGTTTGTAATGACTCCATGGCTCTCAAGGGCTTGCATAGTGCGGGCAAGCGCTCCGCTTTGCGATTCCCAGGCAGCTCGTCCCCGAGCTCCAATGTCAGTAAGGGTCTGCCCGTTAATCATCTTCTCAGGATGAACCACAGCTTCAAGCACCGCAGCAAGGTCGCTGCTACCGCGAAGCTCAGTCACGCCATTATGCTCCTTTAATAGTACAACGGCATCAGCGGCGTTTCGGTAGTAGGGCCCGAGACAAATGGCGGCGCCATAAGGAGCAGGCTCCAGGGGGTTATGCCCTCCAAAATCCCGAAGTGTTCCTCCGATAAAGCAGAGCGAAGCAACCGAATAAATGTCGGCGAGTTCGCCCATCGCATCTAAGAGCACGACTGCGGGAGCGCTTCCTCGATGTTCTTCTACTGTCTTGTCCTTCGCTCGAGTAGACCAGCGTCTAAATGAAAGTTTGTGGTCCTGCAAACTCCGCGCAAAATACTCGAACTTCTCCTCGTGACGAGGGGCAACTACGAACCCAACTCTTCCCGGGTACTGCGCTACGCACCGGGCCATCTCAGGAAACCACTCTTCCTCCTCTCCACAACGCAAACTTCCGAGCACCACAATCGGACGATTATCAGGAAACAACTCGGCGCGCCGCTGCGCTCGTTGCGCGTCGCTAAGTAAGCTCCCGCCAGAGTCGTACTTGGTATTCCCGGTCGTCACTGCACGCTCTGGCCTCACCCCTAGGCCTAACAGTCTCTCGCGCGCCTCCTCGGACTGGATGCACACCACTTCAAGCTGCTTAAGCCCCTCTCTAACAATATCCCCAAGGATCGTGTATCTGCGTGCGGAACGCGCGGACATCCGCCCGTTAACCAATCCCATAGGCACCGCGCGGCGATGCAAGCAGGAAATGAGTTCCGGCCACAGCTCGGTCTCACTAAAGACAAAACCCACCGGGGTTCGATTTCCAATTGCCTTCGAGATCCAATAGGAATGATCAAAGGGAAGCAATCTTAAGTGTAGCCAAGCTTTATCGTCTAAGCGCGTCGAAGCTTGCTCAAGTCCTGTAATAGAAACGGCCGTCACCAAGATCTCCATCTCAGGGCAGCGCTCTCGCAACGCGAGAATCAGAGGAACTATCCCATTAATCTCTCCGACCGAAGCGCCGTGAAACCAAAAAAAGCGTTTTGGAAGTTCGCCCCAAAAGCCACACCGCTCCATGAATCTCGATCTACCGCGACGCGATAGTAGAAAAGCTGGAAGCGCGGCGAACGGCGTCAAAAGCATGACTAAGCGATAAAGAAATCGAATCAATGTGATGCTCCCCCCACATTCCCCAGCCCGGCGTGTCCGTTTGAACGAGACTCTCTCACCGCAGACTTCGCGAGAGTATGGTGCAGGCCACCAAGAGCATTGAGGGCACTCTCAACCTCAAGTCGCTTGGCCTCCATCTCATCCTCATCAGCATCACGACTCACCACAATCGGGGCACCATAGGTCGCATAAGCTTTAGCAAATGGTTTCGGAAGTTCCATCCGATCCCAACTCCCAAACACCCATTTGTGACTAAAGCGACACGATATCGGAATAATGGGAACTCCGGATAGTCGGGCCAATACAATCACACCCTTTTTGCATATTTGCCTCGGACCCTTTGGCCCGTCCGGAGTAAGCGCTATGTGCTTTCCTGATTTAAGCACTCGTAACAATCCTCTGGTCGCTTCGCTTCCTCCCCGAGTGGAAGACCCAGCCACCGAATCCATACCGATTCGATCAATCACATCTGCAATGAGTCGTCCATCGCTGTGTTGACTAATCAGAACCGCGAAGCTTCTTGGTGGCGCTCCAGTACGCATCACCGAGAAGGTCATGAGCAGTTGCTCAGCATGCCAAAAGGCAATGATGTGCGGAGTCTTGAGATCGCGGAAAAAATTCTTGGCATCACCATCCGCCGATTGGAACTCCCATCGCAATGTAGCGGACAAACCACGAAGAAACATCGCTGCCGTCCAGATCAAAGTGCGCTCAAAAAAGGTGCGAAGCATTACTCGGGTCCTAATTACGTGTTTGATTCCCCATGCGCATGCCTCGGCTCCTAAACGTTCCTTACGTCTCAGTTGTTGCTTGGAACTGCAGCGCATGTAATTTGGAGAACTCCCCTCCAAGCTTCAACAATTCGTCATGCGAGCCACGCTCTACAATACGTCCCTGTTGCATCACCAGAACCAAATCGGCTGCTCGGATCGTAGACAAGCGATGGGCAATGACGATTGAAGTTCGCCCGCGCGAGAGGGCATCAAGAGCGAGTTGAACCTCGCGCTCTGCCTGGTTATCCAGTGAGGCCGTCGCTTCATCCAGAATTAAAATGGGCGCGTCCTTAAGAATCGCTCTTGCAATGGCAATGCGCTGTCGCTCACCACCAGAGAGTGACAATCCGCTCTCTCCGATCACGCTGTCAAAGCCCTGCGGCAAGCTCATAATGAAATCATACGCATACGCAGCTTTCGCTGCCTGCTCAATCTGCTCACGAGAAGCGTCCTGGCGACCATAGGCAATGTTCTGCGCAATCGTATCGTGGAAAAGGAATGTGTGCTGATTCACCATCGCAATCTGTCCGCGCAGATCATTTAAAGAAATCCGCGAAACATCAATGCCACCGAGTCGCACTACCCCTTGTTGGGGGTCAATCAAGCGCGAGATCAGGTCCACCAGAGTGCTCTTGCCGGCTCCGGAAAAACCTACAACCGCCACTTTTTGCCCTTCCTCAATGCGAAGCGAAATATCACTGAGCACTCGCTCGCCATTCTGCTTACTTTGAAGCATCGCCTTGCTTTGGTCCATGTCAGCAGGTCGAGCGGGATAGGCAAACGAAACATGCTCAAGCTCGATTGTGTGACTACCACTGAGAGGCAAAGGCGCTAAGGGCTCAAGAATGGAGGGTGGAGTATCAAGGACGTCAAATAGCCGCTCGGCACCGGCAAGCCCCTGCTGCACCACACTGCTAATGCGCGAGAGCTTTTTGAATGGATCGTAAAGCAGAAACACCGCCAATAGGAATGCGATGAAATCACCTTGGGTGCGTAGATTTTGAATAACCGAGTAGCCCCCGTAAAGAATAACTCCACCGATGACGGCAGTGGCCAACACTTCATTGACGGGACCCGTGAGCGCTTTGACCCGCTCTGCTTTGAGGAAGGTAGCGGTAAGATGGTCGTTCTCTGCTGCAAAGCGTCGATGCTCCGTCTCTTCTCCGCCGAAGATCTTTATCACTCGGCACCCAAGAGCGGTTTCCTGCATCACCGCAGACAATCTGCCCGTCACATCCTGGCCCACTCGGCTCAGTTTTCGCATGCGCTTTCCGAAGCGATACACTGGATAAATTCCTATGGGGAACACCACTGCAGCGATGAGCGCCAGAGTCGGATCAAGGGCGATTGCGGCAACAAGCAACGCGACGATTCTGATTGAGTCCCGCACAATGGCAGCCGCCGCATCGGTCAGGAGCGTTCGAACAAGCAGCACGTCACTAGTCACACGCGCCACGAGATCGGCAGACGAACGACGCACATAAAAGTCAGCGGAAAGTTTTAGGAGATGTCGGTGCATCTCATTTCTGATGTCACGAACGATCGAGAGTCCGATTTTCGACATCAAATATGACTGAGTAAAGTCCGCGACACCTCGCACGATAGCGAACAAAAAAAGCACCACAGGCAAAATCCATAACAGAGTGGTGTTCTGTTCGGTAAAGACTCCATCGAGCATGTACTTCACCAAGAACGGCACCGCGCCGTCCGTGGCGCCAAACAACACCATGCACAAAGCTGCCCCGAAAAAAATTGCTCTATAGGGTTTAAGATAAACAAGGAGTCGACGGTAAATGCCGGGTGTATTTTCGGAGCTGGTCTCAGACCCCCTCTTTGACGCAGCAGTAATCTGAGGCCTGGCGGTCTCAGCATGCACTGGAGGTTGACCCGTCGACGTGGCTATCGAACCGCCGTCTAAGACGGCGCTCTCGGCAACGCGAGCACCAAGGTCCTGACTATCTCTCTCAGCGCTGGCGTTCGGCATTTTTATCCTTTATGGTTCTCGCAACCATACGATATGAAACTAGATTTTTCAAAGGAGCCGCTCTTACCATAGTGGCTTGTACTCTGGGCGAATGACCCTCAAGAGCATCGCCTACTTAGCGCTTTTTGCGCGTGAGCCGGCAAGGAGAAAGGGAGATATGAAGAAGGCCATATTGATTATTCTAAGCGCGATAGTCCTCCTATTGGTGGGGGTGTTTGTCCTGGCAATGGTAACCGCCAATTCGCTAGTGGCCTCCTTCAAGCCAGAAATCGAGCGCATCGCGGGCGAGGCTCTGGGGGTAAAAGCTCAGATATCAGAGATTGATGTGTCCGTAGTGCCAAGCACTTATTTCATGCTGAGAGGCCTTACCCTTTCGGATAATGAACACAGCGATGAGACTTTCTCCCTAAAGGAAGTCAGACTCGACGTTCGGCTCTGGGATCTGCTGAGCAAGAAACTGAGCATCTCCTCCCTCTCGGTTATCTCCCCCGATATTCTTGCGATTAAGGGACCTGAGGGAATCCGTATCGCTGGTCTCCCGAGCGGCTCCGCTTCTAAGGGAAAGAAGGCCGCGCGCGAAAGAAAGCAAAAGGAAGAACCGTCTGCGCAAACTTCTCCTAGCGAATCTCCGATATCTGTTGCTCTAGAGGAGATTCGAATTGAAAACGCAACGCTGCGTCTAAATGACACCGTAGCTAAAAATGAAAAGAAGTTCGATCGCGTTAATCTACGTGCCGCAGTATCCCTCTCGGGGAAAGAAATTGTTATTCCTAACTTCGACCTATCCTTACGCGCGCTGGAGAGCGTTGAATTTTCTGCGACTGGCCAGGACATTACGATGAAAGGTGATGTGCTTGACGCAAAAGCCATCGACATTTCACTTCTCGGAAATCGCTTCGCGCTTTCAGGTCGATTCAACCTAGCAGATAAATCTGGGGAAGCACGCGTCGACACCACTGGCGTAAAGATAGAGTCACTCCTTCCCTTAGCCGCTTTCGGCCCCCCTGATGCAAAGAAGACCGTCGACAATTTCCGTCCTGCTGGATCCTTTGGGCTACGTGCTCAAGGAAATTTTGGTCCCGGAACCTACGAGTCCGATGGGACTTTGGCGCTTTCTGACATCAGTGCTCACGTAGGCACAATGGTGGTGAGCGCTCTTTCTGGGGATCTTGCTTCAAATGCCACTCACGAGAAGGCGGAGGTTTCAACCACAAATCTTACCCTCAAACTGAATGACCAGCCGATAGCGGTGCAACTTAAGGGAACCTTCAAAGCCCCGGTTGCTTCGATCGAGTCCCTTAAACTGAATCTATTTTCTGGCACCGCCGACATCAGCGGAGACTTGCGTCTCGAGGATAAACAGCCTTTACGCGCGACGTTTGGACTTAAGGGTATCAACGTAAGTCAGGCGCTGCTGGCTATCGGGCAACGCCCGGATCAACAAGCTTTTTCGGCTCTCGTAGATGAAGTCGATGGCATGGCTAGCTTTCCACTAAAAGGAGTACTTCCGCAGGATGCGACCGCCAACGCCAAGGTGTCTCTATCGAAGGCTGAGCTCAAGGGCTTCAATCTTGCGGGTGCGGTGTTGCGCGCGGTTAAGGGTCTTCCTTTCCTTAGTGGAGACCTTTACGAGTCTGTTCCGCCAGAACAACGTGGGGACGTCGATGGCCCGAACACAGCCATATCTAAACTGACCGCTTCAATCACAGTCTCTGGTGGAAAGATTAAAACTCCAGACCTCCGCGCACAAAGCGCACTGTTTAACCTAGAGGCTGACGGCACGATCGGTTTTGATTCAAGCATGGATCTCAATGCCACGCTGTTGTTCAATCCAAAGTTTTCCGAAAGCTTGGTGAAACGCTCGAAGGGGCTCAAAGGACTGCTCGACAGCGAGGGACGGCTTGTTGTCCCGCTTGCGATTAAAGGCACTGCTCCAAAACTTATTGTGCTTCCGAATATCGAGCGCCTACTTAAGACAGGTGCCGGTAAGGCTCTCGAGGAAAAAGCTTCTGAGTTTCTTGGGAAGGCACTCGGCGCAGGAAATAAGGAAGGCGGTAAAAAGGGGCTCGGCGGGATGTTTGGGTTCTGAGCAGTGACTAGATGGCAAGAAGATTATTGTCGAAATCTCGGCTAATCTTCGCCGTTATAGTCTGTGGGGAGCTGAAGTAGCCGGCAAGGCTTTGTTCTGAATTAGATTCGAACGACCAATGTCCCCGCCCACAATTTCAGAAGTCTTCACGGCGCACTAGCTGCCAAGACTTAAATCACAATATGGAAATATTAAGCTGAATCGGCCCATTTTCCGAAAAACTGCCCCCTCTGCTACGATGGAAAAGTCACACACTTAGCGTTTTGCTTCATACTAGATCAAAGGAAAAGGAAGTCCGGAGTAGAATATGGAACCAAGTCGAGACTCAGGGAAGGGCCCGAGGAACGCCTCTCACCTACTCAACCCATCCGAAACGCTAAGAAGTCAGCTTCACCTTAAAAGGATTGAAGACGGGATCCCCGCGGCCATTTCAGAGCCACTATCCCAACTGATAAACGCGAGAGGATTCGACGCCGCCAGGCGGATTCCTGGTGCGCAGTGCCTGCCTTTCTACGAGGAGAGTTATGCGGGCACCTTCAACGCAAGCGCTTCTAAGGCCTTACCGGACATGATTCCAGGCTTTAGGCCACCCACGGACGAACAAATCGCAAAAATTGAACAGTGGAAAAAGGCCGAGCCCTCAAGAGCAGATCTTGCTTACGGCACTATGAACTCCAAAGAATCAGCGCTGGTGCAATGCGTTATTAGAGCCCTAAATCCACGCACCATGTTTGAATTTGGAACCCATCAAGGAATCCTTACAAACAGGATGATTTCTGCTGCTCCAGAAGATTGCGTGATGCTTACTCTAGACATTCCTCCGAGCGAGCTTTCGAGCGGACGCGGAATTATCGCTTCGGATCGAACCAACCTGGACTACGTGCGGCATTCTGACGATGCCATGGGAATTCATATTGAAGATAAGTACCAGAATAGAGTTATCCGTATGATCGGCGATTCTATGCGGCTAGACGTAACTCACCTGCGTGAAAAAATTGATTTAGTGGTTGTTGATGGCGGCCATCAGTACCCCGTAGCAGCTCGAGATATCAAAAACGCTTGGGAAATGCTGTCACCCGGTGGCGTCTTGCTCATTGATGACTATAAGACTCTGCGAACCGAAGGAGTGATGCTCGCAGTTATGGAGCATCGACGGAATACCGGTGCACCTGCGTATCTAATCAATTTCTTCAAGGATCTCGAGACGGACATGGTTATGTTCATAAAAGAGTGAGTCGCCTATGCCAACTCAATCTCCATCGACACAACAGCTCGTAACCGACATCAAAGAACTGATTAAGCCTTTCCTGAATGCGCAAGATAGTTGGCATGGATTCCAACATGTCAGTCGTGTAGTTGCGTTCGCTAAACAAGTTAATCAGGCTGAGAAGGCGGATCCTTTCCTAGTCGAGGTTGGAGCTTGGCTTCACCAGTTGCATGATCCTAACCTCGACAAATTGAAACAAATTCTCGGTGCACTTCGCATCTCTCCTGTCCAAAGGCACAAATTATTCGAGATAGTAGAGCAGTGCCGTCCTAATAAAATTTCGCCTCAATCCAGCCATGAAGCGCGTGTGGTGTTTGATGCTGATGCCGGTGATTTGATGGGACCGGCTGGAATTTTGCGCGAAGTACTTTGCAACTACGGAGATAGAAAGCTGTCCCCAATCGACGCGATTACTGGAGCTCGATCAGTACAGCTTCTCTTTGTAGAAAAGCTTCAAACAGTTGGGGGACGAGAGCTCTTTCGACCTCGAATTGAAGCTGCGAGTCACTTCTGGGATTCTCTCAGCAGGGATGAAGGAGCTCTAGAAGAGATTCTTCGGATTGCTCCTAAGCCCTAAACACCAAAGGTTCACTTACCCCGTTAGTGACCGCATCAGTGCCGAAGAGCGCGCAAACGCTCAATTGATTGTGTAGGAAGCACCGTGCGCGCAAGGCGCTCAACCCCCGCACGAACGCCACAGCGATCGAGCACTTGAATACCCTGATTAACCAGATGCGAGACCGCACGGCGCAAGATTCGCTTGGGCCCGTCGCGCGCTAAGAGGCCGCGATCTGAAACGAGTTGCCAAAGCACTGCGCTGTCCGTTGCATGCCTAGCCCCTACTTCTTTGTAAATCTGCTCGTAACTTTCCGCCCACGTGGAACGACTATCTTGAACAATGCGGGCTGCCTGGTCACGGCAAGCACTCCACTTTTCAGAAGACCCTGCAATCTCATTAAGCAAAGCCAAGCACGGCTCTAATTTCATTTCGTTCAGCACCCACCCGCATTGGCGTTCTTGTACTCGCTCAGCGGGACCGCCCTCAGGGCCAACTATGACCGGAACCCCAAAAGACAAGGTTTCTTCAACCGCAAGTCCAAAAGTCTCAGGACACAGCGACGGGAAGAGTGCCACATGCGGCGAAAAGCTCTTTAGCTGTTCTCGTAGCTCTGCACTCGAGTGGTAGGCCCCATTGGAACTGAGCTGCAACGAGCCATCTAATGGAGTTCCATGAATGCCTCCAAAGACCCTCAGCTCTAGCGGCTTTCCACACGAAAGCTGGCGCACAGCCGCTAGTTGATTCGCAAGGTCTAGCCCCTTATGCGGTGCGAGTGTTCCAACCAGAGCTACTCTAAAAACATCCTCATTTTCCGGGGGAACAAGCTCAATCTGCTCTCCTCGATCCACCACGTGATGAAGCAACTTCAATCGCGGAAGTGCGCCATACGTAATTTCAAAGACATCTTTCGAGAAGCTAGAAAAATGAATTGTGGCCTTCGCTGACTTAAGCAGCTCCCCATGCGCCTTTCGATACTGGTCAACATAGCCTTGCTCAAACCCGCAAGCCTTGTGGCATTCAAAAAGTCCGCAGCGACGAAGCTCAGGTGTCAGCAGATAGAATCGCGGGCAAACCGAAGAGTGATCATGCGCACTCACTACTACTCGTGAATGCTTTCTGAGTGCCTTGGAAAGATCCACAGCTTCGAAGCCGCGCGTATGGTGTACATGGGCAATTGAGAATAATTCCGGTGCACAGAGCAACTGTAAAACTTCAAAAGTAGGCTTAAGACGCCAAGTTCGTTCAAAGGCTCCAATGTGGCAGGTTAAATGAAAGGCTCCATCAGCACACACCAGGGAAAAATGGGAAAATTTGCCGAGCGACTCAATCTGCTTTTGAACAACGCGCTCAGTGCCCCCGACATTATGGCGCAGTGCTTTGGTGGGGCCGTTATGCAGAATATGCAGAACAGACGAAGGTCTCACGTCAATGAGCTTTTGAATCAGTGCTTTCTCAATACGATCATGCACTGCGCGCAGAGGGTTCGTCTGTCGAAACCGCTGCACCGCTCCAAAGTAGCGCGGATAGCGCTCGGCTATGATGCGGCTATTATCAACTTGAAGTTGCTGCTTCTGTTCAGAAAATGACTTACTGCCTTCGTGATACACAAACGTGGCGTCATCCAGGATATCCGCAAAGCCAAGCTTCTGCGCCCTTAGTGAGAAGTCGTTTTCTTCGCCGTACCCTTTGCCAAACGCCGCTTCATCAAACAATCCGACCCGCTCCAGCACCTCGCGCTTGATATACACACAGAATCCTACGCACGTCGGAAGCTTTGGGTATTCACGGGCAGAGACGTTCTCTACTAGAACACCCATCTGGTCTACATCAAGAAAAGGTGGAATTTCGTTTTCTTCAAAAAATGACGGCACTGAACATACCGTGCCGTTGTTGGTCAATGGTGTAACGGTCCCGACTCGTGGGCGTGAGTAGGCGGCGCGGCTAAGTTTCGTAAGCCAACCCTTAGTAACAATAGTATCACTATTTAAAAGCACTACGTCGTGCGGGGACTCCCGGCACATTCCCTCGTTGCAGCTGGCGACAAAGCCAAGATTGCGTTCGTGGCGAATCGAGGTGACATTCGAGTTTTTGGCAAGCAAGTCCGAGATACATGCGCTGAATATGCCCGCGGTACTCGCATCATCGATCACGAGTACTGCTTCATTCGAACGGTGTCGAAGCACGCTCTCAAGGCAGCGCCTCGCTTCACTAAAAGCGTTGAAGACGGGGATGATTACCGTCACTGCTGCAGAAACAGGGCTATTCACTAAAGAAACGACCTCGCGATATCAGACACCAATCTCTCGCGCCTCAGACTACCAAGTTCTTAGTCCGTCAGCAGCGGCTGGCCGCCACTCACTCCAGGGCCTGCCGTAGTACACATTAGACCGCCCAGGCATGAGGGGATAGCTCCTGCGCTTCGGTAAATTCGAGCGATTACGCAAGCTCCCTGCCCACCTAAAGCGCCTTCCCATTATTTGAAAGTGGCTATAGCGGCCTCCTCGGTCGGACAAGCCTCGCAGGACCGACGTTTTACGAAAGGCACTTAAGAAGATCACCCCCAGAACCGACGACCTGTAAATGAACAACGCCAACCCAAAGATCCCCAAAGCTAAGAGTGGCCGGTTCACTTGGACGGCGTTCTTCTGCTTAACTACACTTCTGGCCACCTTTGATCCAAACTTGGCACATGCCCAATTCGTTCCGGCTGGTCCCGCGCCGCTTTCGCGCGGCGTGGCGGGCAGTGTTTCAAATGGGGCAAGTGTGCGTCCCTCCGTGGCGCCAAATGGGCAGTTTGCTGCCTTCGCCAGCTCAGCTTCCAACCTCGTTCCCATGGATACAAATGGTGTCTCTGACATATTCGTCGCCGACACCGACCAACGTAACTTGACTCGCGTCAGCGTGAACAACCAGGGACAACAAGGCGATGCCGCATCGACTGAACCATCAATTAGTCCGATCGCGCCCGATGGATTCTACGCGGTGACTTTTGTTTCGAGCTCTACCAATTTCGGCCGGGCACCAATGCCGAACGCCCCCCAAAATATTATCTTTCGAGCACCTACGCTCAGTCTTTCAGCAATCGTTACATTTGGAACAGGCCCAACCGCCGCGAATGGAGATAGCGAAAGTCCCTCAACCACGATTATTCCAGCACCAAATCGCATTTTAGTCGCTTATGCCTCAAACGCGTCGAACCTGGTCACCAACGATGCTAACTCCTTCAAAGACGTCTTCTTTGCTTCAATCCGACGGCCTGAAAAAGCTGCAGGAGAGGAATTCCCGGACCTGGTAAGCACAACCTTGGTAAGTATCAACTCGCTTGGTGAGGCGGCAGACGGCGAGAGCAGCACTCCTAAAATTAGCGGCGACGGAAAGATGATCGTTTTTTCCTCGGTCGCGTCAAACCTTCTTGCAGGACGAGAAATCTCGGGAACCCAGATTTATCTGTATAATATTCAAAAACGGAGCCTCAGCATCGTAAGCCAAGATTCCGGGGGAAATGAGGCGAACGGCACCTGCACCTCACCGTCCATCAGCTTCAATGGCAGATATGTTTTGTATAATACCACCGCCACCAATATCGTCTCCAATCCAGAAATGGACGGGGTAGCTTTAGTGCTCTACGACACGTTTACGGGAGTGAGCCAGCGTGTGAATAGCGCCGTGGGCGGGGAGCCGGGAGACGGGGTTCCCGATGGAGCCAGCGTCTCTCCCGATGGCCGCTTTGTAGGATTTTCAGACACCTCCACCAATCTGATACCGAATGACACGAATGCAGTGGAAGATATTTTCATTAAAGATCTTGAAAGCGGTGCAGTAGAGCGCATTAGCGTCGGGCCTAACGGACAAGGAAATGCAACGAGTGACAGCCCAAGTTTCGGTGGAGCCTCGTTTAATAGCAGCACCGGCCTCTTTACGTTCCGCTCGTTCAGTACGAACCTTGGAGATCCAAACCTGCCTCCACCGTCTGGACTCGGGGACATCTTCCTTGTTCGTATTGGCCTCCCTAAGCCACCGCTTACCAGAGATACCCGCCTCGAAGTTCCGGCTGACGTGTCTGTCTCCAAACGTAAAGCCATCGTCTCCACTCTAGAATTCGGAGAGGTCGATCTTTCCGCCGAGGGCAGCCAGGTCGAAACCAGTGCTACCACGGTGAAGTACGATGTGAGGGTGAACGGCACGGGAAGCATCAAAAACGAACGCTACCGAAAGGTCTCCAAGCGAAATACCACGACCTTTCGGAATTTGCCTTCCGGAACTTATAAATCTCGCTATCGCGTCGTTTCTTCAACTGGAGGTGGTACGACTTCGCGCTCCAGCTATAGCCCTATTCAGCGGTTTAAGATCAGTCGGTAGCGCGACCGACTCATTTGGTGACCTTTTGAAACCTGGTGTGGGACTACTTTACTGCTGGGTTGTTTTACTCACCGGCGCTTGCTCCCTGGTAGGTAACCCATTGGAGTTATTAGCTAATATTTCAGATACACAGTAAAAAGTAGCCCCGCACCAGTAGACGGGAACAAATTCTAACGCCTGACGCGAAGCGCCGAGCGACGCAACGAGGAACTCCCTCTAGCGAGAAATGGCTGCGCACCAGCAGAGAAACTACCGTGGGTGCTTGCCGCCGTCGGTGAACCCGGCAATGAATGATCGAACGCGACTCGGTCCCCATCCAGGAAAATAGCCGCGGTCCTTATCCAATCGTCGCAAACCACTCCGCCCCCTCCGAACAAGCGAATCTCCAGCCACAGCACCCAAACCTAGAAAGCTGCCCAACAGGACGTACGCCGACCAGGGATGCGCCAAGATAGCTCTAGACAGATTTTCGACGCGAAGATCGTTAACGGACTTCCCTGGGATAGTTTCAATCATTCGCGTGCTGGGTGAGTAGCGCCGCATATCAGCTCCCACGTAAGTAAAACTTAAAAAGCGCCCGTCCTGATCAAGCTCCATTTCAGGGGCAGCGGTCGTTCGATTTGGTGCTATCACGTAACAGTCGGGAGCAGCGTCAATAAACAGTTGCTGAATATTTCTTACCCCGCCTTCTTGTCCGCCCGTCGAACAGCTCACAAAAGCTATCGTACCACCGGGCTTCATGAACTTTCCTATATCCTGCACGTACTTGTCATCCGTAGACTCCAGTCGCTCGTCCCGAACGAATGCGGAGAAGCTTCCCCAAGCGATCTGTCCCTCAAACCCGTGTGCAATCGGTATGAACAGCTCCACCTTTCCTGGTAGTTCCGAAGCAACCTGCTTCATAGTTCTCGCAAACTCATCCTGTTTTCCAAGCTCAAAATAAACTACTCGATATGCTGCGGTGAGCCTATCGATGATATCCGACTTTCGGTGTTCAGCAGGATTGTTGAGTGTCGCAAAAGCGTCGTTGTGATCACTCTGCGAAGAGGCCGCTATTACAAGCGCGAAGGGACGATCGTCCTGCGTTCGCAGTGATATGAGATCGGAGAGAGGAGTGAGTGGCGACAGTCGTTCGCGAGTCTCTGCATCGGACAGGAGTGTTCGCTGGCGAATAATCTCCCCTGCATTATCAAACCGCTCAATCCCCTGAATGTTAAGAATCTCAAGTGACTTAAGGCCATTAAAGGCACTCCTAAGCTGCGCAGAGTTGACCACTCCGAACCGAAGGATCTCAGCTGCTACCGCCCTCGGGTTCGAAAAGAATAGGTCCGCACTCAATCCAGCCCAGCCCCCACCGCGCTCCCCAAATTCCGCCTCGCCAGCAGTGATAAGCCAGGCCAACTCAGGGACGCGCAGACCCCATTCAGCCATGAAGGGTGAATACGTGACGGAATCCAGTTCATCAGTACACCCCGCCTGAAGGTACCGATTGGCAATTAATCGAACGTGTAGAACGACGTCCGGATACACCGACAACACTGGCGAGAGATCGGCTAAGTCATCAAGACGCTGCATCGAATCAAGAAGCTCTTTGCGCTTCGTTCGATCTGCGAAGCGCTCGATCAGGATCGAACGAACTTCCGGGAGCATGTACATTGTTCGCAAAAATGGAGAGTTCGGATCGTCCCGAATGTCCTCAAGCTTTAGGGCCTCAGTAGCGCCGTACAATTCCGGTGGTAGAAATGGCATGAAGCCCGCCTTCTCTGAGATTGCCATGGCCTCCCTAACCAACCGGCCAAGAATCGGGTCCTCAAACGACTGTGGTTCAAGGTCAGAAACAAGAAGCTCGATAACCAGCCGAGCGACTATCGGCCTTTCAGAAAGTGGTATTGCATCAAGCAACTGCCTACAATTTTCCGCCACTGCAGTGAGGCTCAGCCCGAACCTTCCTCCGAGAAGGATCGCGCGAGCTCGATCCTCAACAGTCCCTTGTTGTGTCGTCTCTTCCCAAAACTGCCGAACCGGCTGGGCGGAGAGTGTCCAAATTGGCATTGCTTCAAGGCACACTAACCTTTCCGAGACCGAATGAGTGTCCATTGAGCGAAAGCCATTCGAATATACCTCTCGCAGGTCATCCTCTAAACGCTTCCGCGTAGCGAGATCTGGCTCAGCTTCCACTATCCTCTCTAAAACGAATGAGACATTAGGATAAAATAAATTTTCTCTCTGCCAAATCAACGGATTAGACGAAAACACCTCCAACGGGATGACCGCTAGTTCCTTGCGGGTGAGCTCATAGAAGATTTCTGTGAGTGCCGATGCAATCTGCGGACTCGCCCAAAGTGCGGGTGGCATTTCGGTGAGAAATTGTTTGCGTTGCGATCCGGTAAGCAGCGCAGCAGCTACAAGATCGGCGTCGGACTTTTCTGCTTCGGTAAGCTCCTCCCAACGAGTGATACCAATCCGGACTTCTCGAATCGTCTCAGGTCGATCGCGCTGTCGAGTGACACCGACCGGGGGCTCCCCTCCTTCTTGCGCACACGTTAGCGGTGGCATACTTAGGGCAGCCATGGCCACGAAAGCAGTCGCACTTCTATTCTGTTTCATAAGCATTCTCTAATTCAATTGTTCTTAAGTTCAGGCCCGCTCAGATATATAGTCAGAACATTCGTGCCGCAGTTGAATACCTACGCTGTTTGTCTTAATGCGACGTCCCCCACTGCACCGTCTCGGGATCCAGCGACGGGCTGTTAAGGAGAAGATTTGCCCCGCACCAGAAGGGAAAGAGGTGAAATTTGAGAATTTGGCTAATCCTAGGATGAGGAGCCCGGCTCTAGCCGAGAATTCTGACGAGGGAGCGATACCGGCGTTTCCTCGGACCGCCCCCCTCGATTAACGATTCCTTAGCGATTAGGGCACTAGGAGAAGGCTACCTCGAGTTATTGATCATGAACTCTCAAGTCTCCCCCGACCCTACCTGCATCACTCGAACTCTCAGGTATTTGGCCTTTGGAGCTATGATGACCTTTGCTGAAAGATACTCGGGAGATTCCCATCCCACTGTTCTTGACTTGAAAACTCTCCAGTTTAACTTTGTGTCGCTTTCATCCCTCCGTCCGACCGCCTGAAGAAACATGACTTCAACATCATCTGCGCCGTATTCGATCTGACCTTTAAGTACACTTACTCGGCACGTGATCTCCTCCGGGGCTCTGCGAACTTGACGAAGCTGAAAGCCAGAAGGGACGTGCTCAATGAAAAAGTACGAACGGCATTTTTCACTCACGAAGGGAATCAGATAGGCATCAGAAGTCGGATGCAGCCCCGGCGATTCACTCTCGGCATGTACCCGAGCCGCTCCGCTCAGAAGAAGCAGAGAAAGAACAACTCCGATGGTGCTTAGCCTGTTGGTGGTCATATGCTTTGGTCTCCTTTAGTGTTTTACGGTTTGACAATACAAAATTATTCAACAATTACTCGCTTGCAGTGCTTGAAGGGTATTTAAGATTAGTACTAGCTGTGATGAGTCTTCGCTGTCCCGGCAACAACTCAAGCGAGGCATATAGGTCGCGGGACACTTGACCGGAGTTTGTCGGGGCCACACTTCGCCTTGCGAATACTTGGGACTGGAGACGCCCTTGGGGGCGTACCGGGTGAGAGAAGAATGCCACGTTATAGCGTTTCGGAAGTTCGGGGAGATTCTGCTGGGCGATGCGAAAGGTGCAGGCCTGCCGAGATCTGACTTTTCGTCTCTGGGACAGTATGCCGTCGATATGGCTACGTCCCTTGAAGAGTCCTCGACATGGGCGCATAACTTCGACCTTCAGAAGCCCTGGGCGTAACCCTTCTAAGGGCAACGGCTCGATATCTGCTGCCTGAGCGTTTTGAAGAGTTACGAGGAATGCAGCCATCGTGATCGCGAAGAAGACCGTGCGGTTCATATGCATCTCTCCAAATTAGACTAACAACCTTTCGGGGCAGCAGAACTCACCGCCGCTGTTTTCAAAAAGGTTATTCGCCACCGGCCGCACTCCGTAACTTAAATACTGGCTGTTTCAGCCATTACTCTAATTCGACGCTTAGAACTACTTGTAAGAGATATTAAATTATATATCATAATATCAATGGATTAACTTGGTTTTTGCCAAAACTCGCGTCCACAAAGACTGGCTGAAAAAACCTTGAATATTGCTCAAAGGCGCGTCCTCTTTGCGCTAAACTTAAACGAAGGCCGAGCGGCAGACAGGTGCCGGGAGTTGAATGTCTTCGTTAAAACGTCCTTTTGTACGTAGAACTGGAATGATTGAACCAGGCACCGCAAAGGTTACGGGTACAACACAGTGAAAGTGCTCGGTGCAACAATGGCACTATAGAAGACTCTAGGGATTTGGCAGAACTAGATCGAGCTAGGGCACCTCAGCCACGACACAGGTTGCAGTGAGCGTTTCTTCGCATTTCTCGCCGGGGTTTCCGTTGCTCTGGGTCGGTCCACCTGTTGTGGCATGCTCGCCGCCGAGTGATGCAACCTGAAGAGAGGCATTCCTTACTTGCAAATTGAGAGCGCCGCCTAAGGTCGAGATGGCGAATAACCCGATAGAGAATACCGTGACGATGAGAAGGGCGTATTCAGTAATGGAGCCGCGGTCATTTCTCATTTCAACCTACCAAACAATAAAGACACCCCCATTTCTCTGGATTCTGGTCGCTTGCTTCTCTCGCTTTTAAGAAAGCGCCTCAATTCATTGTTTCGCCTAACGGGCATGTAGGAAAAAACCGTAGTCCAACCACTCGTAATGCACTTGCGGTCGAATTAAATAGACTCCCCACTCCCACCAAGCTCAGAACCCGTTCCCACTCTGGCGAGTTTGGCCTGGAACCCCGAGCAATGACTCTACGCCTCAACTATTTAGCTGAGAGGTTTTAAATGCCCTCTATTCACATAGCTATCTGCTGGTTCAGGACCTCGAAACCCACCATACTCATTTCACTGGTCATTTTAGCCAGTATTAAGACACATCGCCGCGCCCCCTCAACATAATCCTCTTTATTGATTCTAACCTCTGTCGAGAGCTTGCAGAATGAAACGTCAAAGCGGTCGCATTTCCTTCCTCATCACTTCGCTGAGTGCTCACAGGCCTTCCTTTCTGAGAGTCACTTCAATACCCGATTCGACGTTTTTCTGTTGGGGGACCCATCTCACTCAAAGGGTGCGCAGTATGTCCACAATCCGCACGAATCCGTCACTCCGAGCCGCACAGAACTTAAGAACCTATCAGGAATTCCCCACCAGCGATTCGTCCTCATTACTCCACGCTAGGAATGTTTGTACCCGGCCACTTCTCTCGCCACGCCATATCTTCGCCACCATCAATAGCACTTCGCTCTCGACCTCAAGCGATCTTACGCCAAACTCGCCGCACGGAGATTTCAACAGCGTTGAAAGATTTAGTTCTGTAGTTTTCTCGGGTCGGGTCGGGGATTTCGCCCCAACACGAGCCTCTAGGAGCTGCAGGTTTTTGTATAGGAATAGAAAATGAAACTGATGAATGTACTTATTCTTGCATTCTTCGCTACTTTCTCGGGAAGCGCCTTTGCGCAGTCTCAATCGGATAGTGGCCCCACGAGTTCAATGACCCGCACGCCCACGGCACGCGCCTATGGCTACGTACGGGATGGGCAAGTGGACCGCTCCCGCTCAAGTCGAAATCTACAGGTGCGACAGGTCGGCGTAGGACACTACTGCCTACGGGTACGAGGACTCTCACGAACAGAAGTTCTTCCGGTCATCTCACCCGACTTTAGTTTTACGGATTGTCTCCAGACTTTCCCAAAAATCATAAGCTCGATGAACAGCGGGTGCGAACAGGATGAGTTTGGAGTGCTGAATTTCTGCACCGACGAGCTCCCCACCGCAAAGGATCTCGCCTTTACAGTCATATTTCCTTAATATATAGAGATTTTTGAGCCTCCCCATTTGCGGAGCGTCCAGTATTGGCTCCAAAGGGGGGAGGCTCATTTAGTCGAAACTAGGTATCTTCCTCAGTAGATCGCGCCTCGGTCACGCTAAAAGCCGACAGGCAAACCTTCCCCCCGCCTTGGGCCGTTGTCAGATCAGGGTTCAAATCTTTATCAAACTGAGCGATGAAAGCTCTTGCTCTCGAATGGAAATCCTTGCCTTCTTCAATCAACCATTGCCGAATCGTCGTGAGGTTACGAGGCACGATATTATCGAACTCGGTATGTATATGAAGATTCGTGATGTGCTGAGGCGCAAGAATATTTTCCTCCGTACTCCGTATCAGCCCGTCTATATCCTTTGCCACCAGATCGAAGGCCTCAAGCGGCTCTTGGTCAAGCGGCACGACTTTATAGATAAGCTCAAGCGAGTCGTCGACTCTCTGCACAAACTTACGCCTCTCAAACTCGAACTGAACGGTTCCAGGATTTAAAGTCGTGCTCACTCTCTCACAAAGACGCTTAAATTCAGCACTTCGCCCTTTGAAAGTAAGAATACGAGGAACTCCTGGTTTCTCTGAAAAATGTGGGTCAAACTGCCACTGCGCTATCACACGTGCCAGCAGGTTCTTAGAAGGAGAAACATCCTCCTCATTCATCTTGAGCAAACGACGAATCTCTGGTCGGCGGATTCCGGTAACGGCGCTTAACCTACTCACATTAGGTTTAAGCTGTTGCGCCCCCAAGTCTTCGGCCGCAACCTCGACAAACCCCTGCTTAAGAATTTCTACCAGATCCTGCAGGGAGCAGGACGAGCGCACACACAGACGCACAAGCGGTAGGACAAGCCGCTTCAACGCCTTGCTCTTTAGCGTCGGATCTATCTTCGCCCAGTGACTTACCATGCGTTTTTGGATGAATTGGCCATTAAATGTCCTTCGACACGACTACGACTTAGCTGGAGAACTAGCGGCCAAATATCTCCTAAGATTAAATATATTAGCGTGTTAAATCAGAAAGCAGAGCGTATCAGCTAAATACTCTAAGTCGCATATGTCAGGCTATACCAAAATTACTGGTCACAGTGACCAGTAATTTGTGTCCTCCTACCTGGCACGCCCTTTGCTTTACTCTTTCCTCGACGCACGCTGCCCCACCACCACGGTGAGCCTCGCGGCTCACAGGCGTGCGTCACATTTTTTCCAAAGAGGTTTTATGAAGTACATACGTCGTTCAGGGATCTACTTTGCACTTGCTCTCTCATTCGGAGTCGTGACTGCGGCTCACGTAGCTGTTGCTCAAGAACGCAGAGTTTCTGGAGCCCAGGAAGATCTCGCTACTCTTGGAGCCGCGATTGAACAGGCTACCGGTGCAGTCTTCTCAAGAAAGGAACTTAAACTCCTCACCGAGATCGATCCACTTCCGCCAGTGAACACTCAGGGAACCGAGCCTGCGAACCACCAATCGGGCGATCCCTTCACACGTTGCATGGGCGGGTGTGATGCAGCTCACGCCTCTTGTCTTAATCGCCTGTGGTTCTTTGTACAGTTTCGCTGCAACAACTTAAGGCAAAACTGTCAGATGGCTTGCGCCATAGACGCACTCGATTGATGACCTGCCACCCGAGAGTGTCTGCAGTTTAGAATGCGAAGAAGTAAGGGCTAACAGAGCTTTAAGATCTCCGTTGCACCTTATTCTGCGATTTCCTCAAAGCCTCAAGCGGCGCAATAAAATGCTGCTCCACTCCACGTTCGCTCGGATTATAGAAAGTCTGATCCGCAATCTCATCAGGGAGATACTGCTCGCCATACACCGTACCTTGGGCCGCATCATGCGGATATTGATAACCTTCACCGTATCCAAGTTCTCGCATGAGCGCCGTGGGCGCATTCCGAAGGTGAGCCGGCACCGATGTTTTTGGGCTGCGTTCAATCACGGCGCGCACTTGCTTCATTGCTTGATAGGACCGATTAGATTTCGGCGCGCAGGCCAGATAGCAAATACACTGCGCAATCGGAATACTGCCTTCCGGCATGCCAATACGCTCGAATGCTTCGCTGGTCGAAACTGCAATTGTCAGTGCGCGCGGATCTGCGTTTCCGATATCCTCGCTGGCAAAAATTATCATGCGACGAATAACAAAACGGGGATCTTCTCCGGAATCTATCATGCGGAATCCCCAATATAGGGCCGCATCAGGGTCGGAGCCGCGCAGACTCTTAATAAAGGCCGAGGCAATATTATAGTGCTCTTCGCCTCCACGATCATAAAAGCGCTTACCGTCCGTGCTCAGAAAATTCTCAAGCACCTCACGCGACAACGTTCCGCCTGACACCACCGCACCAGTCTGCACAAGGGCTTCTAGGGTATTAAGCAACTGCCGCGCATCACCGCCACACAGCTGCGAAAGCAATGACTCGACCTCAGCACCCACAGAAACACCAAGCGCTTGAGCGGCACGCGTGAGAATCTCGAACAGGGCTGGTACCCCGAGCTCAGGCAGCACCACTACGCGCGCGCGTGAGCGAATGGCATTCGTCAAATAAAAGGACGGGTTCTCAGTCGTGGCGCCAATTAAAATGAAAGTGCCGGCTTCGACGTGTGGAAGAAAAGCATCTTGCTGGGCTTTGGTAAGGCGGTGGATCTCATCTACAAAAAGAATCGTGGCCTTCACTTCCTTTTTTGCAGTGTTCGCTATCTCACGAATCTCTTTGACCCCCACCAGCACCGCCGAGACCTCGACGAAGACAGCGTCGAAACATTTTCCCACAAGTCGCGCCAATGTGGTCTTTCCAGAACCGGGCGGCCCCCACAAAATCAATGACGGCGGCCTCCCTCGCCCAGAACGCAACTGTTCAATCAAGCGCTGATCAAGGCCACTCAAGCCTTGAAAATCTTCCCAGGTTTGCGGACGCATACGCTCGGCAAGCGGCGCGTCGGCACGCGTTTGTCTTTTTGGCCGGTCCTCTGGGAATAGGTCTAACGTCTTATCTGTCATGAACTTCTCTATGAGGGAGCAGAGAGCTCTTCAAGCATCTTTGAAGCATACAAGAACCCAAGTTCAAACTGTGAGAGCGCGAACGATTCATTTGGTGCATGCGCCTTATCGCTTTCAAGCGCAAAACCAACTAACAACGGCGTAGCTCCTGCCACATCGGCCAGTCGCTCGACTACTGGAATCGAGCCGCCCTCCCAGGTGAATTGAGTCTTAGCGGATGAAAGTTGATCAAGAACCTTGCGTGCTCTTGAAATCAACGGGTCTGTGCTCGAAAGCGCAACGGCCCTCCCTCCGACGTGTTTTGAAATAACGCTGAACTCCAGGCCATCGGGCGCTTTCGAACGCAGAAAATCTTCGAGCAGCGTAAGGCACCGCTCAGCGTTCTGATCACTCACCAAACGCGACGTGATCTTGCAGGTCGCAGTCGAAGGGATAATGGTCTTCCCTCCGGGACCCTGGTACCCAGAATAGAGTCCGTTTACCTCAATCGTTGGTCGCATCCCACGTCTTTCTGCCGGTGGAAGATTCACTTCTCCGCCTTTAGCTTCAACTCCAACCATGGCTTTAAATACCTCAGCTGGCGGCCACGGGGCGTTGGCAAGAGCGCGGTCGTCTGAGGAGAACTCTTTCACTTCGTCGTAGTATCCAGGGACAAGAATGCGCCCATCGGGCCCATGCAAAGCAGCGATCAGTCGCGCCATTTCTGTGGCGGGGTTTCGCACCACTCCGCCCAAAGCTCCAGAATGAAGATCGTGATGCAACCCACCGAGTTTGACTTCAATCGAAACCAGACCTCTTAAGCCCATGGTGATAAAAGGCACACCTGGCATTAAAGCTCCCGTATCGCACACCATCAGAACATCGCTCTTCAATTTCGGAGCCCACTCGACGAGCTTTTCTGATATTCCCTCGCTGCCACACTCCTCTTCACCTTCGAGAACGACAGTGACTCCACACCCAAGCTCCCCAAGCTTAATCAAGCGCTCCAGTGCTTTGAGAAAGTACATAGTCTGCCCCTTGTTGTCAGAAGAGCCGCGCGCATACAGCCGCCCTTCGCGAAGTTCTGGGGTAAAGGGAGCAGAGATCCAATCCTCTAGCGGGTCTACTGGCTGAACATCGTAGTGCCCGTAATAGAGCACTTGCGGCTTACCCTTGGGGGCGGGGATATTTCCGAACACCACTGGCTTCCCTGGTGTCTCCAGCAACTGAGCTTTCAGTCCAATCTTGGTCAGGTACTCAACCGTCCATTGAGCACAGTGCTCGCAATCTTTGGCATACGCTGGGTCTGTGCTTATGCTCGAAAACCCCAACCAAGCCTTCCAGTCGGCTAGAATCTCTTCAGTCTTGCTCTCAAAATATCCGCGAAGTTCTTCAACTGTGGCCATCTCTCTCCTGGGGGAATGGGACAAGTCTCCGTGACTGGTCTTGGTTGTAGTTTAGTAATTCTAACCCTACCTTTCAAAAAGTAAGAACTATCGCTTGGGTTGAGGGAAGCAGCAGAGCAACTCTCAAGAGGCTCTCTAGCCCCTATGAGCCGGGAAAGGGAGAAAAAGTTCGGATAGAGTATCCCCGCCAGGCCGACCGACCTTGGCTCGATCCCAGGTCTTCCTGCGCCCAAACTTGCCCAGAAAATCGTACCAATTAATCCGAACGCCAGTTGCGCTCTCTAAGAACCCCGTCTAAGAATCGATAGATAGTTTCACTGTCCGAGAGATTACCGACTTCCTTAATAGATGGCGCTTTGGATATACCGTCAGGTTATTTAGGCACTATCTAACCGGATTCACGATTTGGCTAACCGGATTCACAACTTAGGTTTATTTATGACCACCAGACTTCGCATCCCGTTCTATCTCACACTCGCCCGTCTCGTATTGGTATGTGCTGCCTGTGCGCTGCTCGTGACTGGATGTTCATCAAAGGGCAAGGGAGCAAAGGGTGCTGATGGCTCAGATCTCTCTGAAGCTGCATTGAACGCAGAGCGCGAGGGACGCTTTGGCGAAGGTGGCATTCCTAACGCTGAAGGGGAGAGCATGTTTAGAAACGTGCCATTTGGATTTGACTCAGCAGAGCTCGACTCATTCTCCCGCCAAAATGTAGAATTCAACGCTGAGATTCTTCGTGAGTACCCGAACTTAAGAATCGTACTCGAGGGGCATGCTGATGAACGCGGTACCGTAGAATACAACTTAGCACTTGGCGCAGAGCGTGCCCGATCCGTGCGTGAAGTACTCGTATCACTTGGCATCTCGCCCTCTCGCTTAGAAACAGTGAGCTATGGTGAAGAAGTTCCTCTCGACCCTGCACATGATGAAACTGCTTGGGAAAAAAACCGTCGCGTGCATTTCTCTGCATACAGCGATCAAGCTCGGCGATAGCGCTACTCAAGTAGAGTCGAACCGACTAAGCGCTCTGCAGTAGTGTCCCGAGTCAGAAGTGAATTGCATAATAGAAAACCTGGTGGCTCGGGCCACTAGGCATAGTTGTTTTGACTCCGGACTCCTGTCCTTCGTCAAACTCGCTCCAAGCTCCTTTCCCGCGACGAGCGGCGCCAAATCTAGTTCGCTTCGCGTACTTACGCTTTGCTCCAGTCCGCGGTCGGACATCCTGTCCTCTCCTATCACGGTCGTGAAAAGAGTTTTTAATGACCGTGATAGAAGGCTCAGAGCCGCAGCGTTCGGAGGATGCGGATCAACTCGTATCCAGGGTGAACCTGCGCGGTGATGCCCAAGAAGGGCCTCCCCCTTCCATCTATCGCATTTTCATGGGTGTTTCTGGCTGTTTGCCTCAAAAACGAGCCCCCGTTATACTTCGCTGGTTCTAGACCTCTAGGTCTAAATTTCATTAGCGAACGAGGAAATCGGGAAATACCTCCGTGAATGCAAAACCCCTCACCACTGCTTCAGGCGACACGTCGGCCATGAATGGAGCTGCTCCTCGCACCCTGATTAACTCACTCGACCTCCCCAAAGGGCTCCGTAAACTCTCCATAGCGCAACTTGAGCAGGTCAGCCAAGAACTACGGGACGAACTAATCGACTGCATTTCAAACGCCGGTGGACATTTCGCCTCTAGTCTCGGCACCACAGAACTTTCCGTAGTCCTTCACCACCTTTTCGAGACTCCTAAAGATCGTCTTATCTGGGACGTCGGACATCAGGGCTATATCCATAAGATGCTGACCGGCCGTCGCTCTCGGCTTAGCTCCATTCGAAAGCGTGGTGGAATTTCTGGATTCCTGAAACGTTCGGAATCCGAGTTCGACGTGTTTGGTGCCGGGCATGCCGGAACCAGCATCTCCGCAGCCGTTGGCATTAGCGCAGCTCTGCACGAACAAAAATCCGATGCATATACAGTTTCAGTTATTGGCGACGGATCCATGACTGCCGGTATGGCATTCGAGGCTCTGAATCATGCCGGGTCTCTCGGACTGAAACGATTTATCGTGGTTCTCAACGACAACGAAATGTCGATTTCACCCAATGTCGGCGCGCTTAGCTGGTTGTTTTCTACTGCGGTTACGTCGAAGACTTCGACCTTACTTCGCTCTCGCTTCAAGGATTTATTCAAGCAGGGCTACGTCCCGGAAGTTCTTTACAAGGCGATCGATCGCGCCGAAGAAGTTACCCAAGGGTTTTTCTCCAGTGCGTCGATGTTATTCGAAGCTTTTGGTTTTCGTTACATTGGTCCCGTTGATGGGCACAACGTGTCAGATCTTGTCACCGCGCTTGCTCGCGCAAAGGACCAGGACGTTCCTGTGCTGGTCCATGCCTATACCACCAAAGGCAAGGGTTACGAGCCCGCAGAACAAGACCCCATTACCTGGCACGGAGTGTCTCCTTTTGATCGCTCACGCGGTGAGTTCCACAGACCCTCCGCTCCTCCGGTAAAAAAAATCCCCTCCTACACCCAAGTCTTCTCGGACACGCTTATCTCAATCGCCAAGGAACGATCCAATGTCGTTGCCATCACTGCGGCCATGGCGGGCGGCACTGGGCTTGATAAATTTCAAAAGGAACTTCCTCAACAGTTCTATGACGTCGGTATCTGCGAACAACACGCGGTAACTTTTGCGGCTGGGCTTGCATGTGAAGGACAGCGCCCCGTCTGCGCTATCTATTCAACCTTTCTGCAACGCGGCTACGATCAAGTAGTCCATGACGTGTGCATTCAAAGTCTGCCGGTGGTGTTTGCCATGGATCGTGGTGGTGTCGTAGGAAATGACGGAGAGACGCATCAGGGCGTATTCGATATTGCTTTCCTCAGAACACTTCCCCACATCGTCTTAATGTCACCAAAAGATGAAAATGAGTTGCGACACATGCTCCACACCGCAACCTTGACTGATGGACCTGTTGGGCTGCGCTACCCTCGCGGTAATGGCTGTGGTGTGGCGCTTGATGAAACATTACAAAAACTTCCGATAGGAAAAGCAGAAGTCATGTCGCGCGGGTCTGAGGTGCTCTTTTTGTGCTATGGCCCACTTACCTATCGCGGTCTTGAAGCCGCTGCGCGCCTTCATGAAGAATACGGAATTTCAGCAACCGTAATAAATGCGCGCTTCGCAAAGCCGTTGGACGAGGAGCTCTTTTCAGAAGAGATTCCTCGGCATCGACTTGTTTGCACCCTGGAAGATCATGCGATTCAAGGCGGATTCGGGAGCGCGGTGTTAGAATTCGCGAACGACGCTCACCTGATACTTGATCAGCCAATCTTGCGATTTGGCGTGCGAGACGCTTACGTCACGCATGCCAGCCAAGATGAGCAGCACACAATGAATGGCTACGACTGCGACACGATCGTACGTCTTGTAGGGCAAGCTCTCGGAGCTACTGGAAGAGCTTCGGGTCCACTTTCAATCGCGGAAACCTCTTCCTCCGACAAACGCGAGAATTTGGAACACGCCCACCGGGACTCTCCGCCGCTTGCTAAAGCAGTTTAGTGGGCCTTACGTAATAATTCTCCCGAAAGCGTTCAACATTAGATATCTCTACGCGGTCGGATCTTGGGCTGGTAACAGTAGAGCGTGCTCGATCTCTCCGCCTCAACTCAATTCGCTCTTCGTCCAAGAAAACTATTCTTCCTTTTTATTAATCTCAATCAGATGCTGACTTTGCTCAGTGTAGCTCGTGTGGCACTCATCAATCGTACGAGTCTTCTCCTCGCAGTATCGACGAAAACTTTCAAGCTCAGCCGAAGAGAAACCAACTCCACCGTTCCGTTTGTGTTCGTCGCTCTCTCGACGCAGTCTTCGCGCTAGTTCAGAGCGCGGAGCAAGCGGCGCCGTTATAATTTCCGAAGTTCCAATGTCCGTAGCTGCCTCGGAAGATGCCTCAGGAGATGCCATAGAAGGTTCCTGAGCAGTCGTCTCTGGACGCACCCGAATGACTCTCTTCGATTCTTCAACAGAGTTCTTGATAGTCCCCGTGCAAGGTAGATTCGTCCATTTGCCGTCACATTCGTGCAACTCTCCGTATGCAATGCTGGTCCCAAAAGCGGGAACAATCGTCAAAACGAAGAGCAACTTTCTTACGCACTGAATTTTCATTGCACGCCTCCTATCCAAATTCCCTAGCTGATCCGCTGTAACCCACAGCGCTCTGCCAATGGTACTTATATCGAGCTGCACGAACCAGACAATCTTATGACCCTGAAGCCCAGGCGTTCAGAATTGGGATCGCGGTTTTAGTAGAGCCTTTGAGATTCTTCGTGCTCAAGTTTCGCCTACTGGGATATAACCTTCAGGCTTAGCGTTGACGAACTTTTACACATTCTGTCCCGGTGGCTTAAGCAGCTGGCTGTCATTAGCGGTAAAACCACAACCGCGTGCCAGATGCGGTTAGGGAACAAGAGAGGATCTATGGATGCGCGTACACTAAGGCGAAACTTCGTTATCAGCCTATTCATCGGCTTGCGAGTCTTATGGCCCATCTTGTCGGGCCTGCTGATGCTTATGGCCGCGCTCGGCAGTGTCATCGGTTGGCTTGAAGGTTGGAGAGTTTCAGAGGCGATCTATTTTACCCTAGTAACCAGCTTGACGGTTGGCTACGGCGATCTTGTTCCATCCATGTTGAGCACACGCTTGCTCGCCATTCTCATTGGGATCTGTGGAGTAATATTTTCTGCACTTTTAGCAGCAGTTGCTGTTAAGGCGTTCGTAGTAAACAAACCGGGAGGTGAATCGTGAAGCACTCCAGGGTATCACTTACAAGTCGGCTGGGTGTTTAGTATTCAAACGACCGCTCACAATCAAATGGCACCTTCTGGCGACGAAGTCATAGCGCTTGGGTGGATGCATAATAGGTCCGTAAATCCTGGTGCGGGTTACGTGCATTCTTCGGCAGACTCTTTGCGACCTTTTCCTACCTAGATCCCAGACCAGAGACGGGCTCCCACGCACCTCATCCTGCGGCGAGCCTGTTGAACGATAGGACAGTGTCGAAAAAAAGGGCAGTACGGCGTGGAAATTTCGCTGCCATTCTAGGTAGTTAGCAATGGCGTGGTGCTTGCAATGAACAATTATCGGGGTGGCATGGAGCAATTTCGTAGTTGCTATGGATTATTCTCAGAGCACCGCGCTGACTGTTGTTTAAGGTGTGTAGCGTATGTCTTCTAAAGATACTGGCACTTTCTCTCTCGGACTACGAAGCTTACAGCTTCTAGTTGATAGTCTATTCGACGGCTGCGGCGGAGCTGATGCTCTTCAGTTGCTGGATCAGCTCGGCGATTTAAACCAGAAGGAACAACGATCGACTCTGGCACTCTTCTCGAAAGTGCTCTCACGACTAGTTGAGCACGGCGAACGGCTCAGTGACAAAGATGAGTCCGGCCTGCAAGATTTCGAAGAAGCACTTTACAAAGAACTTCTAAGCTCAATGCGAGAAGCTGAGCAGATTGATTCTGATACTGCTTCCAATATCGAAAATTCTGATATCTCTGGTTCTCGTCGTCCGATCCGCCGACTCAAATTAGTTGGCGCTAAAACAGACGTGCCTGCCGAGATCCTCCCGCTGGACCTTGACGCAGCAAGACGCCGTCGCGTAGCGCGCATTAACTAGAGCTCTATCCAATTCTGAGAAAAGAACTACTTCGGTGGGTGCTGAAGCTGGGTGAAATCCCCTCGCGCATCGAATATTTCACGAGCAATCGCATCCTCAGGTCGAGCAGTCAGGCCTTCAAGCCCTTGAGTATTGACGACATGCCTTGCCAGCAATTGCGCATCGCTTGGGCGCTTCGCATCCGAATGACCCACGAGCTCCTGCTTTCGTGGCGACCAGATGCCATCTAGAGGCGCATTCTGTGAAAAGGAAGGCATGGGGAGAGTATGCAAAAGGTCGCGATAGATGGCAAACGAAACTCAATGCTAAGCAGCGATATCACGGCAATGCGCACTCCAAAGATCTTGTTCGATTGAAGGTGCCATTACTTTCGTTTCAATCGCAGAAGAGCTTGGTAAGCGGTGGGATTGAAGAATTTCCCAACCTTGCGTTTTGAATATGCTTTCGAAGTCGGGGAAATCTGCTAGGCCCGAACCACTCGTCACGTTTCGAATCAGTATGTAGTCAGGGCTCACCCACTCCAATGATTCCAGGTGCTGCGGATGTGTTGTATCAACCGCCGCGAGCGACCGCAGAAATGTTTCTTCCGGATAAACCTCTTCGTAGCGCCCATCAATCGCCACTTTGAACGAGCCGCGCAGCGCCCAAAGCACATAGCTCGCTTCGTTGAAGTGCACGAGAATATTTCCACCCTGACGATTGGCGCATAGCCAAGACACCGCTTCAGCAGGGTAACTGCGGTAGTCGAACGCAAAGGGTTTAGTGCTCGATCGAATTGAAGTCGCCACCTCGACCGACAGAGATCCTAAAGCTACGAGAACAAGCAGCACAAAAGCTCCGCTCGCCGCATCTCGAAACTTTACGAACTGCACGCGCCAAGCTTTTAAAACTCCGCCCAAAGCTGAATGCACGAGCGGTAGCGCAAGTCCAGCAGCAATGATTGCGAATATAGGCATCAAACGACTGTTCGAGAAGCTCTGCCAAAGGGCAAGAAACAAGAGTGCGGAATCTTCAAAGCGTAACAGCCGAGGAGCTCGATAGATGCCCACAATGAATACGAGTCCCAGAATGCCGCCGATCCACCATCGCATGGAAAAAAGTGGCAATGGCCCCCACTCAGTAATCAGAGGGCGGGAATGCAAGGCCGCATCAATCATGAATTGAACGTAAGAAACACCCCACGGATTTATCAGAACTGCGGCGATACAGCCTAAAAGGCTCAAAATTGCTACACCGCAGAGTCTATCCCGTCGCAACAAACACCCCATCAAGAATATCGCACTCTGCGCGAGACCAACTACGAATCCTCCGTGAGAGTTCACCCAAAAAATCATCATGAGGGGAAGCAACAGCGGCAGCAGGCTTCGCCTATTCTCTGTTGCACTCACTGAACGCGTCCGTGCAAAGACGAACATCCAAAATGCCACGCCCAACATGGTGGCCATCTGGCAACGAACATTAGGAAGAAACCCATTAAGGATCTCTGGAAGCATCACGAGCAGCCACACAAATCCTGCTACTAGAGTGTATTGTCGCTGATGGTCCGCACTTGCGGCTCCTCGTGCTCGCGCTTCGGCAGACACGGCGCTCTGCGTACGAATAATCAAGAAGATTGAAAGCGCGAACATGCCGACTTTTAGGAGAAAGAGTGCGGCATCACCTCCTAAGCTTGCCAGAAAATAAAACAGTACGCTGATCAACCACTCGTGATCATGCCATACCGCTTTGATCGGAGTGAACGCGAACTGATCAGACACCGGCATGGTTCCAACTTGTTGGATCAACTCGCCGGTCGCAACCCGAGCAAACAGGTCAGGATCTGCCGAGCGAAACCAAGGAAAGGCGCCAATAAGCAGCAGTGTGGCGACACCTACCATCAGGTAATCTGCATGAACGCCAGAGAGCTTTCTTACAAGCCAAGCAGAGAGCGCACTAGGGAAACCGGTGGCACGTGTCTCTTTCACGTTCCTCTCATGGGTTAAGACCCACATTATCTATCAGGCGTACACCTGAGACTTGTGCCGCGACCAAAATCCTCGCGGGAACGTTCACGACTTCGAGCGGTTCAAGTGTGGATTCGGCGGCACAACCAACATATTCGACTTCTATGAGCGGGCTGCGTTTTAGCTCAGCTGCAACAAGTCCACAGAGACTTGCGCAGTCACGCGCACCCTCCTTAAAGCGTTTGTTTGCCGAAACCAATCCGCGCGAGATCAGAAGGCTGGCCTCTCGAGCTTCCGGGCTCAGTCTTACGTTTCTCGAACTCATCGCAAGGCCGTCAGGTTCTCGAACGAGAGCTCCGCGAACAATTTCGACCGGCATCTTCAAGTCGTCAACCATGCGCTCGATGACTCGTAGTTGCTGGAAGTCTTTCTCCCCGAATATTGCGAAGTCGGGTTGTACAAGATTTAAAAGGATTGAGACGACCGTGGTGACGCCTCGAAAGTGCCCTGGACGCATTGCGCCTTCCCAAAGTTGAGTCAACTGCTCGACCGTGACCCAACTCTGAAACGCCTGCGAATCCCCATAGATGTCAGATACAGTAGGAAGAAAAAGTGCTGCCGCCCCACACTCAGAGAGCAGCTTTAAATCTCGAGCAAGATCTATCGGATACTTCTTGAAGTCTTCAGGATTATTGAACTGTGTGGGATTTACGAAGATTGAAACAATCGATGCAGCACCGCGCTCATGGACCTCGCGAACGAGGCTTAGGTGGCCTTCGTGCAAGAATCCCATCGTCGGAACAAATCCGACTGTCCGACCGCTCGCTCGCAGGCCACGCACATACTGCCTAAGCTCTAAAGTCGACTGAATCTGTATTGTCATCACCACGACCTCTTTCGCTTTGGCCACTAAGATTCGCCGCAGAGTGCCTCGATGCTCGGCACAAGACCAGCACCCGCAAATTCCTCGTACCCGATGGGGATACCGATGCTTCTCCCTCCCTAAACTGATCGCACGGCACTATAAGAACGTCCACTACCGACTGTAGCAACGGTCGGGGGAGCGCTATGAGCCATTCCCCTCATCTCGCGATGACAATTGTTCTCGTGCTCATGGCTCCCAAGAGTGTAATCCCGGAGAAAGTAGGGAGGTCAGCAGTTGCCTCCTGATCGGGGTTGGACTAGGAAGGCTATATGCCTACCCCGAATGGTCACCCCATGGTTCTACCCAGAAGTCGCGCCTCCTGCAGGAAGCTAGTGAACGGCGGAGGACGAACTGCTCAATTCAAGCTGTCGGCCATTATATGCGTCGCGCTACTAGTAGGGTGTTCTTCCTCTGATAAAGTATCTCCAGAGCTAGAACCTCCTCAAGAACTCACTTTGGGGTCCAAGGCGGCTGTCGAGACGCCAGAGGCTGAACTGTTACGGGAAGCGCAACGCTACTTTGATTCCGGAGTATATAGCGTTGCCAAAGATGTCTTCGAGCGTCTGCGCGATGGGTACCCGCTTGGGGCCTACGCCGAATTTGCCGCGATTAAAGTCGCTGATTGTGAATTCGAATCCTCTAACTTTCCTATCGCAGCCGCGCTCTATGAAGAGTTCTTAAAAAATCGTCCCGCCTCCCGTTCCACTCCCTATGTGCTTCTGCGAGCAGCCAGGAGCAACCAACTGGCCAATCAGGGGATAGGTCGCGATGACACCAGCCTCCGGCGTGCTCGTGATTTATACTTAGAATTGTTGGATAAGTATCCTAACTCACCATTTGCAGAGGGGGCGCGTACGCTTTTGCAACAGGCTGAGCTGACGCTTTCTGAGAATTACGTCCTCATTATTGAGTTCTACCGCAAGCAGGGTAAAGATCCTGCGGTCCTCGCGCGCGAGGAAAAATTTCGTGAACACTTTGGTGCTGAAGCAATATTGCGTGAGACTGGTGAACCGCCCAGCGCGCCTCGTGAGATGGTGGCCGAGGCACCGGTGGGAACACCGGTGTTGATCGAGCAATCAGTGCTCGCCGCGATCCCCGAATCCGGGGAAGACGGCTCTGATAACTCGAGCGATCGCATGGCGAGAGCTTTTGGCACGAATGACTCCGATGCCTCCATCCACTCAATTGCGGGAGCACATGCTGCCCGGCGCGCTCGCGCAAGCCTTCCCGTTGTCCGCCTGGTGGAATGTGATCGTGCGCGCGGCTTTATTTTCCTTCACCTGAGTACCGACATCCCTTACCCAGGATCAGTAGAAGCGCTTGGCCCCTTGGTAGCCTCTGACGGCGTGTTCTCCCTTCGTATTGAAGGAGTTTCAACGCCCGGCAAAGATCAGCTCGAACGTGATTGCTTCGGAAGCGGCGACGTCACGATCTCTCCCGATGGCAACGTAGCCATTCACTCCTCGAGACCCACTGGGGCAACTGCTCAGGTGCTCGAGCTGACCAGTCCAAGCCGAATTCTGGTGGCAATCGACGGATAAATCGGCCTAAAGCGCGAGTAGATCCACGCTGCCACGCTGAGCTGCCAAGGAAGTTCACGTCTCGACCAAGGCCAATCGCCTCAAAACTTAGGGATTGCGCTTCTACATGGCTAGCTTAAACTGATGTTTGATTTTGAGATTCGTCCATTGCGCTATGCTCTCTGACCGGATCTAATTACCTATGTACGTTCGGGATTTCGGCTGAGCTTACTTTCCAGTGATATCTTAATTTGAACGATCATGATTTCCACCTTCTCGCTCAACCGCTTTGAATCAATGAACTTTCAACGGTTTCTGCGCCGAAAGATCGTCGCTCAAGCGGTGTTCGTCGGTAGAATCATTCTCATTCTGTGTTCGATTGGACTCCTTGGCTATTTCGCTTACGACATTTGGGAGGTCAACAACGCCTTCGAGAACCAAGTCTCCACCTTTCATCAACGCCTCTCAGATTCGTCGACCTCTCCTACTCAGAAAAAACCTAAGACTGCACCTAATTATGGGGTGATCGCTCAACGCGCCGTCTTCGGCGCACTTGGGCAGGCCGCTATTAAGTCCCCAACATCTGCGCCAAAAGCCTCGTCCAACTCCAAGTTCGCCTTGGTCGGGACCTTTGTAGGCTCCTCACAAGTCGAATATGCGATCATCGAAGAGCCCAAAAAGAAGGATCAAGAGATCTTTTTGCTTAACGATAGCGTCTTTGGTGAAGCTCAACTTACTGGTATCTTCTCGGATCGAGTAGAGATTCGGCGAGACGGCCAAGTTGAAATATTAACCCTAGACTCTGCCCCGGACACCAGCGCTCCGATAGAAGGCGGCGTGGCGCAGCTTGACGGAGACGAGTACACGGTCGAAGAAGCGGAGCTTGATAAGGCGCTTGAGAACCTTCCTCTGTTGCTCACTCAGGCTCGAGCGGTACCATTCTTTAAGGAAGGACGAGCAGTGGGACTGCGGTTGTTTGCAATTCGGTCGGGAAGCCTGTTTGAAAAGATTGGGCTTCAAAATGGAGACGTATTGAAATCAGTGAATGGAAATAGTCTCGCAGATCTTTCCCAAGCAATGCAGCTCTTCCAGAAACTGAAAGAAGAACGATCGATTTCAGTGCTCCTTGAGCGAAATGCCGCGGAGAGGCAGTTTCGCTATGAAATTCGATAGGTCACACGTAAAAACGAGCGGCAGTCTATTTGTTTTGTTTGAGTCCTGAAGAAATGGTTGAGTCCCAAAAAATGCAAATGCCCACTTCTCTACGGCGCTGGTGCCCGCATCCTCCTATCGTGCTTTGTGCAGCGCTTGTCGTGGCGCTTTGTCCTGGCTTCGCTCGAGACTCGATTTTTCCACTCGTTCAGCACCTCTCTATCTCGCGTGCATTTGCTCAAGACACCCCCGCAACCAGCGGCAGCTCAATGGCTGATTCGGTTGTTGACGAAGAAACGCTCGCCAAAGATTCCTCCACGGAAATCAATGTAAAAAACGCTGATCTTACTGCGATAATTCGCATATTTAGTAAGAAGACCCGCCGCAACTTCATCCTTGATGAGCGCGTAAAGGGAAAAGTCTCAATCTACCTTCCCGGCAAAGTATCTGCCGAAGAATCTCTCCGAATCCTCGACTCCGTGCTCATGTATAAAGGCTTCGCTTCAGTTCCGATCGGAGAGAATCTATGGAAAATTGTCCCCGCCAAAGAAGCACGTACCAGCACTATCCCTACTCAACGAACGGCACCTGATGGAACCCCTGGGCCGGAGATCGTCACGCGGCTGGTAAAGCTCAAATTTGTTGGTGCTGACGACGTACGACAACTTCTCCAGCAGTTGGTTTCGAGCGACGGATTTATAAGTTCATATCCGTCGACCAACTCTCTCATCATGATTGATTCGGCAGACAACATCGAGCGCTTAGTCGACATCATGGGCACGCTCGATGTCCCGTTCTCCAACCGCGAGATGACCATCATTCCCGTTCTGTATGCAGATGTTAAGGACATCTCTGAGAAGCTTTCCGACATCTTGGGTATTGGCGCTTCAGGCAGCTCAGATAGCGGCTCAGCGCCTGCACCTCTCGACTTCGGACTTGAACTAGCCCGTGCTCGGGTGCGCCAAATCGCGTTGCAGGGCGCTGCTCAAGGAGGCCAAGCTTCAGGGCAGAACCTCGCCTCGGGCGATGGAGACCTCGGTGCTACTTCTGGCAGTACCACACGAGCCATGGAGCCAAAGATTATTCCGGATGAGCGAACCAATAGCATTATTGTGGTGGCTGACGACGACACCACCGCACGCGTTCAAGCGCTTATCTCTCAACTCGATAGTGAAGTTGATTTATCGGGCTCTCAGTTTTGGATTTACCGCTGCCAACATGCCAAGGCAGATGAACTTGCTGAAGTTCTTGGTGGCCTAGTTGGTGGAGGTTCTTCCAATAATAGAACAGATTCAGGTGGCGGCCTCTTTGACACTTCTCAAGACCTGATTAGCGGAGGGACGCGAAGTGACAACCGAAATAGAACTAGAGATCGCCTTCAGAGTCAGAATCGCACGCCAGGTATGCCGCGAACTCCATTGAATCAGCGCAAAGCGGTGGGTTCCGTAGAGTTAGGGGAGGACATTTCGATAACGGCGGATCCTGCGACCAACACTCTAATCATACATGCAAGCAAAGCCGATTACGGAAAACTAAAAGAGCTATTGCAAAGTATCGACATCAAGAGACGTCAAGTGCTTGTCGAAGCGATGTTGCTCGAGGTCGGCATAGACGACACTCGTTCCTCCGACGTGAGCTGGATCGCTTCAGGCGGTGGTGCAGACGGTGGTATCGTCGCTTCAAACAATGCCGGGAATATTGGATCATTGCTGAGTAATCCCACCGGCGTGCAAGATTTTGCCATTGCAGCAGCGAGCGCAGGAACCCTCACTATCGGAGGAGGAGATTCCGCCATCACATTGCCGACCCAATCGATTCTGCTCAACGCGGTACGATCTAACTCAAATGTAAATATTCTTAGCGCCCCGACGATCCTCACTACGGACAACGAACAGGCTGAGATTGTGGTTGGTTCAAATGTTCCGTTCGTCACGAGCACCGCGACGGACAGCGACAACTTAAACAACACCTTCAATCAAATTGAACGCCAAGACGTTGGTATCACGCTTCGGCTCACTCCTCAGATAAGCTCAGGCGACAGTGTCACTCTGAAGCTTTTCACCGAAGTCTCAAGCATTCTGGCACTCGATCCACAATTTGGCCCCACCACATCTGTGAGAACCAGCGAGACTTCGGTTATTACCAAAGATGGGCAGATGATCGTGATTGGTGGCCTCATGTCAGATGACATTAACGAAGCGGAGCGCGGAGTACCTTTCCTCAAGGACATTCCCGTTCTTGGCTTTTTATTCAAGACGACAATAGAACGTAGGCGTCGTACCAACCTCTTGATACTTATCACCCCTCGTATCATTCGAGACCAGTATGATGCGCGCGACGCAACTATTCAGAATCGTGACCGCCTCGAATACGTAATAAAAACCGATGAAGTTGAACCAAATAGGGGTGGGGTATTGAGGAACCCAGACATTGACCGCGTCTCTGAATCCAGCACGTACGAGGGGCCGCTTCCGTCAACAATCTCTGATCCTAAATCCAAGTCCCTTTCCAACAGTGCCCCTCAAGCTCCATCAGAATCGAACTCCACGCAGAGCTCAGATGCCACCAGCCTGGAGGACGATATTCCGGAGTTTGAGGTCGAACCACAGTTCATGGCGCCCGAAGGTTCAGAGGCGCAAGACTCTGCCGCCCTTGGCTTCGCCCAGAAGAGCCTCGCCCAACAAAATTCTCTGGACTCGAAAATCCATCGATCCGTCGCAAAGTCAGCTGAGCAGTCAGACATGCTAAGCCCACGCTTCATCGTCCTTCGAATTGAGCAACCTCGCGGCGGTGCCGCGCCCCTACCATTCCCTGTAAGCGAAACCTCCAAACTGGCCGCCATAGTCCTTCCAAAGGAGTATGATGCCTCCTCTGGTGGCTACTTCTCAGTCGGGCAATCTGGAACCTATGAAACTTCTTCTGGAAATGCATCGTTCACGGCAATAGGAGCCTTCTTTTCGCAATCTGATGCTCTCACCATGTTTCCCGACCTCAAGAATGAAACAGGCTCCGCAGCGAGTCCCTGGTACACACTTTCCCCGTATGAAATAATGTCTCTAGGCGATGGTCCTTGGCGCTAAAGTGGCGATTTGCTCCAAGGGAGAGCCGTTCGATACCCTCTCGCTTGGTTGTCAGGTCTATCCTTTACATGCCTCCTAAGATCCACGAGCAAGCGAGTTTGTAATAAAATGGCCCAATCTTCGAAATAGTGCAGCAGTGTGACCTTCATGCAACAGTGTGACCTTCGTGCAACAGTGTGAGCAACGAGCAGCGATGTGACCAACGAAACCTTGAATAACCCGGACGCTCAGATCGAGATCACCAGCTCGTCAGCGCTTGGAGAGGAGATATCAGACGCGCCAGTTGTGGTCGCGTCCTCCGACGTTTCGCCTCGTCTTGTCGCCCAGCTTCTCGGACTCCCCTTTGTCGAGCGTCTGCCGGACCCCTCTCCGCCACGTACCATGATTCGCGGAGACTTTGACCGTATCGTCGGCTCGTGGGGACGCCAAGTGGCCACCATTCCTTTTTCAACAGACGATGACTACGTGATAGTTGCTACGTCGGACCCGTACAATATCGAAGCTGTTGATCAGCTACGTCTCTGCTATGGGAAGCCCATTCGGGTGCTGGTAACGACGTCCAGTGAGATTCAAAGAGCAATTAACGCCATTCGAACCAGTTTGATGAGTGACAGATCTTCTGCGCTTTCCTCTGAGGAAGACGAGTCAAAGTCGAATGAATTTGATGCTCCTCTGAAGGTCGATGTAACGGACGCAGAGGACGACGACGCCCCCATTATTCGCTACGTCAACGCGATTATTTTCAAGGCCAACTCAGAACGCGCTTCCGATGTGCATATTGAAGCCTATGAAGATCGCCTTAAGGTTCGTTTCAGAATTGACGGCGTTCTCGCTGAAATCGCGACCGAAGACAAAGCCTTTCAAGCCTCAATCATTTCTCGCGTAAAGGTTATGGCTGGACTGAACATCGCTGAGAAGCGCCTTCCGCAAGACGGACGTATCGGCCTCAAAATCGCTGGCAGAGACGTAGATATCCGTGTTTCCACAGTACCCACGCAGTTTGGTGAGCGTGTGGTAATGCGTCTCCTTGATAAAAGCGCCACAGTGCTCGATCTTGAGCAACTTGGCATCGAAGGCAAGAACAAAGAAACGGTCGAGCGCCTGATTCAGAAGCCCAACGGCATTGTTCTAGTAACTGGCCCCACTGGATCTGGAAAAACCACTACCCTCTACTCGTGTCTGGCACGCATCAACACTGCCGACCTAAATATCCTAACGGTCGAGGATCCGATCGAATATCAGCTCGACGGTATTGGCCAGATGCAGGTGAACCCGAAGATCAACTTTACTTTCGCCTCTGGGCTTCGTGCGATTCTACGTCAGGATCCGGACGTGGTGATGGTGGGAGAAATTCGTGACGCGGAAACCGCGGAAATTGCGATTCAAGCTTCGCTTACCGGTCATCTTGTTCTTTCTACCCTGCACACCAATGACGCTTCTGGCGCAGTAACTCGCTTGCTCGATATGGGGATAGAGCCATTCCTCGTGGCGTCCAGTCTTTTAGCGGTCATGGCACAACGCTTGGTGCGTCGTTTATGTCCCGCGTGTAAGGAGCCCTACGAGATTTCTGATGACGAGTTGCGTGAACTTGGGGTCAACCCTGCCTCGGTTTCGTCGAGACAGGTCTTTCGGGCGGGACAAAGCACGGGGCATGGAGACTGCACACGCTGTCATAACGTGCGCTATACCGGCCGTACCGGCATTCATGAAATGTTGATCATCGACGAGCAGGTACGCAGCCAGATTCTACAACGGGTGGACTCCGGTTCCATCAAAAGTGCTGCCATTCAACGTGGGTTCACTACCTTGAGAGTTGATGGTGCCCACAAGGTTCTTGCGGGAATAACTTCAGTGGAAGAAGTCCTTCTCGCGACTCACGAAGAAATGGGATAGCGCAACATGCCCGTCTTTGAATACACCGCGATCTCCTCCTCCGGCAAAACGTCCCGTGGCTCCGTTGATGCGGAGAACGTTCGTGTAGCGCGACAACGCCTGCGCCAACAAGGTGTTTTCCCCACAGAGATCAAGGAAGGGATGGCAGCAAGAAAGGCTGCCACCCGCGACGTCAGCAAGTACTTTCAATCAGATAGTATTTCTACTGGAGATCTTGCGATCGCCACCCGTCAACTCGCCACTCTCTCAGGCGCAGGACTCCCTCTCGTTTCGGCCCTCTCTGCTTTGGGAGACCAGACGGAGTCACAGGCACTTAAGAGAATCATCGTCGACGTGAAGGAGAAGGTAGAGGAAGGCACCTCGCTCGCTAAGGCCATGGGCGGATTTCCAAAATCTTTTCCAAAACTGTACGTCAATATGGTAGCCTCGGGCGAAGCCTCAGGCACGCTGGATGCGGTGCTCACGAATCTTGCCGACTATCTCGAAGCGCAACTCGAACTGAAACGAAAAGTCACCGCAGCGCTCACCTATCCGATCCTCATGTTGGTGATATGCAGCCTGGTGGTGGTGGTGCTGCTCGTATGGGTTGTTCCGAAGATCGTGGATATTTTCATCAAGCAGAAGATCGCTCTCCCGCTCCCCACCCGCATTATGCTGGGGATTTCGAACGGAATAATTGACTATTGGTTTGTACTCATTGCCCTTGGCGCGCTGCTGGCCTGGTTGATGCGCTGGTACTACGCCCAACCACATGGGCGAGAACGCATAGATCGTCTAATTCTACGCGTGCCAATTTATGGACCTGTGTTCTTAAAGGTGAACACCGCGCGCGTTATGCGCACCCTTGGAACGCTTCTTGAAAGTGGCGTTGGATTGCTCGCCGCCCTCGATATAACAAAAAATCTCGTCAATAACGTTCACCTTGTACGCGCCATCGAGGATGCACGCGAGGGCGTTCAAGAAGGCCGCTCCCTGGCTCGCGAACTATCGAAAAGCGGGCTGTTCCCTCCCATGGTGGGGCACATGATCGCGGTGGGAGAAAAGAGCGGCGAGCTAGAAGGCATGCTTACAAAGGTGGGAAAGATCTACGAGAATGAGGTTAATGCTATCCTTGGTGGTATCACTCGCCTGATTGAACCTCTTATGATGGTCGGTGTAGGGCTGGTGGTGTTTTCCATCGTCATGTCGGTGCTTATGCCCATGACCGAGCTCATCAACCTGGTTGAGCAATAGGTACCGAATCGCTCGCTTGTGCTCCGACGGGGCTTTGGATATCCTCTGAAGATACAAGGGCTTGCATTATGAAACACAATTCGATCTCAAGTATTTTCTCTCGTCTCACTTCCCGTTCGGGTACTCGAAGAAGTGAGACCGGCTTGACCTTGATTGAAATCATGGTGGTGCTCATCATTTTGAGCCTCGTAATGGCTTGGCTTGGGACCGGACTTTTTGCTAAAGGCGATGAAGCAAAGCAGCGTCTTACACAGCTTAAGATCAAAGAGGTCGGCAATCTTATCGGCCAGTTTCAACTACAGTATAATAAGCTTCCCACCTCGCTAGAGGATCTGACCCGCTGCACCGAGGCTACTGGACAAAATTGCATACCAGTCACCTCAGAAGACAAGTTAGCCGATGCGTGGAACAACAAGTTCACCTATTCGACCGAGGAGTCGGGCAGACGTTACCGTATTAAGAGTCTCGGTCGTGATGGTCGAGAAGGCGGCGAGGGAGCTGATGCAGATCTTTTTGGTACTGGCCCTTAATGCACCTGAGGTGGCACAAAGCACCTCGAATGTGGTTCTAAAACATGAGTCAGAGTCCCTGTGATTCAAGCCAGGCCACATTGCATTCTTGAGAAACCACAGACGCCTCGTCCCTCACCTGCAAATTTGTCTTACGCTCCATTACACGGCTCGCCCCCTACTTCAACACGACGCACCAACACACCAAGAAGCAACAAAAACTTATCCTGCTCGCCTGGGTTCACCCTAATCGAACTCGTAGTAGTGATCGCCATCATTGCGGTGCTTCTCACATTGTTCGGCCTCCGCACTGGTACCTTTAGCTACTGGAAAGACGAGGGATTCCTTCGTCGCCTGTCCGAGACCATGACGTTTCTTCATCGTCAGGCAGTGATTGATGGCTCTTTTTACCGCTTGGAGTTTGATTTCGACCGGCGCGAGTACAAAGTTGGAATGATCGTGGGCAGTACTGGCAACGCCCAAGGGACGACGGGGGCCACATCAAGTCTATTGGGAAACTTAAGCATTGAGCTCAACGAAATTATAAGCCCGGCCCTCGGCAGCACTCAGGTACTGATTGATCCGCCCTCATTCCCTTCTCTGGCTCAAGCAGTCGAGTTTCCCGGACAGATCGTACTTGAGCGCATTCGAAATCCTCGAGGCGAGTTCGTCGCTAGCGACGGAGAAAAGCCCTTTATTTTATTTTCCCCGCGTGGCTTCTCGGAGTTCGCCGTAATTAACTTTAGAATGAGTGACGGGAATCCAGTCACTCTTGCAGTCAATTCGTTTACCGGATTAACCGACGTCTATAGAGAGGAGAGAGATTTTGAGTGGTCCTATGGTCGCTCCCCTTCTTAACCTGGGAATATTTATGCTGAAGGCGCCAGCACGTGCGTGCCGGTTTTGGCTACCCAGCACTATTGGTAAGCAGCCTCGCTCCCGAGAAGCGCTGGCACTCACCCCTAGAATCCGGGGCCAGGCGGGCTTTACCCTCATCGAGATTACTGTGGCAATTGTGATTCTTGCCACGTCTCTGATTATCCTGCTTGGGCTTCAATCCTCCTCGGTGCAAAGAGCGGTCTATGATCGCAACGCGCAGCAGGCGATGCTTATTGCTCGTGAGATACTTTCGGCGATCGATATCGCCAAGGACCCGGGGCTTCTTGGTGAGGCCTTCGGCAGCCCAGAAGAAGTGCTAAGAGACGTGCTGGGATCCGCTTCACTCCCTGCTGATGGGCTTGACCCGGCAGGAAAGTTTGATGTTGATCTGAAATTTGAAGAAATCGAACTGCCGATTCCCAATCTTGGCTCCGAGCACCTGCGAAAGGCAACTTTGGCGATACGATGGCCAGGCAGCCCGGAACAAGGCCTCGTAATCGACTACTATCTGGTGGTGGGATAGGATGAGCAAACCATCCTTCAATAGGACTGGCCACACGGAGACGGCGAGGACCGTAAACGCGCTCCACTGTACGATGCAGCATAGTTCAATACGACACAGTGAAATACAACACAGTGCAATACGACACAGTGCAATACGACATAGCGCAAAACGTAACTGCGCTGCTGGTTTTACGCTAATCGAGCTTGTGATCTCTATCGCACTTCTCACCGTAATCATGTCGGTGGCCTATTCGTCGCTTACCGCGATCGTAAGCAGCAAGGCTGCGCTTGACGATGGGCGAGACGCTGATCTTGCGGCCAACTCTCTATTGCTACGCATGACTCGGGAGCTTGGAAGCATTGAGCTTAAGCCGTCAAACGGTAACCTTAATCCTTGTCCTCCTTCACCTCCTGCTTCGGCCAGTCATACTCCAGTCCTTGGACTTCGGGAGACGCTTAGGAATGGAGAGCGAGGTGACTCGATAAGCTTTATCGCTTCTAATGTAGGGCAGTACCTGCCAGACGGGGGCACGCACACGGGACTTGTACAAATCACGTATCGCGTCGAAGAGGTATCGGAGAACCCGGAGGCGATACAAAGTTACCGAATGCTGCGAGAAGAGCTGCCCTATCCTGGCCCAAGCAAAGCGAAGGCAGGCTCGAATCTCCCCCCAGGTGCATCCCCGGCATGCTCCGAAATGTTTCGCTTTGCTCTTACCGAGCGGCTCACGAGCCTTAAATTCGAATATTACGATCAGCAGAATCAACGCTGGGAAGACTCCATCGGATCAGGCAGCGTTCCGGCTCGAGCGCGCCTGGTAAGATTTTCCATCAAGCTCACCTCACCTCTGGGCATTGAACGCCTCTACGCATCTTCGGTTCCGATCCAAGAGTAATCATCCTCGGATCTGGGTTCCGCGACGGATTAGATGCAAGCTCCCTGATAAATCTAAAAATCAAGAACGAAAGCTTCCTCGACGCTTACGAGGAAAATGCGCGCAGACACTTCTGATTGCCTCACCTACGAAGTTCCCCTACTCACCTTCATAGAGTCCGCCTAAAACCTCGTAAATTCTCCCATGGAGCAAGGCTTCAACGAAGAGGACTAGAGAACAGAAGAACTAGTGTTGCCTGTGATCCCTACATCCTATGAAGGCTCAAAACGTTATCCGCAAAATTGATTCATCTTGCTCCGCCGGCGCAAGCATTGCCGAAGCTCTGCTGCTGGTTAGCTTTTGCTCGCTCTTCGTGGTCGCAGGCCTCAATATTTTCTCCAAGGGAGTTACTTACTCATACTGCAAAGCCGCCCTTGAGGTAGCCAGTGTAAATGGTGGAGGTACGGATGAAGCGACTGAGGGCGAAAGCGGAACCGACCGTTCCCCAGATCGAAGAAGACGTTCTGACCTCGAGGCTTCAGAAATATCGATTCAGACTTGTGTCGCCACTGCCCGTGGCGCGCGTGGAGTTTCCGGCGGTGGGAGATTCGGCAGTCCTCGATGAGGCGAAACCACTTCTCTCAAAAAATTGGGCTACGTGCATTTGCCCAGTAAGCTTCGCACCGATCCAATGCACCAGGGGCAATCCTTCGTCAACGAATGGTTTCAACCTCATGCCTTGCCCTCTAACCTCGACCGACACGGCTCGCATCATCCGATATAGAATTCTCTATTGACGTCTTAAGAAATAGTCGCCAACTTTATGCAGTCCTCTCCTTCAAATTGCTTTTAAACGACGAGAATAGCATGGAAAACGAAGCAGCCCTTTTCCACCAGCGGTCCGCTCCTACTCCTGGAAAATTAGCGCCCTCTCCTATAGGAAGCATGAACTTCAATGTTCTCCGCGCAATACTGGAAGAACATCGACTGTTAAAGCTAAATCGCGGTGCGGAAATTGGGGTGTTCCGGGCAGACACCTCCTCCCACCTTCTTCAGTCTTTTCCTGAGTTACAGATGTACTGCATAGATCCGTATGTAGCCTATGTCGAACACGAGGGCGACAAGACCCAGGCAAAGATGTCTGAGTGCGAGACCACTGCTCGCTCCCGACTTGCTCCATTTGGAGATCGCGTCACCTTGATTAAGGATTTTTCGCTCCAGGCTGCCTCCCGTATCCCTGACGCCGCACTCGATTTCGTCTTTATCGATGCTATCCACTCCTTCGAAGCAGTCTCAGCCGACCTACAAGCTTGGTTTCCAAAAGTCCGGCCTGGGGGAATGATTGCGGGTCATGATTTTCGGTGGGGCGGGATTCAGGAAGCAGTCGAACAGTTCATCGCCCCGCTTGGCATTGGAGGATTTTTCTCTCCATCCACAAGCGATGTGTGGTTTTTCCAAAAAGGAAATGTCGCTCCCTAAAGACGACCATCGCCGTTGCCACATTTCAAAGCACCTTTATCTTATTGCTCTTGAATCAAAGAGTTCCGCTGTGAGGCATAGAGAAACGACCCCAAGTACTTAAGTTTAGTACGGCTACAAAGTCTGGAGAACTCTAGCTGGCCTTCTTGGTATCAAGCAGCTTAGTCGCCAGCGCAAACATAGAACCTAAATCAGTCAAATTTGCAGGCAGAACGATGGTGTTGTTCGTCCGCGCGATATTTCCAAACTGTTGAATGTACTGCTCGGCAATTCGAAGCTTCATGGCCTCTTGCCCACTCGCATCCCCAAGCACCTCACCAACACGACGCAGACCCTGCGCGGTTGCTTCAGCCACTGAAAGAATCGCGGCGGCTTCGCCTTCTGCTTCATTGATTTGAAGTTGCTTATTTGCTTCTGATTCTTTGATGACTTTTTGTTTGTCACCTTCTGCAGAGTTGATCGCTGCGTCGCGCTCACCTTCTGAGGTCAGGATCTTGGCGCGTTTCTCTCGCTCTGCGCGCATCTGCTTTTCCATGGCCTGTAACACTTCATGCGGCGGATTGATGTTCTTAATTTCATAACGAAGCACCTTAACGCCCCAAGAAGTAGAGGCCTTGTCAACCTCCGCCACTACCGATTGGTTAATAAGGGCGCGCGCCTCAAAAGTCTTATCAAGATCAATCTGGCCGACCTCACTTCGAAGCGTGGTTTGTGCCAATTGAATCAAGGCATCAAGGTAATTAGAAATACCGTAAGAAGCATCATGCGGATCGAGAACCTGCAGATACAGAACCCCATCAACGCCGACCTGTACGTTGTCCTTGGTGATACAAACTTGCTCGGGAATATCGAGCGCCTGCTCTTTAAGAGTATGGCGGTAACTGATTTTATCCAAAAAAGGGATAAGGAAGTGAAATCCTGCGTATAGCGTCCCACGGTACTTTCCCATGCGCTCAACGACAAATGCGCTCTGCTGAGGAACAATGACTGCTGTCTTGAAGAGAACGACAACGAAGAATATAGCGAACGCAATGACTATAAAAATAACCGGTCCCATACCTGCTCCTACACTTCGACTAAACTATTGATTGTTTTCAGAGGAAGGACTTCCCCCGACAACCAGCATAATTCCCTCAACGCGGGTTACCACACAGCGCTGACCAACTTTTAGCGATTCTGCTCCATCATTCCGCAAGCTCCAAGACGCCCCGCGGAGTTCGCCACTACCCACCCCTCTCGGTTCAACATCAGTAGTGAGAGTAACCGTCTGACCCTGAGGGCCACGATCTGCATCCTTTTCGCCTGAATCCGTCCGCCCCATCATGTAACTGCGCACGTACATCAAAAGGGCAGACGAGAACAAGACGAATAGAATCCAATGCAACCAGGCAGGACCGCCGAGACCAATAAAGACCACTAATCCGGTCGCGACCGCTCCAATGCCAATAAGAAAGACGAAGAAACCCGTCGGTAGAAAAAGTTCGAGGGCCAGCAACGCCAAACCAAAGAAAATCCAAAGCCACCATTCCATGGCTCCGTCTTAGGTCAGGACTATAAAATTGTCAAAGAATTTCAATGTGCTGCCCCGATTCCACGCAGGCTGAGTATCGTCGATTCCTTCCAAGCCGCTACTATAAATGATCTAGATTGCCTGGAGGTATTTTGAGAGAAGGGGTCGGGCCAGCTCTGTCCAGCTACGGATAGCTGTTTACTCGCTTTCCTCAGAGGCTGAAGCCTTCTATCACTCCTAATATCTGGTCGAACTTCCTACATGAGTGGCCCCTGATATGCCTAGAGAACGAATTCATTGGGAGTTGATGAGGCAAGCGAGCGCCAAACTCAACCACCAGCATGGCTTCGGAAAAGTGCTCTCTGAACAACCAAGGCTCTCGATGCTGGGGGCTATTTTGCCGGACGTGCCCTATTACCTCGAGAGAGGGAAAAGCCAGGACGGAAATGCACTTGGCGACTTTCTGCATGGTCGGCATGGAGAAGACACCTTCGAGCCACTAAGGCACTGGTCGTCGTCGATCCGAGAACTCCCAGAGACCCAGCAACCGGCGTCTTGGGCCTTATGGGCTGGGTTCCTTTCCCATTGCATTGTGGACCAAACCTTTCACCCAATGGTTTATTGGCACACTGGCGACTATCACGCTCCAGACGAAACGGAGAAATCTGACGCTCGAATAAACCATCGGGTATTCGAGGTACTCCTCGACTCACTAGTGCGCGAAAGATCACTTCCATCGACAGTCGAAGAACTGCGCTCGCAAGTGGATTGGCAATCAGGGGCCGCACTACATATTTTTACCAAATCCATAGATCCGCTCTTTGCGCAGAGGAAACGAGAACACGATGGTTCGATAATTTCGATCTCAGATCTCAGCGCAGCATGGAGACAGGGCTTGGCTGCATACTCAACGATACATCGTTTAGCACAGTCTTGTTTGGTCGGGGCAGGGCTGCGCACGATCGCGTATGTCTCCGCCAACAGGCGCTTTCGAGAGATCTCAGCCTTATGTGCGTTCGGGCGCACGGCTGAGGCGTCAGCCTATTCAAAAAAAGTTAAATTCCAGAATCCAGTCACGGCTCAAGCACTCGAGACTTCGATCTCTGATTTAATGGAGGTCGCCCGCGCCCGCTTTTTATCGGAACTAATGCTCTGTGATGACTTCATTGAAGGGCGCACTTCTTTGCAACACGCCCCCCTTTCTGTGCAAGGAGGCACCTCCCTCGCCTACGGAGTGTTTGGGGCAAGTGATTGCGACGGGAAGTACTTTGCACCCGCGCTCACTCCATTTTTCTAGAATTCTTAGGTTCTAAACTCTCTAGGCGTCGGTGACACAACCCTATTCATGAGGCTTCGGCGGGACGTCGTCGGCTGTGCCTGTGTCACAGACTCCTAGAAAACTACCTTTGAACAAGGTCTTCGCTGTCCTATCATGCCGTGCAGCACATAACTCTATGAACAAGCTGAAAGAAATATCGAGTGAATCTTGGGCACCGCCGCCGACTTGTATTCCTGTTTCAAGATTTGAGTTACCTCCGAATTCCTCCAGCTCCGAAATCTCTCGAGTTGCTCTGCTCATTCATGGACTTACTGGCTCTCCGGAAGAGATGCGACCGATAGCTGCACAGCTTGCGGCCCATGGATATCATTGCGTAGCTCCGCTTCTTTCAGGACACTGCACTTCCCTCGACGACTTGAGCAACACGCCTCTCACAAGTTGGCAGGCCACAATTCTCAATGAGCTCGAACTTATCAAAACAAATTCGCCAACCGCGCAGGTGGTGCTGATAGGACTGTCCCTCGGTGCGCTGCTCTCGCTTTGGCTTCTGCTGGAACGCCCCCACCTGATAGCGTGCACGGTGCTTCTTTCTCCGCCACTACGCCTTCGTTCCCCAAGAGATGAGGTTCTGCATCGATTTCTCTCATTCCTCCCCGAGTGCCTTTTGCCGCTTCTGGGTTCGCGAGCGAAGAGTCGACGTCCTGTCGGATATCTTCAATATCGTCATAATGCCTACCCCCGTCATTCAATTGCAGCGGCGGAGCGGGTTCTCCGGCTGCGCGATAGGCTGCTGAGCTCCCTGCCCAGCGCATTTCAATCTCCAGGCTCTGCCCCGCGCATTATCGCGGCCTTTGACCCACAAGACCATCTCGTAGACGCTCAATGGTCCGAGCGTTGGATTTCGACACACCTCCCAAACGCTGAAAACTTGCGCCTTGCAGGCGGGCAGCATGAGCTGCCTATAGGGCATCGTTCTAACGAACTTAGTGAGATTCTTACGGCAAAGCTCGGTCCGTCCCTTGCGAGCCCTGGGTCTAAATGAGATCGTTTCGATTGCACAAGGAAGGATTATCGCGTGCCGGCACAGTTTATTCTCAGCGTTGATGCGACCGTCAACCCCGCTTCTCTCCAGGTCTCAGAAGTCGATGGACGGTCGGTAAGAGTAGTAGAGTCTGTCGAAGCAGACCTGCGGGGGATGTTTGATGTCCGCGATCTGGATAACCTGCCGTCCAGTGAGAACGATCTTTCAAAAGCCGGCACTTCCGAGACGCTTCGAGCTGCCCATGGGTCTCAGGACCATGGATCACAGGAGCCTGGGTCTTCAGATCAACCATCGGCCCCCTCCTCGAACCCGCTGGGAACTCTGGTCAGCTGCACATCCTCATTACGCGAAGCTCTATCTCAACTTCAAACCCCTTACACCTCTTCCATCCTAATAATTCCAACGGACGAATATCTATCACTCAATTTAGATCTCCCGTTTTCGGATAATCGTCAGATCCAAAAGATTTTGGAATTAGAAGTTCAAGACCGCGTCCCGTTCGACACCTCCGAATTTCTTTTGGAGCATCGTTCGTTGAACGGTCTCAGTGGAAATCCTCGCGCTCACGGACACGACGTGCACGTGAGCATCGTTCCCCGCAAGCTTCTTTCTCGCGTGACTAGAATTTGCAAGGGCGCATCGTTCGAACCGCTCATCATCACCACTGCCAGCAGCATTCTCGAAGGTCTCTTCATTCTCGCCCCCGACTATTTTAAAGATAATTCAGCAGTAATTCTTGTTCGCCCTCCATTCGTCTATGTCGCCTTGCAAGTAGACGGTCGAGTACGCGTTGACCGAGTAATCAATGCCGAACAACTGACCGGAGACGAATCTGAACGTATACGATCTTTAAGCACAGAGTTGCGCCTCACTCTTGTCTCAGTTGAAACGCGCTACGGAGTAAAAATTGACTCAGTGTATGCACTTGGGGACGGTATCAACTTACGAGAGCTGCAGCAGCACCTTGGGCGAAATGTGGAGTCCGTAGACATTTCTGAGTTGGTGAACCTCCCTCCAGAAACGCGCGGCATTTCGGCTCTCGGCGTGCCCTTCGCCTATGATGATACTCCGCATCAAATCTTAACGAACTTCCGCACTCGAGAATTCTCTTACAGCCTACAACTTAGCGAACTGGTGCATGGATTACGTAAGCTCGCTCCGCTGTTCGCCATCACCTTTTTCTGCAGCCTACTATTAGTCGTCGGTTCCTATTTCTTTAGAGAAACAAAAATTGACTTGATGGAAGCTAACATTCACGAGGCAATTTCAGCTTCGTTTCCTGGAACAAGCATTGGAATAGGAGAAGAAGTTAGTGTCATTCAAGCCGAGAATTCAAAGCTTGATAAGGCACTCGAAAGTCTTGGCTCTGGATCCCTTGATCAGTACACGGCCCTGGACGTGCTGCGCGAAATCTCAGTGGTCATGCCTACAAACCCTGCAATAACCATTCGCAACATCGCCATTCGCGGGAACCGGGTGAAGATTAGTGGTAGCGCTCCTGAGTACAAAGACGTTGAAGCAATAGAACGGGCTCTACAACGAAATCGTAGTATGAAATTTCGTGCTAAACCTCCCGAAATCACGGCGGGAATGGGATCTATCCCTGGCGGCGCTCGCTCGTCTCAGAATTTTACCTTTGATATTCGAGTGGAGGATTAAATAAATGTCCTCGAAACTAACGGCACCGAAGTTTGCGCTCAATTCACAATGGACGAGGACGCTCTCGGAGGCTCTGCGGCCTCATATCAAGCACGGCAAAGAATACTATGCCAAGCTTTCTGGGAGGGAGAGGGTGCTGGTCCTGTTCGGGGCATTGGCTCTATCGATCAGTGCTCTTTATCTGGTTTATTCCCCAATTGAGGAGGCTTTCGTCATTCAGTCCCAAGCACTGAACGATGTCTCACTCAAGCTCCAAAACGTCTCTGCTGCCCTCGCGCGACATCAAAAACTTCGTGCTCGCCGCGAAGAAGTGGAACGGGAGTTTCGGGAGGTAGAAATCGCTGAGGGCGCGTTGTCCTACCTCGAAGAACTGGTGAAGACCAAAGCGGGTGTACTCAATCCTCAAATTAGTCCTCGCGATATTCGAGAGTTCGGTTCCGATTATGAACAGGCGCCCTTCCTCATCCGGTTTCCTATAGTAGATCTTGCTCGCCTTGTTCAGTTCCTTGAAACCCTAGTAAATGGACCTAAACCCTTCATCCTCGCGAGTCTAGATATTAAGCGCCGTCCCGCCGGCGACTCTCTAGACGTAGAACTTGAAGTAAGTAGCATTCGGCGGAAAAAGTTCCAGGTTGATGGTTAAGAAACTACTTGTTTGGGTGCTCGTGCTGCTGCTTCTCGCAGGGGCCCTTCTGTGGGGGGTAAGAAACTTTCTGGTATCTTCTACCCTCGAGCGGCTGCGGTCTGGCGCCGCTACTCAAGGAGTAGTTTTTTCATTTGGTGCGCAGCGCACTAACCTATTTACAGTAACCCTCACGGACGTACGAATTGATGGCGTGCTGCGCCGATTTCCGATCACGCTGCGTATTGATGAAATTTCCATTTCACCCGCCTGGAACTCCTTCTTTGAAGGGAAGGTCGGCGTGGAGTTGATGGCAAGAATGTATCACGGGGATATTCAGGGATCTGCCTCTGCGAGTTGGAACGGAAACAGTATCTCACTTGCCGCTACCGCGGAGCGCCTTGAGGTTTCAGAACATCCGATGATTCAAGCTCTGGGCATTAATCGAGGGCAAGTCTCGCTTTTTATCCCATCCCTCACTTCAGATCCAAGCGGCACCACTGGTAGTTTCGTTCTGAAAGTCATTCGCCTAGGCAAGCGCTCGGCTACCAAATTTCCTGGAGGTTCTCTCGGACCAATCACTGTGCCAGCTTTTGAGAGAATCAATGCGGAAGTGAAGGGCGGAATTCGCGATCGAACCTTTGTGGTTCGTCCGTTAGAGATTGAGTCAGACTTCGGAAGCTTCAAGGGAAACTTTGCAATCGAGGACTCAGGGTCTCCTCGCACCGACACGGAAGCTCCGCTCGTTAGTGGAAGAGCAACCGCTCACCTATCCAGCTCAGGACAACAGCTAATCGGACAATGGCTCCCGGTCATTAGCAATGGAACCGTTACGGCCGACGTATCGAGGTTTGAAATTCACGTTTCGGGCTCGACTAAGCACCCGGTAACAAAAATGCTCCCTCAACAGTTGGCAGGAAACTGACGAGACTCCCAGTCTATGCCCGTCTATCCTTCCCACACTAGGCGGCTCAATTACGACGGGGACGCCTGCGTCAACGACATTTATTCAGCCTATAGGGGCATCCTCCAGACCCTAAAACTATTCTGAGCCCTCAGAGGCCTTCCTAGGGGACCAGCCCGCTCTATATTGAAACCGAGTCCCCACTCATCGGGGCCATGTTGTGCCTGCGGTTCTCCACAGGGGCTAGCGTTTAGAGACCGAGCCTTCAGCTCCAGGAATACCGGCGCCACAAAAGAACTGCTTCAGCATGTAGTCCCCTGTTTCCAGTAAGTCGCAGTCTAGGTACAGTGCCCGCATGCTTTTTGTAGGAATTTTATTCGGTCTTGTCGGCGGAGCACTGGTTTTCGGCATTCTCTTTGCTTTGAGAAAGAAAGCAAGCTCTTCCGTCGGCGCCGAGGTAGGCGCGATTGCGCAAGACATTCCTAAACTTGAGGCCGACATTGATCGCCTGATTTCCGGCGCTAGCTCACTCGTCAGCGCTGGACAGGTTTCTGCAGTTGAGGGCCAAATAGAAGCGGCTCAAGTCGAATTCGAGAAAGAGAAGGCAAACCTTAAGGAGATTGAAACGAAGCTTGACGAAGCTCAAAAGCATGTCGAGCAGAAAGAGGCAGTTCATCAGGAGATGAAGTCCTCAAAGGAAGAGGACGAACTCAAGCTTAAGGAAATAAGCGAGAAATTCTCGGATCTTTCCTCGGAATCAATGTCCTTGGAACAAAAGCTCGCGAATTCCATGAAGAACCTTGATCAGTTGATGAAAGACGTCAAATTGACCGACGACCAGAAGGCGTTGTTTGAGGATCTTTCCAACGGATTGTCGGCGGCTGGCGAGCGCATGAGAGATTTACTCACCGAGTACAACACCGTGAACGAGCGTCTTGAACTGCTCCAGCAGCAACATAGAGATCTCGAGGACGAGTACACCAGACTAGTAGAGCAACAATTGGGCGAATAGCAGCCCTTGCTAGCTCACGAACTGATACGGCACACTTAATAATACGCTATTTGAGTCAGTAGAACGGATTTGCGTGAGATCTGAATGTAAGGTACCCTACTGCACCGTAAGAAGCTCAGGAACGATGTCTTCCAACGGACGATTGCACGCGAAGCGCTATCACAATTTGATCCGATTTTCCTTTCAAGACAGGAGTCTATGAGTCAAGAAAACAAAAAGAGCCAAGAAAACAAAAAGCCCCAGGAAAACAAGAAGTCCATTCGCCAGCTGAGCGAGTCTTATATAAGCCAGATAAATGTGCTTCGCGCCATGTGCTCGGGTAACTCCCTCCCACCAGTAGAAAGCAAACCGGCCGACACGGCATCTGCTTCAAATGACACAGCTCCCGTCCCCCGTTCAAGAACTCTAGATGTAGAACAAGTCGCTCAAATGAGTGGTCTCGGCGACGAAAAGGAAGCCTTACGTTTTCTCTATATCCTCGAAGGACACAAACTTGTCAGTCCCTTTCCTAAGGGTGACTTCACCTCCAAGTCGTGGCAAGTCACCGACGAAGGGCTGAAAGTCTGGGCTTCGATTTCGTCCGAAATGGACGTGGCCGCCTAACGCGCTATTAGCCTCGTCTAGCCTTCTATTCTGCGGCAGTGCTTTGTGCGTTCAGCTTCTTCACAGCGAGCTTCCTCACAATGGAAGCTCTCCCCTGTGGAAGATCTTCTCGATGGAAGAATGTCAGCTATTCGCGTGAACTTTTAGGTACCATTCAACCTCGTGCCGACCGCCGGTAATAAAGACCGTGCGCTCGTGGATGCTGGTTGGCTGCTTATCGAGAATCGGTGCAAGGTCATCAATAGCCATTCCACCTGCCTGCTCTGCAATAAAGGCCAGCGGGATGCACTCATACAGCAGTCGAAGCTTCCCATTCTTTCGCTTGTGATCGGAAGGGTGCAGAAACACCCCTCCATTTCTCAAATTTCTATCAAAATCCGCTACGAGAGACCCCACATAGCGGGTGGAATACGGTGTCCCGGATTCGTCTCCCGTAGAGCGTAACTCATTAAGAAAGTTGCGCACCGCTGGAGTCCACTGATTTACTCGGCCCTCGTTCGCACTGTACACACTACCGCGCCGTGGCGTTTGAATTTGCTCTTCAGTCAAAACAAACTCCCCGATTGCAGGATCGAGGGTAAATCCATGCACTCCCTGGCCCGCTGAGTATACAAATGAAGTCTTTGCCCCATACACGGAGTACCCTGCGGCCACGAGCTGTCTACCAGGCTGCATAAAGTCAGCTTCCCCACTCGTAGCCGAGCCCTGCTTGCGAGCGAAAATAGAAAAGATCGTCCCCACCGGAATACTTGTTCCTATGTTGCTAGACCCGTCGAGCGGATCGAAAGCTACCACATACTTTGCACTATCTGAGTGTCGCCCCGCTTCGATTACGGTGTCTTGCTCCTCTGACACCATCAATCCGAAATGCCCGGAAGCCCCGAGGAACTCTGTCAAAATTCGATCTGCTTCTTGATCAAGTTTTCGAACGCTTTCCCCCTGCACGTTTACGGTATCGGTATAGCCCGTCAGGCCTTTGAATCCCGCAGTAGCAACGAGACTGCTGATAATTTTGACCGCCACCACGATGGATGAGAGCAGTTCAGACAGCTCTCCAGAACTATGAGAGTAAGCCCGCCCTCGATTATGAATAAACCGATGCAGTGTCTCAGTGGGGACATGATTAACTCCCTGTTGACCTGACTCTGACATGCAAATTCTCCTAGGAAACTTGAATTATCTTCGCTTCGTCCGCCTCCGATACAGACGTTCTATTTGGCACGACGTCAGGCAGCAAAACGCCGCTGAGTACCCCTTTGAGGCTTGAGGGGAAGCTCTACCACAAAACGCGCTCCATGCGGATGATTATCAAAGACCCGCACTCTTCCCTGATGCTCGGACACAATCGAAGTGACTATAGCAAGCCCCAAGCCCGTGCCGCCCTTCTTGGTGGTGACGTATGGTTCAAATATACGTGGCTTCGCATCCGTAGAAATCCCCGGCCCAGTGTCTGAAACCTCGAAACTCACCGTGCGGGCATTCGCATCGCGCATGGTTCTGACGGTAATACCCGCCCTCTCTAACTCGCTCTGTGGATTGGACTCACGCGCCTCTGCGATGGCGGCAATTGCATTATCAAACAAGTTAATGAGCACCCTTCGCATTTGCTCCCTATCAATCGGGACCAATGGCAAGGAATCATCCTTTATAAACTGCACTACAAGCTCTACGTGTGCGGTCGCAAACGGTTCAATTGTGACCGCAATAAGCTGATTGAGGTCTGTCGGCGCAAACTCGGCGGGGGGCATTCGAGCAAACTGCGAGAATTCATTCGCAAGTCGCTTAATTGAGTCAACATGAGTCACTATAGTTTCCGAGCACTCAGTAATCTTAGAATACAACTCAGGTCCTCGCTCGGCGCTTTGATCATCGCGAACAAGCCGCTCAAGGCGCTGAGCAGAGAGTTGAATCGGCGTTAGCGGATTCTTGATCTCGTGAGCAATTCGCTGCGCAGCCTCTCTCCAGGCTGCCATATGTTGAGCCTTCGAAAGCTCTGTCACATCATCAAACAATAGTGCAAATCCCGTATCTCCTCCGTCTTCAGAAAGGATCTTTCCTACGGTGCAAACAATCTTAAGCTCTCTTCCCATACTCCGGACTACTAGCTCTCGCTCTACCGCGCGCGCAAACCCTTCTTCTAACTTCGCTGACTCCTGCACTTCGACGATCATTGAAGCAAGCACTTCGTACTCCGCCTGAGGAAGAACGTCCTTCAGCAGCGCTCCGAGCACACGATCACCATTTGCTATGCCAAACGTCTCTGCAGCAGCCGCATTTATCGAAGTGATTCGGTATTGCTCATCGACACCGACAACGCCTACCGCGAGATTCTTAAGTAAGGTCTCAAGGTAGGCGCGGTGCCTTTCTCGCTCCTGACGCGAACGACGCAAGTCGGCCGTCATGCGATTAAACGCGCGAACCAACTGCCCCATCTCGTCATTTCCCATGTCGCGCAGCTGAATATCGTCACGGCCCTTGGCTACCAGACGCGTAGCATCGGCAACGCGTTGGATAGGAACAGCTAGCTCTCGCGCGATGTAAAATGCGATCCAGATTGCTGAGAACAACAACAACCCCGTAATCAAAGCTAGCGTGAGAAGATAGTTTGATCGCAGCCCGCCTCTAAAGAGCTTGAGCTGTTCATACTCGCGGAACGAGTCGTTCACTACGGCAAGTCCCTGTGCAAGTTCAGGCGACATACGGAGCGACGCGACTAATGCCAGTGGTGGTTGTGCAGCGAGCGCTGCCGCTATTTCCTTGGTCAGTGGGCCGTATGCTCTAATAAATTGACTACTTTCTCGCTCCTCAAAACGAACCTGAATTTCGCCACCGAGCGCTTTTGCAAGAGTGTCTCGGTCTAAATCAGGCTCTTTAAATGGTTCAACTTGAGCGATTGCATTTTCTACACGTAGCGCATCTCGGCCATCACCAGAAACGACACTAACTGAAAAGAGTCTCCAACGCCGCCGCTTGGCATCAATAATCTTCTGCACCCCTTCGGCATTAAGGCCGACACTGGCTTGCGCCTCGAGCTCAAGACGAAGCTCCTCGAGCAGATAGCCCATCTGCTCTCGCGCAAGCGTATGGTGCCGCCTAGAGACTTGCACAGCCCCTCCAACGGCTCGCTCAACAGTGGTACTGAACCAACCCTCCATCGCCCGGGCGAGCAATCCGCTGGCGGAAAAGAAGAGGATTCCGGTAGGGATGAGAGTCAATCCTACCAAGGCAAACAGAAGGCGGGTACGAAGTTGGGTTCCTAAAATGCCTTTTCGACGGTCAAAGATGAGCTTGACGATGTTTCGGCCGATGAGAAAGGCAAGTACGCACAGCACCACCACGATGAAATTGATCAAGGTGATGATCAGTAAGCTGTCCCCGGGTCGAACAACTTCGTCATCAGGTTGTTGTACGAATACCAGAAAGGCGAAGAGTGCAATTCCGAGAAATAGCGTAAAGCCCCTCAATCCAAGGCCGGCTCTACGCCATACTAGGGCGAAACGTCGCTTTTTGCTTACCATCGATGGGCTCTACGGACTTATCAAATGTCTATGACCGTGCATCATCCAACCCAAAGCTAATCCAGCCCGAGTCGAATCCATTGCTTCGCACCATGCCTAACGAAAGAAAGTAAGAGAGCTTCTCAACCGTTCTACTACTCACTCCTTTGCATTGGGTCAAAAGACGAACTTGTATGTAGCGTCTGGGCTCTCCGAGCAAATCCGCATCATCAGAAAAAAGTTCGGAGAGTATCACTGGTGAGATTTCGGAGAGGACCTCCGTGGCGACGTGCTCTTCCTCAGTAATAAGAACCTTGGGATCAAGCTCATCGCCAATTGTATCGCTAATGGTTTTGAAAGTTTCGGCGATTGGATCCCATTGTACAGAACGATTTATTACTCGATTAGAACCACATCGGTCATACCAAAAACTTGCTCGTCGGCAGATGCGAAGTTCATAGCGGTACTTTAATTCGAGGCCTGAGCCTAGGCACTGCTCGGCCACTTGATCAACGCCTCGGACAGAGACTGCAAGCACGTCAAACGAGCCCGGTGCCATCCAATGCACCACGAGCTCGGGAAGCGTTAAAGCAAAGGCAAGCAAGAATGAGAAAAACGTCACTATTTTACCCCCCGGTCGTCTCGAACGAGATCTTCTTGAGAGGCTTTCCCTTGCTCACTACTCTCCGCGCTAAGCACCAGAGGCATTTGCGCCGAGCTCTGATGCGCACCACCGTTGGAAAGCTGACGTCCATGCCATGAACGTCCACAGTGATTATATCCCATTTCTGTCACCTCACGCCCACGTCTCGTGCGAGCAATAAACCCTTCTTGCACCAGATACGGCTCGTACACGTCTTCAAGAGTATCTCGATCCTCTCCTATCGCCGCAGCGATGGTGTCAACGCCCACAGGCCCGCCATCAAAGCGATCAATGATCAGTTCAAGTATTGCGCGATCCATTTTCTCCAAGCCCACGGAGTCGATATCAAGCAATGTCAGCGCCTGGTATGCTACTTCAATCGTTACAATACCCTGTGCTCGCTCTTGCGCAAAATCCCGTACACGCTTCAATAGTCTGTTGACGATTCGAGGAGTACCTCGCGAACGTCGTCCGAGTTCCTCTGCTGCTGCGTCGTGCATCTCGATACCCATGATCTGCGCTGAGCGCTTCGCGATGCGAGTTAGCTCCACAGGTGAATAGTACCCAAGCCGCATTACCATTCCAAATCGGTCACGAAGAGGCGACGTAAGCAAGCCTGTGCGCGTCGTTGCCCCAACCAGAGTAAATGGTTTTAGATCAAGCCGGACCGCTTTGGCCGCAGGGCCATGCCCAATAAGTATATCAATGGAGAAATCCTCCATCGCAGGATACAGCACCTCTTCCACAACCCTAGGGAGGCGATGAATCTCGTCAATGAACAAAACATCGTGTGCTTCAAGCGAGGTCAGAATAGCAGCGAGGTCACCTGGCCTCTCGATCACCGGGCCAGAGGTAGAACGAAAGCCCACCCCCAACTCATGCGCCACTATCCTTGCAAGCGAAGTCTTTCCGAGTCCAGGAGGACCATGAAGCAGCACATGATCAAGCGCCTCTTTTCGTCGTCCGGCTGCACGACAACCAATCAGTAGGTTTTCCTTTATTGCCTCTTGCCCAACATATTCATCAAATTTACTTGGTCGTAGCGAAGGTAGGTTTGTAGTCTCGACCTCTTCTTCCGCGCGGTCACGCGCAAGCGCACTCAGGCCGAGCCAGCGCTCCACCTCTCCGCTATCTTCGGAGGCTAACACTTTTTTACCCTGTCCTTCGTCGACCATCTCCCTACTCTTGAATCTTTCAACGTCGCCTAGCGTCTCGCTAAAAAGTCTCCGCTAAACGTAACGCAATGCTTCCTTAACAAGGTTCCCCACATCAGAGTCTTTGGACACACCGCTCTGCACTGCTTGGTCGACCGCACGCTCGGCATCTTTGCGAATGAAGCCAAGCGCCTGAAGCGCTTCCACTGCATCCTCCACTGGTTTTACTTCCCTCTCCACCTGACTCTCAAGGGAAATGTGCTGCTCAACCACGTACGCGCCTACTTTGTCCTTCAGCTCAAGAACGATTCGCTCTGCGGTTTTCTTGCCGATGCCTCTGACCGATTGAAGCTTTACCGTTTCGCCAGCAGCTACGAAGCGAAGCAATTCTCGACAACTAATTCGTGAGATAATTTCAGCAGCGCTACGCGGCCCAACACCCTTCACTTTGGTAAGTAGCAAGAAGACTTGTTTCTCAAGAACATCTTCGAATGCGTAGAGCCTCAGCAGATCCTCGGCTACATGAGTAAATACTACTACATGGGCCTCCTCGCCCACTTGTAGGCGTTCTAGTAGGCGCTCAGTGATGGTGAGTTCGTAACCAACGCCTCCCACAGAGAGAATGGCCACACGACCTGCTATCGACTCTACAATTCCACGCAAACTTCCGATCATGACCGAACTCGCCCTTCGCTTGAGCCTACTTTCAATTGAGACATTCTGTTCAATTCAGAATGCGCTCCAAAGAACGCCCCCGCACCGCACTCTTATGCTTGCCCTAAGACTACATTTCTAACCTAGCTGCGCACAGGCGTGAAGCACTCGGCCCAAAGAGACTGGTCCCGGTGCAATCGCAGGAGTGATAGACTTTTGCCCTGGTGGTAAAGTACCACAAAATCAACTAAGTACAGCCACAAGAGCCGCTTTTTGAGTTCACCAGAGCGGTCTAGACTTTCGCCTATGCGCTTTCTGCTGGTCTTCTCAGGTTTCTGTGTCTGTGTCATTGGCGGGCTGCTTGCGGTCGGGTTCTATATTGTCGACGGACAGGTCACCGCAAGGCTTGCCTCCTCAATGGAGACCAACGTCTCCGCAATCTATTCGGATATCACTCGCGTGGATCCGCTCACGCCGTTGGAAAGAGTTGAGACTCAGCTACTTAAAAGACGTTACCGCAAGGTAGACCAGGACCCAAACACTCCTGGAGAGTTTTATCTCACCGCACGATCTCTGCAAGTATACACCCGAGAGTTTTCGGCTCCCGATGGCCGCTCAATCCCCGCACAAAAGGTTATTTGGGGAGCGCAGAAAGACAGGCGTCCTTTTGCTCTCGAGCCACAAGCCATTTCAGTTCTCGGCGAGAGTACGAGGTCTTCTAAAAACCGTTCGCTCTCAGCGTTTCCCAATCATCTAGTGCAGGCCATCGTCGCTATCGAGGACGAGCGCTTCCGAAAGCACATCGGCCTCGACTTTGAAGGAATTCTGAGAGCTGCACTCACCAACCTTCAGGCCGGGAGAGTGGTACAGGGGGGAAGTACTATTACCCAGCAACTCGCTAAGAACTTGCTCTTTACCAGAGAACGTAGCTTCAAGCGGAAAATTCTTGAGGCACTTGCCGCGCTCAGTCTCGAAAGACACCTCTCGAAAGCAGAGATTTTACAAATGTACTTAAACGAAGTTTACCTCGGGCAAGAGGGAGCTGTGGCACTCCATGGAGTTGAATCAGCAGCTTCTGCGTTTCTTGGCAAAACCGTTGAACAACTCACCCTGCCTGAATCCGCACTGTTAGCAGGAATGATTCAAGCTCCGTCCCTTTACTCTCCGCGTCGGCACCCAGAGCGCGCCAAGGCGCGCCGCGCAGTGGTCTTAAAGAAGATGCGCGAAAGAGGCTACATCACCGAGAAGCAATTGCGACTCGCACTCAACTCTCCGTTGAACATCATCAAGGAGCGCTTCCACCAACGAAGAGCTCCGCACTTTGTTACTGAGGTTTCTAATTCCCTAGTTGGGCTATTTGGCGAGGGATCATTTCAAGGGGCTGGAATTAAGGTCTTCACTGGCCTCGATATGGATCTTCAGCAATGCGCCGAGGAGGCGGTCAGCAGCTCCATCGAGACACTTGAAGCCACCCATAAAAAACTCGTTCGTGGCAAAAAATCGCTAGAGGTTGGGCTTGTCGCACTCGAACCATTTAGTGGGAAAGTGCGCGCGTGGGTGGGGGGTCGCGATTATGCAAGCAATCAATTCGACCACGTGGCCCAAGCCGAGCGACAGATTGGCTCCACTATCAAGCCTTTTCTCTACCTGACAGCCCTTGATGGCTCTCTGAATTCGTATCGAGTCGCAACCCCTATTAGCATTTTGACCGACGAACCAGTGAAAATTGATTTAGTTTCGAGCAAGGCTTGGGCGCCAGAGAACTACGATCACGAGTTTCGTGGCGATGTAACACTGAGATACGCGCTTGAGCGTTCGCTTAATATCCCCGCAGTTCAGATTCTTACACGAGTTGGAATCCCCTCGTTCGTTCAAACCCTGGAGCGTTTTCGTCTTGGCTCTCACATTCCAGAGGTTCACTCTCTCGCCCTTGGAGCACTAGACACTTCCCTACTCAATTTAACCGCATCATTTGGTGCACTCGCCAACGGAGGCGTGTATGTCGGACCACGAGCCTTCGTGTCGGTGCTCGACCGAGACCTAAATCGAATTGGAACAAGCGACATTGTTGAGGAGCGCGTTGCCAACGAAGCTCCGGTGTTCGTTCTCACTGATATACTTCGTGGAGTAGTCGACCGTGGCACAGGTACGAGCATTCGCGCATCCGGTTATACCGGGGTGGTAGCTGGAAAAACTGGCACCTCGAACGAGACTCGCGATCTGTGGTTTGTTGGATTTAGTCCGGATCTCGTCACGGGAGTGTGGGTTGGATACGACGACAATGCCAAGGTGGGCCTAACCGGGGGTACTGGTGCTGCCCCGATCTGGGCCGAGTTCATGAAATGCGCCTCCACCTTCGGTACCCCGAGTTCCTTTATCGCACCCACAGGAGTAGTCGCTGCTGATATCGACATTAGTTCTGGATTACGCGTCAATAAGGACTGCCCTGGCGCTCAGACCACCCGCGAAATATTCGTGGCTGGAACCGAGCCTCGCACTCGTTGTGAGATTGAATCAGCGAAAAGTAAAGAAGGTCCTGAATCCAGTGAACATCCACGCGAGGAAGAGGGTTCCGAGGAGGAAGAGCCACGCAGATCCTTCTTCGAAAGAATTTTTGGCTTGTAGCACCTACCTATGTAGATCCTTCAGCGCCTCTATTGGCGTTAGCTTCCATAATCGTGAGACTCTGACGATCAGAATGGCCTATAGGTTTAAATAAAAAGCATCGAAAGATATGCTCCTTCCCATACGCGACCCTGAATTTTGGATTCGTCGATGTCTTGCTCTCGCCGCTAAAGGAGCAGGAACGGTCGGCGCTGGTGTAATGGTCGGTAGTGTTCTCGTTCGTGATAACTGCGAGATAGCATGCGGCATTCACCATGCCTTTGGTGCTGCCCACGCAGAAAGAGACCTACTTCAGTCATTCAGTCACCAAATACAACCTACTGACACTCTCGTTATCAATCTCGAGCCTTGCGCGCCACACCCGACCAAAAAAACTCCGCCCTGTACGGAAATTATTATCGAGCGCGGAATTCGAAATGTCGTCTTTGGGATGATTGACCCTGACCCGCGCGTTGCTGGTCGGGGGCTTACGCTACTTAAAGAAAATGGCGTGTCCGTTTTCGGGCCATTCTTAGAAGAATCTGCTAAGGATTTCAATCGAGGTTTTATATGCCTACGGTTACATCAACGACCGTGGCTATCTTTGGTTTCCTCACCCGAGAATCTGACTGCCGTCCCAGACTGTTCTGCCTGGCAGGTGAAAGGACGCTCTCACCTCTTCGCCTCAGTATTGATACACGAGGATGAGCTTCAATCCATCGCGTCAACCCTGAGTTCCCTGGCGCCCAATGACTCAAAACTGTCTTCCCAGCTTCTCATTGTGATCGATTCCGGTTCCTGTTTTGGAATGCCTCAATTCAAAGAAATATGTGAGAAGTTCCAAGTAACTCTTCTTGTTTCTGCTTCGTCCAAGAAAAGCAGTCTCATCACCAAGGTTGAAGAGTTTTCTCGGGGCTGCTCGGCTCAATCTATGCGCGTACTCAAGGAGCCCCCCCCGGCAGGTATTCAGTTCCTCGAAGCTTTGGGTCGTCCGGTCCTGCGCTCAGCTCACGGAACTCCCTTTTCGGGTGTTGCTTCCGTCATCTTGAGAGAGTCGTCTCCCCTTGTGGCTACACTCGGAAAGTCTTGTATCGATGAGCACTTGAATTAATGACCTCGCTTTGAGTGAAATACCTATTTTCGCTCCTCAAAACCACAATATTTTCAATAATCTAACGGCATTAGAGGCAGAATCCCGGACTTTCCGGATATGTGGCTATGAAGAGAACTGTGGTCAATGGTCGGCACATCATCGCCGCGGGAGAAGTCGGAGAGTTCACCGTCTGTCCTGAATCGTGGCGACTTCGAATGATTGCGGCGGTGAAGCGCGAACGCTCGGAGAATAAGAGGGAAGGCATCCGACTACACGCGCAGTGGGCAAAGAATTACGACGAATCACACTCGTTGAATCGACTAGTCCGAATTCTTCTACTTTCACTTTTACTTGCTGGAATGCTCTACGCCCAGCTCTCGTTGGGAACTTAGAGAAATCTGTCATGCTGGAATCCATCATCAACTATTTTGCGAATACCTGGCATCAAGCGCTGAACGCTGACTATGGCATCATGCTCTTTTGCATTATTGGCATAGCGACCATGATCGTTCTCGACGCGGTAACTCTCGCCATCTCGAAAGCTCGGCATCAAACTGGATTAGATCCTCGGGCGCGTGGCATAAGTGTCGACGGAAGTTCTGCGCTCCCTGGCAAAAGCTACCTATCAGAGCGACAAGCACTTGCAGGTCGGCCAGATGCGGTGATCTATGAGGGTGGCTTTATAATTCCTGTTGAGCGCAAACCGTTGGCCCGCAAAGTACGCGATCGCTATGTCGCGCAGTTGCTCATTTACATGCGACTGATTGAAGAGTTTGAAGGCAAAAAACCTCCATACGGTTATTTGATTCTCGGTCAGAATTGTCGAAAGGTTCGCATTGAGAATACGCCGGAGCGCCAAGCCTGGGTGGATTCCATGCTGAACGAGATGCGCGCCATTCTCGGTGGCATGCCTGCGAAGGCCACTCCCCATGAGAGCAAGTGTCGAAAATGCGATGTGCGCGCCCACTGCGCATTCGCCGGAGAAGCCGTCGCCGGGCAAAAAATTTTGGGTACCGCAACCAGGTCTTCTGCACAGCTCAAACAGAGAGCCACTTCGTAGATGCACGTTACAAGATAGTGATCCTAAGGAACTCCTCGTCACTCAGATACCTCGCGCACTGGTTTGTAGGCCCGGCGATGCTCTGAGGCCGAGTTGGTTCGAGAGACCTTAGAAACTCTCAGTGCTTAGGCACTCTTGAAGACTGCAGTGTGTGCTATGCGATCATGAAGCGCCTGTTTTAACTGGCCGAGCACAAAAAAGCAGCCAATGAACACCACTACACTTGCGAGGGTTCCAAGTACTGAAAGAACGTTCATGGCCGTTAACGCCACGCCTAGTGTCAGTATCTGACCTGATGATTTGATCGCCTAACGTGTCGCCAACGTCTACGTAGTTGCGTCGCTACCATCCTCATTACGAATTTTAAGTCCCAAAATCAGCTTACCTGGAGTGGCTGCTAAGAAGACCTCCGTCGACGTATAAGCGAGGGGGATAAGAGCTAATATCAAGGCGACTATCGTAGCACTTAGCGCACCAGTCGCCTGAGCAACATCGGTCTGTGCAACCGCCAGGGAATCGCCTCCTAAAATGGCCAGCGCGCTGAATCCAAATATCATGGCAAGCCCGAACCGCTTCTGTACCGGGGCTACTCTCCCTAGCGAGGTAGGCAGCGCTCCGCCCGACTGCACACCCGAAGAGTCCCCCCCCCTGTACCGGGGCTACTCCCCCGACCCCCCAATCACTCTCATCCCTCCCTGTACCGGGGCTACAGCGAG
>JBGSMV010000050.1:0-26932 GCA_041739995.1 Bdellovibrionota bacterium
GGGAGAGGAGCCACGCGGCTCTCTGCTAGAGACCTCTCGGACACCAGGGCGAGAGCATTACTGGGCAAAGTTCTCTACCGCGGACCAGTCAAAGAACTCTCCGATAGCGTCGAACTAATCATCGAAGACAGCACCAATAGCCTCTACCGCATAGCGCTTGGACGATACTCGGAACGGGGCGGACAGATCAGTAGGGAAGGGGACTGGATACTGGTGTCTAGCCCAGGAAGAAACGCCGCAGACTTCGTACTCTCAAAACTCGCCACCGATGCGCTGCGACTAGGTCGAAGCGCCATTAGTGCCCGCGACCTTGAGCGCTACGCGCTAGAGCGTGAGGCACAGGAATCTTTGCCCGCCGGCGCCACGTGGCAGAGCTACTTGGCTCGACTCACCACGCGCCTAAAAAGCCTTGAAGACCTTGGTGTAGTGCGCTCCGAGAGGGAGAGTGAGTGGAGCATTCCATCCGACCTAAAGGGGGCGGTAGAGCAGGCAGAACGAGCGTCTGGTAGAGAAGAAAAGAGACACCTCGCCGTCGAGCGCGGCACCGCACTACCGCTTTCACACCAAGTTAACGAGCAGGGCTACACGTGGCTTGACCAAGTGTTGGTGCGCTTTGGCCCCGAGACCCACTTGGCCCCGCGCGGAGAGGCGGCAGTGGAGATATCAGAACTCCTTTCTGCGCGAACCCAAGTGCTAAAAGATAGAGGGTTCGCACTTCCCACCGACACGCAACGCGCCCAGCTTATTAGCGAAGGGAAAGATCACTTACCAGAGGAAGCTATCCCGTTCGTTCGTGGACTATTACTCCAAGGACTAATGCACGCTGCTCCTCATGTGGCACGCAGCACCGAAGAAACATTCATTGCACCAGGCGCAAAGCCTTTTAGAGGAGTAGTGGACGGGAGCCTCACCATCTCTGGGCTCCAGTACTCAGTGGTTCGAGCCCAAGGCGCGTTCACCATGGTGCCGCGCTGGGGCGCAAGAGCCGAACTCGAAAAAGGAGCGCGAGTTGAAGTGACACTAGGCAACCGCTTTTTGGTGCGGCAACAACCCACGGTTAGAGAGCGAGAATAGTAGGGGAGAAGCACTATATGCAGGGGGCAAAGATAGGAACACGCATTGCGGTGTTTGGAGCAGCAGTGACGCTCTTTTCGTGGGCCGGCACGTACTTAGTTGCGTACTCATTTGCCTTCTCCAAGTACTTACCGCTTGGCACCGAAGTGGTGGGAATTCCGCTCTACGCACCATGGGCTTTCATCAGTTGGCAATTTCGGTTCTTCGAGCTTGACCCAGCGGCGTTTCAAAGCGCTGCAACTCTGGTGACTTTAGGTGCAGTGGGTGCCCTGTTCTTGGCGCGAGGAGTGAGCGAACAGGTGCAGAAAAAAGGTGCTGATACATTTGGTAGCGCGCGCTTTGCTACTGAAAAGGAACTGGAGAAGGCAGGATTCTTCGCGGACAATGGAGTGCACCTAGGCAAAAGCGCGAGCGGTAAAGTGATTCGCTACGACGGGCCAGGTCACGTGTCAGTGATTGGTCCCACAAGAGCAGGAAAGGGGGTGAACACCGTAATTCCCACTGCACTCACCTACAAAGGCTCGCTTATCGTTACCGACATTAAATCCGAAGTCTGGAACCTAACCGCACACGCCAGAAAGGAGTGGAGCGACGTACTGTATTTCAATCCCCTAGACCTCCACTCCTGTCACTACAACCCAATGCTTGCAGTGCGGCGCGGTTTTAACCCAGAAGGGGGACGCTTTAACCCAGTGGCGGACGCACAACTTATCGCCACCACCATTATGACCGCCCCAGAGGCGGCTCAAGAACGAATGACCCACTGGGACAGAACAGGACGAGACCTTCTTACCGCCATCATCCTGTACGAACTCTACTACGGTCGACGCAAAACTCTCGAAGCCGTGTCCGACATTCTTAACGATCCAGCAGGCGTGGACCTACGAGATCATTTGCAGCTCATGATGGACGCTCCCCCAATCTCCGAACAGGACGACCCGGGCGTGACGAAAGCAATCAAGAAGGGCGCTGGCGCTATGCTTTCTCGTGAGCCGAAAGAATTTAGCCACATTCAAAGCACCTGCAACGGATTCCTTGGCCTGTGGTCAGACCCCATTATTTCGAAGATCTCAGAGGACTCAGACTTCGCTGTCGAAGACTTCGTGCGCGGCGCCCGGCCTGTCACTCTGTATTTGTGCGTACCTCCAGCACACTTGGACCGCGTGCAGCCACTGTTCCGATTGTTAGTTGAGCAAATTTGCGGACGCCTAACTGAGACCATTGCGGATAGTTCGACGAGACGACGCGTATTGTTCCTGTTGGATGAATTCCCAAATCTTGGTCGCATGGAAGTGTTCGAAAAACGCGTCCCCTATATGGCCGGCTTTGGACTCTCCGCTGTAATGGTGAGCCAAGACCTTAAGCAACTAACGAGAGTGTACGGAAAGGACCACTCGCTTATTGCGAACTCGAGGGCGACACTCTTTTTCCCAACCAACGATCACGAATCAGCCGATGCAATCTCTCGTATAGTAGGAAAAGCCACGGTGGAAAAAGACAGGCGTACTATCTCTGGGAAACGAGCATCGTTTTGGTTCGACAACGAGTCACTGTCGAAGGATGAGACTGGACGACAACTCCTTAACCCAGACGAGATACGCACACTCGAGTCAGGCACCGCACTACTGTGCGTTGAAGGACTTCACACTGCACGCGTGAAGCGTTTTGAGTACTTCTCTGAACGCGATCTCAGTGCGCGCACAAAACAACGAATTGAGTTTCGCTCAGAAGGCTCCTACCCGTTTGGTCCGCGAGAGGACGAAGGGGAGGGGGGTGGCTCCATTGGAAAACGGCACTGGGGCATTGCGCGGCGCTCAGGCGAGATGGCTCAGTATCAAGTTGTTGAGAATAAGTAGTTGTAGTTATGGAACGCAATCGTTGGTCAGTACGACTTCCTGAGGAACTCGAGAAACGAGTCGAGCGCGCCGCGCTTGGAGCTGGATTGAATCGAAGCGACTACCTCAGAAAAGTATTGAGGGATTCGGTTTCTGATGCAGGAGAGAACGAAGCGTTAAAGGCTACGGTCGCAAAGCTTCATAACCGCATCACCACCCTGCAGAACTCTCTAGACATGATGCTTTCTATGCTCTCTCTTTTTGTACGGCGCTGGTACACGCACCAAAGACCCATTACCGATAAGCGAGAGAGGTCTGTGGCTGAGGCAATTGGAGAGAGGGCGCACCGCGCGTTCTTGCGCCAACTTCTAGAAAACCCAGAGCTTGGGAGCGAACTTCTTGAGTCTGAAATTAGCGAATCCGCACAGGACGCTCAAAGCGAGGAAGGGCAGGGGAGAGAGGTTGATGAGCAGCCTGAGCCGTTTGATTTTGAACCTGCACCAGAACAACCAGCGACCATAGCCGAAGTGGCCCCTGCGGCTAGCGTGACAGACACCGCTACGTCACCCGCCGCTTTTGTCAGAGAGGATCAACGCTGGGAGGATTGGAGCGGCAACGGAGCAGCGCGGCCGGCAAAGAGAAGGTTGCAGGTGCCGGCGGGGCCGAATGTTCCGTCGCTTCGCTGATGATGTGAGGGCGCCTCATCCCATTTAGTATAACAAAGCAGGTGGGGGTAAATGCGCCTGTTACACCTTCTCTAGGCTGAGGAAGAGGGGAGAACTCAAAGGTCATTTTGTTGACGCCGCACCATCGACCAGGACCAGCCGCCACGCTACTCCCGTGGCGGCTAACGTACGGTGCCAAGACTTTCAAGGAGGGCACTGAGCACCCTGACCTTCGAACGCGGAAGAGTTTGCGTGAGCAGTTGAATTCCCGCCCGGCAGTCGTTCACTGCCCTATGCGCTTGAAAGGTAATTCCATATCTGCGAGCTAAGCTCATGAGACTGATTCCAGAAACTCCCTCCCTTCTCCAAGGCACGTCAGCAATCGAACATCCCCATGTAGCCTTTCTGAATACAGGGAAACGCGGTTCAAGAAAGGCCCGGTCGAACTCAGCATTGTGGGCCACTACCAACTGCACTCCGCGCAGAAGTCTCAATACGCGGCTGTCGTCTATCCGCTCCCCCCTTACATGCTCGTCCGTAATTCCAGTGAGGGCGACTATCGTTGAGGAGAGAGGAATGCCGGGGTCCTCCAGCTGCCTAAATGGGGATCCTACAGCGAGAACTTCGCCCCCCAAGGTGTACTCAAAGGGCATCATCGCCAACTCAATGATTCGATCTACCCTTGGATCGAGCCCACTAGTCTCTACATCTACAAACAGACCTTTCTTTGAGCATCCACCATCATTCGCAGCGTCGAGCGGCAAGAACGTGAGGGCGCCCCGCTTGCAATATCGAGTACCACCTCGTGTCTTTTGCCTTACCATTTCTTTAGTCCTGGCGATATTGTAGCCATACCGTTCTAGTCGGTGAGACGCGATTGCGATATTTGAGGAACACTATATTTTTACCGGTACGGCGATGCACACTGATGGTAGCAGTTTTCTTCGGCGAGCCAGGGTATTTATTCAAGCATTGAGCGCGAATGAATATCCCAACGCCTCTGTGATCATGCGGATCGATGGGTGCTCCCGCAGTACGGCGATGCGCGTTATTGATCGACTTCGGTATGAATTTGCTGTTCCGTTCGGCTTCGACGAAGCCAGACGAGGGTACTTCCTCAGAGATAGCTCCTATCGGTTTTCAACTCTCCCACCCGGGACTGACGAACTTACAGCCCTGCTTCTGATGCGCGATATGGCGCGGCTGGTCGGCTCAAAGGATCTCTATGAAAAGGCAGACAGCTTGTGGTCCAACATCGTTCAGGGGAACCCCCGCCTAGAGCAAGACCTCAGAAGACTGGTGTCTTACTTCTCCAGCGAATCCTCTGTAGTAGTGAAACTTTCGGAGCTTCGAATACTAGATCTTCTATCAGTGGCTTCCCGCGGTGACTCGGTCTCACTTCGATATAAATCACCATGGCGAGAGGGGGAGGCTAAGGTATTTCGAGGGCAAGTGCTTCGAGTTCATCTCTCTGACGGCCTTGTGTACCTTCTATTCCATTCTGAATCCGGGCGAGAATTTGTGCTCAACGCATCCTTTATTGAGGGATTCGAGGTGCTCGACACCTCGGTATCTCTGCCATACATTTCTGACGTTGCTCAGAGAGCACACAACTGGCTCGAAGGCTTTGGGGTATGGGCCGGTGCAGCAGTCGAAACTGTAGAGGTTCGCATTCGTCCTCCTGGGGCACACTATTATGCCTCGCAAAGTTGGCACGAGGATCAAGAGGATAAATGGGAGGAGGGGCACCTGGTGCGTACTTTCCCAGCCATCCCATCGCCAGAACTGGCACGGCGATTATTAAGCCTCGGCCGATATCTCGCAGCGGTCAAACCTACGAGTATTGCAGCCCTCCTCGAGGACGATATTGCATCTCTCGCAGCACTCGTCGATAGAAGCCCCTGAGCGGTTTGGACGTGTAGCGCGTCTCGATACAGGTCTTGATCGCCCCCTTGGAAGCACTATCCTGTCGTTGGAAGCGATGACCACAGAGGCGAACTATTATAATTATTGGGGCAAGACTGCTCCCGCTGAGGACGGGCCGTGCCCCTTTCACCTGCTGCCGTACCATTCGCTGGACGTCGCAGCGAGCGGGTATGCTCTCTTAATGCACAACTCGGCGCTTCGGCATCGTTTGACGGAGCTCAGTGGGATAGAAGAGGATCAGCTCGTTCCTCTTCTATCGCTGAGCCTCGCCCTGCACGATCTCGGCAAATTTTCATCCCGATTCCAAAACCTCTCTCCCAACGTTAACGCCCGCCTCGGTGGGGAACAAACCGCTCTCCCCTATTCAACAAGACACGACAGTCTCGGATTTCTGTTCATCCTGTCGACTTTTGAGGGACCTACTGGGAAGAACTTTTCCTTACTGGAGTCCAAGTGCAATCAATATGATTTTTGGGATATCGTTAGCCCTTGGTTTCGAGCCATCACTGGGCACCACGGACAGCCCCCACTAAACCCGCAGCAAGTATCGTTTGAGGCGAGCCAGCACTTCTCTGCTCAAAATACTATCGACGCACACTCATTTTGGTCTGATCTTGAAACCCTATTCAAACGCCCTCGCTTTCCAAGCGACCTACTAGCGGAATATGAATCCTCTAGGCGCAAAGTAGCACGCCTCGCTTGGATTCTCGCTGGTTTTGCAGTGGTGGCCGATTGGCTGGGTTCGAATCGAAGCTTCTTCCCGTTCCTCGATACGCCGCTTCCGCTCTCTGAATATTTTCAAGATCGTGCGATTCCAAGCGCGGAGAGAGCCGTCTCAGTTACGGGACTCGCTCCTTCAACCCTCTTGCCTCAAGCGAATACTTCATCGCTCATTTTGGGCTCGTTTTCACCATCTCCGCTTCAGAAGGCGGCGCTTGAGGTTGAACTCTCAACTGGACCGGAGCTCTTCATCGTGGAGGACATGACCGGATCCGGAAAGACGGAAGCGGCGCTGATTCTGACGCACCGCCTCCTCCAAGCAAACCATGGACGCGGATTCTTCTTCGGCCTTCCGACGATGGCGACATCAAGCGCCATGTACGATCGGGTGAGCGCCCTGTATCGAGGCATGTTTGATGCATCGTCTCATCCATCTCTGGTACTCGCCCACTCCACGGCTCGCTTGAGTGACACCTTCATGAGTTCAGTGCCTTCCGCCGATGCGTTGGTAAGTGACTACTGGGAAGGCGAGGCTACCGCAGAAGCGTTCTGTACTTCCTGGCTCGCTGACTCATCAAAGAAAGCACTGCTAGCCGACGTTGGCGTGGGAACAATTGATCAAGCACTTCTCGGTGTCCTTCCCCGAAAGTACCAGAGTCTTCGCTTATTCGGGCTCCTAGAGAAGGTGACAATTATTGATGAAGTTCATGCTTTCGATGAATTTACTCGACGTCTCATTTGTGGGTTGATTGAGTTTCAAGCTACATATGGCCGATCAGTTATTGTTCTTTCGGCGACACTACCTAGCTCCACCCGAGAAGAGCTCGTTGCTGCGTTTAACCGCGGGGTCTGCATAACAGGGCCGGTTGTGACTCCGGACCTGTCATATCCGCTTCTTACCACAACTTCTATCTCCGGCACGCGGTTCACCCCACTCAGCACCCGAGAGGGACTCGCCCGAAAGATCGACATTCTTCCGTTTCACGACGAGTCTTCAGTGCACGCAGAGATTATTCAGCGCTCGCTTCGGGGCGAGTGTGTTTGTTGGATCAGAAATACTGTGGATGACGCAATTAGCGCCTATATTGCTCTTAAAGAGCGCATCGATGCTGAGCACTTGCGCCTTTTTCATGCGCGCTTCATTTTCGACGATCGGGATCGGATCGAGTCTGAGGTTCTCGACAGCTTCGGGCCCCGCTCAGGAGCTTTCGAGAGGCGTGGTAGAGTAGTAATTGCTACGCAGGTCATTGAGCAATCCTTAGATATCGATTTTGATTTCTTAATATCTGACCTAGCTCCCATAGATCTTCTTTTGCAACGCATGGGACGATTGCGGCGGCATTCACGAGCAGAGGACGGATCACGAGTGGAGCGAGACAGGAGGGGTGCTATCGTATTCGGGCTCCACTCCCCCCCGTACATAGAAGAACCTTCTCACACCTGGTACTCAGAAGTTTTCAAGCGATCATCTTTTGTTTACGAGGACCATGGAAAGCTCTGGCTCGGTGCTAGGGAGCTTCTTTCTCGAGGTCAGATTGAGCTTCCGAAAGATGCCCGCTCCTTAATAGAGGCAGTGTACGGCGCAGAGGCACCGTACCCCAGCGGGATGGAGTCCGTTCGACTCAAAGCCGAGGGGGCGGAACGCGCTCGCGCCCAGCTCGGGGAGCTTGGTGTTCTTAAGCCACTCCGTGGCTATGAGCGTGGAGTAGAGTGGGGGAGTGATGACATTGTCGGCACAAGACTCGGTGATTTAAGCTTCGAGATTCGTCTGGGCGTATGGCGCGGCACCGAAGTTCAGCCTCTTAGCAGTGCGCCCAAGGGGCAATGGGTGCGGAGTGCCGTTCGCGCGCCGCGCCATAAGGTCGCACGCGCCGCGCCCCCCACTAGCGCAGCGCGACTTAAGTCCCTGGAGACAGCATCAAAGCTGCCTCTTAACAAGTTCTCCACCATCATTCCACTTGACTTTGCTGGGGATCAATTCTACGCGTCAGTGTGCAACGAGTCGGGGCGCCGGCACCAACTTGCCTACTCGCGCGAGCTTGGCCTCTACTTTCCCGAAAGGCAGAGATGATTTTCAATCTACTTGAGCAACCATGGCTGCCGATCGTACGTAGAAGCGGCTTACGCACGCTAGTCTCTCCGAGCGCCATTACCTCGGGAATCACAGAAGACCCAATTCTACGCCTCGGCGCTCCACGCCCCGATCTCAATGGCGCGCTGATTCAGTTCCTGATTGGCCTTGTCCAAACTGCCATGACGCCCGAGACGCCGAGAGATTGGCGAGCGAGAATCGCCACACCCCCCACACAAGAAGAGCTTACTTCCGCCTTTAAGCGTTATGGGCACGCTTTCAACCTCATTGGTGCTGGCCCAAGATTTATGCAGGACCGAGACGAGGAACTTGACGGCAATCTATTTGACGTTGGACGCCTATTGATTGATTCACCAGGAGATCAATCGGTAAAACGAAACATTGACCACTATGTTCACCGCCAACCCAGGAGACCTTTCGGGCTCCCGGCTACAGCTTCGGCACTAATGTGTCTTCAACTGAACGCACCCAGTGGCGGCCAAGGACATCGCGTCTCCTTGAGGGGGGGAGGGCCTCTTACCACTCTGGTGACAAGCGCACGGAGCCTCTGGGATCTCGTATGGCTGAATATCTTGCACAAGGAGCAACTGCTCGATCTTGGCGGCTCACTAGATGAGACTGATACAAGCATCTTTCCCTGGCTTTCGACTTCTCGCACGAGCGAAAATGACGAGGAAGTTACCCCGCTTGACGTCAGCGTTCTGCAAGCATTTTGGGGAATGCCAAGGAGAATTCGCCTTTCAGTAACTTCCTCTGAGGAGGGGGCCCTATGCCCAATCTTCCATACCCAGGAGAAGCACCTTTGCTCCGGATTTACGATGAAGGCGTACGGCTCGAGCTACGGAGGCAATTGGCGCCACCCCCTTACTCCCTATTCAACTCGGAAAGATGGGGCGCTAAACCCAATAAAGACCGGGGTTGCCTCCCCTGGCTACTCAGACTGGCTTGGGTTGTTGTTCTCCGAGGCAGAGAGCGGAGGGCGAGAACCATCAAGAGTAGTTGAAGCGTTATTGGGTGACCGAGCCAAGCAAGAATACTCCGCCTCGAGGATTTGGGTCTTTGGATACGCCGTCGATAACATGAAACCGTTGCGTTGGGTCGATTCGGAGATTCCCATTTTGTTCTTCGAGGAGGACGACCGGACTCAACTTTCTGTTTCAATTCGGAGGCTGATCAAGAGCGCATCTTCGGTGCACCAGGACTTGCGCGCTGCGATCAAAAGCGCCAGCCTTCCAGACGCTAAGAACTTTTTTAATGCCTCCTGGGATCCAACGTGTGAGTTTTGGTCGTCCACAGAGGCGGAATTCTTGGATATAGTGAAGGGGCTTTCGAAGCTACCTAACGCTTGGGAGAGCTCTGCATTGAGATGGATTCAGTACCTCTCTGAGCGTGCTCAACGCATCTTCTCGGACGCCGTACTTTCTGGTGAGAACGACTTTCTTAATTGGCAGAGATCTTTTGTTGCACTAAGCAGACTCAAGATGAATACGGGGCCCTTTTCCAAGAAACTGAGAAAGATTCTCGACCTCCCTGTTGAGCCGAAGACGAAGCCGACAAGGAAGAAGCAAACAGAGGGAGTCGCACAACGATGACTACTGAGAACCCAAAAAACAAGGGAACAGATTTCGCAACCATCGTTGGGGCATGGTGGACGTCGAGGCTGCGAAAGGAGCTAGCAGCGAAGTCTGCCCTCCGGCGTTGCCGAGTGACTGATGACGCTTTCTACATTCCTCTATTTCACGAACTCCTCAGTAGAGTTCGCGCAGCGGAGATTCCAGTTAATGCGGACCAACTTGCTCTTGTTGCCTGCTTGCTCTCTCATGTTAAGAGCCCTCACACAGAGGACAACACCTCGCTTGGTCGCATACTTGCCAAACTCCTCACCAACTCCCCTTCGGGACAGATACGCTTTCGACATTTACTGGCCGTGCCCTCTATCCGCCGCGACGTTAACGCTCGGACACGCCTGTTAACCGAAGGGCGTCGCGTGGTCGCACTGCTTGGGGGACGCGTTCCTCTTGAGGATTTCATTGATACTTTTTACTGGTGGGACGATCGCAGGAAAAAAACACTTGCGATGTCCTTTTATCAGTTCAGCTAACACTCATTTTGTGAGGGACTTACATGAGCAACTTCCTACAATTACACCTTCTCACCTCGTATCCGCCGGCGAATTTGAATCGCGACGATTTGGGACGACCTAAAACTGCGATAATCGGAGGGAGCGAGCGACTACGAATATCATCGCAAAGCCTCAAACGGGCGTGGCGCTCTTCGACAGTTTTTACCGAGCACCTTGGAGAGAACTTAGGTGTTCGCACGAAGAGAGTCGGACAGAAAGCATTCGATACGTTAGTGGAGAAAGGGCTCTCCCAGGCGAAGGCGAAGGAGAAAGCCCTCCAACTCGCGAAATGTTTTGGGGCGGTGGGGGACTCCGAAGAGGAGGAGGATTCGGACAACGAGACCGGCGGTGGAGAGTTACGAAATAAGCAGCTCTTTTTCTTTAGCCCAGAAGAGACCAGGGTGGTTGACGCCCTTACGGAAAAGCTAGGGTCAGGGGAGGAACTGGATGATTCCGACATTTGCGCGGCGATCTCTGCTGCGAGTCCCACAGCCTCAGATATTGCATTATTCGGTCGCATGCTTGCTCTAAAGGACCTAGGTGTGGGGAAGAACATTGAGGCTGCCTGTCAGGTTGCGCACGCCTTCTCTGTCCAGCCCGTAGTAGTGGAGGACGATTACTTTACGGCCGTGGACGACTTAAACTCCGACCAGAGTGGCGCGGCGCACATCGGCGTCGTCGAGTTCGGAAGCGGGCTGTTTTACCTATATATTTGCGTGAACAAGGACCTTCTTACGAAGAACTTGAAAGGGGACGCACCCCTTGTTCGTAAGACCCTAACTGCGCTTGTTGAGGCTAGCGCAACGATCGCACCCACCGGCAAGCAGAATAGCTTTGGCTCTCGAGCTTGGGCCTCATACATTTTGGCCGAGCGAAGCGCGAAGCAGCCCCGCTCTCTAAGTGTCGCGTTTCTTGATCCCATACGAAGCGCTTCCGGCATGCTGGAGGAGGCGGTCAGTCGCCTTCGAAAGCAGCGCGATTCATTCGACTCATGCTACTTCGACGCAGGCAGCTTCGAACGATATGAGCTCTGCGTCTCGGAAGGAGCTGGAAAACTTTCAGACCTCGTCGAGTTTATGGCGCGATAGAGGGGGGCAGCTATGCACCAGTTCCTTCTTTTCACATTATATGGCCCGCTACAAAGCTGGGGAAACATCGCAGTCGGGGAGTTTCGTAGCTCAGATTCGGTACCAACCAAATCGGCTATTATCGGACTCGTAGCCGCGTGCCTTGGGTTCCAACGCGAGGAAGAGGGCCTTGTGGCGCTCCAGAGGTCAGCGAGGATTCTTGTTCGCGTAGATCGGAGTCCGGGGCGCCTCACCGACTTCCACACCGCACAAGTTCCGGGCGCTCAGCGGAATACCAGGTATCTAACTCGCTCCGAAGAACTCTCAGCCCCAGAACTTCACACAGTGGCCCCATCAAGACGAGAATATCTCACCGATGGTGTCTTTAGTGTCGCCCTCTGGTCAGACCACCCCGCACCCGTTGCTCTCGAAAATGTACGCGACGCTCTGTTGAACCCAGTGTTTGTTCCGTATCTCGGTCGAAAAAGCTGCCCCCTCGCCGTTCCACTGTCTCCGTCACTTATTGAAGCGACCAGCGCGCTCGCGGCCATTGGACAGTATTATCCATCGCGCAAGTGGTTCCCAGGCTCGTTTCTTCTGGAGCGAGGGGCTGAGGTACTAGTGTTCTCGGATGATAGTCCCTTAAGTGGGGTAACCGTCGATCGTTACACAGTTCGACGCGATCAACCGATCGCGTTAACGGATAGACAATTCGATATTCGCAGCGAGTGCATAGGGCGAACGACGCTCCCATAGGATCTGATATGCATTTCTCTAAAATCACTTTCGACTCCCACGGTCTCACTCGACTACTCCAATATCGTGGAGCAGACGAGTACTTCTTCCACCAATTGCTGTGGGAATTATTCTCGGATCAGCCATCTAGTAGGCGAGATTTTATCTATCACCAGGCCCTCTCCGCTTCACAGGCATGCTTCTATATTGTCTCGAAGCGGCCCCCCACGGTTCCACCCAATCGTGCAGAGGTTATGTTTGCCCAAAGCAAGCCTTACCACCCAACACTCCGTAATGCACAGTCTCTAAACTTTCTCGTTCGCGTCAACCCAGCGGTTCGTAAGACCTCCCTAGATGGCCGCACAGCTCGTCACGATGTCGTGATGGAAGCGAAGCGGATCGCTTCGAGCGCGGACAACTCTCCGACAGCCAGAATGCTAACCTCCGATTTAGTTACGCAACGGTGCCAAGCTTGGTTATCCAAGCGCTGCGAGTTGCATGGCTTCACCTTCAAGTCCGAGGAGGTGATGGTCAATGCCTATAGACAGCACTCGTTTCCACGCAGAGGCAGCCGAGTTAGTTTTTCCTCAGTTGAGTTGAGTGGCATACTCACGGTATGCGATCCCGACTCGTTTCGCAGAGCCCTATATTCTGGAATTGGGCCCGCTAAGGGTTTTGGGAACGGTTTGATTTTGATCCGGCCACGCACATGACGGAATTTCCCGATCTAAAGCCGATAGCGATTAAAGAACGCGCCTCAGTGCTCTTTGTCGAGAAGGGGCAGATCGACGTGATTGATAATGCATTTGTGGTAATCGATGCTACGGGGATCAGAACCCAGATTCCCTTAGGTTCCATCACTTGCTTACTTCTGGAGCCAGGGACTCGAATCAGCCACGCTGCAGTAGCCTTGGCGAGTCGAGTCGGATGCCTTCTACTATGGGTCGGAGAGGGGTCCGTTCGCCTTTATGCCGCTGGGCAGCCCGGCGGGGCCCGCTCCGATCGCCTCCTCTATCAAGCAAAATTGGCCCTCGAGGAAACTCTCCGTCTTAAGGTGATTCGAAAGATGTACGAGTTACGATTTGGATCTGCTGCCCCTGCTCGGAGGAGTATCAATCAACTTCGAGGGATAGAAAGCGCTCGAGTAAAGGCTACATATCGGTTACTTGCCCAGAGATACGGACTCTCTTGGAAGGGCCGGAACTACGACCATTCCTCCTGGAATGCAGGGGATCTCTCGAACCGGTGCATTAGCTCCGCAACCGCCTCTCTATACGGAGTGGTGGAGTCTGCCGTGCTCGCAGCTGGCTATGCTCCAGCAATAGGCTTTCTCCACACAGGGAAAGCCCTGTCTTTCGTTTATGACATTGCAGATATCGTAAAGTTTGAGACTGTTGTGCCGCTCGCCTTTGAAGTTGCGGCGATGGCGCCCAAAGACCCGGAGAGACAGGTCCGCCTCCGCTGCCGCGACGCTTTCCGGAGCTCGCGCCTTCTGAGGAGGTTAATTCCTCTAGTCGACGAGGTTTTGGCAGCTGGAGAAATTCAACCACCGCCTCCGAACGAGGAGGCATTGCCAATTGCAATTGTAGAGGAAGCTGGGCCTGGAGATGTTGGTCATCGCCACTGAAGCCGTCTTGCCCAAACTTAGAGGGCGACTAGCTGTATACATGCTCGAAATTCGCGCCGGCCTCTATGTCGCCGATCTCTCCGTACGGGTACGAGAGCTTTTGATCGCACAAGTTTGCGCGGGGCTAGGTGATGGCTCTGCTATCGTGGCCTGGAGCACCAACAACGAAGCTGGGTTCGAGTTCTTGACATTTGGACCTAACCGAAGGATCCCAACTGCCATCGACGGGTTTCAGCTAGTTTCGTTTTCCCAGCCACCAGAGACAGCGTAGGATTTCCGAAGGCCGGAGAGAGATTCATCCTCGACGAGGACAAGGTTTTGGTAGCTCATTGTCAATCTTATTTGGGTAGAGGATCTCTATGGTTAGCTCAAGTGTGTTCCCCACATACGTGGGGATGAACCGTGAGCGTTCCGCCGCTAAAGTCTTGTGACGAGGTGTTCCCCACATACGTGGGGATGAACCGCACCCACGTATAATTAGTGTTCGCCCCACCTAGTGTTCCCCACATACGTGGGGATGAACCGCAACATGAAAGCCTGGAGATGGCTCAGAGCCGGTGTTCCCCACATACGTGGGGATGAACCGTTCAACGCAACCTGCTTCCAGTTGTACTGAAAGTGTTCCCCACATACGTGGGGATGAACCGGGACTAATAGCTAGAATCGGAACGGCACGCCCGTGTTCCCCACATACGTGGGGATGAACCGGCTTTTGCAGGAATTCAGCGCATTGTTCTTCCGTGTTCCCCACATACGTGGGGATGAACCGTTCTCCGCTCCGAGTTGCATAGCTCGGGAAACGTGTTCCCCACATACGTGGGGATGAACCGATAACTGGGTTTATCAGCTAACTGGATGGGATGTGTTCCCCACATACGTGGGGATGAACCGCGCATACTGACCCAGTCTTGAAACTGGAGACCGTGTTCCCCACATACGTGGGGATGAACCGCCGCCGCGCTCTGCGAACATAGCCCAGCCCTCGTGTTCCCCACATACGTGGGGATGAACCGAAACACGCCGCACGCAAAGCCTTGCGGGAATGGTGTTCCCCACATACGTGGGGATGAACCGAGTTTTGGGCGGGCCGGAGCGTTAGCGAGCTAGTGTTCCCCACATACGTGGGGATGAACCGTTGAATTGTTAGAAGTGCAAAGGAAAGTTACAGTGTTCCCCACATACGTGGGGATGAACCGCATTTCCATCACATCGCAAGTTAGCGTGCGCTGTGTTCCCCACATACGTGGGGATGAACCGAGCTTATCCGGCAGGACTTGGCTCCTGACTTTGTGTTCCCCACATACGTGGGGATGAACCGTTACCGGCAAAGACGGGGAAGACCTAATTCCTGTGTTCCCCACATACGTGGGGATGAACCGTTGTTCAGATTCCAGTGAGCAGAATGTTTCACGTGTTCCCCACATACGTGGGGATGAACCGCCGGGGAAATCTGTATTCCAGGGGTATATCTCGTGTTCCCCACATACGTGGGGATGAACCGGCACGAGGTAGTAAAAACACCTTTTGTAGAAGTGTTCCCCACATACGTGGGGATGAACCGGAAATAAACATTCAAACAAGAATCGCTAGTAGGTGTTCCCCACATACGTGGGGATGAACCGAAAGGCTGGTTCAGTTCATGACTGAGGTTGAGGTGTTCCCCACATACGTGGGGATGAACCGACACGCGGATATCTTGATACGCAGTGGGCTGAGTGTTCCCCACATACGTGGGGATGAACCGCGCCGCCAGATACCAAGGTCGGCGCCTTGAATGTGTTCCCCACATACGTGGGGATGAACCGCATGGGCGCTTATGGTGGCTGGTCACATTCGGGTGTTCCCCACATACGTGGGGATGAACCGCGTAACTGGCCGGTGCTGGTCTTTACGCTACTGTGTTCCCCACATACGTGGGGATGAACCGACCCCAGCCGCTATCTTGCAGAAGACTGGTCTGTGTTCCCCACATACGTGGGGATGAACCGTCTCCTCGGTGGGTCTATCACGCACTGAAAACGTGTTCCCCACATACGTGGGGATGAACCGTTGTACCACTGCGGGGTGGTCGGAATGTTCCAGTGTTCCCCACATACGTGGGGATGAACCGTTTGCGAACGTAACGTTGCGAATGAATTTTTTGTGTTCCCCACATACGTGGGGATGAACCGTAATCAACCTCGTCAGCCAGCTTCTCGTAAATGTGTTCCCCACATACGTGGGGATGAACCGAGTCCCCAACACAAGCAATAGAGCCAGAGTCTGTGTTCCCCACATACGTGGGGATGAACCGTCGTACCAGTCGACACTGCCTCTACGTTTTTGGTGTTCCCCACATACGTGGGGACGAACCTCAGCCCCGACAACCACGGTAGAACTAGATTCTCAGCATCATCCGCAAAGAAGACGGAGACCTGGCCATATCGCCTCCCTGGCAGGCATCGCGCGGTGTTCCTTCCCGCCCCAACCACCAAGTTGGCAAGTTCGTGGCCTCAATTTCCAACCCCCTGTAACTGAGCATGTAATTCGGATTCACTACGGAGCTTCCAGCCTCCTTGCATCGAGTCCCGCCCATAAGGCGATCTTTCTGCCGCAGAGCAATACTTGCTGGGGCGGCCCCTTCTGGTTTCTTAAGAACTCCATCTGAAGTAAAATTCATAGGAATCGTTTGCTGAATGGGCGAAGTAGTTGAATATACCTTGAGCGCAGGGGGCCCAATGGAAATTAGACATAGCACCCCTTCTGAGGCGACTCCCTCAACTGGCGAGCTCATTGAATTAAGACACCCAGACGTCAGTGCCATCATATCTCGCACACGCTTTGCCTCGACTAATCAACGCGAGGCCAGGGTAGTATTCGAAGACCTAACCACTAGATCATTGGAGAACTTCCTTCGCTTTCGTTGGGAGCTTACTCCCAGCGAATTTGCCCTCGCTCAAGAAGCTATGTCCTTTGTCGACCGACGATATTCTGAAATGGGAATAACGGATCTCCCGAAGGCTTTTGGCCCGTTCATTTATGAAGACGTGGATTTTTTTACTCACGACCATGGCAACCGAAAGAACTTTTGGGAGGACCTTGCCTGGGCGGGAGCAGCAGGCAGAGGTTCGGCAATGTACCGAGTGCTTGGGGTCAGGGAACAGTCAGGTGTTTCCGTTGAATTTCCAACCGATTTCGCATGTAAAATAGCCCATGAATATACTCACGCTCTAGGGGCTGTTCGAGTATCTTTGCGCGGACTCAGAGCGAGGGTCCCAGATCTCAGCGGACTCCAGATTGATAGCCCCGAAGGCCACAAGCTCTTTGCGTGCCTCGACGAGTACGTAGCTGAATTGAACTCCCACTGCTTCCTTCTTTCCAAAGAGGGCATATCGGAGATTCGCAGCCTCTCAAATGTGGACTTTGACCTAGCGGAAATGTCTGCGAAACATCAAGAAGCAATCATTGAGGTGGTCAATCGACTTCAATCGCCGCTACGCGAAGAGGAGGGGCAATTCCTACCGAAGCAACTAGAAAGTCTCTATTACAGAGTTGTTGTGGGTGGCAAGCCTTACGCCTATCGGACTGGCTATGGGGTAAATAACGCTTCGATACGCGCACTCGCTGCGGAGATGTTCGAAGAATATCCCGCCGAAGAAGCGGAGTCTCTGTTCTCGAGATACGCCCTATTGGCGCATGTTACGGGCGAATATCAAGACTTTTTTAAGCTCATCAAGTCAAAACTAGGGGCTAGAGGACTTAAGGTTCTGGCATTTTCTGACCCATACGGAGATGTTTCGTTGGAGAGCGGTCTTTTCATCGTTAGCGCGTCTACGGCCCTGCTGTCTCTCTACGCCGCTGCTCGAAAGTTACCGTTGGATGAACGCGAATACGTACGCGACTTAATATCAGTGGCCATTGACCCGCGCGGAGCTTCTAAGGCTTAAAAAGACACCTTTATCACTATTGATAATATAACATTATCGATAGTGATGCTATATAAGCCTTAAAAAGCATACTCTAGGCATCTCTTTGTCTATATGATATTTTTGAGTCTACTCGAACAAGCAGGTCATCTACACTCATACTATGCCCAAGACGCCCTCACCCCTGATCGACGATAAGGACTTATCCGCCCTTCACCAAGCTGCGAGGAAATACGCACGCGCAGCGCTCTCGACGAATACTCAACGTGGGTACAGAAGCGACTTCGAAGACTTCGTACACTGGTGCCATCGGGTCAACCGCAAGTCACTTCCCGCATCGCCTGAGACTGTGGCGCTCTACCTCACTCAAATGTCACAACACCTAAAAACAAGCTCCCTTCGACGTCGGGTTACCGCCATCTGCCGCGCACACGAGCTATCTAAATTTTCATCCCCGACTCTCGACAGCGGAGTCAAAACAGTCCTTCGCGGGATCATTCGAACCAAAGGAGAGGCCGCATCACACGCGGCCCCTACTCTGCTGAAGCATATCACTCGGCTTGTTTCAGCAATGCCTGATTCCCTAAAGGGGAAACGAGACACCGCTCTTCTTCTGCTTGGCTTCGCCGGGGGGTTTCGACGAAGCGAGCTTGTCGGGATCGATGTCGACGATGTTTCCCTCCACGAGGAAGGCTTAGTGGTGAATCTTTCTCGCAGCAAAACCGATCAGACAGGAAGAGGTCGAAAGGTGCCGATCTGCTACGGTACCCACTCCCACCTATGCCCAGTACGAACATTCTTGTCGTGGTTGTCTGCCTCAAATATTACAACCGGCCCTGTTTTTCGTCCCGTAGATCAATGGGGCTCTCTTGGCGACGCCCGCCTTACTGCACAGTCAGTGAGGCTTGTCCTGAAAGAGGGATTACTTCGCGCCGGCATTTCACCACGAGGCTTCTCCGGTCACTCGCTGCGGGCCGGCTTTGTTACCGTAGCCTTTATCAATGGGGCGTCAGAGCGGGAGGTCCAAAGTAGTACAGGGCACGTCAATTCAAACGTATTGCGCCGTTATCACCGCGACGCCAACTTATTTCGACAGAGCGCCTCGAAGAAACTTGGGCTCTAGCGTCCACGTTCCCATTTGAGGGACCCCACATGTAGCGCTTAGTCGAATACCCTCAGAACCTTACAGAAGGTTCCTAAATGCCAAGAGGTCGAATCATCATAGTCAGCGCCGTGGTCTCAGTTATTACAACTCTCTATGGCTACGCAGCCTACAGTCACTTCAATGGACCCCCTTTAGTATTCAACGGAACGCAAAGCGCACCACGCGGATTCTACTACCGAGATCTCACTTCCACCCTTTCGCGGGGCACCCTCGTCGCATTCGCTGGTCCGCGCTTAGTAGAATCGCGGCTTCAGGGGAGGATTCCCACTCGCAACACCCCCTATCTGCTTAAGCGAATCGGAGCCATCTCCGGCGACATAATCTGCGCACGCGGCAGCAGATTCCAAGTCAACGGCAGGCACCCACTTCGCATCCCGCGCCTATCACGTCGCGGGACTCGATTTCCGCGCTTGTTTCATGGCTGCACAACAGTCAAGGAGCACCAATGGCTACCCCTTGGGGTTCATCTTCGAACAAGCTTCGATGGACGTTACTATGGGCCTCTAAATAGGGCTCTGATAGTGGGGGCATATAAGCCCCTTCTGACCTTCTAGCCATTCCCATCCGAGCACCCCCTTCTACGCGCAACAAGCGCGGCATACTCCGCTCATTACATTGAACTCGGAGACTCTATGCTCAGCTTTTTTCGCTACATTCCCCTCTCAATAGCCCTCTGTTCCTCGCTCGCCATTGCAGCGCCGGACGTGGAGTTGGTTCCCGTGAAGTATTCCTACGCTCGAGCAACTCGAATAGTGGACCCTCGAGAAACCAAACAAGTGATCTTCTATGCTCGCACACAGGGAAATATCTCCGACCACTTCTCCGTTCGGGTTACCGCCCCTAAAGGCGCGAAGGTCTTTATCCGCGGACTCAGAGGCACCCGACAGTTCTCAGGCTCTCTACGCGACTTTAGAAGATCCTTCCCCGTTAGATCTGAAACTCCGGCAGACACTAGGGTTCGTGGAGGGCAGTGCATCGAGTTTTCCCCGGGCGAAATTGCCGACGATGAGCAGGTTAACAAACGGGAGGTCACACACCCCGTGTGCGATCTTTTCCCGCCCGACAGTATCGGAGCACTCGCCTCGGGACTCGGCCAACGGTTTGGCGGTAGTTGGAGCGCAGGGGAAACTTGCGGCTATATCGTAGACAACTACCTCGGAGGAGCTGGAGATTGTGACTGGGAGAATCTATCACCAGAGTGCGAAGAACTCCTTAACGAGCTATTCGGAGGCTTCCCTCCAGTATCCGAAGCTCGTGCACGGAAGAGTAGTCGGGACTCCTTCCGCACCCTTTCCGGAACATTCTCGCGAGACGCATGTGGCAGCGAGACAGAACCTTACATTTTCGCTGTTTACGTAGATCTGTCGCGAGCCAGCGTCGATCCCTCAGATCGCACCACCATTTCATACTGGGGCCAATCACGCAGACGTAGCGGGGGTCGCGAAGCATCCATTAAGCCAGTTTCTGACGGTAAATATGCCCCGCGTCCTCTGATTCTTATGCGCTCGCTTGGGGCATGCGGACAGGAACTGAACGTGGTGCAGTGGAATGCCAAGAAGCCAACCCGCATCGTTAAGAGTCATCCGTACGATATGCTTCCCTATCACGGAATGATCCTCAACCGATCCCCTTTGGGCCCAGCAGAACTCACCGGGGGCATGGGCACGTTCGAACTCTCCAACTCATATGAGAGCTACGGAGTCTGCTTCAACCTTGTTGCGCAGCGCCAACGTGCTAACGGCTATCCAGGGGGCGAAAACTAGAGGAGCGGAGTCTAGTCATGAGCACAAACAACGCCCTCAGCGATGCACGTCGCCTCACAATGCTCGAATCCGCCTTGGGCCCTACCGCACTTGGCTATCTCGACGATCCACAGGTCGTTGAAGTCATGCTTAATCCTGACGGGAAGCTGTGGATTGATCGCTTAGGAGATGGCCGGCAGTTCACGGGACATGTCTTTAGTCGAGAAGACGCAGAGCGAGTGATCAGCGTTATTGCCACTCGCATGGGAGCCGTCTGCAATCAAGAAACCCCTCTCCTTTCTGCCGAACTGCCAGGTTCTGGAGCTCGCTTCCAGGGTCAGGTTCCCCCAATAGTGGCATCACCATCGTTCACGATTCGGAAAAAGGCGGTGCGAATATTTCACCTTTCTGACTACATAAAGAACAACATTATCTCCGCCAAACGCTCTGCATTTATTGAGCGCGCCGTGCATGAACGAAAGAACATTTTGATTGTTGGGGGCACAGGCTCGGGGAAAACCACCCTTGCTAACGCTATCCTTCAGGAGATCTCGAAGACCGGAGATCGGATTGTTACGATCGAGGACACACTGGAGCTTCAGTGCGAAGCGCCCGACTGGCTCAGCTTCAGAACCAAAGACGGGTCGGTTACAATGAACGATCTTCTGCGCGCCACCCTTCGCAATCGCCCGGACCGAATCGTTGTCGGAGAGGTCCGAGGCGCCGAGGCGCTCACTCTTCTCAAGGCATGGAACACAGGCCACTCCGGAGGCTGCGCCACAATCCATGCCGACTCTGCGGGACGAGGATTAAGCCGCCTTGAGCAACTTATCCAAGAAGCAAACGTAACTCCGTCCAAGGAGATGATTGCAGACGCGGTCAATATCGTTGTCTTCATTCAACGGACCCCCGAGGGTCGAAAAGTGACAGAAGTCGTTTCAGTGGATGGCCTTTCTGGAGGCCTCTACACACTTAGAGATATTGAGGAGTAGCAATATGCCACATCAAGAAGATCGCTTCATCCCACTCCATCCCAATTACATCGATCAAGGGCTGCGCCTTGGGGTCTCAAAAGCCGCTCTTTCGGAAGCTCACCTTCCAATTCAACGCGACTCCGTCCTCGAAGGTGTCACTACACATCTTCGCCACCACACGCTACTCAACGCAGCTTCACGTCACCGCGGGTCAATCGTCGTTGCGATGGTTGCCGTCATGTGCGCAATCGCTTGCGTCACGGGAGTCTCCGTTGGGTGGTGGCGCCTCTCAACCGTGGAACGCACTGCTCGAATTCTCCCTTCAATCACCGCCCGCGAAACAGCCGCTCTCGACAATAAAATCGGAAATCTCGCACAGGTCGTGGCCACCCTAGTGAAGGAACTTAAGCGCTCATCCCCCGCCCCAGAAGCTAGCGCCCCTTCCATGGAAGCACTCCCAGCCCCAATCCCCGCACGTCACGCGAGGACCACAACTACGACTGGAGTAGTGTCGGTTAAGCGAGCCAGCCTTCACAGAGAGCCGACCTCGACAAGCGAGGCCGTCATGCACCTCCCTCAGGGCACACGCGTTTTAGTTGAAGGCAAGGAAGGGGATTGGGTGCGTATTGTTTCTCCTCGAGGAACCGCAGCCTTTGTTCTCGCAAAATCAGTTAGCATTAGGTGAGAAGGATATGCCGACACCATTCGATCTCCTTGGACTATTTCTATTGGGTCGAATTCTGACCTATGAACCACCACCCCCTCCGCTAGTATTTCCATTAACCGCTAGTTCGCTCTCCAGCGCCTTTGGTCCTAGAAGCGACCCATTTTCGAAGGTCATATCGCATCACTCAGGAGTAGACATTCCCGCCACTCAAGGCTCTCCAGTTAGATCTATCGCTAACGGACTTGTCGTTTTCTCTGATCGTTACGACGCATATGGTAATTTGATAGTCATCCGACATGGCGACGAAGACACCACCAGCCACTACGGACATCTACGAGACATTCTCGTACGCACTGGGCAAAAGGTACGCGCAGGCCAGATCATTGGGTCAGTCGGCAGCACCGGAAGAAGTACCGGACCGCATCTTCACCTCGAGATTCGGAAACAGGGCGTTGCCGTTGACCCACGGATCCTCCTCCCTGCCCTAAATGTGCCTAGTACCTAAAGTACACGCTTAGGCGTTCGACGCCGCCTTAATGTCCGCAACGCCCTTTGGAAACAATAGGGTAAGACTGGTAGAGGGAAGAAGCTCTAGTTCCATCGGAATTTCGAGTTCGTCAGCGATCGCGTCTACGAATATCGCCCCCAGAGAATCTCTCTGAAGATACTGAGCAATACACTCAGTCATATTATCGAACCGCATGTTTCGCTGCTTATCAGCGGGCACGTGAAAGGGAGTATTGCCTTTCACCACCATTTTCACTGCCGGGCCGTCATCACTTAGAAGAATTCGATCGATTGGTGCAAGCACACTAAACGCATCCTGAAGCCCCCAGACGAGCAAACTACAGAGCTCGCGGTCAACCTCTACCGGCTCAACATCTCCGTCTACCCACACCTCCGCGCAACGTTCCTTAAGAACCTCCCGAAGAGCGATCGTGGTTGGATTAAGGTCTCGCGGCGCAAGCGCCGTAGGAGCCTTTAGGATATCCGCGATCTCATTACACTTTCGCTTTGCGCGCTCAAAATCTTCCTCAGGGATCATGCTCTTGAGAAAAAAGAGGTCATTGGACAAGACGGAAAGAGGCGTTCTCACTTGGTGATTCAAGTGACGCGCCATTGCAGTGAGCAATCGAAGTGCCTTGGATCTGTGCGGCCGCATAACTACTTCTCTCCAACCGCCTTAGAACGAACGCTCAACGCTTGCGCCACTTCCGCGAGCAGCCGCTCAGGTTCGATTGGCTTCTCTAGAGTTCGGACATCTACGAGCTCTTGCTCATCCGCCACACCGCTCCCTGAGAGCAGGATTAGCGGCATTGCCCTCTCTCGTCGTTCTATAAACTTAAGCACCTCTACCGCCGTACCGTCCCCGAGGTTCTTGTCACAAAGAATGAGATTCGGCGTATCAAAGTTAAGGAGAGCAACTACGTCAGCAACACTATAGGCACGCAACGTCTTGTACCCCGCACGCTCCAGAATCCTCGCCGTGGTTCCCACCACATCACGATCGTCGTCTGCGAGTAATATAGTAACGCCCTCCAGGTGTGCCGCAGGACTTGGCTCCGACAGATCAAGGCTCGAAGTGTTGTGCCCGGGAACTTCCAGGGCGAACCTCGTCCCCTTCCCCTGCTCAGATTCTACACGGAGACTTCCACCATTGAGGTCCACCAGCACCTTACTTAAGGCGAGACCCAGCCCAATCCCATCTACAGACCGATCAAATCGCGTAAATGGAGTAAAGAGGGCATCCAAATTCTCCCTGCACATGCCTCGCCCCGTATCAATAACGCTAATACAATAGCTGCCGGAGCCTGCTGCGGCACGCGAAACCACTACATTCACGCCTCCTTCGTCGGTGAACTTCAGCGCGTTACTAATGAGGTTTGTCAACACACGCTTTAGGTGGCGCGGATCCGCACGTACCAAACACTCGCGTTCGCTTGGCAGACTTATAGTCAAATTTAGCGCCTTCGCACGAGCCGTGGGCTGAAATGATCCCACCAATTCTTTCACCGTGGCTGCAAGATCCACTGTTTGTATATCCGCCGTGAGTTTACCCACTCGGTGACGCGCAAAATCGAGAATTGAGGTGAGCAACTCGGTCATATTCTGAGCATTTGTCATGCCCATTTCAAGTAACTCGCTCCGCTCGTCTTCATTCTTTTCCTCGCGAAGTAGCGCAAAAATGTTCTTAATATTATTTAGCGGCGTTCGAATGTCGTGGGACATATGAGCGAGAAACTCACTCTTCTCTCGTGCGTCAGATTCCGCCTCGGCTACTTTGCCACTTAGATTTTGTACCACCGCAGCGGCCTGAACCTGTCGCGCTACTTCGTCTGCTCCTGCTCTAACAACATGAACCTCTAAGTCACTCGGCACTACCGGCTGCTGATAGCCAAACCATATGAGCCCACGTCGCGTCTTTCCATTTGTAACGCAGGCGACAGGGAAGCAGATAGCGTATCTAAATCCAAAAAATACCAGCTGTTGGGCGCCCTCTGTTACGAGCTCTATGCGTCCCGTGGGACCAAGCGATCCACCACTCTGAAGGTAGTGATCAAAATACTCACTCAACTCCCGCTCAAAGCGCTCACCCTTGGTTCCATGATAGGTAGCCATCGGCTCACCATCATCGGAATTCAAAATAATCGCCCCCGTATGGGCGCGGAGCTTGGGCTGAAGCTCCCGCATCACTTGAGCCATCGCATTACGCTCGTCCGCCAACACGTCACGACCAAGCTCGCTCGGGAGTCCCTCCGTCGGCGTCTTACTTTGTATCTGCTGGGCTAGGTCAATCTGCCACTCGAGTGAGTTTAGTCGGAATCGAATCGCCTCTAAGTGCCCCAAGAGCAACTTAGCTATGGAGGTAAGGAACTTCGCATTCGTCACCGCGGCCGACGCCTCTCCTCGCCCGATTCCCAAAAGCATCCGCCGAAGAGAGAGCACGTCCCAGAGCACACAACCAAGGTACGTTGCTGCACACAGAGACAGAAAAATTCCTACTGGAACTACCACATCAATCTCCCACTAGGCTGCCGGCTTTTGCGCACTGCGCTCTAACATTCGCTCAAGGTACCCAAGAAGCACTTTCGGATCTTCAGACTTCCCGACAAACGCATCCGCTCCGCTCTTTAGGCTAGTTAACTCCGCTTCTAAGGCCTCATCCGACGTAAGCATTATTATCGGAGTGGACTGAAATGCCGGGAGCATTCGCACTCTTCGCACGAAGGTAATTCCATCCATTTCAGGCATATGAATGTCACATAGAAGAACCGAGGGCTTACACTCCCCAAGCGTCAAGGCTTCTAGAGCCTGTGCGCCATCAGGATACCAACGACACCGCACTTTGGTGGTGGCAATTATCTTCCGCAGCACACTCGCGATTGACGGATTGTCCTCTATCAGGACAACTTCACGGTCCGCGCCCCCAGTAATCACATGCAACTGCGCGACTTTCTCCGGCACTGCATCAGGGATAACCACTCGCTTGCGCCACGTTATATGCATTCCAAGCTGGGAGGTTGTGGTAACTGCCAGCAGCGGCATATCCAACGCTTGGCGAACTGGTGCCAGACACTCCGGCTCTGAGGTTGCGCGCGCAAGTAACTGAGCAACCTGTGCAGCCACAGACTCATCGACCGTACCGGTCGCCTCTCGCCCATCTACGCCCCACTCAGCCCGTGAACGAGCTCGAAACGAATACTCAAGCGAGTTCTCTCGCGGCTTGATCCACGCCTCCGTTCCTGCGTACTTGCGAACCTCTCGAATGATTTCTTCCAAAGCACGAGTCGGGGATGGCGCCTCTTTCCGATACTCTGACTGAGCCTCCGTAACATCAAGCTCGTGCCCTGACTGATCCCATGCGCTCTTAATCTCACCCCAGGGAGCTAGCGCGACAGGGAGTTTTGTTTGCTGAAGCGTCTCTGAGATTAGCCCCGGATCCACTGCGATTACACCGCGGATGAGACCCCCCTCACAGAATGGAATAGCACCGCCAGCAAAGAGCTTCTGTCGCAACTCCTGCGGACACCTCTTGGCGGGAAAGGCGGGCACCTCTCCTACTACCGGCAACCCCAGGACCTTGCCGACCTGCACCAAGAGTTCCCGCTGAGATACTCCAAGCGTCTGAGCTGCAAACTCTACCATACGGCGACGATCGGGAGACAATGCAGAGATAGCCTCACGCTGCTTCTTGGTAAGAATAGTAGCAAACGCTCCCTCCATATTCAGAGGAGAACTTCGTGCTACCCATTTTTTAAGCCACGCGAACATTCCAACTACTCCATGAGCGAGCGAATTACGACCGCCTTTTTTGCACCTAACATCTCCTCTCCAGACATCTCACTCCAAATTCTTGATGTGAGGGTGTCCCCAAATCCCATAACAACACGCAGGCCGATCAATGCAGTGCGAGGAAGAAATCGCCAATCTGCCTCGTCCCCACGAACACCCGTAGGAATTGCAAAGAGTGAGCCCTCGCCAACCCCACCCTCCCTCTCAATGAGGCTCTCGAAATGGGTATCAAGATTCGTCTCCTCCTGAGTTCTGTTATCAGGGGTAAGGCTCCCGATGTGTCATGAGGACAAAGCTGGTCGGTCTATTTGCCCAGTTGGCCT
>JBGSMV010000051.1:0-4467 GCA_041739995.1 Bdellovibrionota bacterium
ACCGATATACCAAGAGCTGTTTGTCATCGTCGAGCCGTACGCCACACTCTCGTTGAGCGAGGCTATCTCGACATTACCCGGAGGACCATTCCTCAACCACTTCCAACCGTAAAGTGCGCAGGGAATACGTGAGGAGCACAATTATTTGTGAAGACGCTATTCAGAAGGCCAAATTCGATTCTGACAGCAGGTACCTGCTTATGGCGATTGGTGACGAGTGCAGTCTCAACTTCGAAAGAAATGGAAGTAACGGCTTGGCGTGCGGATATAAAGCAGAAAATGGGCGACACGTGTTTCGGCTGCAACACGGATTTCCAGTGAGTGACATAGAACTCTCTGACAAACGGGACGCCGTTTGTACGATCGGATCAGGACGGGCAACGCTTTGGAAACTTAGTTCTGATGACAGTAAAGCACCTGATGACGGTAAAATCATCAGTCAAGTCGGAAACGAAGATGATCCGGCCGTAGCATCCTTTTTTTCCCCCAAGAGTGAACATTGGTTTGTTCTGTTCGAGAATGGCACCATCGAGCAGCGCAAAGCAGCTAGCGGCGAACTTTTAGACCGCTTGATGTTGCCGCCACCAACTGTTGCAGAAAAGGCCGTCGTCTCGCCGGATGGCAGTTTGCTTGGCGTACGCGTAACAGCTAGTGGCGAGAACCGACAAATCATCGTTCTCGATGCTGCTAAGCTAAAAGTTCTTTCGGTGCTGAGTAGCTCGGCAGAACATGACGGCACAGTCATCGCATTTTCGAATGACGGGCGCCTGTTATTCGAAAATGGGGTGGTTAGAGAGTGGTCAACTAATCTGCGGTTCGCTTCGCTCGCTCCTCGCCACGACCTATATTATCCTGGGTCGTCGCGACAACTCCATCTACCTTCTGCAAGTGACATTTTGTTCAAAGCTCAGGGGCAGATCGAGGCTCGATGGAGCAGCGCTGCTGCTTCACACGCATTCACGGATCTGGCAGGTCTTGCGAAGGTATATGCCGGCGCTTCCCTTGCCGACCACGGAATGATAATACCCGTTGCTGCTGAGTCATGGGTAGCTGAGTACAAACGCGCGTTGATTCATCGAGACCTAACTTCCGTCTCTGCTGCCAGCGAAGAAGATAGTATTTCCCTGGCCAAATGGCATGAGAACGAGGTAGGTTCGTACAAGTCTGATAGCTTCCTTATCTACAACGGATATGCGGCGGTGATGCATCTTCGAATGCTGAGGAATCATCGGGCCCTTAAGGAAGAAGAACTGTTGTCGTTATGTAACATTCTTGGAGCGCTTGACCGCTGGGAGGAGCTCACAGAGGAAATACCCACCACACCCAAAGGAACGCTTGGATACTCAATTCCCGGAAAAGTGCAACTACTGTGTCTTCAGGCTAAGGCATACGCCGCACTTCGCAAGTTTACTCAGGCGGATGACTGTTACAAAGAGGCAATGGGTATAGCAACTCAGCGGATCGGCTCGATCGAGCAGTCCGAAGCTATTCAGCGACGTCTGAGTAGCTACCGAGGCGTTGTTGCTCTAGCTAGTCTCGCTTTTGTACAAGCGCAGGAGCACTTCGAGATGGCAAAAGAACTCGGCGAGGTCGAGGTTGCGTTAGAATTTGAACTTGAGGGACCGCAGCCCTTCATTGAGTATAGCGGATCGGGCTTTCAAGATGAGTGGCTTCCGATCATTCAGGAGTTGACCGGTTCTGTGGAAACTCAAGGCCGCACTTTCACGAAGTCTATTGAAATAAATGGAATACTATCGTCCGTCAGTGAACTTCAATTTCCTCATTTGGATGAGCTTAGGACCTCGGACCCGCTTGCCTGCGCATTCTTATGTAGTTCTCGATTGAGAGAGCATCGGGGAAATGTTGCACTGACGACAATTCGTGCCGGTGCGTTCTTTAATCTAGGACTCAAAGACTTAGCATTAAGCGAGTGCGAAAGAGTCATCGAAGTCTTTCCGGACGAGCCGTTTCCTCTCTGGGTTAAGGGCTACATACTTCGCGATAGAATGCAGTTTAGTTCGGCGGCAAGTTGTTTCAGTAAGTGCCTTGAGAATCCATTTAGAGATGAGTATCGATTGCCGGCTATGAAGCAGTTGGCTGAAACGTCACTTGCCCTTGGCGACCTCGCCACTGCTGCTACCTACTTGGAAAAGGTCGCGCAAACAGGTAACGCGTCACCTGACGAATTACTTCGCCAGATTCTGCTATGCGCGGAACTGCGTAACGAAGTATTAAGGGAGTCGTCGAAGAGGCGTTTACTGCTTGGTCATGAGGAGAGTATGCCTTCGATTTGGTGCAGCTTCTACCTGGAAACTCCGCGTGGGACTGTGCCGAGCGTTTCCAATTTACAAAGGCAGTTGACACGTTGGCCAAGCGAGAGGACTGGCTTCGGCGATACGTTGCTCATATTCGCATGGCGTGCCGCTCTTGAACCAAAACACGCTCCGCCGGAAGAGTTCGTCGCCACGATTGAATCTCATCTCGAGAACGCAACTGGCTGGAGGGGCGACTTGGCTAAAGCGATCCTCCTATCGACCATTGATCAATCCTCCACTGCAGTAAATGATTTGGACAAGCGTTATGCGGAACGTGAAGCGTCTGATGTGAATGAACTGTGCAGAAACTGCCATTCTGCCCTGGCTGCAACCCTGCAGTTCCACAGGCATGGCAAGCGTAAGGCAAGTCAGCGGGCACTTGCGAGGGCCCAAAGCTGTCTTGAACAGTTATCCAAGAATGCTAGATGGAGGGCTCTTAGTGAATCTTCGCTCAACTCTGATAGCAAGACCGTTGAAGACCCAGTCGAAGTTATGATTAGTGAGTTGGAATGTCAGAGGCTAGTTGATCGCGTGAGAATTATCATTAAACAAGGTGGTTAAAATCGGGTGTATTCTGGTCTACCAAGGGAAAATGCCATGCTGTCTCTGTCGACATTTGCACGAGTGATAATTGTGTTCATCTCTGTGGCCGCGGCACAACTTTCCGTACAGGGCGGCGAGCGTCCAAATTTTCGCAGTCTCACCTTTAAAGAATCATGCAACGAAGCGTTTGAGGCCCTAGTGGTCGGCGACAACCAAGAGCGTCTTCAACTGCAACGAGTGGCTGAACGCCTCCACAAGGGTGACATTGTCGGTCGCGAGGATATTTTTGCCATCACCGAGGATTCCGGCTATGAACAGTTGAGTGAATTTGCACAGATCCACTTGCGAACGCTGACGGTTTTGGATTTGTATCTAAGCAAACGCGAATTGAACAAACCCGACTCCGACGCTATCGCCCTGGGAGTTGTGGGATACTACCTGTCGACCCAGGACGCTTCAGGCGCAGAATTCATAGGTCATGCATTAGCAAAACGTCTAAAGGAATCCGGTAAGACGGAAGAAGCCGACGAGGTGCTAAAGAAAAGTAGGGAATGGATGCGGTCGTTAGGAGTTGCGGAGAAGGTCAAGGCAGACAGTCCTCGTTATCGCTTAGAAGATGTCGCCTTGTGTGAGGAACGGATTGCCCGTGTCGAAGCCACTCGATTCGCCAAGGCGCAAAAGGTGATCAAAGTCAGGCACAGTTATGAAGATTGTAATGAAGCTGCCTCTCGCATAGATGATCCTGCTGAGCGGCTAAGTGCTCTCGCTAAATGCGGTTTGCTTCAGACATCGCAACAAGTAATCGAAGAGAAGATAGGGAGGCGTTTGACAGCGGATGAAATTAAAATGGTGAGTGAGCAGTTTGCCAATGGCGTTGCAATTCAGAAGATCTGTAGCTCGCTCCCCAGGTAGCGACCTCAATGGCCGAAAGTGTCAGCATCTTGAGGAAGAGCACAACTAAACTCACCCGACAAAGAATGTACCACGGTGCGTGGGAGAGCTGACGGACTCGAATCAAAAATGGACTGCTCGAATATAGCTTCGCCGATCATCGCTTCAATCGCGGCGTCGCCAGCTAAAATCATAAGGAAGGTGTCAGAACCAGACAGCGTTACATACTCGCGTACCAGCCACGAGCAATTGGCAGATGAGCTGAGCAACGCAGCACTACGATTTGGCAGGCGAATGTATTACCGGTCGGTTCGAGCTCCAGCAAGCTCGGGTTAGACTCCAGACAGACACATATCTGAAAAAGGTTCAAATCTTCGGCCCAAAATATTCGCCGCGGGTGGGCCCGCAGCAAGTCTGTCGTCGCCACGTCCACAAACAGCGCACCGCTAGCCGAACGAACGAATCACAAACTGGGCTGGCATGGCACGATCATCCACGTGGCAGACGAGCGGATGAAAGGCCAGCACGACAATCGCGTCCGAGAGCAACGCACTCAATCTCACAGGTTCAATGCCTTCGTATCCGTTAAAGCAACACCATCATTCGGCGGCTTGGAGTCGCCGCAGGGCGCGGTGTTGACGGCGACGTTCCAGGGCCTCTAAAGATTCTTGTTGGCGGGGTTGCAAGATGTGCTGGGGATGAGTTGCGGCCCAGCGAT
>JBGSMV010000068.1:0-70118 GCA_041739995.1 Bdellovibrionota bacterium
TGATTATCCCTTCATTTCGAATAGAAATCCTTCAGTAGATAGGTGTGTACGACTACCGAGGTTACCCGAGTATCTGTAGTTGTTGAGTGAACTATTCAGTCATTGAGGTCTTGGTGTTTATGCGCATTATTTCACAGAATATCGTTCGATCTAAATCTCGCAAGATTTTGAAGCGAGCGCTGATTTCCATTCTTTGCGCAGGCGTTTGCTTTGAGCTAGGACGAATCCACTTAGCCTTTGCCTGTGATTTGCATGGCGCGCACGATGGGGAGCACGGCGCTGTAATCGGTGAGGGTGTTTGGCAGGCCGGAGTTTCGGAGCAGTTCTCCTATTACGGGCGCATTCAGCAATCTGGTCATTACGTTTCCAATGAAGCCCAGCAGCACTTGGCCAGTTCCATTACCCAGATGAACATTGGGTATGGGATAAGTGACCAAGTCAGCATATTTACGCACCTGCCTTATATTTCTCAGCGCTATAGACGCTTGGAAGACGGAAATGCGGAACGCGGGACTGTGAGTGGCATAGGAGACATGCAGATAATGGCGGTCTACGCCCCGGTAATGCAGCGAGGAGATGACTCGAGCTTCAGTGTGCAAATCTTTGGTGGGCTGAAACTTCCTACCGGAGACTCGGATGAACTAGGTGAGCAACATCATCATGGAGAGGGGGCCATGAACGAGTTGGAATTAGAGCATTCCGATGATGAAATTCACGAGTCTCACGATGACGATATGCATGATGAGGGCGCTCACCACTCCGCAGCAGCCTCGTTGCAGAGGGGGGGCCGTGAAATAGCGCGCCACGGCGGTGAGTCGCATGATGACTCCGAGTTCCCAGGCGTTCCGTCAGCGATTCACGGACACGATCTGGCGCTTGGCTCCGGGTCTTTTGATGTCCCTGTGGGGGTGAATGTTTATGTGCGCGACGGTATCGGATTCTTCAGAGCTGATGTGATGTACATGATTCGTACTGAAGGTGACCATCAGTACCAGTACGCAAATGATTTGACCTGGCGCACTGGTCCTGGAGTTTTCTTGTTGAACTCAGAGTCAGAGAGACTCTCTTTCTCAGCGAATTTTTCTGGTGAGTATAAGCGCGAAGACCAGATCGGTGGAGTAGACGAGGAAGGCAGCTCGATGCGTGCCGCGTTTCTTGGACCGCGTTTAGCCTACGCATCCGGGGATTTACTGGCAGACTTCGGAGTGGATCTCCCTATCGATATTCAAAACTCAGGCTATCAGGCTGTGGCCCAGTATCGCCTGCGCGGAGCGCTGAGCTATCGCTTCTAGCGCCTCAACCATTGGGTAAATTCTAGAAGGAAGGTACTACCTTTTAAGGTCTGTGTGCGAGTAAGTCATTGATATTCTTCAGCCCGAAGTCTCGATCGTCGTTTAATGATCTAAATTTGATCTATTTGATGATCGAAATTCGGACCGAATTCGGACCATTGCGCGACTACGCACTCCTCTCACATGCGTAGTGCCTCGAAATCACAGCGTTTGTGAAATCCTCAGAACTGGAAAGGTAGCAGCTTCCTGTACGGAAGCGTGCTGATTTTCAGGAGCAAAAATCCGTTTGGCGGAGACAGGTGAAAGACGCGGGGAGGTATTCCCTTCGATCTTTCACAATTTTCATATGGTAGTTCGGAGAGGAATCCTTCTTGAGGGTAAGGGTTCGGGTGCGAGTTTTTTCAGCGCGTGCGCGCTGAGCTTGTCACCTAGAGGTTCCCTCTATTCAGTGCATCGTTGTGCGGAATTATCCGCATGACATTCCCGCTAAGCGGGAGGAGTTTTTCCAATGAAGAACGTCAACATGATTCGTTCGGCGATCGTCCTCAGTGTCCTCGCTGCCCTCCTCGGAGGTTGCTCCGGCGGCGGAGGGTTTGATCAGGTTCGTTCGACCTTCGGTGACTCGGGCGCCAGCGCCCGGGTGCAGCTGCGGGAAGCCGCAGTGGCGAAGTACGAACCCACGGCACTCTTGGCCGCGGCCCACAACGAGGGCCAGGCCAAGGTCGATGTCAACGCTCGACGCGAGATCCAGCCTTGGTGGCTTGAGGAGTACAATGGTGTCTCGATCAAGACCATCGACGGCGTGGCTTTGTCTTCGACTGTGTCGAAGTACAAGGATCTGGCGAAGAACCGGCCGGCGGCTGGTACGGACGCGGAACAGCTGTGGCTCGAGGCCATGGCAGGCCATGTGGCCATGTTCCGCGCTCAGGCAGACTCGCTCGAAGTGATCGCTGATCACTACGAGCAGAACGGCACTGCTGCCGCGATGAGCGAGCAGCAGTTGGCCACCGCCATTTCCCAGATTCGGGAACGGGCGGAGGCCATTCGTGCCTATGAAGTGAGCTTCCAGACGGCGCCGGTGACGGCGTCCCTGGAACCCGGCAATGCTCGGACGGTTGTTGCAACGCGGAATGACTCAAGCAACAGCCCGAGCATTTCGCAGCGCGATGTGCGCGACGGCAGTCGTGCAGTCTCGGCGGCTACGAGTGGCAACCTGGTTCAGGCTGCCACCACTGGCGCGCGAGTTGTGTTCCCCAACTGACGTTGGGTGAGGAGGTTCTGTTCTGGCCTCCAATGAATGGGCTGCCGATGAAATACTCGGCTGCCCGTTTTAGCAAAGGGAGAAAGCTCCTGATGCACTGAAGGCCACGTGTTTCCATGAAGCACGTGGTCTTTTATATGACCTAGCGGTTTGAGGGCAAAACATGGGGGAGCGGCGCGAAGTGACATGACAATCGTCAAGTTGCTCGCGCCGCCCCCATTACGGTCCTCTCACGAAGGTTCACCCTTCTTGAAGTTCCTCTCCGACTGCCTACCTTTTTCCGGCCCAACTTCTAACTTCGGAACTCACACACCAATCAGATTCAAAACTTCCAAGTGCAAAACATTAGGCACAAAAAAACGCCCTGGGTCATGGCCCAATGAGGAGACACAACCACAGGACGTTAAGTTGTCTTGGTACAGCGCGCTCACACACGTGATGGCGCTGCGCCGTCAAACAGTTCAGTGCGGTACAGCCTGAAGAGTCTTGGCTTGGTCAACAGCCTGATTGGCCTGCTTGATAGCGGTAGAGGCCTGATCAAGGGCGCTCTTCTGCGCTGTTTCAGCAGACTTTAGCGAAGAGATTTTTGCAAACTCAGCATTTGCCTTGGACTCATTCATGCTGGTGTTCTTTGCGAACTCAGACTTGTTTTGCTCATTCAGGAAACAATAGGTGTTCTTGCTTGCAGGGTCGGTCCAAGTTACTGAGCAATCAGTGGGAACAACTTTCCCCATGGTGAGACCATAAGCGCAATTCCCTTCGAACATGCCCTTCGCGGGAGGAGTCGCAGCGAATGCAGAGGCAGAAAAAACAACTAGTGAAGCAAGCGCTGCGGCGAAAAACAATCCATTTCTCATATAGAATCCTGTCAATTTAGTCCTCAAAAACGATCTTAGGCGAAGCCTAAAATCATATGCCACTGTTTTTGTTTGGCGCGGGAAGTATAGAGCGAAATCGGCATTCCGCAAGCTTTATGCTTAGGAGCGAGCTAGACGCCCCAGGTGCCTGGAACTAAATGAAAATAGCCGTGAAAGCTCATACTGAGCGCCAGTTCGAATGTTGGTCGCATCTAAAGGATAGCTGGCTCAATGGAGGGTTCCGGCGGTAGGGAGGCTTGAGGTTATGTTCAGATTTCCGGGAAGACGCCTTAGAATGGATTCGATTAAGAGCTTGCGTTGGGAACTGACGCGAGTTGAATACACCCGCCTTGGCGGTGAGCCAGTACTTTGCGCCATGGGAAAAGTGCTCTCCGCCCCGTTTCAAGGCTCACCAATGCGGGTATTCTTCGTTCCGCGTGAGAATGACACCATTTCGACTCCTGGCTATATCCGCTGCTTAAAGAGCAACGTAGGCGTTTCTCTTCCTAATATCGTGGTACTTAGCGGCAGACCTGAATTTCTCACCGAGCTTGAACCAATTCTGGACAGCGTTCCCTCTGAGCGAGTGGTGCTCGATTTCTCGGTGAAAGGCAGACGACGAAGGTCTGGCGATGCGGTGCTCGAAGTAATCGATGTTGCTGTGCACGCATCGCTTTCTTCCCGAGACTTTGGTTTAGCGGAAGAAGAGCTGCATTAGCGGCATCTCAGAAGGATATGTCTTAGGGCTTAAGCAAGGTGTCGCGCCTGGCGTTCTCCCGAGCTACGGTCGACAGTGCGCTTGACCGAAAGGCGACTACGTAGCTCCGGATTGTTTCGCTCAAAGTTCGAAATGAATTGCGGCTTGTCCGCCCGCCCCAATCTAAAGAAATCATTAGAGAGCGACTCAAGGATTTTTTCCTCAGTCATGGAGCTCTTTTCTTTGAGAAACTTGAAGAGGTAGCTGGCCAGGTTTTTAAGGCTGTGCCCGCTAGAAGCAGGTGACAGCGCATGCAACCACTCGCTAAAGGCAAACACCGCATGAAAGGGGCTAGGATCGTGAGTCTCCGCCCAAAGCAGAGGAGTGGTTTCTACAAAGTTGCCGCTATTGCCAATTTGATCCCAAGTTCTCGCAAAACGCCGCAGGCCCTGCATTTCAGAAAAAGAAATAAGCTTCGTTTGCAGCACCTCGTATGGGGCCTCACCGCTATACACCATGCCCCAAGTTTCGGTGTGTCGAGCAATCGGAGTGCCTCTTAGGCGCTTGAGGATCCCGGCTTGAATCTCCTGAGGAGCGAGCATGACCAGTCGGTCGAATCCGAGAGCAAAAGACTCGACGCTCTCCCCTGGAAGTCCTGCAATAAGGTCTGCGTGAATATGAACGCCAGTTTCTTGTCTCAGAAAGCGGATATTATCTTCAAGTGCTGCATAGTTTTGACGACGAGAAATCAGTGCGGCGACTTCCACATTAAATGTCTGAATGCCTACTTCGAACTGCAGTGTTCCGGCGGGAAACTGCCGAATCAGATCCTTTAGTCCCGCGGGTAGCCTGTCGGGCACCATTTCAAAATGAACAAAGAGCCCAGGTCGCATGCGTTCTAAAAAGAAGCTCAGTATCTGACTACTGATTCGTAAGTTTAAGTTAAAGGTGCGATCGACAAATTTGAATTGCTGCACGCCGCGATCCAGCAGGCCTTGCATTTCCGTAAGAAAACCCTCGACTGGAAATTGTCGTACCGGAATTTCCAAAGACGAAAGGCAAAACTCGCAGGTGAATGGACACCCTCTTGAGGCCTCTACATAGATGACTCTTTGTCGTGCATCAGTGTCTGAGTACAAATGGTAGGGCAGGGCAAGTGACTCTGCTTTGGGGATCTCTGCGGGAATGTGTTTTTCAGACGGAGGAGCCCCTTCAAGTAATTGTTCGCACAGAATTCTAAAAGCGTGGTCGGCTTCACCGGAAATCACATAGTCGGCGCAAGCTACAATTTCTTGCTGCTCAATCTCATGGCTGACCTCAGGCCCACCAATAACAACGGTGATTTCGGGGGCGAGCACTTTTAGGGCGCGTACGACCGCCAATGATTCGCGCGTGTTCCAGATATAGACTCCGATGCCGATAATCTTTGGGTTTTCGCGAAGAAGGGCTTCGGCAATATCTAGAGTCCTGTCGTTGATAACAAATTCTTGGATCACGGCACGGCAGGAGAGCGAGCCGAGGTTGGCGTGTAGATAGCGTAATCCAAAGGCGCAATGAGTGTAGCGAGCGTTTAGTGTGGTGAGGACGATGTCAGTCACGAAGACGTTCTCGCTAACCAGTTCTCGCTAACCAAGAGTCGGCGTTCCTTGCTCAGATCGTCGGGCCAAATCCACAGTAATATTCTTCTGGTGCGCCTCTAAAGTGCCGCCACCGATCTCAAGCAGTTTGGCGTCTCTCCATAGACGTTCGACTATGTACTCGCCCACGTATCCAAAACCGCCCAACACTTGGATGGCACGATCGGCAACGTGTTTTGCCATTGGGGTTGCGAGAAGCTTCACCGCATCAGAGTCAAGGCGCGAGCCGCCTTTATGTAAATCCATGCGTCTGGCTACGTCATACACGAACGCTCGGGCAGATTGGTATTCTGCGTAGCTCTCCGCGATGTGGCGTTGAATCTGACCAAAGTGGTTAATAGGTTTGCCAAAGGCATGACGATCGCAAGAGTAGCGTACCATGATTTCAAGCGCGCGCCGTGCAATGCCAAGGCTCATGGCGGCGAGTGATACCCGTTCGAGTTCGAGGTTGCGCATCATGTGATGCAGAGAAGCACCTTCGTCTCCTACCAAATTGCTGCGCGGTACTTCGGTCTGATCAAAAAGGAGCTCTGCGGTATTGGAAGCGCGCATGCCTGTTTTATCGTGAATCTTCTGTCCGACCTTAAAGCCTTTAAAGCCTTTTTCGATAATGAAAGTAGAAACACGTGCGCGATGTTCCGTGCCGCCGGTGCGAGCATAAAGCCACAGAACGTCACAGGCAGTTCCTTTGTCGTCGATGGTGCCGTTGGTAATCCAGAGTTTGCGACCGTTGATAACGAATCTTTCGCCACGTTGCTCGGCAGTGGTGCGCATGCCGAGCACGTCGGTTCCCACCGCGGGTTCGGACATTCCCATCGCTCCGATCCACTCGCCGTTGCAGAGTTTTGGAAGGTAGCGACGTTTTTGATCGCTAGAACCGTTTACTGAGATGTTGTTCACGCACAGGATCGCGTGTGCGAGATATGCGAGACAAAAACCTGGATCAGAGGCAGAGATCTCTTCATGGGTGATGACTGCGGCAAGTGCATCCATGCCACTCCCACCGAACTCGTCGGGGGCGGTGAGGCCAAGCAGACCAAGCGGTCCTAATTTACGGAAGAGGTCGACGTTGAAACGCTCCTGGCGATCATACTCAAGGGCTTGAGGCTCTACGTGATCGCGCACGAAAGAACGCACCGTGTCTCGAAGCAGACGGTGTTCATCGGTGGGGTTAAAAAGGTCAAACTCTGAGAAGTGATTCATCGCAAGTTGCTTTTATAGGGATTTTACCTGCGCATGGCTAGTGTAGCGATTCTAAAACTTTTTTTTACAACGCGGTAGAATCGCTACACTATTCTGCCCATGGATGGGCGGAATAGCTGCGGGAACAGCTGGAGCGACGCGAAACGTGGGGTTACAGGGCCCGGCGCTGAGCTTGGAGCTCGTCAGGTCAGTCCAAGAATGGACGGACCTGACGAGATAGAATGGGGCTAGTGTTTCGTCGCACCCAGCTTGGCGCTGTGTAGGAATTCATGAGACGGAACACGAGTGATCAAGGGCATTCAAGTCCTCGAATCTGATAGGAATTACCATTTGGGTAGTGAAATGGTTGATCTAGTGGGTCAGTTGGGAGCTTCCTTAGATGTTCACGAGGCGCATTTGAGAAGCGGTCTCTTTAGGGTAGTATGAGGGTATGGCAATTCATCTCCGCAATCGTGAGGTCTTTGAAAGGTTTTCTAGGATAAAGGAGGATGAGCTTCCCTTATTTGAGGCTGCCATATTGATAGCCCAAGAGGAGTTCCCGGAAGTCACGGTAGAAGGCGCCCACAAGTCAATTGCCGAGCTTGCAGCTCAGATTAGGCCCCGGCTGCATGGCGACCTTTCGGAGCGCTATGCTGCTTTTGGAGCCGAGCTGTTTGGGTCTCTGGGTTTCGTTGGAAACAGAGACGACTACTACGATCCCCTAAACAGCTATCTGCCTTCGGTCTTAGAACGGAAGACTGGTATCCCTCTAACCCTCGCCTTGGTGATGATCGAGTGTGGTCGGGAGTTAGGGCTTCCGCTCGTCGGTGTAGGATTTCCTGGGCACTATTTGCTGCGTCACGATGGAGTCGAGGAAATTCTCATTGATCCGTTCTCGGGCACTCTCGTTGATCGTGGTCGACTCATAAAACAACTTAACGAGCCAGGGATTGATGATGAGTCAATCCGCCCGCTGCTGAAGAGTACGGGGAAGCGAAAGTCATTGCTGCGACTGGTTTCAAACCTAAAGCATGCCTACATGCTGAGAAACGATTTTGAGCGAGCGCTCAGAACCTGTGAAATCTCACTTATGCTTAATCCAGCCCACGCTGCTTCTTATCGCGATCGCGGATTAGTGTACGAGAAACTGGAGCTGTTTCATCGCGCCGAGCAAGATCTTGCCACTTACCTTGAGCTCTCGCCGAACGACAACTATGCACCGGCGGTTGCCGAGCACTTATTGGCTCTGAGAAATCGGGTGGCGCTCTTCCACTAGGAGTCTGTGACACTGGCACAGACGACGACGTCCCGCCGACTTGTCCCCCGAAGCTTGCTTGTCCTCCGCAGCCGTGGCGAAGGAGAGAGCGAAGGGGGAAGCCTCCTCGAATTAAGTAGTAGCACCGGAGCACGCGAGCGAAGGCGGAGCCTCAAAAGCAGGACTGTGTCTGAGATTCCTAGGATCTATTTCTGTTTCAACACTTGGCGTCAAGAATATTTCGAACTTGCTTTTTGATGCTGGACTCAAACGAAGCGCGCCGTATGCTTATCAACTGACGGGTAGCGCCGTCTTTGAGAATGCTGCGTGCGGAGTGCGGCATATAGTTGGTGAGTCGATTGAGATCGCCGCCCAGCCCTTCAGCGAGGCCGGCTATCGCCCTATAGTACCCAATCTGTCCGGAAATCTTGCGGCATCCGAGCAGCAGCGCGGCAAGCACTTCGCCTTTTTCTTCATCTGATAGAAGTTTGGATTGAGCAACGCGCTCACCCCACGAATCAAGAAACGGAGACAGCGGCAGCAGTAATTCTTTGCCTCTACGCAACGCGGTTACCGCGCGCAGCGGATAGTGTCTGTGCCCCTCTGCAGACATGATCGCATTATAGACGGACAGTGCGCGCCGAAAGCTTGGCTGCCAGGCGTAAGTTGAATCAGAATCAGAGCCGTTTCGGTCGAAGCGTTCCCGATATGGCTCTTCAAGAGGCAGGCCTGCCCAAAAATTCACTCCCTGATTCAGATCTCCATAGTTATGGGTCAGGGAAGCAGCGAGCTGCGCGACTTGTATCTCCATTCCGGGTTGCATGCAGACAAAATCAAACTCGCGTGCTTCCCTCGAGAGCTCGTCACGAATCAGTTGATCCAGCTCAGACGCGGCTTCGAGTTCGTGGTGCATAAGCGATACACCAAGTGCCCCGGCAAGCACGCCAAGCTGTTCTCCGTTGTGCCCACTGACCGGACCCACTCCAGAGTGTTCGTTTACTCTTTGTGAAAGACACGAAGTGTCCCATTGAAGCGCCGCGTGAGCGACTGTCCGCATGAGGGTTCGAGCCTCAGGGCCCGGTGCGTTTTGCCACAAGGTTCCGCGAATTTGATTGTCCACATCTGTAGGCACGAAAGTAGCCACGGTGGTGTGGTGTGCCGCAAGACAGGCGCAGAAATAGCCGACGTAGATCTCTGTTGCACGCGATGCTGATGGTTCCCACCATTCGGGCGGAAGCGATTCGCAACGGCGTAGAATGTGAATAAAGCCGTAAGGGTCTTGGGCGAGTTCGACGAATATTTGACGTTCTTCCTCGGGAGCCTCTTCAGATTGCTTTACTGGAAGTTGGTCAAAGAGGAACGAGGCGGTGTTTCTTATAAGTGTGAGCAGTGAGGGGATGGAAATATGGCTCGCCACGGGGCGGGCGGGGGAGTTTCTTGCCTGCGGCTTATGGCCATTGCCTGCGGACGCACGAGGGGCTTTTTTGCCTTCTTTGTGTTTGCCCTCTTGGTTGTGGTGTGGCCTGCTCATGTGGAGAGAGTTGTTTACTAATTTTTGGTGATTCGCAAGTATACACGGCCATGATGACCAATGATGTTGAACATCCAGAAAATTCCACGGATGTTTCCGAGCCTGGTACGGCCGGTGCTGAGCCGGCCAAGAATGCCGAAAAAGGTGGAAGCGAAGTCCCAGCCGCGGCTCCCGATCTTGCGCGCGTCGATTCGGTGTCTCAGTTTATTCAGGTGGCTAAGGACTGGATTCCTGACGAACGCATTCGTGGCGATGTGCGGGTTACGCCCAAGGGTTTGTTTTTGCATAAGGATACCCTGGGTGTGGTCATGGAGCGCTATCAGGCTTGGCTCCATACGGTGGCCCCTCATGTTGATGAGCCTACTCCTGCCCGAATTCTTAAGCGCATGTTCAATACTGCCGAGCCGCCGCTGTTCTATTTAATAGAGCCCAAACGCGTATTGGTCGGACACTTGATTGAGGCCCCAGTCGCTAACCCACGGCAGCTTGGTCTACCTGTGTATCTGGGAAGTTTAGAGGATGCCTTTACTCGGGTACACCCGCGCGATCCCTTGATTCAATGTATTCCTCAACTCACCGTCACTCAGACGCCTCAGGGAGTAAGCTTTGAACTGGAAATCGAGAAACGAAAAGTGACGTTTGGGCTCGAGCTGGTGCAGTTGTTCGCGCGTTTGGCGAAGTACAATCGAGGATTGCGAGACGCTTTGCAGGGAGAAGGGCCCTGGGCATTGCGAGAAGTACTGCGGGTACTGATCGAACGGCTCGGACGAGCGCGCTGGGCTCCCGAGAACCAGCGCCTATTACTTCCTCAAAGTTCTCTCAATGATAGAGCTGGAGATTGCTTGGTGGATGGGCATCTTTTCTTTCCGGTTCGAGGGCACGGGGGGATTGAAACGATTGTCGATCGTGATGGAGCAAATCTCTTTTCTTTCGTTCGTGCAGAAGCGTTGGCACTGAGTCGACCCCGGGAAGGCCGACCTAGAGAAAGCTCTCAGGGAAACCCGCAGGGGAGTAGAGTGAGCCCACAGGCACTCAATTCTCCAAGTCACGCAGCTACCCTTTCTGGGGGCAGGGGGCCAGGAGATCGGCGGTACGGTTCCGATCGGGGCGGTTCGAGAAGGCAGAATAATAGTGAACAACGCTCTGGTGGGCCGCGACGCGGCGAGCCGCACTCTGTTGGGCACAGCGTTGTTGGACGCGGTGTCGTAGGACGCAGTGTGGTAGGACACGGTGTCAAGAGTATCGATATTGCCGGTGTTGGGGTGTTCGTTCCTGGTAGTTCAGGTGGCATGCACCGTCATGTTTCTCGTGGGCGAAATCAGCGCGGGGGAAGGAGTTCCGGCGCGGGGCAGCGGGCAGGAGGACGAGCTCCGGCAGCGGATGTGGCCGGGCAGTTTCGGTTTTATGGAAAGAGCTACTCTCTGAGCATGCATGCGCTTGGGCAATTTGTTCGCGCGGTGGTTCGCAGTGCGCCAGAGATTTCTAAATCACCGCTACCCGGTGTCGCGGCGGGCTCAAATTCAGGAAAGTCTTCACGAAGTGCTTCAGCCCCCCAGGACTGGCGGCGATTTTCTGTGCTGGACTGCATTCGAGAACTTGGAGAAATCTTTGTTCGCGCCGAAGCGGTAGATGCTTCGCGAGTGGAGCGTTTTGTGAGAGTGGACTCTGGTCGCCATTTTGGAAGAGGATCAGCTCCTGGACAATTTCGAATGCTAGAGCGTTGGATTTTCGTGGTAGGCGAGGGCGATATAATTGAGGTCTGTGCTGATAAGTTGCTCGGCGAGCGAGATGCGGGAAGAGGGAGTGATAATAGAAGAGACGGAGCACCTCCGCGAACTGGCGACCCAAGAGGGAATCCACGTACGAACCAGTCGCGCAGGCAAGGACCCCGCTGAGGCTGGCCGAGGTTGCCGAGCCTCACAGTGACCTATCGGAGTGACCTATCCGAGGCAGAATCGTCGGCGGAGCCCTTGCCCTCTAGGGGGTTCCGTGGAAAAAATCTAAGCAGGACGAGAGCATAAAATTTCTTAGGAGAAGACTCATGAATATTGGAGCGGCACGCGTGTCACGGGCATTTTCCCATCCAGCTGGAACTCACCTTAGTGGCGTAAAGAAGGCCGGGGGTTTCGTGTGTGCTGCCATATTTTTGATCTCTGCGTCGTTTGCTTTCGCTGAAGCCGCCCCAGTGGCCGTACCGCTCGACACTAACTCGAGTGTGATTTCATGGGTGGGTAAGAAAGTTACCGGAGAACATCGAGGAACGGTTCGGATCAGCTCTGGCGAAGCTCTCCTGTCAGACGGCGTTCTCGTGGGCGGGAATTTTAATGTGGATCTGTCCTCAATTCGCGTGGGAGACATAGACGATCCCGAAGATAATCAGAAACTCACCAAGCATTTAAAGAGTGAAGACTTCTTCGCGGCAAGTCTGTATCCGGCCGCAAATTTTACCATAACCAAGGCAGAGGCTATCCCCGGAGCGAAGGCAGGAGCGGCTAACTACAAAGTCGTAGGAGACCTTTCGATTAAGGGTATTAAACGAGAAGTTCAGTTTCCCGTGACGGTCGTGATGGAGAACGGTAAGGCTCGTGCGACGGCAAAGTTCGAACTCGATCGTACCAAGTGGGGCGTGCGCTACGGCTCTGGGCAGTTCTTTGAGAATCTTGGCGATAAATTGATCTATGACAACTTTGAAGTGGCCTTTGATGTGAACGGAGCTATTCCGCAGAGTTAATTCTTCACCGTTAGTTTTTTGCCTAGCGAGCGGGCTGCTCTCGTGCCCTGAGTTAAGAGTTCGATGAATAATTCTCCCCGAGCTCGTTGCTCTCGTTGCGAGTTTACTCAATGAATTCTTGCAGAAGGAAAGCTCACCACACTAGCCGGTCAGGATGGCCGGACAGCCAGCGCAGCAGGCTGGAGCGACGCGGAGCTGGGGTTCACGGGGCCCCCAGCGGAGCTTGGAGCGAGTTTGACGAAGGACAGGAGTCCGGAGTCAAAACAACTATACCTAGTGGCCCGAGCCACCAGTTTTTCTATTATGCAATTCACTTCTGACTCGGGACACTAGCGCGGTAATGCGTCAAGCGCAGATTGTAGGAGCTTCATTCCTGCAAGATCGCCAATCGCAATGAGGTAGATGGCAGCCCCGAGCGATTTTGAGAATACCAAAGAGCCGTAGAAGATAATGGATTTGATTTTCATGTCATCTGCCTTACTGCCGGTCCGATAGCTTGGGGTGCTGTTTGCAGTTGCGCCCCTTAAAATCCTGCGAGAGGTCGCCCGCCCATTTCTGGTTTTGGGCGCGCCGAATCGCTTAAATATAGTATCGGAACCCCCAACGAATACTTAAGAATGCAGCGCACCGTCCGGCGCTCAGCGCCTACTAAAATGTCAAGGTGGGCCCGTTGGCTGCTTAGAGAAGGGGAATCTGGCACGAAGAAGAGCAGCTGCGGGGGCCTGTAGGGCAGGGGGGAGCCCTCTCGACCTTGGACTCCTTAACGGTGTGTCTGGCTTCAATCCACAGCTGACTTGAGAGATAGGGTTTGGCCGGTTCCCCTCGGACAAGATTCTATCTATAACCTGCAAAGAATGGATCACCTCTTTCCGCGCGTCTCGCTTAAAGCTTCTCTACAGTTCTCCTTAATGGTGGCGCTGCGCTATCTGTGGTCCAAGCGCTCTGAAGCTTTCATTACAATTATAACTGTCATTTCAGTGCTTGGTGTTGCGGTAGGCGTCATGGTGCTCAACATGACCATGGCGATCATGACCGGATTCCAGACCGAGCTCAAAACTCGAGTGGTAGGTGCGAACTCTCATATTCTTGTGTGGGGCACCTCCGGGCGCATTGATGATTGGAGCCAGATTGCCGAACGCATCCGTGGGGTAGCTGGCGTTCAATCAGTTTCAGCCTTCACCCAGAACCAAGCATTGCTCAAAAGTGAAAGAGGACTGGGCAATACTGAAGCGGTGGGGGTGTTAATTCGAGGCGTGCAAGAAAACAGCGCTGCTGCTGAGCAAGTTCGTGCCTACATGGGACTCTCCAAGGGAGAGAAACTTCCGCTCTTTGATCCTCCTGCGATTGAGGTCACTAATCCGCTCGGGCAAGAAGAGAGTGTCGTGCTCCCTGCATTGGTGGTGGGACGACAATTGCAGCGAAGTCTTGGAGTGATTACGGGAGTGCCTGTCTCGGTGCTTTCTCCCCAGACCGGGGCTTCACCGTTTGGTCTCATGCCGCGCTTTAAGCGTTTTGTCATTGCCGGAATCTACCAGTCTGGTCTCTCGGAGTTCGAGTCTGGTTTGGCCTATGCATCTCTCACGGATGCGCAACGGTTCTTCAGCATGGGCGATGCAGTGTCTGGGCTTGAGGTTAGAGTGGATAACGTGGGGGATGCGCCAAAAATTACGCGTCAAATGATGGAAGCGCTTGGTGGGGTGCAATCAGGGGTGTACGCCCGCGACTGGACCGAGAGCAATCGGGCGCTGTGGGAGGCGCTGCAACTTGAGCGACGAGTCTATTTTATTGTGCTGCTTTTGATAATCGTCATGGCGAGTTTTTCTATCGTGACGACGCTCATCATGCTTGTGATTGAGAAGCGGCGCGACATTGCCATCCTGAGGACCATGGGCGCCACTCCGCGTTCTGTAGGAATGGTGTTCTTTATGCAGGGGGCAGTCATCGGAGCGATTGGGACAGTGCTTGGAATGCTGTTTGGCTATTTCGGGTGCCTTGCGCTGCGTTGGTACGGGTTTCCATTGAACGAGGAGATCTTTCAGATGTCCACGGTGCCGGTTTACATCGAGCCAGTGAACTTTTTAGTGGTGGGTGTCTCGGCGTTCACGATTTGTTGTGTGGCGACGATTTATCCAGCCTTCCGCGCAAGTCGTCTGCACCCTGCTGAGTTATTAAGGTATGAATAGCAGTTTCTATGATAATCGATCTTTCGCGAATACTGTTTCCGATTCATGGCATCGAGGAGTCTTGGCTTGAGAGTTAGAATTAATCACGTCTCTAAGTCCTATCACGACGCCACCCGAGAGCTTGAGGTCTTGCGTGATGTGACCTGCGATATACCGTCCGGGGCTGCGATTGCAATTGTTGGGCGCTCAGGTGTCGGAAAATCTACAATGCTACAGGTGCTTGGAGGGCTAGATCAGCCTAGCTCGGGGGAGGTCTTGTATGACGATGTCTCGATTACCGCACTTTCTGAAGTAGATCGAACTCTGTTTCGAGGTCGACATGTGGGCTTTGTTTTTCAGTTTCATCACTTGCTTCCTGAGTTCACCGCTCTGGAAAATGTGGCCATGCCACTTAGAATTGCGGGGCAGGGTGAGGCACTCGCTCATCGCCGAGCTCGAGAGCTGCTAGTGCGAGTGGGACTTGAAGACCGGCTTCAGCATAGGCCTGGTCAGCTATCTGGCGGCGAGGCGCAGCGGGTCTCGATTGCTCGCGCACTAGCGCCACACCCGGCGGTGCTTTTGGCAGATGAAGCGACGGGCAATCTTGACCTTGAGACCGGTAAGGTCGTGCAGGAAGTGTTAAGAGCGGAGCAACAGTCCGAGCGTTGCACCATGATATTAGTTACCCACAACGTAGAGCTTGCGGCTTCTATGGATATGGTGTTTGAGATGGAACCTGGTGGTGCGCTGGTCCCACGAGAAGGCGCAACTCGACCGATCGTTTAAGAGCGTGCTATAGCCTCGGCTTCCGTATCCGTTCACGGGGTAAAATTAGCTGGTGGGGTGAGGTAATTATTGGACTGAAGAATACTTGAGTGGTGGCGATTCTATGGCCGTCCCCTGATCGGGAACGGCTGCATTTTGTGAACGGATAGTATTTTTACCCCCGATTTGCTTCGCATATCGATCCCTTGGGGTAATACAGAATTTGGTTGCAGTGGCCTGTGAGAAAACCCGTGAGCGGTTACCGTCTCCCGATATAAGAAACCAATGGAATGGAACATGAGGAAGTATAGCGGTGAATTCGGTCCTGTCGATGAGCGGCAGCGTTCTTGTTGGGCGAGCCTGAAGGCTGCCAGCGTGAACAATCAGTTTGGGTCCATCACCCGTGCTCTCGTCGCGATGTTCTTCTCGATAGTGACGTTCGGTGCACTCGCGGCAAGTGCGGAAGACTCAAAATTCCAAATCGAACGGGTCGAGATTGTCGGAAATCAACGAATCGACGCGTCGGCCATCAAGCTTCAGCTAAAGCACAGCCAAGGAGAGCTATCTAACAGCGATATTTCAAGTGACGTAAAGACGCTCTATAGAACTGGATTCTTCGACCAGGTAACTGCTTCGGTAGTCGGCGCTGCAGGCGCGAGGGTCCTGCGTTTTGACGTTTCAGAAAAGCCAGTTGTTCGACGGGTTTTCATCAAGGGCAACGATGAGGTTTCTCAGAGTGAATTGGGAAATGTGTTTGAGTTCGATGCGCGACGTTTTTTTGATAGAACCAAAGTGAATCTGATGCTTCGCAAAGCAGTCTCTCTCTATCAGGGACGGGGCTATTATGATGCGGCATTTGATTTCTCAGTGCTGCCCGTCGGCGAGAATCAGGTCGATTTGACCTTTAGCGTAAGTGAAGGGACGCGCTATAAGGTCCGCGATGTGACGATTCAAGGTCTAACGCTTGCGGATACGGATCCGATTCTCGCTGAACTTCAAACCAGTCGATACAAGTGGTGGAGTTCCTGGATCACCGGAACTGGGCGCTTAAACATCGAGGCCGCAGATTCAGATCAGCTCAGAATCAGACAGTACTTGCTCGATAATGGATTGATTGATGGCGTGGTCAGTGCTCCGCAGATCGAGCGCGGGGAAGACGGCCTTTACGTTCGCTACCAAGTGGATCAGGGTGCCCAGTATACGGTTGGTGCGGTGCGTGCCAGTGGAGACCTCATTGAGGAGTCTCAAGACAAGACTCTTGGTGAGTTGAGTTCGAAGGTGGGTGAGATCTTTAGCGCTTCAAATGTACGTAACGACTCGTTTGCTATTTCGGAAAGGTTTAGCGACCAAGGATACGCGTTCGCCAACGTAGTGCCTGGAACCTCTATTGATCGCTCCGCCAGAGAAGTGGCGCTTGATTTCAGTACTACTAAGGGAAATTTGACCACCATCAATGAGATTAATATCCACGGCAACGACAAGACCTATGATCATGTGATTCGTCGGGAGCTCCGGGTCGCCGAACAGGAACTTTATTCGGGCTCCAAGGTGCGGCGCAGCCAGGAGGTCTTGCAGCGGCTCGGTTACTTTGAGGAAATAAATATCTCAAATGAGCCAGTTGGAGACGATAAAATTGATTTGAATGTGGCGGTGCGCGAAGGATCGACTGGAACCTTCTCAGCGGGGGCAGGATTTTCGACGGCAGACGGTGTTCTTCTCAATGCGCGACTATCAGAGAATAATTTTCTCGGCTCTGGCCGTAGAGCCATATTGAACATGGACCTTGGTACTGAGACCAGCAGCTACGTGTTCACGTTTGAGGATCGCAGAGTCAACGATAGTCATTGGTCTGCAGGCATCGACCTATTTAAGACCTACCGCGAGTATGACGACTTCGATCGCGATGTCAGTGGAGTTGCGCTTTCTACTGGATATCCTCTCGAGGAAATATTCAAGGAGGAGGTGCTACAAGACGTCTCCTTTGGTCTCAAATACCAGTATCTAGAAGCAGACATCACCAACGTGGAGCCTGATGCGGCTCAATTGGTAAAGGATTCAGAGGGGCTGACGCGCGAGTCGTCGGTTACGCCGCGCTTGGTGCGAAACACCATCGACAATCCGCTCAATCCGACCGAGGGGTCAAGACAAGAGATTTCCGTTGCATTAGCTGGATTAGGAGGAAATCAGCAGTTCTACATGGTTGAAGCGGAGCAAACCCTCTATCATCCGCTGCTGGACACTCGGCGTGGTGCGCTGGTGTTCTCGTGGAGGACTAGGTTTGGCTACGGGCAAACCTTCGATGACGAAGACTTCCCGCTCTATAAGAGATACTTTCCTGGAGGAATAAATTCAGTTCGCGGATATGCGAATCGCTCGCTTGGGCCAGTCGACGAAGAGGGAAATGAATTCGGTGGTAGCAAGCAGTTGATAAATAATTTTGAGCTTATCTTTCCATTAATTCCGTCAGCAGGGCTGAAAGGCGTGGTGTTCTATGATGCGGGGCAGGCGTTCGACGATGACGACTCGATACACATCGATGAGTTGCGTCTAAACTATGGCTTTGGAATCCGATGGACATCTCCGCTTGGCCCGATTCGAATTGAGTTCGGTATTCCGATCTCACCAGAAGAGGGAGAAGATTCGCTCCAGACCAATTTCTCTTTTGGAGCGCCGCTCTAGCGGGCTAAGCCAGAAGTTCATTTAAATATTTTTCTCTCTGTTCTCGCTGAACTCATTGTGTGATTCATTAAATATATTCACAAAGAGGGCAGCGAGCTCGGCGAGAATTATTCATCGAACTCTTAACTCAGGTCACTAACCGACTTTTGAATAACTCTCTTCATTGTCCTGCGATGGGGAGTTCCGAGGAGTCGCAGGACTGGGATATTGGGGGTGCCTTGGGACCAGTGTGGTGATACGGGTGGTGTGCCCGGGACCCGGTTTCTGAGTGGCCCGTCTGGAGAGGGGCTGGATTTGGCAGGGTCTCGGCATTCAGGGCCCAAATGCCTGAAACCTCACATGGCTCCACAGACTTATACCTTTGGCTTTTAGGGCTGCGGGGCATTTTTGGGATTCTCAGGAGGCTAAAGACGAGCCCTTCTTAGACATTTTCGTGAGTATTTTTTATAAGGTACACCTTAGGCACAGGTCTTTGAATCCTGGGTGTCCAATTGTGGGATTAAGGCGAGTGACAACATGTTGAGTCGACGTTTATTTGTTTCTCTAGGTACTGCGCTGATTATTGCGCTTGGTGCGACTTGGGGCACTCTCGTTTGTCCATCTGCTCTGTATGCGGCTGATGGAGATCCGCAAGTCTATGTGCTCGATATGGAGCGCATCGTCAAAGAGTCCATTGTAGGCAAGGCCGCAAAGTCGAATCTCGAGGAAGAGGTCAGAAAGACCGAGGGCAAGCTGGTTCTGCAGCGTAGCGAGCTTGAACGAATGCAGGCGGATCTTGAGAAACAATCATCTTTGTTGGCGGCTGCGGCAATGGATGAGAAGCGCGAAGCGGTGGCGCGAAAAACACGCGACTTCGAGCGAGCGATGCAGGATCGAAAAGAGGAAATTTCTCGTATGCAGGCTGCTGAAATGAAAAAGGTCGTAAGCGAAATCGACGAGGCAGTCAAAGAAGTCTCGAGTCGCGGAGCGTTTCCGATTATTATCGAGAAGGACCCGCGATTGGTGGTGTTTGCCGCCGACCGGGTTGATCTTACGAACCAGGTGATTGCAGCAATGGATGCGAGAAAGATATCTCGATGAGATTAGGGCTTCTCGACCAAAGGTATTGAGTATAATGGACATCACGCCATGGTGGAGTGATTTTGCGGTGGCGTGATTTGGAATTTTGGAATTGAGGACTTCGCGCGAGGGATATATGGCGACAGTGCATGCAGGATTAAGGAAAGAGGCGGAGCCGGGGACAAACACTGAGACCGGGCTTATATGGGACGCGGTTGGTGTAAGAAAGATACTTCCGCATCGCTACCCATTTCTTTTCATCGATAAGGTGGTTGAGTTTGTAGACAACCACAGTCTCGTCGCTATTAAGAATGTCACGGCCAACGAGCCTTTCTTTGCAGGGCACTTTCCTAACCGGCCGGTTATGCCTGGTGTGTTGGTTATCGAGGCGATGGCACAAGCGGGTGCAATTCTTGCCAAGGCTTCATCGGAAGGGGTGCCTTCAGGCTACACTCTATTCCTTGTGGGGGTGGAGGAGATGAAGTTTAAGCGACAGGTGGTTCCCGGCGATACGCTTCGAATCGAGATGGAGCATACCAAGCGACGCAGACCGCTCTGGTTCATCAAAGGGGTGGTTACTATTGACGGAAAGGTGGTCGCTTCTGGGGTGATTTCTGCAGCGGAAGTAAAGGAATCAACCGATCCTAACTAGATCGAGACTCACGCGTCGGGGCTTGGCGATTCAGCCGCACGATTTGTTCGAATGATATGAGTGCAATTCATCCAACAGTAAAAATTCATCCCTCTTCAGTGGTCGATGCAGGAGCACAGATCGGGGAAGGCACAGAGATTGGACCGTTCTGTGTGATCGGTCCGCATGTAGTGCTTGGAAAGCGCAATGTGGTGCGCTCGCATGCCGTGATTGAAGGGCACACCCTGCTTGGCGATGACAACCAGGTGTTTCAGTTTGCGTCGATTGGAGCCACTCCGCAGCACCTCAAGTATCACGGCGAGAAGACGGAGCTATTGGTAGGCAACGGAAACATAATTCGTGAATACGTTACCATGCAGCCTGGTACCGTGCAGGGGACTTCAAGAAGCATCGTTGCGGACAAGAACTTGTTCATGGCGGGAGCTCACGTTGCGCACGACGCAGTGGTGGGTAGCTCTAATGTGTTTGCGAACTACGCCTGTTTGGCGGGACATGTTGAGATAGGGAATAGGGTTACGCTTGGCGGTTTGGTAGGAGTGCACCAATTTGTTCGTATAGGCGATATGGCGATTCTTGGTGCGGGCTCGATGGTCACCAAGGATATTCCCCCGTTTTGCATAGCGCAGGGTGATAGATGCCATTTGATTGGCATTAATAAGATTGGGCTGCAACGTGGGGGCGTGTCAGACGAGGAAGTGCTTCAGCTCAGGAAGCTCTATCGAACGCTCTTTATGGTAGCGGGCACGTTTGCGGCACGACGGGACGAGGCAAAACAATTGGCCGCCGGAAACGCGCTTGCATTGCAACTCGTTGAGTTTGTCAGCGTAGAGTCCTCGCGTGGAGTCACCGGCCCCCGTTCGGCCACTCGAAGAGACGCCGGCCACTCTGAATCTGCAGAGCCCTAATTATTCAGCTTGCCTCGAGGGTTTTCTTTTTCGTCGGGATTGGTGCTGTAGAGAGACGAAGGCGGTTGGGGAGTCATTCCGCCGATTTGCTCCGTATTACCTTTACCGAGTCTTGGTGAAAGCGACCCGTGTGGAGATCTTGAGTGCGAGAAATTGGATAGAGCCGAGGAACATCAGCAAAATGACAGAACTCCAGTTCGCCTCTTCTAGCTCTACCACCGATAGTCATCCGCTGCGTTCTGGCGTGCCGAACGTGGTCGGCATCATCGCGGGTAATGGTAGGTTTCCTTTAGATCTCGCGCGAGAAGCTAAAAAGCTCGGGCACACGGTTATCGTGGCGGCCCATCGAGGAGAGACCTCGCCAGAGATTGAGTCTTTGGCGGATGTCGTTCAGTGGATTCGCGTGGGGCAGCTCGGTGCAATTCTGAACTTATTCAAGAAGAGCGGGGTAGCCTTCGCCGCTATGGCGGGAGGAATTTCTCGGCTGCGATTATTTGGAGGAGTGCGTCCGGATATCGCGGGCATTAAGCTGATTGCTCGGCTTGGTACTACTCGTGACGATGTGCTGCTCAGAGGAATCGCCACTGAACTTGAACGCGTAGGTATTTCCGTTTTTGGGGCAGCGGTACTTTTGCCTGAAGCCATTCCTTGCGTGGGGACGCTCACCAAGCGCTCTTGCACTGCGGCTGAGAAACGTGACGCCGAGATCGGTTGGGAAGCGGCGCATGCGATCGGGCGCCTCGACATTGGCCAGACGGTCGTGGTGTTTGAGGGTTTGGTCATCGCTGTTGAGGCGGTGGAAGGAACAGACGCGACCATCCATAGAGCAGGGGAGCTCGCTCGTGGAAATGCTGGGGCAGGCGTCGCCTCGGTGCCTCAAAATTCTCGGCATGTTGCAAATGGACCGGTCGTGGTGAAATGCGCCAAGCCGCAGCAAGATCTTAGAGTGGATCTTCCCACGGTCGGTATAGGCACGATCCAGAGCATGATCATCGCCGGTGCAAGTGCTTTGGTTATTGAGGCGGGAAAGACGCTCTTGTTGGAGCCTGCAGAGATCGTTTTTGCGGCGAACAGCGCAGGAATTGCGATATCATCTGTAGGCACAATCGAGCAGTTGAGATCTTTATGAAACGATGTTACTTCGACATAAACCTGTTCTGCTGTTTCGAGAGGTAGAGTGCGCTCTCTCGTTTTCGTAATTATTCCCCTTTTTGCCATTGGGCTTCTGACTAGTTCAGTGCTGGAGCTTCGCGCCTATCTCATTGGGAAGGAGGCGGTGGAGCGCATGCAGGCCTTTCAGCAGGACCTTCGAGTTGCGTCTGGTTCTCGTAGTGAGCTGAGGACTAGGCGAGCCGATGGTTCTACACCCGGAGCGGGACGGGTTGATAGGTCCTTCGCAAGGGCTTCCGATTACCAGAGTAACCCCAGTGGGTCTGTGTCAGGTCTCGAGTCCACTGAGGAAGGTCCTCGTGCGCTTGAGCTTGAAGGACGAGAGACTCTAGACCTCGCACGTCGAGCCAGTTCTAGCCTGTTTGGTTCAACCTCCACGCTTTCATCATATGCGAGTCTGTTGAGAGTGCTTGCAGAGGGGCAATCTTTGACCCGGGAGAAGCTGGCCTTTTATTGCGACTCGTTGGCGATGCTTGGTGAAATTCTGCAGCGTGAACCGCGCAATGCTCGAGCTCTCATGCAGTGGGGCAATCTTCGGCAAATCCTCGGCTCTCTCGCTTGCGAAAAGCCTTTGACGGAAGGGGATTTCAAAGAGGCGCTGACTTCAGCTCTCGAACTTGATCCAACCGATGCCGATGCGCAGTACGCCGCAGGACTGATTCTGCGGTGGGGGCGCGCCGTTCCGGAAGCAGCCAAGCTCTTCTACCGCGTTTTTCGCTATCATCCTCGTCTGAGCGGAGCACAGGAGCGTCAGATCTTGGGATCGATCGATTCGCCACAGATGTTGCGTGAGGTCGTTCCCGCTCGGTTTCCTCAAGTGTTAAGGGCCTCTCATTACTTTCTTAGAGAGCCATATTTGGTGCGCACGGTGAACGTGGCAGACGAACAGTTTCTCCAGGCTCTTGCAGAGTTGCAAAGTGAAGCCTTGGCGTTGAGTCAAAGCGAGTATGGACGAGGGCTTTTGCCTTTCTCTATGCATTTGCAACGCATGACTGAGCTTGCGGATACGGCTGCATCACCGCAGGTCAGGCAAGAGCTAGATCGTCAGTTGGCGATACTGTTGCGAAGAAGGGGCGATACGGCGCTGGCCCAGTACCTTTCTGAGAGGGCCACCTGGAAGTTGTTAGAGGTGGTGCCTACCACAATCGGTGGCGACACCCGGCCATTGAAGACTCCACTTGTGCGCTGGGGGGAGACGAACTCTTTTTTTGCCGACGAATTCTATCGCTCTATCGGTTTCTTTCTGCCTGACGGGCAGGGGGTTCGCTCTATCGAGCTAAACTTCTCAGGACGGCCATCAGGTGCGTACCGATCGGCGTTGCATGTGTACGTGAGCTCCGACAATCAAAATTGGACCGAAATTTCAACCGGGGGAGAGGAAGTCCCGTTCTCCTTAGGGTCAAAGAACTTAGTCGTTATACGTACCCCGGTGCGAGGCGATTTGTACTGGAAGGTTCATTTCGCTAATGCCGCACGCGATCGAAGGCTTCTCGCCACGATAGCCTCGAATCTAAAAGTTTTCGGGGTGAGCGCGCGTCACGCTCAATCCTCCGGTGCGACTCTAGGTGCGACAGCCCCGGGTGAAAATGGAGAGGCGCAATGATGGCGGCAAGGAATTCCAGCAGTGCCTACGTTCGGACCTTCAGCAGGCGAAGTCTTTCGATGTTGGTTATGGGAGCTGCGTCGAGCCTGCTGTGTGTGTTCACGATTTTGCCCGCTAAGGCTGAGGCCCAGGAGCTGACTCTGGGAGTGGTGGAAATCCCGCGCGAACTAAATTTTCTAAGCGCACCAAAACAACTTCGAGGTCAGCGCTCTGGAGAGCTTGGACGGAACGCATTTTTGGCTTCAAGTCTTATTCGTGACGCCGTCAGCGGCACTTTGGTGGTGCTTCGAAATCATGAGCCTATTCGTATCTCCGGTGACTCTTCGACGCATGTAGACGGTGGAGTCGGGCAGATCGAGAGTCGATCTTCCAAGCGCACCCCAGCGAGAGCTGGTAGTTTTGATTTGAGTGTCGGAGATAGTGTTCAAGTTAGCGCCGATCAGCGTCAGTGGTCATTTCGTATCCGGAGAGGAGAAACTTTTTCTAGCGGTCAGCCTGTGCGCGCCGTGGATGTTCTCTTCTCTTTGAAGCGCTGTGTGGCCGACGGCGGGGTGCAATCGCTGTTCGGCTTTGAGGGCAGAGTGGTGGAAGCTCTCCCAGGTTCCATGGAGGAGTGGGTGGACGTGCGAACAACAGACGTCGCACCGAGGCCATCTGATCTCTTGGCACTCGTTGCCGCGTGCCCGATCCTGGAGGAGCAGTCATCCTCACTGTTCGGCCCGCGACTGGGTGAGGGGGCGAACATTGTCAGTGTCGGTGCCTTTCGAATTGCTGATTTCGAGGCTGGGCGTGAAGTCATTCTTGAGCAGTCTCAGGCCGGCGAGGCGTTCGCAAAGCGTATTGTGCTGAGGGCATTAAGAGACGGAACCCACGCACTTACCGCACTTCGGACAGGGACCGTTGATGCAATTTTCTTTGAGAATTCAGAGGTTTTGTCCAGAGCGGCCAGCGATCAAACCTTGTTAACAATTGAGTGTTCGGGGTATAAGGTCGTGCATCGTCGGGGACTTAACGTTGAATGTCGGCAGTCGGTAGTGCCCACTTTTGGGGCGCCCACTTTGGCTATGGGCACTTCGGGCTCTACCGTAGCAGCGCGGGTTGCTGAAGCGGGGAGCGTAGAAGCTGCCGGGGATGCAGCGATTGTCCAGGGTGGAAGCACAGCGTTTGGGAGCACAGAGTTTGGGAGCACGGTGTTTGGGAGCAGGGAGATGGAGTCTTTGATGACTTCCCTGGCTCCAGCGCCGATAGATCTTAGGCGTCTTCGTTATCTGTCCTAGTGCGTGTTGTCATCCCGCACTATGAGAAGTGTTCCCCGATTAGTGTGCCCAGAGTAGTTTAGCTGGGGCAGGGGTGCTTAGAGCGGAAGGTTTCGAATCTTAAAGTTAGGTCTAGATCTCAAAATGGTCGAACAGTCTCATTCCACTACTCAGTCTCATCCCAGTACGCAGGTTCCTCCCGGTGCACTGGCTCATTTTGATACGCAATCGATTGCAAGGTCTTACGTTTGTCGTGGCTTGGAGCTGCGTCTTTTTACGTTCTTGGCAATCTGTTTGTTCGCTCTGTCGTCCTTGTCGGCCTGTGCCACGCGAGCGTTTTACTATCCGCGTTCTGAGGAGATAAGCGAGGCGAAGAGCAAAGGCCTTCCGATTCGAAGTGTCGATGAGGACAGGGCGCTTTTTTTCGCGCACGAAGAGAATCAGCGCAACAGAATGCTCTCCCTAATTCGACATCGATCCGAACCTGAATATCGAGACGTGCACTATCGAATGGGCTCGGGAGATGAACTTGAGCTGAACGTATTTGACGTTCCTGAGTTAAATATCACCACCACTGTCAGACAGTCTGGGTTTTTGTCCTTGCCGTTGGTTGGAGCAGTAAAGGCTCAGGGGCTCACGGAAGCGGAGCTCGCCGACGAGATTTCAACCCGTCTTGCCACCTTTGTGAGAAATCCACAGGTAGCCGTCTTCATAACCCAATACGGCAGCCAGCGCGTCGCGGTAATGGGAGCTGTCCGTCAACCAGGCACTATTTCTTTGAGGAAGGGATCTAACAGTATTCTCGAGTTAATTGCGCAAGCCGGTGGCGTGTCGGATAGAGCGGGGAACTTTATCAATTTCATTCCGGCTGAGCTCTCAGGTGTTGATGTTGAGCGCGGGGCACAGGAAGCACAAAGTCGAGCGCAACTTGCCTTGGCCTCTTCCAGCGGTGGCGCGGGGCGAGTCACCGGGATCGAAATTTACCTTGACCAAGTGCTCGGTACTTCGGGGGGGGTTCCCCTTGAGGTTCCCGTGCGTGGTGGCGACATGATCATAATACCAGAAGCCGGAAAGGTGCACGTTGAAGGCGAGGTGGTAAAGCCGGGCACTTTTGATCTTGGACAGCAGTCTTCTCTCCTTGGTGCTCTGGCGGCGGCAGGTGGCATTACCTATAGCGCTAAGGTCGACGAGATCGAGGTTATCCGTGATGTTGGTGGGAATGAGCGGGCCCGATTGATATTAGATCTTCAGCAGCTCGCTACTGGAGCGGAGAAAGATGTTCGTCTTCGCAACGGAGATTTACTTCGCGTGCCTTCCGATAGTAGTAGGCGACTTACGCAAGATACCTTTGAGGGACTCAGTCGCATCATTAACGTAGGGGTCGGAACGAGCTATAATCTAGCACCATAATTTGAGTATCATGAGCGATTTTAACCCGACCAAATTTATTCGACCGATTCCTGCGAATCTCCCGCGCTCAAGCGAGCCTTCCTATGAGCTTGACGGCGGTGGTCAGGAACAAGAAGTTCAACTTCGAGAGTATTTTAGAATTCTACTCAAGTATCGAGTGCTGATCGCTGCTTGTATGGGAGTCGGATTAATTCTGGCATTGATTTACGCTTTTACGGTCACGCCACTTTATACGGCAGCATCTACTTTGCGAATTAGCACTTATGAGCCTGTGCTTACCTCAACCAAAATCGAGGACATGCTGCAAGATCGCAGCCGTGAGTCCACCTACCTTGAGACCCAGGTTCAAGAGCTCAAGAGCTTTTCACTTGCGGATAAGGTGCTTGAAGATCCGAGCATCCGTGCCAAGCTAGACGGAAGTTCAAGCACCGGATTCTGGGCGCTTTTGTTTGGTTCGGGAGACCCCGCACCTGTGGATACTTCCTCCGTCGACCAGGCCGCCTATGCAGTGGACTATGCCGGTGCGCCTGTCGGCTATCGTGCGCCTGTTAAGCTTATTCGGAAGTACATTGGTCTGGTTGATATTCGACCAGTTCGCCGTACCTCGCTTGTGGGTATTGGTGTTACCGCTGAGGATCCTGATCTCGCGGCGTATCTGGCGAATCGACATGCTACTTCCTACATAGAGTGGGTTCGCACGACGCGTGTTGAGCAGCAAGCGAGAGGGCTCACCTTTTTGAGGGCACAGTCGGATGAGCTTCGAGAGAAGGTTATCGGTCTTGAGCGTGAGGCCGCCGATTATGCGGAGGCAAACTCAATCGTCGCAGTTAATAAAGACGAGAACATAACTGCGCAGAGGATGTCGCAGCTGAACCGTCTCCTCACTGAGGCAACTGCGAAGCGCATAGAGTTCGAAAATATTTTTAACGAAGCCGAATCTGGCCTGAAGAGTCCCTCGGCAGGATTTGATGACGGCTCGACCCAGTCTATGAGGGCAGAGCTCGCGAAGCTTGAAGGGGAGCTTCAGCAGTTACGTGCCAAGTACACCGACCAATATCCTCGCGTGCAGCAGGTTCGATCTCAGATTGAAGGACTGCGCGCATCGGTTGAGGGCGCCCGACGTCAGACCGTGACGGGGCTACGATCTAAGATGCAAGCAGCTCAGGAAGAAGAAAAGAATCTCAGAGAAGAGTTAGATCAGCAAAAGAGCCAGGCCTTTGAGCTTGCCAAGCGGCAAGTGCAGTACAACGTATTGAACCGAGAGCTTACGAGTTCCCGAGAGATGCTTGAGAGCGTGCTGCGACAGATCAAGGAAACTTCGATTGCGGTCGAGAGCAATGCTTCGAATGTCTCTGTTGTGGATCTCGCGATTCCCCCGAATGATCCTAGCTTTCCTCGTAAGTGGCTATTGATCGTAGTGGGGCTGGGGGTTGGTCTGGCTGCGGGTTTGGGACTCTCATTCCTACTTAACTATCTCGATAATACTGTTCGGACACCGGAGGATCTCACCCAGGTGCTGCGCATTCCAAGCCTGGGAGTGGTGCCATCTTTCGAGCTTGAAATGATCGGGAAGGGGGAGTTTGAAGACTCTGAGAGTTTTGCTGAAGATGGAGGGGGCGACGGACTCGCGAGTCGTAATGGAAGGGGAGGATCGCCGATGGCTCCTGTGGTTGCAAGCGAGGGAAATGTTCCCGCTCAGATTGCGTTTCTAAGTGATCCGCGGTCATTGGCTGCAGAAGCTTATCGAAGTATTCGTACAGGGATACTTCTTTCGCAGGCAGGAGAGCCTCCTCGAACCCTGCTTGTGACCTCCGCGCAGTCTTCAGAGGGGAAAACAACTTCCTCGATAAATCTGGCGGCGAGCTTAGCCAGCGCTGGAGGTAGGGTTGCCTTGATAGACGCAGACTTGCGACGGCCGAGTGTGCATCGGCAATTCGGGATTGAGTCGAATGTTCCTGGATTAGTAGAGGTCATCACTGGAGCCGCGAGTTTGGCGGATGTAATCGTCCCCGATGTGGTCAAACGCGTTCATTTGATTCGCTCAGGCAAGATTCCGCCTAACCCCGCCGAGTTGCTTGGAAGTCTAGAAATGGCCAGCGTCATTGACGAGCTCGCACAGCATTTTGACTACGTCATCATCGACTCTCCACCTATTCTTCCGGTGACCGACTCGGTAATTCTCTCGCGCTATGTTGACGGGGTCGTCCTGGTGATTCGTGGAGCGTCCACCCCGCGTAGGGTTATCAAGGATGCGCGCGATCGCCTTCGTGCGGTGGGGGCGAGGTTCTTGGGCGCTATTCTCAACGACGTTGATGTTACCGCTGGCGATTACTACTACTACAATCGCTACTATCAGGCGTATTACCGCTCTGATGAAGGGAGTGAGCCGAAGGCACCTTCTCGGCGTCGACGCGGTGCTAATACAGGCAGCACCCATGCTGATCCTCAGGGAGATCGGCCTCAGGGAGATAGGGAGGATTCTGAGACTGGTCGTGGGGGAAATTCCTCGGCTACCGGTAGTTAGATCGATTTAGTCTAACTGGTCAGCATATTTTAAATCCGTATCGTAAGTCGTCACAAGGTTGAAGCGTATAATCGATACCGGAGCTGATATTTCTTTCTTGTCTGCGCCTAAAGTGCATCGCTCAGGGGGATCCCTTCGGGTTCGTGAGTTGCCTGCGGGATCGGGCCTTCCCCGCCTACGCCTGTCGGCTTTGGCGAGGTCCTCGAACCGGGTCCCGCCGGAGTGTATGAAACGAAGGCGGACATGGTCCTTCCCGCCTTAGCGCACATTCCACCCGACCCAACATGGTGTCGAGCTACAGTGTGCTCCAAATCTGTCGAATCGACTAAATTGCCAACGGGGCAGCTCTATTTTGTGACCAGTTAGTTGTTGTCACCCCCGATTTGCTCCGCAAATCAGCTCCTGAGGGGCACTCCCCTGGATTAGGCTGGGTCCGGGCTATGCTGACTAGTTACGGAGTAGTTATCGCAGCTTACTCGAATCCAAGTTCACGCAACATTCCATCAAGTTTTCCGAGCTGCGATTCTTGCTCAATTTCCAGAAGTTGTTGCAGGGCGGCACGCGCGACACCTGATGGAATGTGTGGATGGGAAAATTCTTCACGGCGAAAGCTCGCACGAAATTTCTCTTCGAATCCTTTGGCCTCTTTGATAAGCGTAAGACTGAGCTGATGTTCAGGGAGTTCCGCCGTATAAGTTACGGTCTTTGTGTCGTCCGTGGTGCCGACGGTTTTAGTCCAGGCTTCGAAGGGCAGGCTCTTTACCAGCTCGGGAATGTCTCGAGAAACCGTTTCTACCGCCGCATCGAAAGCTCGCTTCTTTTCGCGGCACACAGTCGTAATGGTGTTCTTGACCTGAAGGAAGAGGCTCTTAGCGATCTCACCAGATGCGATGATGTCGCAGCGCTTCCCGGCAAAGTTGGCTGCGAATTTTGGATCGATCAATTTATCGGCGTCAAAAATTCTGTCACGTACTTCGACCGTATAGATAGCCACACCTGAGGGCATCGGAGCATAGCCCCCAGGTCCGTATTGACACTGAATTGGCTGAACGAAGTGCAGCACCAGAGAGGCATTTGGAATGTCTCGGATAAGCACTTGCTCATATGAGGTGCGTGGGCGTTGAAAACGCAAATTCTGATCGAGATCTGCTCCGCCGATGCACCATTTCTCAGGGTCGGTACTGGTCAGGAGCTTGCGAATGCGCTCGAGCATTGGATGGCTGAAACCACCGTCAACATCTTGGTCAGTGTAAGAGGGGCCGGAACTCTTTGGCTGGGGCGTGACTGCACATGCTTTGGCCTTACTGCCTGCCTTTTGTGCTACCGACTGTAACGCTTTGGAATTCATCGACTAAACCTTCTGAGCTGTGCTTGAACCACGATTTTGGGGTCCACTCCCTTCTCCGAAGAAATGGGCTGTCTGCTTCAGATGGTAACTTGCTGAATCTAATGCAATTTTCAACATAGGGGCTATGTTTGCCGGTTTAGAGTTGAAGCATAACTACTAAGAGGCATTAAAAATTCTGAATATTGAGCGGCTTAAAGCTACGGATGCGGCTTTTGAAGAGAAGCAGCAATGAAGGTTCGGTGGATAGGGTTGTAGGAGAGTTTCGCCATGATTCCGAAGAAGTCAGCGGTATTAGGAGCCGTGCACTCACGGCCGTCAAGACGCGTTAAGCGTCCACCGCACGTGGTTCCAAAGCGTCTAGCGCTGGATGAACGCCCGGAGAGTCTTCGCGAAGAGGCGCAATCCGAAGCTGACGAGAGCTTCGTGGAAAGCCAAGAAAAATTCGACGTCGAAACTGAGCAAGTCTCATCGGTTGAAGAGTCTTCTCCGCTCAACCCGCACTCGAGCGCAGAGCTTTTTGGCTCTGAGCATCCGGTTGCTTCTAATGATCTTACGAGTGATGCCATGCGCGAGCTCGCTGATCTCGAACGGACGTTGCAGACTCTTGGCGTAGACGATCAGCCTAACGATGAGCAGGCAAACGAAGCAGATTCCCTGCCGCAGGCGAAGTCAGAACTAGTGCCGAGTTTTACAAAGGCAAGCGTTCGCAAGCCCAGCTCAGGAGACGCAGTGCTCGGAGCGGAGAATGCCAAATATAATCCTGAGCGGATCGGGCTCGACAAACTGGGAACGCCAGATGAACTCATCAGTAAACTCGCGGAAGTAGGGTATCACTGTCATCCATTCTATGCCGCCCAACTCGCATTACTTCTTAATACCCCGACCAACACAGTGCGGACCCTGCTGCTTGAAGGGCCTCCAGGGTGCGGGAAGAGCTTTCTCGCGAAGTCGCTCGCTAAGGTCAGTGGCGCCGAGCTGATGTGTCTTAGCTGCTTTCGTGGCATGAATCTTCAAAATCTAATTGAAGCACCATCAACGCTCGCACTTGCGAGTGCAATGACCGGTAAAGGTGGGGGAGATCCGGCCGAAGTGATGCATCTGGGAGCGCTCTCCAAGGCGTTCCTCGCCTCGCAATCACGACCGGTCATTTTATTGGTAGATGAAATTGATAAGGTAGATTCCGCGATTGATACCTTTTTTCTCGGCCCCATTCAGGACGGGCGTATTTGGTTAGAGTCTCGCCCTCCAATCGAAGCAAATCTTCAGAATCTTGTACTGATCTTCACCAAGAACTTTGAGCGACCATTGAATGACGCCTTGTTGCGGCGCGTTCAGCCTGTACGCATGCAGTACATGGACTCTTCGCTAGAGATTGCTGTTTTAAGCCCACACTGCCCGGAGCGTTTGGTTCAGAATCTCGTGCGTGTGGCTGACATCATGCGTGAGACTGACGGTTCATACCCCTTCGAACGCCCGCCGGCACCTGAAGAACTTCTTCGTATCGGTAAATTCGTCATGCAACTTCTTGAGTGGAACACGACTGATTTCGCCTTTGTCGGGTGGAACGTGTGGTACATGATGGCGAAGTCTGAACATGATAGAAACGTGTTGGAGTTGATGCTTCGTTATCATCCAGAGTTTTTTGATCCGCTTGTCCCAGACGGTAGAAACGCATCCACTGAGCAGATTTATGCGCGCCTTGGTCGCGTTGTTTTGGAAAGTATCGTTGCCGATCCGGATGAAGTACGTCGAGGGAAGGCCTATCGCCCAGAAGTTGTGGGACTGACCAACGTTGGAGCGCCGGAAGATCTGGCACGTAAGCTCAAAGTAGTAGGCTACGAGTGTCTTCCGTTCAACGCGACTCAAATTTCGTTGCTGCTGAACACTCCGTCCGATCGCGTGCGTACCTTGTTGCTCGAAGGACCCTCCGGATGCGGTAAAAGCTTCATGGCAAAGTGCCTTTCAAAGATCACTGGGGCTGAGTTCATGTGCTTGAGTTGCTACAAAGACATGAATGTTCAGCATTTGATTGAGGTGCCTTCGGCGATGGCGATCGCTCAAAGCATGGCGGGTCAGCAAGAGGGTGCGAAGGACAAGTTGATGAACCTTGGCATCATCGCCCGAGCTTTTCTCAAGTCACAGAATCAGCCTGTTATTTTGCTTGTGGACGAGATCGATAAAGTTGATATCGCGATCGACACGTTCTTCCTTGGACCGATTCAGGACGCGCGCATTTGGTTGGAGTCGAGGCCTCCGATCGACGCCAACATCGATAATCTGTTGGTAATCTTCACCAAGAACTACGCTCGTACCTTGAACGATGCGCTTTTGCGACGTGTGCATCCGGTGCGCATGACGTATCTGAATGCGACGCTCGAGAGAAACATTCTCTCCAAGCATTGCTTGCCTCAGCTTGTGGCGAATCTTGTGTCTGTTGCGGATCGCATGCGCGATTCAACTGGTTCCTATCAATTTGAGCGTCCGCCAGCCCCAGAAGAGCTGCTCACGGGAGGGCACTACATTATGAAACTGATGGAGTGGGGCTCTCAAGATTTTGCCTGGATTGGACGGAACGTTTGGGCGATTCTTGCCAAGTCGGAGCATGATCGGGCGGTGCTTGATCATATGATGCGGTTTCATCCGGATTTTATTGATCCTCTATGTCCTGACGGCCGAAACGCCCCTGCAGATCAGGTCTATGCCCGACTAGGCCGCGTCATCCTAAAGGATATCGTTGCTGATCCAGAGGCCCTCGACCGTGAGCGCGCCTGGGAAGATATGGAATACAACTAGCGCCACTTCACCTTCGCCGCTCTTTTCGTATACCCCCATTTCTTTCTTCCCTTTTAATAGGGAAGGGAGGAGGGGCACGTCTGGGCCTTGCAAGGTTGGGGTGGACCAAGGAGGGGAGGCGCGGTACCGTGGAATCCTTGGAGAAAGGATTGCTATGTCGTCCACTGTTCGTTCGCTCAAAAAGGCCCCGGGGTTTACACTGCCGGATCAAGACGGTGCACCGGTCACGCTTTCAAAAATTGAGAGCGACTTTACGGTCATTTACTTCTATCCCAAGGACGACACGCCCGGTTGTACCATCGAGGCCAAGGAATTTTCTAGTGAGTATCGGTCTTTCAAGCGGAAGGGCATAACTGTGCTCGGCGTTTCGGGAGGCAACGTGCGCTCCAAGGAAAAATTCTGCGACAAATACGATCTTTCAATCCCACTGTTGGCCGACGAGTCATTCCAAGTCGCCAAGAAGTTTGGCAGCTTTGGCCAGAAGTCATTCATGGGTCGAAAATACCAGGGCATCTTTCGACGCACCTTTATCCTCGATCGAAATAAGAAAGTAATTAAAGTATTCGACTCGGTGAGTCCTAAGGGGCACGCACAAGAAGTGCTTGAATTTATCGAAGGACTTTCTGCTAGAGCTTCAGCCGGCACGAAGCGAGTAGGGAAGATAATTGCAAAGCCAGAAGGCAAATCGGGTCGAAAGGTGGCCAAGAGTGACAAATCGAAGCGCTCTGCGAAACAAGGTCCTTCCAACAAAGCGACTTCTCTGCGTTCCCGAGTTACTAAAGCTAAACGCAAAGCCAAAAGTCGGCCTAAGTAGTTTGCATAGATAGATAAGGTGCGTTCACGTCAATGGAGATCCTTCCTCAGCTACTAGTGAATGCCCTCATCGCCGGAAGTATCTATGCGATCGCAAGCTCTGGGCTTTCGCTCGCCTATGGACTCTTAAGAATTCTCAACTTCGCGCACGGACACCTCATGATGGTGGGGGCCTATCTCTTTTACGCGACACGCATCTTGCTGGATGCCAGCCTCACGGTCGCAGGAATAGTGACTGCATTGGGAATGACCGTGATTGGCGCTCTAGTCATGTGGTTCTTCGTGCGACCATTTTCGAAGTTCAGCCCACTTCTTACTTTTGTATCAACGCTGGCCCTTGGTGCCATGCTTGAAGCCAGTGTCTCTATGCTGTTCGGCGTGAATGTGCACTCGATTAGTCGAGGCATAGACTTTGAGAGTTATGAAATCTGGGGAGTGTTTATTACGCCAATACAAATAGTCATTGTGGTGAGCACCTTGCTCATTCTTGGGCTACTTGCAGCGGTCATTCATCGGACTTCCGTGGGTAGAACCATTCGGGCACTGTCGGAGAATCAATACGCCGCGCAGTGCCTAGGAGTGGATTATGAACGCTACACCGCCGTTGTGTTCTGTGTAGGGATCCTACTCGCCGCCTACGCGGGAGTGCTGGTGGGGCTTGAAACCAACATCCAGCCTACGATGGGAAACTCCTATACCATCAAAGCCTTTGCGGCGATGGTGCTCGGCGGACTAGGCAATCTTTGGGGAACGGTGCTCGGAAGTTATCTCCTGGGCCTTGTAGAGAACCTCAGTATCGGGCTTGATTTCGGGGGGTATAGCCTTCCCGCGGGATACAAAGACGCATTTGCCTTCGTAATTATTTTGCTGGTGTTGCTCTTTAAGCCCGAAGGACTTTTTCGTCGGAGATCCAGACGTGTGTAACCAACCAGACGTGTGTAACCAACCAGGCGTGTGTAACCGAGGGGTGCGATAGCGCGAATGGATTACCTGTATCACCTGGGAGTCCTGTTCTGTATCTACGTGATACTGGCGCAAGGCTTTAATCTGGTCTTTGGGATCGCAGGATTGTTTAATCTCGCCCACGTGGCGACGTATGCCATTGGAGCTTACACCACCGCGCTGCTGGCGGTTGAACTTGAAGTCGGATTCTTCCAGTGCATCATCGCGAGTAGCCTTATGGCAGGACTATTGGCGCTCATTATCGGGGGTATCTCCCTGCGGCTCGCTACTGATTATTTCGCCATAGGTTCCCTGGCCTTTAGCGCCGTGGTCTCAGCGTTGCTGATAAATTGGCGAAGCCTGACCCGGGGAGTGCTTGGTATTCCGGGTATCCCGCGTCCTGAACTCCTAGGAATTGATTTCAATCAGCTATCTAATTTTTTGTGGCTCTCGGCCATCATTACACTATTGGCACTCTCTAGTTTTTGGCTGATATGTAACAGCTCCTTCGCTCGCAGTTTAAAGGCGTTGGCGCAGTCAGAGCACGCTGCACAAACGCTTGGCAGAGACGTAGCACGCTACCGCACTTGGGCCTTCTTCATCTCGTCCTTGTATGCGGGTCTGGCAGGTGCGCTGTTTTCCTACTACCTAAATTACGTCGATCCTTCGTCGTTCTCCCTGGCTGAAATGGTACTGGTGCTGACTATCGTGGTAGTTGGGAGGCCAGGCTCTTTTCTGGGAGTGTGCCTCTCTACTTTCGTGTTGGTAGTGCTGTTACCCGAGGGGCTTCGTTTTGTGCCACTTGAAGCGAGTGTATTAGGACCGCTGAGGCAGTTTTTGAACGCGCTGCTACTACTGGTGTTGATATTCATTAATCGCGCTCGTTTGTTTCCGACCCAGCGGGCGGTATAGAAAAAGTGTGGCAATGAGAGCTCAGTTCTAGGCAACATTGTGGATGACGATATGGGTAGCGAAAAAGTGAATGGTGCCATAGGCCAGACCAGCAAAGACAAAGAGCTGCTGGTCTTGAGCAATGTTTCGTTGAGTATCTCCGGACTCGAAATACTGAAAGATATTTCGCTTGTAGTAGGAGAGGGCGAGACGGTTGGCATCATTGGACCAAACGGAAGCGGGAAGACCACTCTCTTCAACTGTCTTAGTGGATTTCATCTCGCGAGCAAGGGAAGCTTAAGCTTTCGAGGAGAGAATATTACTTCTCTAAAACCCTCAGACCGAGCGCGCCGCGGCATCGGGAGAGTGTTTCAAAGTCCAGGAATTTTTAGAGAGATGACCGTACTTGAAAACATGGTAACGGCCATTGAGGGGCGCTATCCACTGTTTCGTACCTTTGTTCCTTGGGCAAATATACACTCCAGCATCAAGGGGGAGGCGATGTCCTTGCTCCGAGAAGTGACTCTTGAATCGAAAGCCCTGCATAAGGCGGCAAGCCTCTCCGGCGGGCAGCTGCGACTTCTCGAAATTGTGCGCGCACTTGGGTTTGGCGCTGAACTATTATTGCTGGACGAACCTACCGCAGGTGTTTCTCCAAAAATGAAGGAGCAAGTCTCGACCTTAATCGAACGCCTGCGCTCAATGGGTAAGACCATTATCGCGATTGAGCATGACATAGAGTTCATTCAACTCTTTTGTGAACGCATCGTCGTGCTAGACAGTGGGCGAGTAGTCATGGACGGAAGCCCGTCTGAGATACGGAAGAGCAGTCAGCTGCAGGAAATTTATTTCGGCGGCGCGCGGGAGCCTCGTGTTTAGACGGCATTTTCCGAAGGGTTCATATGCGCTTACGTCGCGCGCGCTTTAAACCAGCTCTCCACATAAGTTGAATCCGCAAGTGCTACTGCGGCGCTGGTCGGCTGCAAATTCTCAAAATAGGTGTCAAACATCACGGCAAGGCGCGAGCTCATGGTTGCTCGTGATGGAAGCGAGCGTTCCGCGGCTTCTCCATGCGGACTATGAGGAATTCCACCGGGGTGAAACGTGATTGAGCCCTCCCTAATCACATCACCTCGCGCCTCGTACGATGCATTAGAGAAAAACATGACTTCGTCGCTGTCGACGTTCAAATGCGCATACGGGACAGGGATGTCTTTCGGGTGCCATCCTTCCATTTGAGGGACAAAGGAACACAGCGAAAATCCATTGTGGGGAACCTGTCCAGACTGAAAAGTTTGATGCGCAGGAGGTGCAGTATGAATTGCGCGTGCGATACCATGATGTTCATGAATATCGAATGTAAAGGGATATAGGGAGCCTTCCCAACCACACACATCAAAAGGGTGATGAGCCTGAGTGGTCTCTAGAACCTTTCCATTGTGGTGCTTAATAAAGACGCTAAACGATCCGGTCTCGTCTCTGGGGGCAGGTAGGGTCGGAACCCCGATCTGTGTTTCTGTGACAGGAGCGGTCATGTGCGCCTGGCCAGCTTGATTAAGGTAATGACGCGGCCATTCGATTGGAAACTTTGAGTCTATGATAATGGCCCACAGTGAATTCTCTGAGGGAGAGCCTGCTGACAGATCTATTCTGTAAGTAGTGCCCTTTGGTACCACGACATAGTGACCCTTGCGAAACGGCAGTTCTCCGAATTCCGAATGAAGTGAGCCATTACCGTCTTGGATAAACCAGAGCTCGTGGTGCTCTCCATTTCTGAAGAACTGCTGATCGGGGAAACTTTTAGCAGTTTTTAGCAATGAAAATACGGTATCCTTGCCAAAAAGCAGCGGCAGTCGAGCGGTCAGCGCGTTGCCAGTCACACCAACGTCTGATGTATGAAACAGGTAGGGCACAAACTGCTCCTGTGCCAGAGCACATGGTTCGCAGTCGAAGGAAAATCCAGCCGGGCGAGGCGTGCACATCAGTTCAGTAGGGTAGCGCCGAACGTGCATCTTCCTGGTCCAGGGGCCACTAAATCCGAAAGAGCCGTGAATTTCCTCAAGTGCAAGCACACCGGCAAGAAATCGAAATTCGGTATGAGGGGTGTCAGGAAGACTGCCGCGACGAATCATTATCATGCGTGATGTTCCTTAAGTGGCAGTCTTGCCTTTGGAGAGCTGACTTTGAGCTTTGGATTGTTCGCGTGCAAGTTTTGCAGATTTCTCAATATTTACCTGGCTCGCTAGGAGTTGATGCTCTGAATCGACCTCCTTGGCTTTAAGGAGCGGTGCTAAGACCTTCTCTGCTAACTCAGGCTTTCCGGCAACCAGTAAGGTCTGGGTGCGCAGTGTTATCGCCTCGTTAAATTTCTGGTCAGAATTATCGAGAGAATCCATTATTTTTTCACTCAAGCGGTCAGCTTCTGCAATGGCTGCTCTATCTAGTAGAGGATCTGCTTTGACGGTCAGCGCCCTCACTAACTGCATCTGTGCGGTGACATCATCTGGGCGTTGTTGCACTGCGCTTCTGGCGAAACGAACTGCTGCCGCTCGATCGGTTCTCGAAGTGGCAAGCGCTGAAAGCCCAGATTGTGCCAGTATTGCTGGAGGTGACGCCGCAGACGCCGCTTCGAGTGCCTTGGTAGCTTGGGGCAGTTCGGCCATCCTTGCCAGAGCAACCGCTCGAAGATAGTGAAGCTCAGAAAGCGGAACAAGCTGGCTACGAGAGAACCAAAGCGCCTCTTTCGCAGAGGTCTCTGCTTCTGCCCAACGTTCAGCAGTAAGCAAGCATAGTGCTTTGATGAAAAGTATATCCGAACTGCTGGCGCGAACTTTTAGTGCCCGGTCAGCTTGGGTAAGTGCCGTGCTCGAATTCCGCTCCATAAGTGCGGCTAGAGACTTAAGGGCTCCAACCCACTCTTGATGGGGCGCGCGTGGGGGGACTTTGTCGAGTAGTGCCGTCGCTTGTTCAGGAGAGTTCTCCTTAAGTGCCAGAAGTGCGGGACGATAAATCGCGGGGAGAGACTCTGATTTGAAAAACTCTAAGGTCTCAACTACGCGCGGTATCGGTAGGTTTATTGGGCTGACTGTTGGTGCGGGAGGAACGACAGCTCCATTCGCGAGAGGCTGGGCAAGCCCAACGGGGGGCGCTGCCTCAGCACTAGTCTGGCAGGTCGCAATCTCAGGACTCACTGCTGAAAGGCAGACGGAAACTGCAAGGTGCAGCAGAATCGGTGCTGAGCGAGTGCGGTTGCGAAATCGTAGTGTTGAACTTGTACTCATGAATGAAGGGTTTAGCACGTGCTGAGGCCAACGGGGAATTGGGGCGTGTAATGGATGTTTCAGCTCTGTCTTGCTTGCAATCCGCGGGTGGTTTTTGTGCAATTCTCTCGCCGGATAGAGCAACTAGTTGAAAACTCCAGAGATTCGAGGCGTACGTTTTTGTAAGTGCATGGGCCGAATTTGAACAACGAAGCATCATAAATAGCGGAGCCGAGGTGAGCGGAGAGCGTGAGGCTCTATTCGTTTGCCATGGCGTCTTGCTTTGCGCTCCGAAGCTATTTTGCTGAGTCCCTGAGTGTGGGGCTTTCAGAGCAGCTGGTTTCTGCTACATGACCATGGAAGGCCATGAGTAATGGGGGTTTTATAGTGTCGCAATCAGATCCAACACGTTCTACCAACAATTCTTCATTGAGAGCTGCTGATTCTTCAGGAGCCTCTCCCTCGGGGGGGACGTTGTCAAAACCTACCGGTGACCGTTCTAGAGACGGCAAAAAGCGCGTGTTGGTGGTCGACGATGAAGCTGCCATTCGTGACTCTCTAAAGCTGCTGCTGCGTTCTGAGTTCGAAGTAGTGACTGCCGAAGACGGCAAAGCGGCACTTGAAGCGCTCGATTCTTTCTCTCCCGACCTGGTGTTACTCGATGTGCTCATGCCCAATCTCGATGGGCTTCAGACTTTGCGTGAGCTCAGAGAGAAGAGTTCTGTTTTACCTGTAGTAATGCTCACCGCCACCAATACTGTAAAAACTGCCGTGCAGGCCATGAAGCTTGGCGCCGTGGATTATCTGAGTAAACCTTTTGACGTTGAAGAGCTTACCGCTACCATAATACGTGCGCTCGATCAGGAAATGGTCGATCCTGACACCGGCGACGCAGTGCCTTTGCGTGAGACGGCGGTGGTCGAAGGCGATTTTGGTCCCATGATCGGTCGAAGTGCGCTGATGCAAGAGGTGTTCAAGAAAGTGGAGCAGGTTGCTCAGCGCGATGCCACTGTTCTCATTACTGGCGAATCTGGTACCGGCAAAGAACTTATCGCGCGCAGAATTCATGAACTTAGTCCCAGAAAGAATGGTCCGTTCATTGCCATCAACTGCGCGGCGATTCCAGAGACATTGATTGAATCCGAGCTTTTTGGACACGAAAAGGGAGCATTTACACACGCAGTGGAGCGTCGACTTGGACATTGCGAGCTCGCTGACGGAGGCACTCTGTTTCTCGATGAGATTGGCGAGCTCGGTCTGCAAGTACAAGTAAAAATGCTTCGCTTTCTTCAAGAGCAAGAATTCTACCGAGTGGGTCGCTCAAAGCCGGTGCGCGTCAACGTGAGAATCATCACCGCGACGAACAAGGTGCTCGAGGACATGGTAGGTCAAGGATCTTTCCGGCAAGATCTCTTCTACAGAATAAATGTTATCAATATCGGAATGCCGCCGCTTAGAGATCGCTTTGAGGACATCGGGTCACTCTGCGACTACTTCGTCAAGAAGCTTAAGCCCGTGTATGGCGCAAGAGAGCTCTCCTTTGCGGACGATGCCATGCGAGCGCTGGTCACGTATGCGTGGCCAGGAAACGTGAGGGAACTTGAAAACGTCATCGAGAGTCTAATGGCACTTAGTGTTAATGACGTGGTCAGTGAAGATGATTTGCCGCGCAAAGTGCTGTCGCGCGAGAGTCGTTCGGTCCTGGGTCCTGACGCTCTGAAGCCTAAGTTGAACCAGAACATGAGTTTTGAAGATGCCGAGCGCGTCTTCGAAACCGAGATGATTCTAAAGGCGTTGAAGAAAACGAATTTCATTCAAACCAGGGCCGCCGAGTTGCTGGGTATTAGCCGACGAATTCTTAAGTATAAGATGGACAAACTAGGCATTTCGGAAAAGGGCGAGAGCGAGGTTCCCTCCGACCAGCTAGCGGGAGCCGAGCCGGAAGTCAGCACTAAGGCGCTTAGCGAGAAGGATATTCAGTAACCGCAACTTTACAGTCTCCCTTGGGATTTTTCTCATTCGACCAGCTGCAAAGCGTGCTCTCTCGCGCCGCGCCGTTGCAGGTTGAGCCGGCGCCGTGCGATACCATGGCCTCTATGGATGAGGCCTCATTTCTAAAAGCAGTGCTACCGCCTGATGCCTTGGCGTCCGGTGAGGCGAGCTGCTCGGACATTGAAGTTGGGCGAGGGGATGATGCTGCGGTGGTTCGTATTGGTGGCCAGTCTACGCTGCTCACCACCGATTCATGCATTGAAGGCAAACATTTCTCACTTGAATATTTCACTCCAGAACAAATAGGAGCGAAGGCGGTGGAAGCCGCGTGCTCGGATGTAGTGGCGATGGGAGGTTATCCAAAGTACCTACTCTGGAGCCTAAGCTTTGGTCAGGAGCGATCCTTAGATTTCTATCAAGCGCTCGCTCGCGGCGTGCTCTCTTCGTGCAAGCGCATGCGAGCATCGTTAGTAGGTGGCAATGTCACCCAAGGTGCAAGCGCGCTTGAGCTTACCATTGCGGTGGTCGGAGCTTTGCCGCCAGGGCGTTCGGCAGTGACACGAGCGGGTGCCAAGGTGGGAGACGTCATCATGGTTACCGGCATGCTTGGAGCCTCTCGAGCAGGCATGGAGGCGCTGCATTCTAAGACTCACGGATTTGACCAGCTGAAGCGTGCCCATCTTGAGCCACGCTGTCGCTTTGACTTAATAGATAAGGTCGGAGCGCACGCGAGCAGCATGATTGATATTTCAGACGGACTTTCTTCGGAACTTTGTCACTTGAGTGAAGCTTCTGGGGTAAGCCTGGCCATAAATGCACAGAAGCTTCCTGTCCACCCTGAGGTGCGAGGTTTCGCCGCTCAGAAAGGTAAAGAGCCGTGGTGGTACGCACTACACAGCGGCGAAGAATACCAACTTCTGTCCACGGTTCCTGCCGCTTTGGTGCCGAACATTCCAGCGACAGCTATTGGAGTAGTGGAGGAGGGCGAGGGAGTTTGGCTAGAGGCCGGAGACGGGAGTCGCGCAAAGCTGCAGTCTGGTGGCTATGATCATCTCAGTCGGGGAGCCGGCACTTCCTTGGGTTAGGGGGCGGGCGACGGTGCTTCGATGGTTAGCCCGTAGGCGCTGTATAGAGCCAGTTCGTAGCTAGTTATCCACGGACGGATGGGTAATTCATTGAAATGGTTAGCGCTCCTGGTCAAGTGGGAGTCAAGGTCAGTGGACCGTCAAGAATGTGAGTAGCGCGAGGGTTTCGGCTATCCTGCCTAACTCTGTGTCATTTCCATCGTGTAGTTTTCGTTCATGAACATCGAGCCTTCCCACGGAACAAATAAAGAATCACGATTTGCCCCTCGCCCTGCGGCGGCTGAGCGTGCCTCCGTTCAACGAAGTTGCCCGGCGAGTGGTGAGCGTGCTTCGGTTGATTTGGGCTGTGATACAGTCTCTTCGTTGATGAAAGCAGGTCCGGTACCAGAATGGGCAAAGGCTCATCTGATGTTTTTCATTAAGAATCCAGATCCGCATAGTTCGTTCGCGAGGGTAGCGCGCTGCATTAATTGGCTCCCCTCACGAGTGATACTTCCTGGCATGCGAGCGATGGGATACGACGGACTGCTCTGTCGGCGTGATTCGCGTGTGGTTGGCCACCTATTTTTTCAGCAACATCAAGACTGTCTTCACATGTTCTCTGTTTGGGTGGCGCCAGAACTTCAAGGGCGGGGTTTGGGTAAGACGTTGGTCTCTACGTTTGTTGAGTGGGCTCGTCTCCGTCCTGAGATCTCCTCGGTTCGTCTCGGTGCGGGTGGGGAGGGCAAGGTTCGTGCAATTGTGGATAAGCTCAGGGGCGACTCGGAGGGCTCGGGCGTTTGCGTTAACGAAAAACAGTTCGTCCACTTTTCTGATCGACTAAGTCGGCCTAGCGAGTTAACGGTCGGATCAATCCGAACGGTGTGCCTACGTTCACCCGTAAAGTGGCCCTAAACATTTTTTTCAGAAGCCGTAAAGAATTTTGGAGGTACTCACATGGTTTCAGCTCAACCAGATCCTAACAGCTCCTTTAGGCGTGTTACGCGCAAGATGGGTGAAGTTCAGACACAATCGGGAGATCCCATTGAAGTCTTCGCAACGAGTATCGAGAACCCAGAAGCGCTTGATAGAGATAAGCCGGCTAACTTGGTCGATTTCCGAACCAACCCTAACGTACCTAGTTGGATGAAGAATCAGGGAGATCCAAGCAGCAGATGGCAAATGCTTGCTGCCCTGCTCGGTATAGAAGTCGGGTATTCAAAGGAGTTCATCAACTGGAAGCTGTGGGGCATTAGTCCTCGAACAAGTGAGGAACTTCGAGCAGGATTCTCTAAATCAGATCCTGGGTATCTTTCGGACTATGGGAAGCTTGGCATCGCTGCCAAGACACAAGCCGACGGCCGCGGTCTTGAGGGGGAAGAGAGGTTGTTGTTCTGTCTTCAATTTATTAGTGATCGGGTCGAAGCGACACCTTTTCCTGAGCTTGGGCTTTTTGGGGCATGGCTTTCGGGGGCAAAGATTGAATCACAGCGGGTTAAACAGGTTGTCCGTGAGGCAATGACGACGTGAGCTCACGGAGGTGGACAGTTGAAGGTTGCCTGACCCGCCTTGCTTAAACCGATATACTGCAAGCAGAAATTTCCATGACCGGCGAGATCGATCTTCAAAAATTGCTGAATTCAATGGAGCCCGTTCTTCGCGAGCATGAGTTCGTATTCTGCTCAGTTTCCCCGGAAGTGGCTGCCGAGCTCACGTTAGAGGTGGTGTGTCGATTCCACGAGGCTGAAGGAATTACATTAATTGTCCTGCGGTCGGAAGCTGAGCGCTGTGGTTTATCGTTCAGCTACCCTTGTAAGATGATTACTCTGAACGTTAATTCGAGTCTTGAAGCAGTAGGTTTTTTAGCGGCCATTACCACGAAATTGGCGGCAGCGGGTATAAGCGTTAATCCAGTGTCGGCCTATTATCACGATCATCTCTTTGTGCCGGCCGAAAAGGCGAGTCAAGTTATGGCTTTGCTGGGTGAATGGGCTCAATAACTGTGGGACAACAAGCGTCTCGAGCGACACTCAACTTGCTGTTGAACTTTTCGTCATACGCCTGAGCGGGTATCTCGCAATAGGGGCGAACCTGGACTCAAATCCTCGATTTTCCACTGGCCCCATCAAGTAGTTGGACATTCCTTGAGTTAGTCTATGAACCGAAAGTATGACTGGGATGACACATCAAGGGTAGGTGACCTTGCCGTTGAATGCGTCACGGAATTTCTTTCCTCGCCCGCAGCGAATCAGCATTGGTATCCCACTCAACTTGTGGAGTCCGTGGAAGATAATCCTGCTTTCCGGGAGCGCGATGTAGACCTATTGGTGGTGGCAAGAGTGGACGGGGAGCTCAGAACGCTCTCGGTTGAAGTCAAGGGCGATAGAAATGCGCACACCGGCAATTTCTTTTTCGAAACAGTCTCAGATATATCTCGAAAGACAGAAGGGGCTTTTCTCACCACGACCGCCAAATGGTACTTCTATATTTTCCTTGAGCCGAAGGTGCTTTACCTAATTCCAATGAATGTTGCTCGACCATGGTTTCTGGCAAATTTCGATTCCTATTCTACGCGAGAGACCAAGAGTGAAAGGTTGGGACGAAAGTGGCGCACCGCGGGGAAATTAGTACCTATTAAGGAGCTGCTCGTTCAGGTCGACGGAGCTAAGTCTTTCCGAAAAATTGGAAAGGATTGGGTTAGGTATTAGGGGTGCGACGTCCCAGGTTAACCAAGCTTCGCTCGCCGGACTTAACCGGTCCTAACCTGATCGATGAATTGTTATCGAATAAGCTGCAACATTGCATCAACGTTATATGGTTGGGTGCAAATGACCTGCTGGTTTATCACTTGACACCGATAGAGCCTTGGCTTCGTTGGTCGATGAAGGAGTGCCATGAACAGAGTGGATTCGGCGTTTAGCGGAAGGATTTCCACGCTGTCCAATTGTTCAGGTGTATCTTCAACAGATGGCGCGAATGCGGGTGCCTGTGCGAATGCAGGCACTGATAGGCTCAGTAGCAGGACGAGCAGCGTGAATAACTTTGACAACCACATAACAACCTCATGAAAACAAACTACTATTCCTTATGCGCGTTCGTGGTGGCTTAGTGTGTGAAGGACCAAGCGGGTGCGTGACTCACGCTTGAGATTACCCAGTGGCTAACCCGATATCCGAAATGTTCTTTTCTTCAAGGACCAGGTCGCGATTCTCTTTAGCTCTTGGCTGAGTCTGAAGAATTACTGGCCACAATTTCTGAAATTAATCCTTCCATGTTCTTGAGAACTACAGACGAGCACTCTTCGGATTGATTCGCTTTAAGCCAAGCCAACTGGATTTTTAGCTCGGCAGTGGTTTCACTAGAAATTTCGTTTCCGGTTACGAAATCATGTCCGGTTGATATGAAATTGGCTTGTGCGGCATCGCAGGGCGACTCTTGGTCGGCGAGCGCTACGTTAGAGAAGACTGAAAGGGTTAGTGCCAAAGTGGCGCCAAGAGAGAGCAGTCTAAGAGAATTTCGTATCATAAATGCCTCAACAACCTTCAGCCGTTACTGACACACTAGTCCGCACAGAGGAGAACTTGCTTCAGGAAAGAATCTCCAGCCGCACCCCTTCCATCTAATAGTCACGGGAATTTAACCAAAAATAACCAACTTTTGAGCTAAGTCGTGGGTTTTAAAAGGTTTTTACATGCAGCTCTGGCAGGTTCTCTGCTGACCGCCTCGCATGCGCTTGCTCTTCCTATTGATAGTTTTGATGGAGCATTTCAACAGGCGCGTGCAGTAGGGGCCGATACGCTGGTACGGACAACGGCGGTTACTCCAGGAGTTATTGGTGGCCACAGGACGCTTGAAGCTCAGGTTACCGGAAATGGCATTGAGGTCTCGGCCTCAGTGATTGGCAGCTTATATGGACATGCCTCTTACTTCCTGACCGCTGGTCGCACGCTGATCGTGTGGGACGGTGACAACGTCGAACCAGGCATTACCTATGATGGACTTGGTGGCGTAGACCTTCTCGATGACACTGCTTCGGCCTTCCGTTTCAGTCGCGTAAATTTCGATTTTCCACACTCTCAGCCAGCAGCAATCATTGTTACCGTATACTCTGGCAACGACAGCCAGCGCTTCTCGCGCGGGATGATTATCCTCGACAGAGTGTATGACGACGAACACATCGATTTACCATTTTCTCAAATGACAACGTTAGGAGCGAGTGGGGCTGCTGACTTTACGACAGTTGGCGCCGTCACTCTCGAAGTGAATGGCGGTCCAAGTCTCGCGGTAGATCTTACCCTCGATTTATTTGGGACGAACGGGACCTGTGAGACCCTTTCTCCAGCTGGTTATCCGGCGTGCGCGACCCCGACCCCCACCGCGTCACCGACTGCCACTAATACCGCTATTCCTACTGCAACAAATACCGCTCCGCCTACTGCTACGGTTACCAGAACAGCCACTGCGACGGCATCGCGCACTGCGACCAGAACTCCCACAAGAACGGCGACGGCGACTCGAACGAACACGCCACTTCCGACAAGCACGGCAACAAGAACTCGCACACCGACCGCTTCGGCGACAGCTACGAACACCTCAACAGCGACCGCAACTGCCACGGCCACACCGACCGCAACACCTTATGTGAAAGTACTGGTCTCAGAGTTGTGCGTGGTGGGGACGTCACAAAAAACCCTTATCCAAGTAAGCAACCCGAATGGTTACCCGGTAGCATTCGAGTGGTACTACATTACGCAGCGCGGTAGCGTGGCTGTGCCTGCGAATGGCGTGGCCGAGTTCAGCGTTTTAAGGCTAACCACCAGTGCTAACGCTGCGGCTCCAGTAGTAATCCGAGTAGATGGGCAACCTGACATTCTGATTTATCCACGATTTCTAGCTTGTACGCCAACGCCAACCGCTACACCAACTCGAACAGCGACTTTTACCGCGAGTCCTACTTCAGCACCTACTTTGACACCGACCCGCACGGCCACCGCTACACGAACGCCGACAGTAACCAATACTTCCAGTGCAACGCCTACGAGAACTGCGACCGCCACGTCTACACCAACTCGCACCGCAACATCGACGTCAACGACTGCGCCTACTCATACCGCCACGCTGACTCCAACTCACACAGCTACTTCGACCGCGACGCGCACACCGACATTTACTGCTACCTCAGTGCCAACTTCGACTTTCACGAATACTGCCACGCCGACCTATACACCGACGAAAACGGCATCACCAATGCCCACATCGACGGTAACCTCGGTGCCGACTTCGACCTTCACTAGTACTGCGACACCGTCGGCCACGCCGAGCGCCACGTTTACTGCCAGTGCAACCGCGACCCATACAGTGACCGCGACGGCCACAAGCTCTGCAACTCCAACATCGACTTCAACTCCTGAGCCTACTCATACAGCGACGCCGACCAGCACGGCTACGTCGACAGTGACTCATACTCCGACATTCACCGCATCGCCGGTTCCTACAAATACCGCGACGTCTGTGCCGACTTCGACTTTCACCGCGACCCATACGCCAACTGCGGGTTCAACCGTGACAAGCGCTCCAACAAACACTGCCACGCCTACGGCGGTATCGGTACCCAGCTTGACCCCAACTCAAACGGTAGATTCGACACCAACGCCTGAACCGAGCGTTGAGCCGACTGAAACGGCTTCTCCAACACCGACTGCTCCCGATGGTGGGATTTGCACCAGTGACATCGATGTTTGTGGAATATGTGGTGGTTTTGAGACCGACGTTCTGCGCTGTTCCTCGATCCCGCCAAACTGCGCATTGGTTCCGCCGACTAAGCAAATGAAGCAGATTGCGAAGAGTGTCCGTGTTGCTTCGAATGGAATTCGAGGCAGACTCTTGAGTGATGTTCGTCGTGCCAGATCAACCAATGAGTGCGGTAGGGTTGCTAATGCGAAGGCCTACAAGCCGATTCTCGCGCTGCTTAAATCCGCTAACTCTCGCGTGAAGCGAAATGTCTTAAAATCTGTGCTGGTCTGTGATGGCAAGTGCCTTACGGTAAGTTTTGCGCGAGAAGTGAAGAACATACGAAAAGTGTTGTCAAAGTCTGCAGCAAGATCGCAGAAGTATGCACGTAAGGTTGTGGCATGTGCCACCGCTAGTCGACAAGACAGCGGAAGGACGGACGGCCCGCGTACTGAGGACGCGCTTGATAAGATCGTAAAAGACACCAAGAAGATCGTGTCGCATTGTAAGGTCTGCGGCTAGCCTGCAGTAACACCGAGCTACTCTCTGGATACTTCTTGGCTATTTCTTGAATAGGTCATCAAGTTTTGAAAGGGGTGGCGTCTTTGGTCCTTTAGCCGCGCCTGGTCCTTCCTTGCCGCTACGAAATGAGAAGAAATCACAAAAGTTACTGCGGTCCTTTTCGACGACGCGTTCAGCCTGGTTCTCTCGACATCCGTTGTAGGCATTTAAATCGTAGTGGATGCAATTCTTGCAGCAGTGCAGGTCAGCATTGCATTTGTCACAGCATTCGGTACGACCGACCCGTGACGTTGCGGAGAGTGTCTGGGCAGCCCCACACTTGAAGCAGGAATACGCCATAAGTCACCTATTGATTGAGCAGTTAGCCAGCTCGGAGAAGAAGAGCCGGCGGGAGCTAGCAGGCGGTGGAGAAAAGGGCTTCGGCACGTCCACGAGGGGGCTCCGGCAGTAAAGGTCAGGGTAAAGAGCGCGCGCTAAGCAAATGCGAAGAGAGTCCATAATATCTCGCCGATGGAGGGAAGTGGCAGGGAGAGCCTAAGCGAATGCGTTATTGAAAGAAAGCCAAGGAATCACGTAAGCTAACCATCAAGGCCGCTGCGTGCCTAACAGGGTGCTGCGTTGTTTCCAGAATATAAGGTCCTTATAAATCGCCAGGAAAAGCACCCGGCAGAGATTGATATCACAACCAATTTGGACATTCGAATGCATTCTAGTACCGAACAGAAGAGCTCTCCGACGCGATTTGCAAATGTAATTTCTGCACCAGAGGTGGCATGGACCGTGGTTGATCATTTGCGCTGGCTGGTGCGGGTTTTTGTTTCCTCTGGCTGGCGCTTTTTTTGGGAGGATGGTTTTTCTAAAGCGGCTTCATTGGCCTACACCTCTCTGCTCTCTCTGGTTCCTTTCACGGTGGTTGCGTTTGGATTGCTTGCGTCATTTGCAACTTCGACTGAGTATATCGGGCGCGCGCGTGAGTTCCTATTCAAGCAGTTTGTTCCTGACGATGCTTTTGTTAATGATGTACTTATATATATTGAAGACTTCAGCGCGGCCGCTTCGCAGTTCAATGTTACCTTCATACTCTTTCTCGTACTCACGGCACTCATGCTGATTAATTCTGTGGAGTACGCGCTGAACGCAATTTGGCAGGTGTACGACGCGAGGCGCTGGTCTGAACGTATTGCCATTTTTAGTGCCATTATTCTAGTTGCTCCTCCGATGCTGCTTAGTGGCTATTACTTCTATGAGAAGTTTATGCCTTCGGATGTCGCGGCCGAGGCGGGGGCGTTGAGTCAGCTTTATCGAGTGGTGTTGCCGTATTTCTTTGACTGGTTGGCCTTTGTGGCCTTGTACTTTCTAGTGCCAAAGGCCCCGGTCCGATGGTGGTCTGCAGCCTTTGGCGCCCTGATCGCAGCGATGTTATTCAACCTCGCAAAGGTGGGGTTTGCGGTGTATCTCAGAGATTTCGCCGCCTATAGCACTCTCTATAAGTCCATCGCGGCCATTCCGGTCTCGCTAGTCTGGTTGTATCTTGCTTGGATTATCTTGCTCTTTGGCGCGGAAATTTCTTATCAGTTTCAGTATCTCCCGCGGCATGGTCGTTTGTTGAAGCGTTCGGTGCTAAGCATCGGAGATGCCCGGCTGCTGCTCGCCATGCAGGTGTTGGTGTTACTTCAGCGAGCGTTTCGGTCAGGTGGCGAGATGCCAAGTGATATCGAGATTGCTGAGAGACTTGGCTGTTCGACTCTCGTTCTTAAGCCAACCATCCACGCACTCGAGAAGGGGGGGATACTCACGCGGGGCGATTCTCGTGAGATGCCAGTGGTGCTTTTGAAGAGCGTCGACCGCATTAGTATAGCAGAGGTCCGTGAGGCGCTTTTTGGGGCTGGTCCGGGAATTCATTTTCCCAGAGCGATGTCTAAGTTGTTTTTTGCACTGAGTCAGGAGCGAGATCCCAAGGAGGTCATGTTGGCTGAATTGATCGCGGCTGAGAATGAAGAAGAGGTGAAGAGTGAGTAGTGAGGTTTCAATACATTCGCTGGCGAATGGTCTTACTGTTTTAGTTGAGCCGATGACCGATTTTGAGTCGGTTGCCTGGGCACTCCAGATTCCAGGAGGTATCGCCTATGATGCGCCTAATAGGGTCGGTGCCGCTCTGTTGCTCTCTGAATTGACCACCAGGGGTGCGGGAGGCCTTAGCTCGCGTGAGATTTCAAATGCGTTCGATGAGAAGGGCATTAGACACGGCGAGGGAGTAGGGCACGAGCACTTCTCCTATCGTGGAACTTGTCTCTCGCAGCATCTTCCGGAGGTCATCCGACTGACATCGTTGATGGTGCGCGAACCAACGCTGCCCGAAGATGAGGTAGACAGCATCCGCAGTGTGCTCCTCCAGGACATCGCGGCGCAACGCGATAATCCAGTTCGAAGGACGCAAGTGAAGCTGGCAGAGCGCTACTATCCTGCGCCGTTTAATCGTCCTGGAATTGGCACTGTTGAAGGAATCGAGCCGGTATCGATTGAAGAGCTACGTAGGATGCACGCGCAGGCTTTTTGTGCTAAGGGCTGTATCTTGTCGGTGGCTGGAAGCTGCTCTGTGGAGCAAGTGTTGCGTGAGGTGGAACTTCGCTTCGGTTCTTGGTCGGGCGCTGCATTAGAACGACTTCCTTTCGGCGCGATTCAGCCATTCTCGCGCTATCATGAGCAAGAGGACGCAGCTCAATTGCAGATAATGTTAGCCTACCCCTCGGCTCCCTTTGGCTCACCGCACTACTATGCGGCTAAGGTTGCTGTTCAAGTGCTCTCAGGTGGAATGTTTGGAAGACTGTTCGTCGAAGTGCGAGAGAAGCGTGGGCTAGTCTACAGCGTGTATGCCTCCCATGTTGGTCAACGAGAATACGGAACAATTACTGCCTACGCAGGAACCACTCCTGATCGCGCGCATGAAACCTTTGATGTGTTGCTGGGAGAACTTTCTCGATTGAAGGGCACTGTGACCGAAGGGGAACTCGTGAGGGCGAAGGTGAATCTCAAGTCCTCGCTTGTGCTTGGACAAGAAGGTCCAGGAAGTAGGGCTGGCTCAAACGGACACGAATATTGGTTAGATGGTCGAGTGCGCAGTCTTGAGGAAATTATTGGAGCAATTGAGGGCGTCGACATCGCTGCCGTGGACGCATGTCTTGAAGCCTACCCACCAAAAGAATTCAGTATGGTGACATTGGGCGCGCGAGACCTTTCCACAGAGCCGTCATGAGATTGGTCTCCATGGTCAGAGCTCTTTTCAGATCCGAGCCCCTATTCAGATCCGAACCGTGTCAAATATCGAGGTTATCTAATGGCTGAAGCACCTTTTCTATTTCATACCCAAGCAAACGGGTTGCAGGTAATCGCGCAACCATCATCAGTGCGCAAGAGCGCTGCCGTCGGATTTTTTGTGAAGACTGGAGCTCGAGACGAGACCTCCGAAGAGTCCGGTGTGTCACATTTTCTTGAGCACATGTTGTTTAAGGGGACGCCGTCTCGTTCCGCCATCGAGATAACATTCGAGATGGGGAGTATTGGTGCACAAGCAAATGCCTTCACCTCTGAGGAGAACACCGTGTACTACGGCGCGGTGCTGCCTGAGTTTGTTCCAAAGATGATTGAGATCTTGTCAGATATGATGCGCCCGGCACTGCGACAAGAAGATTTTGATACCGAGAAGCAAGTAATTCTCGAAGAAATTGCGCTCTATCAAGACCGACCGCATTTTTATCTCTTCGAACACGCTACGAGAGACTTTTTTGATGGCCATCCGGCAGGAAACTCCGTACTTGGAAGCCCTGAGTCTATCAAAGCGTTAACTCGCGATCAGATGCAGCACTATTTCGATAGGCGCTATGCTCCGAATAACATTGCATTGGTAGCGACTGGCAACGTGAATTTTGAACAGTTAGTCGCCGACGCAGAGCGCTACACCGGAGCATGGTCTCGAATGGACTGCGGTCGAACGGCCAGCTCCTACCGCTCAAAGGGAATAAAGCGCGACTATCGCAAAAAGAACTTGCATCAAAGCCATGCGCTGTTGATCACTGAATCGGCTTCTGTCAGCGATCCGGAGAGATTCGCCTTGGCGACGGTGGCACACATGCTGGGAGATTCCACGGGATCGCGTCTTTATTGGGACTTGATTGATTCAGGTCTTGCTGATTCAGCGGGTGCGGACACAGAAGAGCGTGACGGCACGGGGACATTCTCGGTGTATGCCAGCACAGTCCCGGAGCGTCTGGCTGAGGTTAAGGGGATTATCCAGCGCGCGGCTTCGGAGCTAAGGAACTTCTCCGATCAGGATCTTGAGCGCGCTCGCACCAAGATTATCGCGCGTATGGTTCAGTCAAATGAACTGCCGATGGGGCAGTTGATGGCGCTCGGTATCGAGTGGAATCAGCGTAAGCAGGTAGAAACTCTCCAAGAGACCATCGCTCACTTCGAGGCGGTGAATCGGAAGTCCATTGAGAAGGCGCTTGAACGTTTTCCTTTGGCCAAGTGGAGTGAGTTCTCGCTTGTCTCTGAGTAAAGGAGTGTTTCTGTGAGAGTCTCCAGCTCTGCTGTTTCATCATTTGTGTTTCGGGCCCTTGCGTTGGTTCTTGCATCTTCGATTCTTATCGCAGCACCGTTTAACAGAGTGAGTGCCTTATCAGACCCTTTGGAGGCTCATGCGGTTCCTTCGTCGATGGAAGAGGATGCGAGCTCGACGGACCTTCGATTTGTTCGATTGTCAAAAGACGACAAGGGCGAGCCTCTCTCTTTGGATACTGCCATTATTACTTTGGAGCTCCCAAACGGGGGGAGTGGCGATCCCGTGTCTGACGAAGCTCCGGTTCAAGTGGCGCTCGTGTCAGCAGTGCACATTGGCGAGTCTGCATACTATTCAGCGTTGAATGAAAAATTCCGTAGTTACGATGCGGTTCTGTTCGAGCTGGTCGCGGAAGCTAACGTGCAGCAGCGCGAAGATATTAAGTCCGGTGGGGACCATCCTGTCTCGGTATTGCAGAAAGGGTTGCAGAATCTATTGAAGCTCGACTTTCAGTTGACCGCGATTGACTATAAGGCGCCAAACATGGTGCATGCTGATATGACCCCGGCGCAACTTTCAAAGTCGATGGCTGCGCGCAATGAATCCTTGGGCAGCTTGTTGTTGCGCGCTACGGCCGCAGGAATGGCTCGCGATGCGAGAGGAGGGGGCAAGCCGCCTGATCTTAGTAGTCTCTTTTTGTTAATTTTCGATGACACCAGAGCCATGGGGTTGAGACGAATTCTCGCTAGCGAGTTTAGCGGCATGGATGAATTGTTAGAAACACTCAATGGTCCCGAGGGCAGTGCTATTCTGACTGATAGAAACGCGGTAGCGCTCAGCAAGATGTCTGAGGCGATAGAGGGCGGAAAGCGCAAGATTGCGATCTTCTACGGAGGGGCGCACATGCCTGATCTTTTGCAGCGGATTCAAACTTCCTATGGTGCTCGTCCAGTGTCCACAGAGTGGCTCACCGCATGGCGGCTTCAATAATCACGGAACTATGGCTTGATGGCGCTTTCGTGGCTTCTCGCTATCTGTACAGGGGGCTTCTAAGTTGGTTCGCTCAATCATCCTCGAGTAACCTACATGCTTCGCCAATAAATGGTTGCGGAGGGTGAGCCGCCCGTATTTTATTCCAGTAGGGGAGCATCTTTTCACAGATCTGTATCATCTCGGAAACAGAATATCGGGGAGGTTCAGACAGAAAGTCCGAAGCTTCAGGCAGATTTAAAATGTCTGAGTCCTTAAGGGCCATAACTTACTCTTCTGGCCTCAGGGCATCATGGATCCCGACTCGCTGCCCAAGAGGTGCGTCGCCACAGGAAAAGCCCCTCCTATACGGCAGTTGAGACTAGGGCGACCCCGCCTAAAAGGAAGCCGAACAATCCAAGGTGGTAGTCTCGTCTTCTGAAGCAAGCGTCACGGAACTGATCGCTCCAGCCTCAATCGCGACGCTCCCTTCAAGAGTCGAGGTCTCGTCCACTCCATCGATGCTGATGGTTGCCTCGGCGCTGGCGTCGATAGTCTCGTCTGATTCGCCGGTGGGGATGCTTGCGAGGGTGACTGTCGCGGATACGTCGGCCTCGGTCTCTTCATCCTCGCTGAGCGCTTCAAATGAGAGCAGGATCGTGTCATTTCCTTTCTGAGCGGACTCTGTCTTGTTCGCTTGATAGAGGCTTCCTACCTCTTCGCTGTCTGCTGCCACGGTGAGCGTGCAGTCGAGAGTTTGTACAAGGTCACTGGCAAACGAAGCACCGTTTAACACGGTGGTGAATTGGCGATTCGGGTGCAGCATTGTAGCGACAACCGTATAATTAAAAGGCTGAGTCGCATCTTCTGGAGTCACATCAACGCCCACGGGGCCGTCGAGTTCAACCGATCGTATTTGGGAGGATAGAAGTCGTTGATTTACAAAAAAATCAAAGCGAATCGGGTATTCTTTATATTCATGACTGGCAACCTCGGCGTACGCCAAAAGCTTTACGCGCTCTCCGCCTTCTGAAGAAGAGGGTAGAGAAACAATCCGTACGGATAGAGTAGGGTCTCGATCCTTTTTGTCGGTGTAGCCGCTTATACCTTCGGTGGTAAGAGTAATAGAGGAGCCTTCTGGGAAGGTTTCTTCCTGGGCCTGTAGGTTCAGGGCGCCAATGGAGGATATCGCCACCGCGTGAATCAGTCCGACTACTAAGGCTCTCCTGAATGTCGCGCTTCCGAAAGCTAGGTTTCTACTAACGAGGGCCTTAGAGGTTGATCGTTGGACTGAACTGTTCATGTAAAACTCCTTTCACTTTCTCGTAAGATTCAAAAACCACATCTACTTCAGAGCCCTAGAGACGGCGATCCGTAACTGGGGGGCCGCGATATTTATAGGCACCTCGCCTCTGTGTCGCGCGGCGACGAGCCACAAGGCTCTATAGTGCCGCAGAGCTTAGGGTTACAGGAAGATGCTTTCCCATTAGGCGAGACTCCTGCACCATAGAATTTCAGTAAATCGCCCCATTCTCTATTTAATGTCGCGTGAGAGACTGGCGGTCTGGGTTTGATGCGAGACTTTTTAACCCCTTTTCATGACAAATAGCAGTTTGTTTAGAATATCGTTTTGTTTTGCTGTTTCAGCGTTCGTAGCCACTTTTATGAGTGGATGCTTTTTGTTGACGCCCAAAGAGGAGCCCGATCCTAAACTTGCATTAACTGCGCGCACCAAGCCGCTATCTCCAGAAGAGAGTCAGGAACTTTTAGGTGAAGTTGGTGATAACTTCATCTATGGGCAAGGCGTGGGGGAGGCAGCCTTGAACGTCGGTGCAGTAGCTGCGTTTCCTCCTTATGCGATAGTAGTGATAGGCAACACCGCGCTCTCTCTTTCTGGTTACGAGAAAATCGGAGTGTCAACTGCACTTCCTGAAGAAGAGCGCAGTTGGTGGAGCGATGCGTACGACGGGGTATTATCTGGGCCAGGGCGTTTGGTTGCAGCGATTGCGGGTGAAGAGTATCGAACGAAGGAAGTTGCCAAGCAGCGTCTTGCGCCGTTCATCTCTGAGCCGGAAAAGGGCAAAGGAGAAAGCGGCACTGAACAAACGGTTGCGGTAGAGTCCGGAACTCTAGAAACGAATCCGGTCGTGTTGGATTCTGCACAGAAGTCTCAGGATCAAGAATTTGAAGGGGGAAGATAATGGCAGTAGTGGGGCTTGTCGTTCGACCAGAGGTCGAAGCAGCAGTAGAGCTGGCAAAGAAGTTGTGCGCATGGCTTGCGGAGCGACAGCATCAACTCGTCGTTGACGAGGGTACTGCCAATGCCCTTGAAAAGCTCGGCATGACGGAAATTCCGCCGCCACTTTCTCACGAAGTCCTAGTGCAATCGGCAGACCCGATCGTCACTCTTGGGGGCGACGGTACGTTGATTGGAATCGCGCGCCACGTCGGTTCAAAGTCGCCGACGGTGCTTGGCGTTCATTTTGGACATCTTGGTTTTTTAACTGAGACTACCCCCGGAGAGTTATTCGACGCACTTGAGCGCACACTAAGTGGAAAGGCTATTGTAGCCGAGCGACGAATGTTGCGTGCCCGCGTGTCGCGAAAGGGCAAGGAAGTTTTCTCTTCTCAAGCGCTGAATGACGCGGTGATTTTAAAGCAAGCCACCGCGCGCCTTTTGGATATAGATCTCGCAGTGAACGGCGAAGCCGTGATGCGCCTGCGCGCTGACGGACTCATCTGCGCGACCCCTACAGGTTCGACCGCCTATTCTCTGGCCGCCGGAGGCTCGATCGCCCATCCAAACCTAAACGTCCTCTTGGTTACTCCAATCTGTGCGCACTCCTTGACGGTGCGTCCTTTGATTCTCAGCTTGGAGGATAAACTTTCCATCGGAATCCCCGATTATGATGGTGCGGTGGTGCTTTCGGTGGATGGCCAGGTATCCCTACCGCTGCAAACTGGCGATATAATTGAGGTAGTGCAGTCCCCTAACAGAATTAAGCTGGTTCAGTCGAACTCTCGAAGCCACTTCGAGATCTTAAGAACCAAGCTCAACTGGGGAATTGCCAACAAAGCCGATTAGCGCCAAGTTAAAGTAACTTAAAGTGCCTCTGAGGTGACTATCCTCAAAGGGCACTCGTGCGTCTTGAGCGTTGGTAGTGCTTTATGCTTTCAGAGCTTCACATAGAAAACTTCGCGCTCGTCGATCGACAGAGCATTTCCTTTGGTCCCGGCCTTAACGTGATTAGCGGAGAGACCGGGTCAGGAAAGTCGATTGTGCTAAGCGCGATACAATTTTTGCTGGGCGAAAAACTAAAAACTTCCCCTTTGCGCGCCGGAGCTGAGCACGGCGAAGTGCAGGGTTTGTTCCAACTGGACCACTTGTCTCCAGCAGCTTGCGCAGCGCTACCTGACATTGTTCGAGACGATGATGGCGCTGCACGAGAGCTCTCAGTAGTGCGTAGTCTCAATAAGTCAGGGAAGAATAAAGTCTTTCTGAATGGTCGACTGGCTAATGTCGGATTGCTTGAAGAGGTTATGGCTCGGCTGGTGAATATTTGTGGCCAGAATCATCACGTGCGGTTGCTTGATCAGCGCTATCACTTAGAGACCCTTGACGGCTTTGTAGGGCACACCGCCCAGCTCTCCGAATTTCGAGGTCAGTTCGAGCAATGGCGCGAACTGAGCCGCACCCTTAGCGAAATCGAGCGAAGCGTTTCAGAGCATAGAGCTCGTGAAGAGCAACTACGAGAAACCGTAAATGAGCTTGAAGCGGCGCGGCTCACCCCTGGGTTGCGGGCCGAATTGGAGAATCGTGTACGAACTCTCGGCAATGCCGAGCGTGTTACCGAGGCCAGTCAGCGTGCCACCAGCGCAATCTCTGAGGAGGGGGGAGTCTCCGGACAGATGCAGAGGTTGCAAGTGGAAGTTTCAGAGATTGAAAAGCTCGACCCTTCCTTCTCGTCCGTCGCTCAGAATTTTGCTTCCGCGCGAAGAGAGTTAAGGGAGTTTGAGTTTGCCCTTCAGCGTTACGTCTCTCAGCTGAACATAGATGATGAGCGCCTTGCCGCGCTGCGTGAGCAGCTGGCAGAAGTGGCGCGCCTTGAGCGCAAATACCGGCGCAATGATTCGGAGCTTATCGAACTGCTTGCAGAGTCTCGTGCTTTTTTGAGTGAAGTCGGAGGGGCCGATCGCGTCCAGGCACTTCGTAGCGAATTGAAGACTCTCGAAGGTGTCTTGGCTGAAGGCGTTCAGCGCTTAAGAACAGCACGGCTGGCTGGGGCCAAGAAGCTTGCACGTGCTGTGGAGACGGGACTTGCTGATGTGGCTATGTCGGGCAGCTCTTTCAAAGTCGACCTGGTTGAAGCTTCCCTGGGGGTGAGTGGGGCTGACAGAGTTGAGTTTCTCCTGTCGTCCAACAAGGGGGAGCCTCCGCGTGCGTTGCGAGAGATTGCTTCCGGTGGAGAGCTTTCTCGAATTCTGTTGGTCTTAAAGCAGGTGCTCAGTGACCGCACCGGAGTGAATATCCTAGTTTTTGATGAAGTCGACTCTGGAATCTCTGGGGCAGTGGCGCGCGCGGTGGGAAAAAAACTAAAGGCGCTCGCTTCCTCGTCACAGGTGATCTGCGTCACGCACCTGCCGCAAGTCGCTTCATTAGCAGATCATCACTTCCTCGTTGGTAAGCATTCAATAAGGGAAAGTTCCCGTGTTGAGCGCACTGTGACGCAAATAAGCCCTATTGAAGGGGATGGAAGAGTGGATGAAATCGCAAGAATGTTAGCGGGTTACAAGGTAACCGCCGCAGCAAGGGAGTCTGCGCGCGAGTTACTCACATCAAAAGAATAGGGCTGAAAAACCCTAAGACTGTAGAGAGGTTAGTTCGTAAAATAGAACGTTGTTTATGAAAGTTGGCGACTGAAGTTGACGCTCTGGTCATCTTTTCGCTACCGTTCGCGCTCCGACTAGTTGTGAAGTCACGAGCGTGCCCGGCTTTGTTATGCCGGTTTTTTTGTGAGCTCGGGTTGGAGAAGGTGCCCAGTTCGAAATCTTAAGCGCGCAGTGTGTCGTGAGTGCAGTGTGTCATGAGTGAAGCGTGTGCGTGTCAAGATTTTTGAATTGTTGAAGGTAAAGGCGCCCTTAGTTGGAACTGAATGAACTTTGGATGGTGGTTCGCGTTTGGGGGCACAGTCAGCTCTCGGGCGAAGGAAGTCTCCAGGGGCAGTTCCAATCGATATTCATATTGGATGGTTAGATGGGATCTCAGTCTTATAGTCGTAACGACGCTTTAAATAGCGAAACAGATAGTTCTGGTGGTGCCACCAGCTCTCATCAGACGACCAGCGTCGCGAAAGCGGGTTTGGGTCGAGAGTTCTGCCTTTGGATGGTGGGTGGCCAAAGAGGCCGAGTGCGCAAATTGCGATTCACTCTCCGAACTCTTCTCGTTCTTCTTGCCGCAGGGCTTCTCGTAGGCAGCGGTTTCGTGTTTGTAGCCTCCGATTACGCCCGCGTTCAGATCCAAAGGGCCGAGGGCTATTTCCGTCTAAAGCGTGCTCTTCAACAGAACCGGCACCTCGAAGGCACTGCTCAGTCCTTGCACTCCGCAGTGGTCGATCTTCAATCAGCTCAGAAGCGCTCGGTTTCCTACGAAGAGCAAATTCGAGCCAGACTCGATGAGTTGTCACTTCTCCTAGATAGTTCAGATCCAGGGCGGCTTTTGAGGCCGGCCCTTGGAACATCAAAGGGCGCGGGCGCCAAGTCCGTGTCGAAGCGGGTAGAATCTCAAGCGAAGAAACCTTCAGTTCTCAACCAGTCGGCAGCCGCGAGTCTCGCTGGCGTTAACGAAGAAGAGGGTGACGGCATCGGCGGTGCCGAAGTCGACTGTTCATCGCTAGAGGGTGCTCGCGATGTCTCGTGTACCGGAACGAGTGCGATGGTGGGCGCTCCTCCAACTTCTTCCTCCCGTGGGGAGCCGCGCGCCAGCCTTGATGTCTCGCGTTTTGAGGCACCTGCTCAAAAGTCATCGCTGAGGACGGTGAGCGCCTCTGAGAGAGACAGATTTTTTCAATTTCCATCGTCTAGCTCTGATGAGAGCGCTGCCTTGATAGGGTTGTTCGATCAGTACATCGACACCTTGAGGGTGACGCCTATGGGGCTACCTGCGCCTGGATACATTAGCTCTGGGTACGGATTCCGAATGTCTCCGTTTCATGGCGGCCCCAGCATGCACGAGGGGATCGATTTCTCACTTCCCCAAGGCAGCGTCATTCAAGCAACCGCTGACGGCGTTATCGAAAGGGTCGTGCGCAATAAAACGTACGGCCTTGTCGTGGACGTGCGTCATAGCAATCGGGTGGTCACCCGTTATGCCCATTTGTCAAAAGCAATGGTGAGTGAGGGGGAACGAATTTGTCGCGGCGAAGTGCTCGGACTGGTCGGCTCCACCGGTCGTTCCACGGCACCGCATCTACACTACGAAGTTCGCGTGGACGGACGCTCAAAAAATCCATTACCCTTTATGCGCCTGGCGCTTGACCTGAAAGATGCCCTCGATAACGAAGAGTTAGTCTAGCTCTTTAACCGTTGTTTCTCTTAATCGCGTAGGCTAGCGTTATTCTTGGTAGAACCAGATGTGCGCGTCTGCGAATCGATCTAATATTTCCGCGCAAAATGGTCCTTGTCGGGGCCTTCCTTTTCGTGGTCTCACGGGCTGCCTGTGAGATGGCGTTGAGAAAGGAGTAATTCGAATTCCTGAGTGCGAGATTTATTTCGCTGTAATTCAGTCGTCAGTAAGAGAGTTAGCGAAAGCAATGCCTAGGCAACAACGTAGCAAAGATAGAATTACTGAAAATGGTTTGATGGCGGGAGGTGTCGTCGGACTCAGCCTGCTCGCCATCGTCCTAGGCGTCGGGCTCTACTACGTGTTCGGCAAGGTGGTGCCACCTGGCTCTTTCGGAGTTAGACAAATTACTGCGGGACCAGGACAAGGCTTTTCTCGCGACGGTTTAAAGCCTGGACTTCATTTTTCTGTTCCCTTTTTTGTGAACATCCATCTCGTGCCTCACACCGTGCAGGTGCTTAATTTTCATAAAGATCACTCGGATTCTACTGAGGTGAGCGATTCGCAAGACCAAGAGCAGTTCGCCGGGCTTGAAGTGCGAACCAGTGATGGTTTGTCGGTCGTGGTCGACGTGTCTGTGCTTACCCGATTTTACGACGCACCGACGACGTCACCACAGGAAGGCGATTCTGCAAGGAAGAAGGAGAGTCATGGCGGCCCAGCGGATCTGTTCACTCGGGTCGGAATGAGCTTTGAAGATTGGGACAGTCAGGTACGAAAGGTAGCTGCTGACGAGTTGAGACGATCTTTGGGCGCACTGCTCGCGAGACAGTTCTATGAAGTCCCGCAGGACCGAGCTAACGCCCTCGATCGCGCAACTAAGCAGATGAGAACCCGCCTGAATCCAATGGGCATTTCTGTCGAGTCGATTTTGTTGCGGCGCTACACTTACAAAGATGATCGTTTCGATGAAGCGATATTCAATAAGAACATTCAGGAACAAGAGCAGCGGCTCAAAGAGGCATCTGGCGATCTTGCTGAAGTAAAAGCGCAATTGGAGCAGGTTGCGGCTAGTTGGGATGCGAAAGTTGAAACGCTGAGAATTAAAGGCGAGAGCGAGGCTCAGATCGTGCGTTCTCAAGCGGCCTTGTACGAGAATGAGAAGAAGGCTGAGGGCGACCTGGCTGTTTCTCGAGCGCAGGCTGACGTTGACCGGCTTAAAGCTAGTGCGCTGGCTTCCAGTCAAGGTGCAACTGTGTACGTGGCACGCGAAATGGCACCACTGCTTTCGTCATTACGTGGTGGAATAATTTCTAATATCGACCCCTATGATATCGGCGAATGGGCGAATCGTCTTGGTGCTGGGGATGAGGCCTCCACGGATCTGCCGTTGGTACGTGCCGCACCGCCAGAGCCAAAGAGCGTGTCTCGACCGGCAAAGGAAGTTGCAGCTTCGCCCGGGATATCTCCCGGTCAAGGCCCATCGAAGGCAGTCGCACCTTCTCGCTCGACGGCAGTCGAGTCATCGCCTAAATCTACCAATGGAGCCGTGAACTCGGGTGAGCAGTCCGGGTCTGAAACTCCTCTGTATAAATCTCCGGCTGAACCATCAGCCACTTTATCACGGAAGGTTGAGCCTTCTCCACAAGGAGAGGTCAATGAGTAATCGAATCGGTCTCTCAAAGTTTATAGTGTTGTTGTTGATGGGTCTCTTCGTCGCAGGCTGCGATGATCTTATGCGACAGCTCCCGCTGCAACAGCTTGGCACGCGAGAGCGCGGTGTGGTGTTTCGTCGATTGCCGACCTTCTTCGGTGGCGGCGTGTCGTCTCAGGTGCATGCGCCAGGAGCGTTGGTGGTAGTGTGGCCCTGGGATGTCATCTATCGCATCGACACCGGAAGCCGTGACGTGCCGCTCGGAGAGGCCAACCTAGATAAGAGCGAAGGCGGCAAGGAGATGGCCGGGTTTGTTTTCACGCGAGCGAATGATGGCAATGAAGTCGCATTGAAGATGACTGTTCGATACCGAATAAGTGACAAAGAAGAATCCCTCGTTAGGCTCATTCAAGAAGTAGCCTCAACAAACGAAGAATTGGAAGAACTCGTTATCGCTGTTTCACGTGCTGCCGTGCGCCAGTTCATGAATGAGCTTAAAACTTCTGGCTTCCTCGGCGAACAAGATCGCTACTTGGCGGTGGATGCTGTGCGCGATGGCGTCCAAGAGGCACTTGATCTACTCGCTCCCGATGTCGTTGAAATTATGGCGGTCATGCTCGATCGTTTCGAGTTCGCTCGATTGTTGCCGAACGGAGAAGTCGACCGAAGTTACCAGGAAAAACTGAACGAGGTCTTGCGCTTGGTCGAGCAGAAATCTCAAGAGCGCCTGCGTATTCAGACCGTCAAAGAGGAAGGACAGCTTAGGGAATTCGAAGTTCAGGCCGAGGTAAACCGTCTGCGTGAAGAGTCGCTTGGAATTCAGAATCAGGCCATCGCTCGGGGTGACGGGTATCTGGCTCGTAAGCAGAACGAAGCAAAATCTATTCTCGCTTTGGGCACCGCAGAGGTGCAGGGTATTGTCGAGAAAATTGACGCACTGCAGGGCCCCGGCGGCGCGGCCATACTTCGCATGGAAGTAGCAAAAGCATTACGTGATTCGAACTCTCAGTTCGTAGTGATGGGCGGAGAAGGTTCCGGCCAGAGTCGCCTTGAAGTGCAACGCGTGGATACTAACGAGTTGTTGGCGCAGTTAGGATTGTTTGAAGCAATGAAGGATCGAGCTCCGAAAGAGCCCGTTCAGAGTCAAGAGTCGTCTAAGCCAAGCTCGGGAGGCAGCCTTACGGGGAACGTAGCTGGTAAGGGCACTCGTGCAGAGTCTGTAGGAAAAGAATAGTACTGAGGAGTTAATGAATATGTCGAAGCGAGCAAAAATCGCGTTGATTGGTGCGGGGCAAATCGGTGGAACCCTTGCCTTGTTGTGTGGTCTCCGTCGTCTTGGAGACGTAGTTCTATTTGATATTGTAGAAGGCATGCCACAAGGCAAAGCGCTGGACCTTTCGCACCTTGCGCCGGTGTTTGGTTGTGACTTTACCGTGAAGGGCACAAACCAGATGTCCGACATCGCTGGTGCGGATGTGTGCGTGGTCACTTCTGGATTGCCACGTAAGCCAGGAATGAGTCGCGATGACTTGGTGAAGACCAATGCGGCTATTATTAAAGAGGTGGCGGCCGGCATTAGAACCCACGCGCCTAAAGCTTTGGTCATCGTCATTACTAATCCGTTAGACGCCATGGCGTATCTAATGCAGCGTGAAACCGGATTCCCGCCAGAGCGCGTGCTTGGAATGGCAGGGGTGCTCGATACGGCCCGTTACCAAGCTTTTTTGGCTGAGGCACTTGGGGTCTCTGTGCAGTCTGTGTCGGCCTTTGTTCTTGGCGGTCACGGGGACGATATGGTACCAGTGCGATCGTTCACGACCTGCAATGGGATACCAGTGGAAAAGCTTCTCTCTGCCGACAAGCTAGACGCTATTGAGAAACGCGTTCGTGGTGCCGGTGGCGAGGTGGTTGCGCTGCTTAAAACTGGCTCAGCTTTCTATTCTCCAGCGGCATCGGGCATTGAAATGGTAGAAGCGTATCTGTTTGACCAGAAGCGGGTTCTGGCTGCCGCAGCACATTGTAGTGGACAATACGGAGTAAAGGATATTTACCTCGGTGTGCCTATTGTGATGGGTGCTAAAGGCGTTGAGCGAGTGGTAGAGATCGAGCTTTCCGCCAAAGAGATGTCAGCGCTGCATGAGAGTGCTGCTCGAGTGCAGGAAGTAATCGGCTTGCTGTAAAATCGATCAGTAAAATCGATCCAGTTGGGGGAGGCATTTTGAACAGTAGTGCTGCAAGTAAGGGCCTGCTTTGCCAGTTTTGGGGTTCTACGATTGGCAAGAAGATTGTGATGGCCATAACGGGAGCCGCAATGGTGCTCTTCGTTATTGGTCACATGGCAGGGAATCTGAAGGTCTTTGGTGGGATGGATCCCACCAGCGGTATTTATAAGGTCGACGCCTACGCTGCGTTTTTGCTCTCAATCGGAGAGGGCATGCTCGGAAAGGGCGGATTCGTGTGGATGACCAGAATCGCGCTACTGCTGTGTGTGGTGTTGCACGTGTGCGCGGCAGTGGGTCTTCGCATTCAGAATGTTCGTGCGCGACCCTCTTCTTATAAGGTGGCCAGCTACGGATCTTCCACCATCGCATCCCGAACCATGACCTACGGCGGATTAATCCTGCTCACCTTCATCATTGTTCATATTCTTCACTTCACGACTGGCCATGTGCACTTTGATGGATTCGTGCACGGGAATGTATACGCGAATGTGTATGCAGCCTTCTCTCATTGGTACTGGGTCGCCTTTTACGCAGTCGCGATGGGCGCGCTTGCCCTGCATCTCTATCACGGGGTGTGGAGCATGTTGCAGACGCTCGGCGTTGATACTCCGCGCTGGAACGCCACGCTGCGCCTCACTTCGAAGGCGGTTTGTATGGTTGTGGCAGTAGGATTCGTGGTGGTTCCCTTGGCGATTTTCTTAAAATTACTGGCACCGCCAAAAGCAGAGCCGCCCTCGACTGCGTTTGCGAGTGCGGTCGTGGGAGACGCTACGTTGAATACGGAGCGGGCTCTGATTCAGGAAGGGTTCTAAGAGTATGCTGACGCTAGAGAATAAAATTCCCTCTGGGCCAATTGAGAAAAAATGGGACACGCACCGCTTCGAAATGAAGCTGGTCAATCCTGCCAACAAGCGAAAGTATCATGTCGTGGTAGTCGGATCGGGACTAGCCGGTGCTGCTGCCGCAGCCACCATGGCTGAACTCGGATACCGGGTAACTTGTGTATGTTTTCAGGATAGCCCGAGACGCGCGCATAGCATCGCCGCTCAGGGAGGAATCAACGCCGCTAAAAACTATCAAAATGATGGCGACAGCATCTCCCGCTTGTTTTACGACACGGTTAAGGGCGGAGATTTTAGGGCGCGTGAAGCCAATGTTTATCGTCTTGCCCAGGTCAGCGTAAACATCATCGATCAGTGCACCGCTCAAGGCGTACCGTTTGCGCGAGAGTACGGTGGCTTGTTGGACAATCGATCCTTCGGTGGTGCCCAAGTTTCTCGCACTTTCTATGCCAGAGGACAAACCGGGCAGCAGTTGTTGCTCGGCGCCTATCAAGCGCTCTCGCGCCAGATTGCTGCCGGGCGCGTGCAGATGCTCGCCAATACTGAGATGCTTGACGTGGTTCTTGTCGACGGTCGAGCGCGAGGAATAATAGTTAGAGATCTTCGTACCGGCAAAATTTCATCGATTGTCGGTGACGCAGTAGTGCTTGGAACTGGGGGATATTCGACCGCATTCTTTCTTTCCACCAACGCCAAGGGCTGTAACGTAACCGCCACCTGGAGGGCTTACAAACGTGGCGCCGGGTTCGCGAATCCGTGCTTCACTCAAATCCATCCGACGTGCATTCCTGTCTCTGGAGATCATCAATCAAAGCTGACTCTGATGAGCGAGTCGCTGCGAAATGACGGACGCATCTGGGTACCGAAGAAACAGGGTGACACGCGGTCTGCGGGACAGATTCCAGAAGGAGAACGCGACTATTATTTAGAGAGAATTTACCCCAGCTTCGGCAATCTGTGTCCGCGCGATATCGCCTCTAGAGCGGCGAAGCGTATGTGCGACGAAGGATTCGGTGTGGGTCCGGGTGGTCAGGGTGTTTACCTAGATTTCGCGGATGCCATCAACCGGCTGGGCGTGAACCTCATTCGTGAGCGCTACGGCAATCTTTTTGAGATTTACGAGCGCATTACTGGTGAGAACCCATATGAAGTGCCGATGCGCATCTATCCCGCACCGCACTACACCATGGGGGGCTTATGGGTGGACTATAATCTCATGACCAACCTCCCTGGGCTCTTTGCCATCGGGGAAGCGAACTTCTCAGACCATGGCGCAAACCGCCTTGGGGCCAGTGCATTGATGCAAGGCTTAGCTGACGGGTACTTCATATTGCCCTACACCATCGGAGACTTCTTGGCGCGCATTAAGCCAGACGGCATGGATGGAACTCATTCAGCCATGACTTCGGCAGTGACGGAAGTGAATCAAAGAACGAAGCATTTTCTAGACATTAAGGGCAAGCGCACGGTGGATTCTTTCCACCGAGAGCTTGGAAAGTTGATGTGGGATAAATGTGGGATGGGTCGTACCGGTGCAGGCTTAGATGAGGCCTTGCAGAAGATTCCTGCCATCCGAGAAGAGTTCTGGCAAAACCTAAGAGTTCTTGGCGCAGGCGAAGAGCTGAATCAGAGCCTTGAAAAAGCCGGGCGTGTAGCTGACTTCTTGGAGTTCTCAGAATTGATGTGTCTTGACGCTAAGACCCGAGAGGAGTCCTGTGGCGGGCACTTTAGAGAAGAATATCAAACTCCAGACGGAGAGGCTTTGCGAGATGACGAGAAATTCTGTGCTGGTTTCGTGTGGAGTAAGAATGGTGATGGAAAGCCAGCGTTAACGCGCGAGCCGCTGTCGTTTGAGAACGTCAAGCTTTCACAGCGCAGTTATAAATAGTGTAGCGACGAGCGAGGGAACGGTTTAGCTGAAACCCCAAACAAAGAGGCGAGAGCTCACAGAAAGTGTCTTTATTGCCCCTATAATTGAAAGTCGAGAGCGATATGAAATTGAAAGTGCATGTTTGGAGACAGAAAAGTTCAGGACAGGGCGGAGCATTTGTGTGCTACGACGTTCCAGATTTATCACCGGACATGTCATTTCTTGAGATGCTTGATGTTTTAAACGAGCGCTTAATGGAGCAGGGCGACGAACCCATTGCGTTTGAGCATGATTGTCGAGAGGGGATTTGTGGCGCTTGTTCGATGGTGGTCAACGGCAGACCGCACGGACCTCAAAAGCAGACCACCACTTGCCAGCTTCACTTGCGTTCGTTCAAGGATGGAGATGAGCTTTACGTTGAGCCTTGGAGAGCGACGGCCTTTCCAGTAGTAAAAGATTTAGTGGTCAACCGTTCCGCCTTCGATAGAATTATTCAAGCCGGTGGTTTTATTTCCATCAATACTGGCCAGGCGGTTGATGCCAATACGATAGCCATTGAAAAAGACGTTGCAGATTCTGCCATGGATGCCGCACAGTGCATCGGTTGTGGAGCCTGTGTCGCGGCGTGCCCGAATGGTTCGGCTATGCTATTCACCGCTGCTAAAGTGGCGCATTTGGGGCTATTGGCTCAAGGCCAACCGGAGCGCTACCGACGAGTAGTGCGCATGGTGGAGCAGATGGATAGTGAGAATTTTGGTGGTTGTACCAATCACGGGGAGTGCCAAGAGGCATGTCCGAAGAGCATCAGCATAAAGTGGATCGCGCGCATGAATCGTGATTATGTAGGCGCGCAGTGGCGACTTGCTCGCGGTGGAAACGGAGAAGTTAAGGCGCAGTAACTTAAGGCGCAGTAACTTAGGGCACAGTAGACGTGCTATTTTTCAATTGTACGCGTTTTAGTCGTACGTAGTGCCGGAGAGACAAATATGAATTTACATGAGTATCAGTCAAAAGCAGTGATGGCAGCCCATGGACTCCCGGTCCTAAGGGGAATGCTGTGCTACACGCCAGGTGAAGTAGAGGCGGCAGCCGATCAGCTTGGGTCTGCAGTCTGTGTGGTAAAGGCGCAGGTGCATGCCGGTGGTCGCGGAAAGGGCGGAGGGGTGAAGTTGGCAAAGAGTTCGCTAGAAGCGCGCGCTCACGCCGAGAAAATCTTAGGCATGAATCTGATTACTCCTCAGACGGGACCGCAAGGAAAGATTGTAAAGAAGGTCTACGTAGAAGCGGGCTGTAATATTGCACGCGAGTTCTATCTCAGTCTTCTTGTTGACCGTGCTTCAAAGCGCATCTCCATCATCGCCTCTACTGAAGGCGGAATGGACATTGAGGAAGTAGCCGACAAACACCCAGAGAAGATAGTTAAAGTCGAAGTCGATCCGCGCATTGGTCTGCAGTTGTTCCAGTGCACTGAATTGGGACTTCGTCTCGGGCTTGATATGACGCAGGTGCGTGCGCTGACGCCGATTCTGGGCGGGCTCTATCAAGTGTTTGTGGCGAATGACCTGTCTTTGGTGGAGATAAATCCACTAGTGCTCACCAAGGAAGGCGGTTTCGTATTGCTTGATGCCAAGTGTGCGGTTGAAGACAACGCACTGTTCAGGCATCCAAAACTCCGCGCGATGCAGGACTATGATGAAATGGACCCCAAGGACTTGCGAGCTGGCAAGGCGGGCTTAAGCTATGTGGCGCTTGATGGAAACATCGGCTGCATGGTCAACGGCGCGGGGCTTGCGATGGCAACGCTCGACATCATTAAGTCATGTGGTGGTGAGCCAGCGAATTTTCTTGATGTGGGCGGCGGGGCATCCAAAGAAACGGTGACAGAAGCGTTTCGAATCCTGCTGTCCGATAGTCAGGTGAAGGCCATTCTTATCAATATTTTCGGCGGCATCATGCGTTGTGACGTGATTGCAGCCGGTATTGTGGCAGCTGCTAAAGAGCTTGGCGTAAAAGTTCCTCTGGTCGTGCGACTACAAGGAACGAATAAAGATATCGGCAAAAAAATTCTCCAAGATTCTGGACTCACTATCGTCTCGGCTGAGTCGATGGCGGATGCAGGGCGTGAGATTGTGAAGGCAGTGAAGGGAGCCCAGTCATGAGTGTTCTTGTTGGAAAAGATACGCGAGTCATTACCCAAGGCATGACCGGCAAATCTGGTTCATTTCATACGCTTGCGTGCAAGGAGTATGGAACTCAGATGGTGGCCGGAGTTGGTCCAGGAAAGAAGGGCCAAAGTTTTGAAGGCATTCCGCTGTTTGATACGGTGCGAGAAGCCAAGCAGGCCACAGGCGGAAACGTTAGTGTCATCTATGTGCCCGCGCCATTTGCCGCTGACGCAATTCTTGAAGCCGTCGACGCAGATTTGGACCTGGTGGTGTGTATCACTGAGGGCATTCCCGTGCTGGACATGCTTAAAGTCAATGCGGCCATGCAAGGAGTGCGAACACGACTAGTCGGCCCCAATTGCCCAGGAGTTATTACTCCAGGCGAATGCAAAATTGGCATTATGCCAGGCTTCATTCATAAGCCCGGCGGTCCAGTCGGCGTCGTATCACGCTCTGGAACTTTGACCTATGAGGCGGTGTATCAGTTAACAGAATTAGGAATCGGCCAAACCACTTGTATTGGTATTGGTGGGGACCCGCTGAACGGCACGAACTTCATTGACTGCCTAGAGCTCTTCAATGCCGACAAAGCGACAGAAGCCGTAGTCATGATCGGAGAGATTGGAGGCAGTGCCGAAGAAGAAGCAGCTGCTTGGATCAAGGCCAACATGAAAAAGCCAGTAGTAGGCTTTATTGCTGGTGCCACCGCACCTCCTGGAAGGCGTATGGGTCATGCAGGAGCGATTGTCAGTGGCGGCTCAGGCACGGCGGAAGCAAAGTTCGCCGCGATGGAAGCCGCAGGCGTGCACATCGTCAGATCCCCGGCCGAGATCGGCAGCAAGATGAAAGCGTGCATGAAGTAGGTATCTTTTCCACGACGGAGCCTCAGTCGCGAAGTGAAATAAGCCTAGCTGAGCAGCGTCAGGTCAGCATCCCCAAGCCACATTTCGCTTTAATGTGATCGGGAAACGTCACCCCGCGGATTATGCGCATCTTCTAGACGTGCGCCCATCGTCCATTGCGTTTCCTCTCTTCGGGGACGTTTCCTAAAAGATCTGAATTTGAATTTTTCTGCTCTGGCAGTAAAACTGTTGACTGCGGGTCAAGAAGGTCGTCCTATCGATAATTTGTAGTATCCCGCGCTCGATCCTTGGTTAAGATATTAACCAAGGATGGTGTTGCAATGGGCTGGAAAGATTGAAAATTGGAAGGCTAGGAGGGCCCCCGGCACGTTAGATCACCAAGGATGGGGCTAGAGAGAGGCGATCGGCTATCCTGCTCATTATTATGTTATCCGGC
>JBGSMV010000033.1:0-77250 GCA_041739995.1 Bdellovibrionota bacterium
GTCTGATGTTCCGACGGTACGATTCCAATTCTTGATTAGAATTTCGTTCATTTCGGTGACATCGCGAAAGGGCCGCTTGTCATAGCGTATGACATTGGAGTGCCCAAAGTGCGTATCGGCGGTGAAGAAGACTGTCATTCCTTCCCCGCGGGTTTCTTCTTGCGCTTTCGTTGTTGCTCCTCTTCCCCTGCCTGATTCCATGGATGTCCCGGCAAACGAGATAGGATCTCCTTCGCTATCAGTTCATGCGCTGAATGAAGGTTGAAATTCTCTGCGCCAGCACCAAGCAATGGTGGCAGATCTTGAAGAAAAACAGAGTCTCTTAACTTTAGATACAGATTCTTTTCAAACTCCGCACGAGAGATCTGCGCTCCATCGCCATCCAGATGGAGCTGAAAAGATCTTACGATCGATTCAGCGTCTACTAATTTGCTTTGAAGTGAGAGGCACAGGTCAAATAGATCACGCCCCTTGCGCCTCTGATAAAGTGCACGAAGTTTACTTCCCAAGAGCCAATCGAGAGAAATAGATGTAACCTCGGTCGCGGCAGTATACCACTCCGACTGAACCCCGAATGGAATGCGCACGGTAGACTTGGCAGCGAAATGCTCGCGAGAATTTATCTCGACCTTCAGTTTCATAGGCCGACCATCTGACTCGGCACGATACCGATAGAGAAGTTTCACTAACCCCTCCTTCAATTCCCGCCGCGGCTCCCCAAGCCAGGGATCGAGAATCGATCGAAGGGCATCGAAAGTTGGGCCAATTGGCTCAGGCTCAATCTGAAGAAAATCCAAATCTTCGGAATAGCGTTCCGCTGTCTTCAGATGCACTTTATGCAGCGCAGTGCCTCCGCGGAAGGCAAGTTTTTGAGCCAATAGAGGGTGGGAGTAAATCTCAACCAGTGCCCGACAAAGTACTAGATCTTGCTCAACTTGATGGGCGCCGCTCCAAGGCGCATGACTCTTCCACTGCTCAATGAATAATTCTGGAATCATAGGTCAGGCTGAACGATGTCGTTAACTATGATGCGCCACCGCTTGTCAGTCACTACGTTACGGGCAGACCTCTTTCCAGGTACAAGTACAACGGAGCGAGGAGCTCGTTTCCGAACTTCCCCCTCAAGTGAATTGGCAATCTCCGTTGCTCCTACTTTATCAAGGATAAACCCAAGCCGTTGGACGGTTGCAATCTCGAAGTTCTTAGAAACCTCCAGTAGCTTTGGAGCAGAGATTTTTTCGGCTAACTCCGAGAGCACCGTTGCCACGTTGTCTATTCCCGCCGCCTTCGTTTGATAGGCAACGAGATCAAAGGCTGTAACTTCCGGCGTACAAACCGTCAAATAGCCAGTCCTGACTTTATGCTTCGTAGTCGGCAATCGATCTATAGAACCTTTGACGAGAAACTGAATGCGGACGTTGCCACTTCGTATAGCCCGGCGCCGACTAGTCACTATGACTTGAAACATCTGTGGGCGATGATGCGCAGCTCCCTGAATTTCTGCTGCTGAGAGAAGTGCGACATAGTAGGAAGACTTCAGGAACTTCATGAGATAGTCGACGAACTCCTCCGCAGGGCGAGAGCCGTTGGCTCGATCCGCCGGGGGAAGAATCACGTGAAATCCTCTCACGGGCGAGGCAATTTCCTGCTTCCGTCTTAGGCGAAGAAGAGAGTGCATCGCCGCTGTAGGGCTAAGGGAAAGGGCAGCGGCATACTCCACAGTAGTGAAGGCGATTCGCCCTTGGGCTTGGAGTTTATTGAGGAAAGACTCTGAATTCGACATTTGGTTCACAGAACTTAGCGTTTTCTGCTAAGTTTTGCAACCTAAATGCAGCAAATTGCGCCTCAAAACGTTCTACTAGGTCCCCGTTTTGAAACTCCCCGGACGGGCAGGTCCGGGCCGCGAGACGCAATCCGGCTATATAGGCTCTGCGCGCCAAGCCAAGACAAATGCCGAGGGCGGGAATTGAACCGTTCGGCTGCCTTCGACCCGAGCTCAGGCCGAGGGTAGCTCACGTCGAAGCCCGCACATCCTTTCGAATCCAGGATTTTCAGTTCAACAAGACGTAAAAGAAAATGACTTAACTAACTGATTTTTCTGCCCAGCGCCGGACTTGAACCGGCACGACCTTTCGATCCCAGGATTTTAAGTCCTGTATGTCTACCATTCCATCACTCGGGCGAGTGTTGTGCTTCCACCTGCGAAGCCGATGACATCTAAAATAGTCAACGAACCCACAAGCCTAAGGGTGCGAGGAAACTTATCACCGCCCGAGAACAGCGTCGAGCCTTTCCACGCATCAAGAGAGGGCAAACCAAGTCAATTTTTAGGCGAACGAAGCTATCGGAGGTGCGCAAGTAGCATCAAGAGCGCCATGCCCCCCATGCCTAAATCCTCGACCAGCGTGACCTTGGTCATTGGAAGCTTGAGCGCCGTGCCAAGGCAGGCGCACTGAATTTTTCGACCAGCGCGCAGTGTGCGCCATACGCCCAGGGCCCCAAATCCCATCAGAGCAGCGGTAAAAGTATTGGTGGCGACCGGAAAGGCCCCGACGAAGTAGGACACACCAAGGCCAAGCTCAATAAAGGGGTAAACATAGGCGTAGGTTCTCGAGCGCATGGCGAGCAGGTCATAGGTCGCATAGCCCTCAGCAAATCCAGAGAGATCAATCATCTTGAACAGAGAGAACATAACAAAAAATGCGCCCATGAAATTTGCCATGAGCACCGAGGCCGAATAATCGCCCGAAATAGTCGCGCGCAGAAATACACCAGCTAAAAGGTACGCGACGATAACGTAGAGCGGTCGAAGGCTTTCAGGCGGCTGCGCACCCGTCGCAGCCGAAGCATCAGAATCATTTGCGGCGACTGGTTCAAATGAGTAATCGCCAAGGGCTGCAAGCTCAGTGTTTAAGGAACTAAGCACTATCGCCGATTCTGCACTCACTCTGGCACGCGGGGGATTCAAGGTGACTGAGACCGACTCAATCTCGGGGTGCCTCCGCAGTGCCGCCTCGATTTTCCCAACACACGAACTGCAATGCATGCCCTTAACTAGATAGTGCTGAATCATATCCGAACCTTCTTGGTGCTGACTTTGCGCTACTCGAAGGAAGAATCGTCCCGTATCGCTGAAAGCACCGCTTTTACCAGGCCTTCAGGCGGCGGCGGTGTATCTTCATCGGTAATGAGCCTCACCACATCTATAGAGTTTCGATAGCTTTCTAAAAATGTGTCGCATTCTTTACATGCACAAATATGGCGTTCGAATATGCCGCGCTGCTTCGGATCGAGACTCTCCTCAAGATAGTCTATGATGAACTGAACAAACTGCTCACAGGACATGTTCAAATCACTACAACTCATGCACCCCTCCTCTGATAGTCCCGTCCGAGCGAGCGCATAAGCGCCTGACGCGCTCGGTGCAGACGCTGACGCGCGGAGTCATGCGAAATGCCTAAGGTTTCGGCAATCTCAGCGGATCCAAATCCTTCAACATCCCGAAGCACAAGTACTGCTCGGTAGTCGGCAGGCAAAGCTTCAAGCGCACGCCCCACATCCTGCCGCAACATTACTTCTCGCTCTGGGCTTGGCGCGGGCACCGCAAGCGGAGGTTCGGCGTGACCTCCGTCTCCAAGGAATTTTGGCGAGAGACTCTCAATCGATTCCTCGGGTCGCGAGGCCTTGCTGCGAAGTCGCATAAGAGCTGCGTTCACGACGATGCGGTGAAGCCAGGTGCTCACCGAAGAGCGTCCATCGAATTTCGCAATGCCTTTGAATGCTGAAATGTAGGCCTCTTGGACTACCTCCTCGGCATCCGCTCGATTCGACAAGATGCGCTCTGCGAGCATTAGCATACGGCCGATAGTTTGAATCACGAAGGCTTCCTGGGCACGAGCTTCACCACGCTGAAGAGCAGCGACAAAATCTCGATCATGGAGCGGCTCCCCATTCGTACTCAAGATGTCTTCACTAGTCATACCCTCGCCACAAACAGGTTACGTATCTGAAGTGACCATATTTCAAGCCCCCAACAATCCACAACCCCAGTGACCTGCCTTAGGTGCGGAGTGGCCCCCCAGTGTGACCCACAGAAAATATCAGAGAATTGAGGTCTTCGGCTGTCACAGTCAGCGGCCAGAACGCATCTGAGCATGCATGCGGGTGGGAAGATGATTGCTTTTTAGAGTGTTCGCTCCCGCAGTGTGAGTAAACAGACCACGAAAGGAAAGAAAGAGGATTTAATATGAATAGACTAAATTTAGTAACCCCTGAACAAGCCACCGGAAAGACCAGCGAACTGTTTTCGATGGTGAAATCTAAGCTCGGAACGGTGCCCAACATGATGCGCGCATTAGGCAACTCGCCTGCGGCGCTGGAGAGCTATTTGACGTTCTCTGGTATACTTTCACACGGGACACTCGACGCTAAGGTGCGAGAGCAAATTGCTCTCATAACCGCAGAGGAGAACTCCTGCGAATATTGCTTGGCAGCCCACTCGCTGCTTGGAAAAAAAGCGGGACTGACTGACGCCCAAGTGTCTTCGGCTCGACGGGGGGAAGGACAAGGGAAAACAGGCGCCGCATTGGCTCTAGCTAGGGAGATCATCAAAACGCGTGGCGCAGTGTCTAACTCTGGCTTGGAAGCGGCCAGGAGTGCTGGACTGGGTGACGCCGAGATTGCTGAAGTTGTCGCCAATGTCTCGCTGAACATTTTCACGAACTACTTCAATCAAACGGCTCTACCTGAAGTCGATTTTCCAGCAGCTGCGCCACTAGGCAAGCAGGCCTGCTGCAGTTAGCAAAAACCACCCCTCTTCACTTACGCTCGCCGAATCCCTGAAGTGTCAGATTTTGCGCGAGCGAGTGAGGGGGGTTCAAAGCACCCCATCACTTGCTCCAAGCCCAACCCCGACACGCAATACCGTTCTAAAATAATCACTGGCCCTATGCCTCTAACTCAAAGCGTACGACACCGACGCTAGCGGCTGGCCTGTCCCAAAATATCTGTAACAATCTAGCACTCTATGCGACTACAGTGTTGAGTATGAGATTAACCATGGTCGTCTAATGGCCTCCATGGTATCGATTCATGCGGCTCGCCTAGCTCATGTTGCGCTATGCAGCCCCAAACTAAAGATGATTGGAGAGAAACTCGATATGAAGCGTTCAATTGCTACCCTATCAGCCGTTGCCGTTGCCGGCATGCTCATTGGTCTTACGTCCTCGAATGCTTACGCAGACAACCATGCAGACGGTGCCCACGATGGCGACCACAAGACTGCAGATAATGGCTGCAGTGGAAAAGATGGCTGCAACGGCAAAGACAGCTGTAAGGGCAAAGAAGCCAGCGAAGACAAAGACAGCTGCAAAGCCAAAGACAGCTGCAAAGCCAAAGAGGGCTGCAAAGCTAAGGATAGCTGCAAGGGTCACGAGGATCACGGGCACTAAGTGGTCCGCCGATCTTTAAGTCTTAGAGCGATCACCTTCTGGTGAGATTCTCTTGGCTTAGAATCACGCTCAGTTTTGGGGTATTTTCGCACTTCAGCGAGCTCACTCAAAATTGATCCAAAGGGGAGCTCCTCTCGAGCTCCCCTTTTTTTGTGCAACAGCTTGAGGCTGCCCTTTAAGGATCGGGCACTTGACTCGCACACACACCCCTCGCATTGTGTAAGGCCTATGCCAGCGTCTCGATTTAACTCCTTTACAGACTTCGGCGTCGGAATTGGTCTGCGGGTTCCGCACTACACTCATATTCTTGAGAAAAAGCCCACCGTAGACTGGTTCGAGATTATTTCTGAGAATTTCCTAGTCGATGGCGGGCGCCCTAGAGAGGTTCTCGATCAGATATTAGAGCAGTACCAGGTTGTCATGCATGGGGTCTCCATGTATTTCGGCTCCCCAGAGAAGCCCAACCGCGACCACCTAAAGCGACTGAAGGCTCTAGTTAAGTTGACCAACACCCCTTGGGTTTCTGATCACCTGTGCTGGGGAAGTGTGGATGGCACCTACTCGCACGATCTGCTACCTATCCCGTACACCATCGCAGCAGCTAAAGCCGCCGCAGCAAAGATCCGCTACGTCAGAGACTGTTTAGAGGTGCCGATAGCGGTTGAGAATCTTAGTAGCTACGCTGAGTTTACTTCTTCCACCATGACCGAGTGGGAATTCCTTAACGAAGTAGTAGAGCGCGCGGACTGTGGTATTCTCCTAGATGTGAACAACATATACGTGTCCTCTAAGAATCATGGCTTTGACCCTTACTTGTACCTAAACGCAATTCCCCCAGAGCGAGTTTCTCAGATACACATCGCCGGACATTCTCGTCATGAGCGCTTTATTATCGACACTCACGACCGAGCACCGATTGACCCCGTATGGGCGCTCTACGCTCATGCCATAGCGCGCATCGGCAGGACCGCTACTTTGCTCGAGTGGGATGCAAAGATTCCGACGTTTGAAGAAGTTCACTCAGAAGCGAACAAGGCTTCGCGCTGGCTTGACTCCTCAGCTGCTCCACCACCACGAACTCTCCCTCTTCCATTAGGAGCCCCCACGTGAAGAGCGGTCTTGGAAAAGTAACTTCTACCAAGGAGCTAAAGGCGCTCCAGCGCGCATTCTTTCAGATAATTACCCGCCCCCTAGGGCGCGAATCGAGCATGAAGAGTGACTCACGCGCTGCTGCCATGGTTCTCCCCTCCCCGACTCTGAGTCCCCATGAGCGCCTTGAGCTTTATGCCAGGCAATACTGGTGGAGAGTGCTCGACTCTTTGAAAGAAGATTTTCCTGGGGTCCTAGAATTTTTAGGAGAAAAACGCTTCTCGGCGCTGCTAGTCCGCTATCTCTCCAAACACCCTTCGACTTCCTTTACGCTCAGAAATCTGGGACGAAAAATGCCTCAGTTTCTGTTACGCGACAAAACGTTGCCTTTGGGTGTTCGACGCAAAGCTGCCGCTATCGCCAGCGTGGAATGGGCAGAGATTGAAGTCTTTGACGGACCGTCTTTCGAAGAACTCTCGACTCAAGCGGTGCAGCAACGCCGAGACAAACTACGGCTTACAATCCAGCCCTACGTGCAATTGCTTTCCCTGCCATACACTGTGGATACCTTCCTCGGGACTTCGAGGACCGTTCCGATGCCAGCAGAGACAAGCAACGTGAGAGGGCGCAAGGAAGTCTCTAAACGAAGTTCAAAACTCAAGAAAGCGCTCCGCACTCAGAAATGCCACGTCGCGATTTATAGAATTGGAGCTAACATCCGTCTTGCTCGCTTGGACGGAGTTGAGCTGGATCTCTTCCGGGAACTTCAGAAGGGTGGGAGCCTCGCGCAGATTTTTGGACGGCTTTTAAAGAAACGTAAAAGCCTACCACCGGAAAAAGTTCAGGCTGCGTTTCAGCGCCTGAGCAGCTTTGGCATGATTGGCATCGAGTGAGCCTCCGCAGAAGAGGATTGGCTCACCCTTAATTCGCGTAGCGATTTGCCTTGCGCCGATGCTGCGGCTTGATAAAGCTAAAGTCACCTCTCCAGATACGAGGGAATTGAAAGGAGTCTTCTCCTAGCATCTTAAGAAAAGCAGCCACCCGCCCCTCCGGCTGCGGCTCTTGAGCCCGCGGTTCTGTCGCTCTCAAGTTCTTTTGACTCGAACGCTTCCTCAAATGAGCAACGCCCTCTCCTTCCTTCGCGCGCTCCAGCGCTATGGCTTCATGAAACTGCCGCAAGCGCCCCTCATTCTCGAGGGAAGATCGCCATTCAAGCAGAGCAAGTTCACGACCTAGGATGTTTTTGCCAAACAAATGCTCATGGGAATCCTTGGGAGTGTGTACCGCGATCAGGCGCAGGACGGCTTCTTCTCTGGTTGCCACCGCATCTCTGACCGCCTCAGACACCTCTTTAACGACTTCGAGATATGGTTTTTGATCGTAGGCAATCCCTCGCCGAACAGCCTCGGCAAGATAACGCGCACCGTCCGTTCCTCGAAGCTCAGTAAAAGCAGCCCAGTCCGCACGCCAGGCTTCGAGTCCACTATCGGTGACTACTTTAGCCTGAAGAAATTTCTCTCGATTAGCGTACCATTCCAATTGCCGTAAAATCTGAGGATTGCTCAATTCGTTGAGCGACGGAGCTTCCGGTATCGGGGGAAGAGCTGCCGCACCAGTGGGAACAACCAGCCTTTCCAGTGATTCTCCGACATGCTCCTGAGGAGGCGGAACGGTCGATTTTCTGTTAGTCGAAGGGTCCATGTGTGGCTACTCTACCGACAGTTCGAACCCTAAACAAACACCCCGGGCGACTCAGCACCTCCTGACGGCGCCAAAAAAAGCCTGGCCGGGCTTGAATATTGCTTGTAACACACCCATAGGGCAGGACGACAAATGAATAACTCCCGGGATGCGCCCAAACCGCCCTCGACCCGAAGAGCGGGCGAGCCCTCCGGCTCTTACCCGCACGGCCTAGCTGTCGGATTGACCACGAGAATGCGAAGATAATTTTTCAGTGAGAACTGACGGAGAAACTAAGATGCTAAGAATGATCTGTGACCGCCTTAATGCTGCGCACCAACGAGCCAGCCCCCTTCTGCGCGACCTATTTCTCCTGCTCATTCGAGTGCACTGGGGCTATGCGTTCTTTCTCACTGGACTTGGGAAGTTCAAAAATTTCGAGCGCACCAAGGGATTCTTCGAATCACTTAATATTCCGTTCCCCGAACTCAATGTTTATATGGCCGCCTCCACCGAACTGGTAGGCGGACTACTATTACTGCTGGGCTTGGGCTCCCGCGTGGTACCGCTGCCGCTCATTTTCACCATGATAGTGGCCTACCTCACGGCGCACACCACAGAGCTTGGCTCACTGCTCTCATATCCAGACATTGACCCCTTTCTCACCGCGCCGCCATTTCTCTTTCTCCTGACCGCGGTGGTGGTATTCATTTTTGGTCCGGGCAGAATATCGCTTGATGCTTTGGTCTATAAGCACTTATGCAAAAAGCCCTAATTAAATGGGCGATGAGAAAACAGGGTTAGAAACGCTCACCATGAAAACTTGCTAGGTGGCGAGTAGCAGTGATGCTACGCTGCCCGCACCATCGAATTCTGTCAGGTGGCAACAAACAAGACCCTCACAGAGAGATACGAGTGCTTAAAACCGTTCTCATTACTGGTGCAAGCACCGGACTGGGCCTGGCCATCGCTCGCCGCCTTTTGCGCGATCCTTCTTACCAACTAATACTCACCGCACGGGAGAGCAGCCTTAAGCGCTTCGCGGAGGCCGGACTGACCGAATCAAATTCCTGCATCATTCGTGTACTCGACGTTATGGATGCCGATCAAAGAAAGAGTGTTGTGGACGAAATCGAGTCCCGCTGGGGGGCGCTCGACGTGTTGATTAACAATGCCGGGTTCGCGTTCCGCTCAGTGCTTGAGCATGTTGAGCAAGCAGATCTCTGGCAGCAGATGAATACAAATTTCTGGGGCCCAATCGAGATCGCGCGACTTGCCCTTCCTCGCATGCGCGCCAGGAGAGAGGGAAAGATCATAAATGTGTCGTCGGTGGGTGGCATGATGGCCATGCCTACCATGGCGGTGTACAGTGCGTCGAAGTTCGCGCTCGAAGGCGCTTCTGAATCTTTGTATTATGAATTAAAGCCCTGGGGCGTAAACGTGACGCTGATTGAGCCTGGGTTCATTAATTCAGGCTCCTTTGAAAATGTACGGTACACCACCCTTAGTGGAGATGCTCTACGCGATCCATCTGAGCCATATTATGGGCACTATCGATTCATGGCCGCTTTCATTCGGCGAGTCATGCGACGCTCCCCCACCACTCCGCAGGCAGTCGCAGAAAAAATCGCTCGAGTGGTGTCTCAGAAAAATCCTCCACTACGAGTCGCTGCCACCCCTGACGCAGTCCTTTTCGACCTTATGCGCCGCTATCTTCCACGCGGATTCTATCATTGGCTATTATACAAGAACTTACCGCATGCCGATTGTTGGGGCGACGAACTCAAGCTTCGTAAGCGCTGCGGAATGGAGATTGCTTCGCTTGATCAAGAACCTGGTCCGAAGTAGCTCGAGATCTCTTTGTGTCTAGAGTTTAGGTTCAAACTGTCGTGAGTGGACAGAACAAGTCAGAGGACATTGCACAGGCTGAATTGATTAACGCCAAATGCGAGTAGGCCTGAGGGAAATTACCGAGAGCCATTCCTTCCTTTGGGTCCCATTGCTCGGCCATCAATCCGGCCGGACCGGCGCGCTGGCAAAGGCGCTCAAAAAGACTCTGCGCCTCCGTGCGGCGACCCATCATGACCAGCGCCTCAATTAGCCAACCAGTACAAATGTGGAAGGTGCCCTCAGCTCCTTCGAGCGCATCATCATAATGATAGCGATAGACTGCCTCATCACGTAGTAGCCTATCCATTACAAACTTCACCGTTCCGACACACCGCGGATCGTCCACCGCATGAAATCCCGTCAATACCACCCACAGCAACGCTGCGTCAGCGTCAGCGCCGTCATACGCGGCGGTATAAGCACCATGCTGCTGGTTAAATCCCTGCGTTTCTATGTCGATTCGAATCTCATTCATCAGTCGGCGCCACTCTGGTTTCTCGAGGCCGAGGTACTCCGCGACCGCTAGGCTCTCCGACACCGTGAACCAGCACATCAGTTTCGAGTGCACGAAGTGGCGCTGCTCAGTACGAACTTCCCAAATACCATGATCTGGATCTCGCCATCTATGTTCCACAAGACCGACCATGCGCTCCGCCAGTTCGCAGTGCTCAGGACTAAGTGCCGCACCCGATCGCGCCAAAGCTCCCAATAGCTGCGCAATTGGGCCAAGACTGTCGAGCTGCAATTGCTGCGCTGCGAGATTTCCCACACGTACCGGCTGGCTTGCCTTATATCCCGAAGCTTCAGCTATCTCTGCTTCACCAAAAATGTAGCGCCCTGACAACGTGTAGACCGGTCTCAGGAAATCTTCTTCGCCGCACTCTTCAAATAAGGCCAAGAGCCAATCAAGCAGGCGCATGCCCGGACCACTACTTCCCAAACGCAGTAACGCATTCGCGGAAAACGCCGCATCGCGCGGCCAGCAAAAACGATAATCCCAGTTCCGCACCCCGCCGATGCATTCTGGCAAACTGGTCGTAGCGGCCGCGGCGATAGCGCCAGTGGGTCCATAACAAAGCGCTCTCAAAGTAATGGCACTTCTAGATACCAGCTCAGAAGCAATCGGCGGAACCGAAAGCGTGTGGCACCATGCTCTCCAAAAACTCTCTGTGCGACGAAGGCGAACAATCGCGCTAGGCCCCTTGGCTTCCAGCATGCAAGTTCCGACTGAGAGCTCCAGCACTACCCCTTTGCCGGGGATGAAAACGGCTTCAGCCTCATCATGAGCCCCCACTCGCTCGATGTTCCAACTCACTCCAGGCGAGCGTAGTGTCACTAGATACTGTCCACAATGAACTCGAAGGCCTCCATCGAGCGACACAATTCGCGTAGAAATTCGTCCGAAATCTAGCTTGGGGGCAAAGCGAACTCGCACTGCCTCATTACCTTCAAGCATGCGAAGCAAATCGCTACGTCCTGATCGCTGGAATGGTCTGCCGCCTCCACAGTCAAGGAAATCAGTAATGACTACCGATCCGAAACTGGTCCGGGACACACAGGTGCCGGCAAGATATGCCTGGGTCACCGGAAGGTTTGACTTGGTATTCTCAGGCGTAATGGAAAAACTCCCTAGAGATTCTCCGCCTAAAAGCGAGCCGAACAGCGGAACTCCATCCATGCGCGGGATACACATCCACACCACAGAGCCGCGATCATCAAGAAGCGCTACGGTTCGAAGATCTGAAAGGAACAGGTGATGGTCGATTAAAGTCTCAGACACGTTTAAGTCGCTCCACTGATTGCTACCGGGAATAACTGGCGGCGTTTAATAATGAGGTGGTTTTTCCGAAGTAGGTTTGGCGTTTGCCTCCTGCATTTGTTCGACCTGCTGAGAGAGCTTACGAAGATGCGGGGTAATCAAGTCGAGCACCCGCTGTTGCTCCGCCACTACGGCGCTAAGTTCAGACTGGAGTTTGTCCTGAAAAGAACTTGCCGATTCTAGCTGCTCAATTCTCTGTTCGAGCTCGCTCATGCACTTTTCCGTAGGTTTACCCTCTTTTACCACCATAACACCAAAGCTTATGTTTCAATTCTTAGGAGCAACCGTCAGTGAGCGACGGCCTTCTCCCCAAGACACCCTATTCTTGCCCTCGAAGTTACACCTTAGCGCTTGGACGTAGTTGAATATGAGCTTCGCGTAGCTGCTTCTCTGATGCGCCAGAAGGTGCACCCATCAATAAATCCTCCCCGTTTTGCGCCAGCGGGAATGCGATTACTTCTCGAATCGCCTCTTCGCCACACAGCAGCATCACGATTCTCTCGACGCCATGCGCAATACCACCGTGAGGAGGCGCCCCAAAAGTAAATGCTCTAATCATACCGCCGAATTTCTCTTCGACCATTTCCTTAGAATAGCCCGTCAACTCAAAAGCCTTAAACATGAGTTCTGGCTGGTAGTTTCGAAGTCCCCCAGAGGCGAGCTCATACCCGTGCAGTACGAAGTCATACTGATGGGCAAGAATCTCAAGCGGTGGCGTATTCAACAAAGACTCCATTCCGCCCTGAGGCAGGCTGAATGGATTGTGGTTAAACGCCACACCGCCAGTATCTTCATCCCTGACATAGAACGGAAAGTCCGTGACCCAGCAGAATCGCCACTCTTCCTTAGCAAGCTGCGTAAGATCTGCGCCAAGCTTATTCCTTAATTTTCCAAGTGCCGGGAGGATCCTAGAACTCTGCCCCGCCGCAAAAAACACTACCATTGGGCCCCGATGCGCCGCATCTGCCGAGGAGACTCTCTTCGCTATCAGATCACGCAATGCCTGGAGCTGATCGGGTGAAACAAACTTTGAGATAGACCCCTTTACCGCATCACCTTCGATGGCTATGTAGCCGAGGCCCAGGGCAGGCTCTTCTCTATCAAGCTTCGAAAAATACTCGATGGTGTCATCAAAGTATTTTCGCGAAGGGAGACTTTCCACAGGCACCGCGATAGCGCGAATAGTTCCGCCAGAGCTTAAAGCTTCACGAAACACTCGGAACTCTGAAGCGCCAAACACTTCTGACACATCCATAATTCTAAGCGCATTTCTTAAATCCGGTTTATCAGTCCCAAATTGGTTCATGGCCTCAGCGAAACTAAAGCGCGGGAATGGCGGCTCTCCGATTTTCCAATCAGAGCAACGCTTAAACACCTCATACATCATGCGCTCGTTAATCCTGAGCACGTCCTCTTGCTCAACGAAGGAGAGCTCCATATCTATTTGATAAAACTCTCCAGGTGATCGATCTGCGCGAGCATCTTCATCCCTAAAACACGGGGCAATTTGGAAATACCTATCAAATCCAGCGATCATCAGAAGCTGTTTAAACTGCTGCGGTGCCTGTGGTAGCGCGTAGAACTTTCCAGGATGCAACCTGGAAGGCACGATAAAATCTCTAGCCCCCTCCGGAGAACTACTGGTGAGAATCGGAGTATGGAATTCTGCAAATCCAAGCTCATCCATAACCTCGCGAATGGTTTTTACCACGCGGTTACGCATCGCGATGTGGGCATGGAGTTTTTCGCGTCGCAATTCAAGGAAGCGATACTTGAGGCGCTGCGGCTCTGGCGCGTTGTCATCCTCGGCCACTTGAAACGGCAAGAGCTCGCTGTGAGATAAGATGCTCAACTTTGTGGCATGCACTTCGATCTGTCCGGTTTGCAACTTTGGGTTTTCTAGTCCTGCCCCACGTAGATGAACTACGCCTTGAACCATAATTACGGATTCAGGACGTACATTTTCCATCTCGACTCCGAGCGCTCCGTGAAAGACCACCTGAGTCACACCGTAATGATCGCGCAGGTCGACAAACACTACTCCGCCGTGATCACGCTTGCGCATCACCCAGCCAGACAGAGTCACCGAGTTGTCAGCGTTGGAATTGCGCAGCTCTCCACAGGTGTGGGTTCTATATGCACTCTGCAAAAAATCTTTCTTTGGTGAGTCTACCTGTGTCATCACTACTTCATCCTTCAGCTGAACATGGTCGTATAGGCTCGCACGCCGCCCTGCGAGCAGAAACCGACTTCCTACTTGACCGCAAGTCTCTGAGATAACTACTATTAAGTGCGTTGTTTTTCCAGCATCGCCATAGCTTACGCTCAAAGATAGTCTCTCTGGGCCAAGACCGCTTATGCCCTCTCGTTTTGGATACACCCGGCGGAGTCCCGCCCCCCGGGCTGAGTTTTGGGAATCAGGAAGCAGTAGACCATGAATTTTCTCATTATTGGCGCAGGCGACGTCGGAAAGAGCCTTAGCGCCCAGCTCGCCGCTCACGGCCATAATGTCGTACTCGTCGATACCGACTCAGACGTTCTGAATTCGGAGATCTCAAGTCTTGACCTTAAGGTGGTTATTGGAAATGGCTGCTCTCCGGAAGTTCTTTTCAATGCCGGAATTCTGGAGGCCAATTACATTATTGCGGTAACCGATAGTGACGAAGTCAACATCGCAGCCTGCTTTGTCTCGCGTCTGGTCAATCCGCACCCTAAGAGAATCGCTCGTATTCGAGATCTCAACCTTGCCTCGAAACTCATTTCACCCGAGCTACTTGGAGAATACTTTGACTTAGTAGTGAATCCAGAGGAAGCAGGGGCCGAGTACCTGTTAAAACTATTCAAATTACCTGGAGCGCGAGAGTTCGTTGATTTGGGGTACGGCAAAGTGAGGGTTCTTGGCCTTTCGGTTCTCGAAACCTCTCCAGTGCTGGGTCAGTCGCTCTCGCAGATTCACCAAGAACACCAGGAGACACCGATCACCATAGTCGCCCTGATCCGAGCTGGAAGAATGCTGTGCCCTGCACCCGAGGACAAGCTACGTGTCGGAGATGTGTTTTATGCAACCACCACTCCCGAGGCGACTAAGGATGCCTTCAAACTTTCGGGAAGAGAACTGCGTCACAGTCAGTCCGCCATGCTGTGGGGCGGAAGTTTTCTCTCGCGGTCCCTCGCCTTTCGTCTCGATCAAGAGGGGGTACGCGTCAAGCTGATTCTCACCGATGAGGATCGACAGATGGAGATGGCAGACCTACTAAAGAATGCTTTGGTGCTCAACGGAGAAGGCACCGACCAGAGCCTACTGATTGAGGAACACGTTGAAGATGTCGACGCATTCATCGCAGCCACCGACGATGAAGAGAACAACGTGCTCGCAGCTCTGCTCGCCAAGAAGCTTGGCGCCAGAAATGCAGTGGCGTTGGTCAACAAAACCTCTTACCTCCCGCTAGTCAGTGCGGTTGGGGTTGATGTAGTAGTCAGCGCGCGTCTCGCTGCATCTTCCGCAATCTTTAAACACATCCACGCCAAATCTCTCCTGACAGAGGTGGCGCCACACTGCGACGGCGGCGGATTTATCGAGATCGACATTTCTTCTGAGATGCCCCTTTCCGGTAAAATTCTCAAAGATCTGGCCCTGCCCGTGGGAGTACGCGTCGGCGCGATACTACGCGAGGGCAAGGTACTCGCTCCTTCCCCAGTCGAAGCACTCCTTGAAGGAGATAGGGTTATTCTGTTTGCGTTAAAATCCGCCACCGCAAAGCTCGGGCGCCTACTGAACCTACCTATTGAAGCACTCTGATGAATTTTTCTGCGTTGCTCAAACTTATCGGGACCCTTTTCCTCGTGTACGGAATAGTTTTTCTGCTGCCTGCGGCATTCTCGTTTTTTGATGGGGACCGTTTTAGTGGAGTATTCCTGGCCTGCAGTCTTGGCTGTCTCCTTCTCGGCGGGGTACTGGTGTGGGCACTCAGAAAGCGAAAGGCCGATCTCGATCTGAGAACAGGCTTTGCCTTGGTTGCTATGGCTTGGATTGTCTCAGGACTTATTGGTGCCGTCCCCTTCTACGCAAGCGGCACTGTTTCGACAGTTCTCGATGCAATATTTGAATCGATCTCTGGGTTTACAGGCACTGGCGCCTCCATCCTTCCGAGCGTCGAGGGCGTTGACCGAGGGGTACTCTTGTGGCGATCTCTTACCCAATGGCTTGGGGGGATGGGAATCATTGTCTTTTTCGTCGCAGTCCTCCCTGCCCTCGGATTCTCCGGCGTTCAGCTCTTCAAGGCGGAAGTAGCAGGGCCACAGAAAGATCGCCTCACCCCGCGAGTAAAAGAGACCGCACAGAAGCTCTGGCTATTGTATGTAGCCTTCACCGCACTTCTCGCATTTCTTCTATTCCACGCCGGCATGCCTTGGTTTGATGCCATAAACCATGCTTTCACCACACTCGCAACTGGCGGCTACTCGACGCGCAACGCGGGCATTGCAAGTTTCAATAGCGCTTCTATCGACTGGATACTTTCAATATTTATGTTGATTGGGGCAATCAGCTTTGGGCTGCATTATCGCTTCTTCATTCTTCGAGACAGTTCTGCTCTGCGCGATACGGAGCTCCGTTGGTACGGAGCCATCCTCTCCATAAGTGTCGCAACGCTGTTCTTCGTGATTTGGAAAACTCAGTATGCCGCGGCCGGTGACGCGCTGCGACATTCAGTTTTTACCGTTGCCTCGATCGCGACCTCTACCGGTTTTTCCAATCAGGATTTCCTCCCCTGGCCCCCCGCCGCTCACCTGATCGTCGTACTTCTGATGGTAATGGGTGGCATGTCGGGCTCTACCGCTGGAGGCCTTAAGTGCATTCGGCTTGTTGCGGCTTTTAAACAGATGAGCCGTCAGCTAAGGCAGGTAGTGCATCCCAAGGCGGTAATTCCTGTAAAAGCTAACGGCCATGTAATTCCAGAGCCAATCATTGATGCAATTTGGGGCCTGATTTTCACCTACTTTCTGATTTTCTCGATTGGCTCAGTAGTCCTCACCCTTGATGGTCTGGACCTAGTAACGGCGACCACTGCAACTTTCAGCGCCCTCTCAAGCATCGGCCCCGGACTTGGAACAGTGGGGCCAAGTACCTCCTATGCGCACATCCCTGATTTGTCCAAGGCGATGCTTTGTGTTTGCATGCTGCTTGGTCGCTTAGAATTCTTCACGATTCTAGTGCTTTTCACACCGACTTTTTGGCGACGATAGAATTGAGCTTGCGGCTTGTACCCCCTGCTAGTGTGCTGAGTCAGAAGTTCATTCAAGTATTTTTCGCGCTGTTCTCGCCGAACTCCTTGTGTAATTCATTAAATATATTCACAAAGAGAGCAGCGAGCTCGGCGAGAATTATTCATCGAACTCGTAACTCAGGACACTAGTGCCATGGCTTGCTGAGCGATCGTCCTGGCCGCACACTTGCTTCTATCCATGGCAGGGCGCTCAACCATTGCGCGATATTCTGTCGGGTCCGACAGTTTGAGAATAGCCGCATGCAATCGCGAGGGAAACGCGTCGCCTTCGCTCACCACAATCGCCTTCCCTCTCTCGGCAAGAAGATTCGCATTTACTTCCTGGTGATTCCCTTGGGAAAAAGGGAAAGGCACCAGAATGGCAGGGCGATTCACCACACCGATTTCCATGACGCTTCCCGCCCCAGAACGAGAAACGACTAGGTGCGCCCAACGAAAAGCCTCTTTCATATCTGCGATAAAGGGAATGACTTGCGCCTTACAGCCAGCCTCACGGTACCCAGCTCTCACAAACTCGACATTCGATGGGCGCGCTTGATGCAATATCTCACAGTCCTGCACGCTTAGTTGAGGGGCGATATCGATCATGGCGCGATCCATGGAGTCGGCCCCCTGGGAGCCACCAAGAACTAGGACGTGAAGCGGGAGTCCAAACTGAGGCGCTTTGTCCGCAAGCTCGACAAGATCCGGTCGTAGCGGATGCCCAGTGAAAACCTTCTTTTTAGGAAGCGGAAGTACCGTGTCCTCAAAAGCCACCGAGACTCGAGTAGCGACAAAGCTAAGCAGGTAATTAGCCAACCCAGGTCGGCGCTCGGCCTCGTGAATCCAGGTGGGTACCCCTCTCAAACGCGCCAAAAGCACCGGCAATACCGTGGCATAGCCACCCACTCCAATCACCACATCTGGTTGAATCTGATTAAGCAGTCTGCGCGTACAAAACAGTGCGCTGGGCAGTTTCCACAAAAACTGCAAAATGCCTCGAATCCCCCTATTCTTTAGCCCCACCACATCAATGGCGTCCAGCGGGACCCCACGTGCGCCTACTATCTCTCGTTCTAGCTCTCTGCCCGAACCTATGAAGCGGATTGTCGTGCTGGCGTTGAGCTCTTTGATGGCTTGAATAATGAAGGCCGCGGGAAACAGATGACCACCACTTCCACTAGCCGTCACTAGAATCGTGAGCTCCCTCTGCGAGGTGTTGCTATCTGATGCTCTGGTCCCTTCTCTCATCACAATGCCCTAACGCACATTGCGATGAAAATGCCGACTTAGCGCCAGGAGCGCACCGATGGTGGCGAGTGAAGCAATCAAGCTCGAACCACCGTAGGCAACCAGAGGAAGAACCATGCCCTTAGTGGGCAGCAGTCCGCTCGCAATGCCCACATTCAAAAGCGCTGGCAAAACAAGAAGCAGCGTTAAACCAGTGGCGAGCGAAAATGAAAACACATCGTCCGCCATGCGTGACGCAATCGTTAACCCCCGCCACAGCAGCAGTGCAAATAATACCAAAACAAACAAGCAGCCTACAAAACCCAGCTCTTCGGCAATCACTGCAAATATAAAATCGGTGTGAGCAGCAGGGAGAAAGAACAGCTTCTGTTGACTCGCTCCGATACCCACGCCTGCAACCTCGCCGGAGCCTATGGCAATCAGCGACTGAATCAACTGGTAGCCACTCCCTTTGGGGTCCTGCCAGGGGGAGAGGAAGCTCACGATACGCGCCATACGATAAGGAGATGTCATCACGAGCATGACTCCTGCTGAAAGCACCAACGCTCCTATGCCACACAGATACCCAATCCGAGCACCTGCACAGGCAATCATCACCAATGCAATAGTCGTCAACACTACCGTGCTTCCAAAGTCTGGCTTAACCAAGAACAATGCGGCAACGGGAATAAGCATGCCCAGTGGCACCGCTATTCCACCCATAAACTGATTCAAGCGATGTTCTTGCCGCGAAAGATAACCGGCAAGAAACAACACAAAGGAAAGCTTGGCTAATTCTCCAGGTTGGAAACGCACACCCGCAAACGATACCCAGCGGGTTGCCCCTCCGGCCTGATCGCCTAAGCCGGGTATCATCGGCAGCAATAACAACAAGAGCGTTGCTGGATAAGCCCAACCCGAAAGGGACTTGAAAACTTTGACCGGAATTCGTACCAAAATCACTGCCAAGAGAGTTCCCAGCAATGCTGCGCCTGCTTGACGCTTCGCAAAATATAGAGAGTCGCCAAAACGCTCCTGACCTAAGACGCCCGTAGTCGAATAGACCATCACCAGCCCGAAGCTCAGAAGCACTATCGCCGCAGCTACAAGCAGATAGTCAGCCACCATTGGGGGCTTGAGGTCAGGCGAATACTCCCGAGGCACGCGTATCTGTGATGCGCCAAATCCGCGCTGAACAAGGACACTCATACCGACCCTCTGACCTCTTAGATGCTGCTTACAGGTTAAGCCTTCAACCGCGACAGCCCTTAATCGCACTGCATGCTAACTAGTGTGAGGGTAAGTTGTCATCCCATCTTTTCCAGGAGATGCCTCACTGGAGGCCTAGCTTGATGGCCCAGGTTCGTTCGATGCGGGGGTTACTGTCGAAGCACCAGCCACCTTTGGAGCAGATGCACGCCACAGCCCACCGACACTCAAGCATCCAAAAGCCCAACGCAGCCAGCGCAACATGGCGAACACAAGCCACATAGACCAAGCCAGCATGACTGCGCGCCACACCCACATAGGAACGCTGATAATCATCGGCTGCGGAAGCGTGTCCGAACTATAATCGATGTACCAGGTCAGCTCAGAGGCATAAGTATTCTGGCCTCGTACGAACATGTCTGGCGAAAGTATCAATCCAGTTTCAACCGCTCGGTACAACAACATCAGCACAACCATGGTCAAAATACCGAGCGCGACTTGTACAACATTAAACCTAAAGGTACTTGAAATTTCAGCCTTCTCACGCCATGAGAGCAACCAAAACCACAGCACGGGCACTAACATCAAAGGAATCGGCAAGGTCGCGAGTCCTAGCCCAAGCAGTATCCAGGACTGAGTGCTCATGGGGGCAATTCCCATGCGTCCCAAAACAATCGCCGCCAAAATCACCACCAGCAGCTTCGCCCAGAAAAGCACGGCAGGACCAAATCCGGTTCCGAAGGTAAGGAGCAGCCAGCGATCTTGCGGTGCAGAGACAACCGTCGAGACATTGGCAGCCGTACCGTCAATGCTCACGGCCGGCACTTTCAGAGAGATCCCCTGCTCTTCTGCAACGACGTAGTCTACTTGAATGATTGAGGCGCCAGGACTAACCGGAATCTGAAGCTGAGTACCTGAAAATCGCGTCGTCTCATCACGCTGGTCGACCAAAACTCGCTGCAACGTCACTCCATCCGGGAGATTTACACTCTGAGTAGTTCCCTGACTGGCCCTCATGTTGAGAGTTAAACTACCCTTAAGAGACCGCACTCCAGGCGTAATGTGATGACGAACTCTCTCAACAGTGCGACTCTGCCCCGAAGCTCCGAGTGGCCTTTCAACATCAATCGACAGCCGATCTCCAGGATATGGGCGAAACAACCAACCACTCGTTCCCGAAAGAACCGAACGCTCTGGAGCGAGGCCTTGGACCTTACAGCTCCAAAGCGTAGAACATCGCACTTCCCAATCCTCAGAAATACGCGCTTGCGAATTCGCAACCAGTTTTAACTGCTCGGCCGGCTTTAACGTTGAATTCCACTCGAGCTCGGCAACTCCTCTCGGAAATTGAACTTCAATCTCTAGGTCCTTAACATTGAACCCAGGAGATACTACTGACTCTCCTTCAAGCAGCTTCAAAGAAAGAATCTCCGGGCGCTCTTTACTTCCCAATCTTTGAATCCGTGTAGTCAGCTCCCACGGCAGGCCGATGGCTAATGACCGGCTGACCTGAAACCACGAAGACACTTCGATGTCCGACTCGGTCTCGCCTTTCTCAGCGTTCTGGGTTGGAATCTTGCGAGTGAGCTGCAACGATTCTCGCACTGATCCTGTCGGACTTACTCCATCCACCAGGAAATCAGGTGCTGAAACGGTCACGTGCTGCGGATTCAGTGGAAACTGTATAGTAGCCACCTCACGAGAACTAAGTTTTCCAGTAAACTGAATTCCGTGTTCCCCTGACGGCACCCTTGCCCAGAGACTTCCATCTGACTCGCGCCGCAGAGCGCGTAGTGGCTCACCATTTAGAGTGACAGACTCAATCGCCAAGGAGCGAAGCGGTCCCGGTAACGCTGCCGCTCCAACGCCAACGCTCGATACCCTCAGCTCCCCTCGGACCCGATCCCCATTTACCGCAATTTGCATTGAGTTGATTGAAGTGCAGTCCCTTTGACACAAATCTTTGGTCAAACGCTGCTCTAGTTGCTTCAACAGCACATCACTTGGGAAGGGCTCTGCATTAACAGATTGAGGTGAGGTAACCACCGCCGAAAGCAGCGTGCCAAATAAGCACGCTACCCCTAGAGCAGTATTCCGAAGAGCAAGAGACTTCCACCACTGCGCGGTCGATCTCTGCAAGAAGACCCACAACAGAAAAACCAGGACAAACACTCTCACAAACGAAACCACCAAGAATCCGTTGGGGCCAAGCGCAAAAATTGAGGCTTGATATCCCGGTTCTACTCGCCCACTCCAAGTCAGAGAAACGGAGCGCCAATTCCACTCTGGCATGCCTGGCCCAGTTTGCACTACGGAGTTCGGATCAAAAGTCTGCAAAGCCTTGAATGCATTTTTTGCAAGCCCGCGAGCCATCGGCGCCGATTCTGCAGAGTTGTCCATGCTCATACTTTCCATAGCGTACATGGATCCGCTCACGACGGCGCCAAGCCTCTGACGCCCATATTCATCACCGCTGACTCCGGTGAAGCTGGCAGAGGCCCCCACCACCATCATCAATGCCACTCCGGCCACCCCGTACAACAATCCGGAGAAAAAGCTGCCGGTAAAAAATAGCTGAGCTCCCCAAACAAGAAGGGTGAACATTATCCAACCAGAAAAGGTTCCTTCGACGAGATAGAAAAATGGCTCCAAAAAGCCGTACAGATTGCCGCCTGGGGGAAGCACCGAAGGATAGATGGCCCGAATCAGATGATAGAAGGAAAACGATACCACTAAGACCGCAAACAACATCAAGGTTGCCGCATAATGGAATCGTACAAAATGTTTGAAGTTTGATTCGGGAAGAAAACGCACCAGAGCAAAAGCTCCAAGCAGATGAAAATATATTAGCTGCGGGGAACCTGCTTGACCATGCAATAACCCCAGTCCGACAAATACTGTCGCGCCCGCAAGCCCACCAACTAACTTCGCAGTCGCAATCGATACGAGCAGCACCAGAAATACATCCAGCAAGCTCCAAGAGCCTACCCAACTCGCACTCACCGAGTCAGCGCCAGTGGCATGCAATACTTCCCAACCCGGCGGAAGATTGACCGTAAGCGAAACACTCTCCATGGGATGGTTCCAAGAGACCACAGGAAGTTTGCCCAATGTGGCACTGAGTTTTGATTCGGCCAGAAGAGAAAGATTCTGTTGTCGAACCTCAAGTCCGACACCCTCCCCCGACGGAGCTTTTGTAATTAACTGGTCTATCCCGCCAATGCTCGCTCTACCGACCTCAAGTTCAGGGATTGCGTCGAGCCGCCAATCTCTATTGACCAGCCCAGAGATATTGTCTCGCACTAAGAGCTTGTCACCATCAAGCGGAAGCCACAGCGTTCGAACAAGCGAGAGCGTGTTTGTTCCAGCGTCAACCTCTCCGCGACGCACCTCTTCAAATGCCATCGCTTGGCCCTTAGAAAGCGCCGTAGTCGTCAAGCCCTTCCATTCACCAGGAAGCTCAGTGCGACTAGAATCAATCAAAATACCACCGGATATTCGGACCGAGCGCACCTCTTCGTTAGGCTTCCAAACCCAAACTTCTTCACCGGAGAATCCAGGAATCTGCCATTCAGGAACAGAAAGGTTCGCTGGTGGCGACGGCAGAAGGTTCTCAAAGCGCAGCGAATATCTGCCAGGTCGCACCTGCACTACTACTCCTCTAAGCGAGTCGACACGAACGGCCAGGTCTGACTGCACGCCCACCAGAGTGCTCTGGGGCGGCAGAACATCCCCCAATACGAGCTCACGCACCTTTCCAGAAATCCGCAACTGGACAGCGGTCTCGATGCGAAACGGTACACCATCTTCTAGCTTTCTAAACACGGAAGCATGCGCAGCGTCTTGCTCGGCAACTGAAGAGTCAGACCGGTCGACCAGCCACACCTCCCCTTTCTCCCCGATTTGCGGGTTATCAATCTTACGCCCCTGAACATCTAGTGAGACCAATGCGATGTCGGACGGCACCCTCAAACTTTTGGGCATCTCCTTCCATTTAAATATACCGTTGAGTGCGAACGGGCCTTTCTCCAGGCGAATGTGCGGCGTCCCATCAAGCGCTACCACCGCCATCGTCTCTCCGTCTTTGCCCGTCACTTCTAAAGGCGCAACCAGGTCGCTTCCAGGGAGCGGAAGCGCGCCTGCTTGAAAAAGCACACCTTGCAAGCTAAAGGATCCACCGTCACCGTTGACAGAAAGAGAAATTTCTCGAGGCCAGACACATCGGCTCGCTCCTCGCACCGCACCGCAGTTAAGTTCTAAGTGATCAGCCATTACCCAGGGAATCCAAGGACGAAGTGATTCGGGAACGGCGGCAACCGTCTCTTCCGACAACACCGGATTTGCACGCTGAGCTTCTGCCGTTTCCGGTGCTCCCTGCGCCGTCCTCGCCGAGAAACAGAGCAGGAGAAGGAGCGAGGAAATCAGCGGGGCTCTCCAGGACGAGCAAAATCCACACTGGCGAAAAAAGCTGTGCATTTGGTTGAGCATTTGGTTGTCTCCTTCTATCCTCCAGAAGCGCGGTCGGCTGCGACTCTGAAGGCACAAGCCTATATAAGAGACTCACTTTCTTGAAGAGCCATATTGTGGACGCACTTGAGCTCCTCAAATCACTGGTAGCCATTCCTTCGGTAAACCCGTTTCGCTTGGTTAACCACGATGAGCTGCCTTCTCCGCAGCCCGGAGCCCTCCCTGCTGCTATAGGCTGGGGAACCGAGACTCAAATGAACCTCTTTATTGAAGAAGTGCTCAAAGCCTCTGGCTTCGAAGTCTCCCGCCAGATGCTTAATTCTGAGCTGCTTCTTTCCAGAGGGGCCGAACAGGTAACCCTGCCTGCCCGCTGGAATGTACTTGGAGAGAAAACAGGCTCTACGAATACTCCCAAAAAGTCGGTGTTACTGATGGGCCACACGGACACCGTCGACGTCAAGCATGGCTGGGAAAGCGATCCTTTCTGCATCACGCCGTACACCGTTGACTCAAGAGAGCGCTGGTATGGGCTTGGTGCCAACGACATGAAAGGAGGATTGGCAGCTATTCTTGCAGCCGGTGCCGCTTTCACACCCACCGACATTTCTTTGAAGGTTGCGTTCGTAGTCGACGAAGAATTCTATTCTCTCGGAGCACACGCGCTGTGCCAGTCGGACTTCTTAGACGATGTCGCACTTGCCATTTTGCCAGAGATTGGAGACGGGGCGAATACATTTGATGAACAGTGGGTGGGGCTCGGGCGTCTTGGTCGCAGGGAATTTGAGTTTGAGGTGATAGGGAACGCTTGCCACGGCGCTGACGCATTTATTAGAAGCGATATGGTGAATGCGGTACATGAAGCCGCAAAGCTAGAAGTCGCCCTCATTCAGCATTGCCTATCATCAAAGCGCAGTTTCTCTGGACTAGGGACAGAGCACTTCGCCCGGCCCGTCATGAACTCATTATTTCTAAGCCAACACACTGGCGGCGCGGCGACGTTAAGCATTCCGGACAAGGCGGGATGCCTGCTAGACCGCACTTTCTTACCTGATGAATCTGCTGAGCAAGAGCTTCGCGCCTTGAATGGCTTGATTTCAAAACTTCAAGCCGAAGCAGTAATAGACCCGCGTGCTCGAATTTCTGTTCGCGAAAGAGCGCGCCCTACCCCGGCCTGCCAACCTTACTTTTTCGATCCGAAAAATCCCCTAATTCAGCTCGCCATTGACGCCGCCAGAAAACACGCCAAGTTTGTTTCTCTTGGCATAGGCCGTTCAGTAGCGGATGAAAATATCATTGCGGCTCGCGGCATTCCAACGGTTACGCTTGGGCCCGTGGGTGAAGGCAGTCATACCGCAAAAGAATGGGTAGACCCGGAGAGCGTCTCGCGGCTCACTTCTATATTTGTTTCCATCCTTGAGAAAATTCGGCCGTAGTTTCACCGACTACCAACTCAAACAAAGTACGCTTGGATTCTCAAGCCAAAGCGATCAGCGCTTGCTCGCTAAGACGATAGTCCACGGCAACGGAGTCTCGACGGCAATGACGGGGCCGAACTCTCGTTTGATCAATTTTACTATCCCTGAGCGGGACCAATGATTGAGATGCCCGGGAGTATTCCCGAGATCGCTCCAGTACTTGCCTCGACACATGTTCAAAAATCTCCATATGGGTTCACGAGGAACTCCGAGAATTAGATGCTTACGTGATACCCGATGAATCTCAGCCAACGCCTTTCGCGGATCTTCGAGATGTTCCAACACTTCAAGCAGAAATATGAGGTCAACGCTGTTACTCTCGCGTTGCAGCGCATACACGTCTTCCTGTCGAACTCTTATGCCCGGATTTATGTCTGCTGCTATTTCAACCTGATGCTGAAGGAACTCGGAAGCTTCCAGAGAGGCTCCCTCTGGAAGGAGCGGGACAAGTCGCTGGGTCGAATGCCCCTCCCCACAACCGATCTCTAACGTGGTCAACGAAGCGGAGCGAGGCACACGGCTCAGCAATTTGCCGACACTGTTGAAATACCCCGCGACCAGAAATCGACTAATCGGATTCCTCTCCTCGTATTTACCGCGGAAGTCTTCTCGCCCATCCGCCATGGCTGTTGCGCGTGTATCACGATCGGGCGCTATTATTTCCATGAAGCCTCTCTATAACACTTTTCGGCCCCGCGCCAAGACATCGCTCCGAACGAGCTGCGCAAACGCCAGACTTACCTCACCGAGCTGCACTCTCCGCAACGGCAGTCCCTGCAATCCACCCAGTAGTCCACGCACTCTGAAAATTGAAGCCTCCGGTCACACCATCAATATTCAGAAGCTCTCCTGAGATATAAAGGTTCGCGGAAAGCTTGCTTTGCATGCTTCTAAAATCGACTTCTCGCAAATCCACGCCGCCGCTGGTCACAAACTCCTCTTTGAATTGCCCTTTACCGTCGATGGCTATCGCATGGCGAGTCAGCATATTCACCAGGCTCTCAAGAACGAGATTACTCATTCGGCTCCACACTTGCTCTGAGTCCTGCGCCAGAGTGCGCCGAACAAGCAACTCCCAAAGGCGACTGGGGATGCTGTAAAGCGGAGATTTGCTGATCGACTTGAAAGGCTGCTTGCTTCTTAGCTCGCGTAGATAGCTTCGACACTGATCTTGTTTCGCACCCGCCGTCCAATCGATCAGCAAATCACCACGATATCCAGCATCAAACAGTTCAAGCGCCGCCAAGCTTGAAAGTTTTAACACAGCAGGACCACTTAAACCCCAATGCGTGATCAATAGCGGCTTCTGCACGACCACATGCTTCACTCCGTTGATCTCAAGCGAAAGATTGACGCGCGGGACAGAAACTCCTGACAGTGCGCAGAGTTGTTTGTCAGACACATTGAAAGTAAACAGCGAAGGTGCCAGAGGGGTGATGGAGTGTCCTAATTCCCCTGCAAATTGATATCCGGACTTATGTCCACCGGTCGCAAGAAGAACCGCCGCGGCCCCGAATTCTCCCTCCAGTGCCCCCGTTGTCTTTAGGAGGTACGAACCCTCTTCGTCCTTCTGTACACTTTCAACCCGGCATTGAGTATGTAAGACGATCCCCAAAGCCTGGCGTTCGCGCTCCAGGCAAGAAATCACCGTTTCCGAAGAATCGGTCACAGGAAACATCCGTCCATCGGCTTCAGTTTTAAGTTCCACCCCTCGTTCGGCGAACCAAGCCACAGTGTCTTGCGGCTGAAACTTGTGAAAGGCCGATAGGAGTTCCTTTGAACCGCGCGGATAATTTTCTTTCAAAAGTTTGGGCTCGAAGCATTGATGCGTGACGTTGCAGCGCCCGCCACCGGAAATTCGAACCTTTTCTAAGGTTCGCCGTCCTGATTCGAAGATTGCAATCTTTAGAGCCGGGTTAAGGGCAGCAGCGCGTAGAGCGGCAAAATAGCCAGCAGCGCCTCCTCCAATCACTGCGAGATCGAGCTCGGTTACAGTCATTCCCGTATACTATCTTGTTCGGTTATATAGTCACGCAGTGGAGACTTTAAGAACATCTCCAACTCCATTTACTGCTAAGTTACATCAAGAGACGGAGGCTACTTTAGGTAAGGTAGCATCTGGGCAGCGAAGGTAAGCGCTAAGAAAAAGCCACACATATCGGTAACGGTAGTGAGAATGAGCCCTGAAACCAGAGCCGGATCGAATCCAAGTCGCTTAACCAGCAAGGGCAACATGCCACCCGCCGTGGCAGAAATTACGATGTTAATTCCTTGCGCCGTTCCGACGACAAGCCCAAGATAAGGATTGCCGTCCCAGGCCCACGCCACCAGCCCCACGACGACCGCAAGCGAGAGTCCATTAATTATCCCAGTGGCGACTTCTTTCAGCACCACACGCAAGATTTCAGTGTGGCGAACGAGCCCCAGAGTTAACTCCCGAATACTGACTGCCACCGCTTGCTGGCCTGCGCATCCGCTCATATCGGACAGAATCGGAAGAAACACGGCAAGTGCGACGACTTCTCGCAATGTGTCTTGATTCAACGCAATCACACTCGCCGAGACCAGATTCAGCATGACATTGAGAGAGAGCCAGGAGAGTCTTCTTCGCACTCGAATACCCAGTGGATGCGTTCGATACTCCTCTCCACCAATAATTCCTTTGGAGGCCAGAAAGGCCGCATCACTTTCGTCAACGAGCGCTTCATCAACCGCGCGACGACGCACCACTCCAATCAACATGCCCCGCTTGTCGACTACTGGAAGTCCCACATAGGCATGCTCTTCAAATATCTGAGCAACTTCTTGGAGTGAGAGTTCAGCAGGAAGCACTCGCACTTCTCGTATCATGACTTCGGCGATTTTTTGTGAGGCTGGGGCTAGCAACAGATCGCGGGCTCGGAGCACGCCAACTGGGTGCCCGATTGCGTCGACCACATACAGGTACTGAATATCGTACTCCGCAATCTCAGATCTTCGGTCTCTTAAACCCGTAAACACATCATGAACGGTGATGTCGTCTCTGAAGGTCACAAATTCCGTGACCATCAGTCCACCAGCCGATTGCGGGTCGTGCTCAACAAGGGACCTCGCCTCAGCAGCTTCGCCGGGGTCCATTTGAGCGTAAATCGCTTCGGCACTTTCTGTTTCTAGATGCCCCAGAACGTCAGCTTGATGGTCACTATCAAGTTCTTCAACAATTGAGGCGGCATCACCCGGTTCAAGACGCTCAATTAGTTCAGCAGCTTCGTGCTCGGGCAGGGTCTCAACCAGCTCAGCCGCTTCCTCAGGAGAGAGCATGGTAAGCAAGCGGTCTTGATTATCGTCGTCGAGTCGAGAGATTGCGCGCGCACGTTCGCTCCAGCGCAGTCCATCCAGAAAAGACTCGACGGCACTTGGCCTACCGGCTTCAATCAGACGCTCGAGTTTTTCCCAAGGCCTGGCGTCCTCTGCCTCTAGGTCGCGGACCATCTCGTCTGAGTCATTCATGTCGCACCGAGATGCTCTCTTGGAAATTCATAAACCGGACAGCAGGCTTACTAGAGTACTTGCTCAAATCCTTGAGATTCGGACTCACCGATGAAGCAACGAAAGGCCCTGCCCCGCTCCTCAAAATCAGAAAACTCATCAAAGCTGGCACATCCTGGACTAAAAAGTACGATATCCCGCTGTTCCGCGTTCATACGAACTCGCACAACTGCGGCTCCGAGATTAGGTTCATCGGAGGTCTGAATTCGGCGACTAAGACCTTCCGCAAGGAGCGCCGCGTGCACTCGTGGCCCATCCTGCCCAAAAAATACGATTGCCTTAATATTCACTCCTGGTTCATGCAGCACTTTCATCAACGGAGCCCAGGAACCCCGCTTGGCTAACCCACCCACCATTAACACCAATCGACGTCCCGGAAACTGCGTAGAGACTGCGCGAATCGCTTCGCAAGTTGCGGCGACTGTAGTCGCTTTGGAATCATTAAGAATTACTTGAGAAGACGTATCGCTGGGAACCAGCTCAAGGCGGTGAGCGAGCGGCTCGAAGCCTCGAATTGCCAATTCAACCGCTGGGGCTTGAGTCCATAAATCAATTCCATTGGCACAAAGCGAGAGAATGGCTGCTGCAAGATTATAGCGATTATGTAATCCGATTAGTTTAGTGCCGGAGAGGTCAACCAGCACTTCTCGATTCCAAATCCCTTCAGTGCAAACTTTACCACGCTCTAAGCGGTCATCGCTCCAGCGCACTCGCACCGTATCTCGTCTTCGCTCTGGTGCATATTCAATCTCAGCCAATCCAAAGACTCTCGCCCGATGGTCACTAGCTTTAATCTGCTTGAGATTTGCGCCACCACGAACGCCCACCCATCCGATACGCGCTCGAGTTCGCTCAGCACAGGATTTGGAAAATGGATCATCAGCATTGAGAATCGAGATGTCGCTCGCGCTCTGCCGCGCAAACATTTTGACCTTGGCGTCACCATAAGCCTCAAAAGTCTTGTGGCGCTCTAGGTGGTTTTCCGAGAGGTTCAATAAGACAGCAACTTCTGGCTTCATAGCCTGACAAGCTTCCAGTTGGTAACTCGACGCCTCTACAACCAATGCATCGACATCAGCCCTTTCCGCAAAAGGATTGGCCTGCTGCAGCTTCTCACAGAAGGCAGCGGCCAACGGTAGGCCGATATTTCCACACAACATGCTGCGACTGCCACAGCTTTGCAGCAGATGATGCACCAGACTTACGGTAGTACTCTTGCCATTGCTCCCGGTAATAACCACCGAAGGTTTGGCGAACAGCGCCATTCCCATTTCCAGCTCACTGAACACGCCGATATTCTGGGTGCGGGAATGAATAATAAGAGCTGATTCTAGAGACACCCCCGGACTCACAATTACGCAAGAATATGGGCCAATCGCCGGCGGAATATCAGCTTCGCCTACCCCCCAGAAAACCTGGATACCGCTCAGGAATTCCTCGATTGCCGACTTTCCCAAGCCAGCCTTACGACGAAACTCTTCTTCGCTTAAGGATTCAGTCGCCACTACCTTAATGCCCATTTTCTTGAACAGCTCGACTGTTGCCCTGCCACTGACGCCCAGGCCCATGACCAGTACCGCTCGACCGGCTGCGTGAGCACACTTAAGTTCTAAGACAATATCCTTCGAGGAAGCCTGCATAGAAAATTACCTTATCTAAGCTTTAGCGTCGTGAGCGAGAGTAATGCGAGTACAATTGAGATAATCCAGAATCGAACAATAATTTTTGGCTCAGCCCAACCTTTGAGTTCAAAGTGGTGATGAATCGGAGCCATGCGAAAAACTCGCTTCCCGGTCAGCTTGAAAGAATACCTCTGCACCAACACCGAGAGCGTCTCCACCACGAAAACGCCCCCCGCCAATACCAAAACTACTTCATGCTTCGTAAGGACAGCGACTAGCCCCAGCAGGCCGCCAAGTGCCAGCGCCCCAATATCGCCCATGAACACTTGCGCTGGAAAAGTGTTATACCACAAAAAGCCGAGTCCTCCTGCAACAACCGCCGCCATAGGAATCGCGAGCTCTCCTGTGCCTGGAATATGCGGAATGCCCAAATAGCCAGAGACCACCACATGACCGGCAAGGTAGGCGAATAGACCGTACGTGGCTGCCACCGTCATAACGGGTCCAATGGCGAGACCATCTAAACCATCAGTCAGATTCACTGCATTGCTGGTTCCCACAATCACCACCGCGATGAAGGGCAGAAACAACCAGCCCAGTGAGATTTCCCACTCTTTAAAGAAGGGGAAGTGTAAGGCGGTCGAGAAGCCACTAAACCAAAGCACCAGTCCGACCAAAAGCGCGATTCCAAACTGTGCAATCATCTTCTCACGTTCTGAGAGACCTTTAGAATTCTGCTGACAGACTTTGCGCCAATCATCAAAAAATCCAATTAGCCCGAACAGCAGAAGCACTCCCACTGTCAACCACACATAAAGATTAGAAAGATCTGCGAGCAATAGAGTCGCGAGAATGACCGCCAGCACTATCACCACGCCGCCCATGGTCGGCGTACCTTTCTTGCCCTCGTGACCTTTCGGTCCGTCGTCACGAATAGGTTGTCCTTGAACTCCAAGCGCCTTCAGTTTGCGAATAAAGACTGGCTCGAGTGCTAAGACGAAAGTGAACGCGAACAAGAAAGCCAACATGGCTCTGAACGTCTGATAACGAAACACGTTCAGTCCAGCGAGTTCGTTTCGAAATTCTACAAGGAGGTGATACAGCATAACGATTCAAGCGAGCGCGACCTCTAAGATCAGGTCAGGTACGCACAACCAAAAATTAAGAAGCAGTACTGCGTCAAAAACTAACTTTCTATTCAATCCTTTCCCGACACAGCTTTGCCCAACCGAGTATTAATCATTCGAACGGCCTGGTCGAGCTGTATACCTCTAGAACCTTTAACCATAAGAATAGAATGGGGTTGAGTTAATACCCAGTCGGCGGCAGCTTCAGGCGTCAGTGTATGAAGAGAAGGAGTGGCGGCCTGGTTGGCCGTGGTACCTTCGAGCCTCTCTAAATAGTGCTTTGACAGCGGCCCAACCGCGGCAACCGCGACTGGGCTGGCTGCTTTCACTTGAGCGCTCATCTCCTTGTGCAACTCTTCCGCCCGATGACCCATTTCCAACATGTCACCAATGACAAGAGCTACCTTTTGACCGGCAGCCGACAAATCCCTGGCCACACCTAAAAACGCCCCCATCGAGGCTGGATTGGCGTTGTAGGAGTCATCGATGATCCATCGTCCTTCCGCAATCTGACGGCAGTTCATCCTCATGGCTGGCGCAACAAAGCTCGCCAAGCGCTTTGAGATCTGATCGACCGTTATCTGCGGGGCGAGCAGTCGAGCGATTAAAGCCGCACATGCCGCGTTATAAGCATTCTGGGTACCCAGTATCTCCATTTTTACCTCTGCTCGCTCTTCGACCTGCGCCGAGCCTGGGGGCCCGTGGCGAAGAACCAAAGTGAAGCCGATGCCCTCCAAGCCGAAGCTTCGAATCCCCACTACTTGAGCCTGACACTGCGGGTCATCCCCAAAATAGCTGACTGGCAATCGGTGTTTGGGGTCCAGAACCTCGCGACCACGCCCAAGACAAGCATCAGAATGATTGAGTACGACAGTCCCTCCGGGCCTAAGGCCCTGCGTTATTTCAAACTTAGCCGCCGCGATCTCATCTAATGAATGGAAATTCTCAAGATGTGCAGGCGCGATACAGGTAATGCCGACATGATTCGGCTCTGCTATTCTTGTTATTCGGGCGATCTCGCCAGCATGGCTCATGCCCATTTCCACCACCGCCCACTGATGCTCTCGCGTCATGCCGCATAAGGTGTAAGGCAGTCCAACATGGTTATTGAAAGACTTCTTAGAATATGCTCCAGGCCCCACGCCAAGCAGTAGATGTGCCGCGATTTCTTTCACAGTGGTCTTCCCCACTGAGCCGGTGATTGCAAACAAGGGCAGGTTAAGTTCGTTTCTCCACCAGCGCGCCAAGTCAGAAAAAGCATCTAGGCTATTGGGCACCACCACAATGCGATCACGATGAGGCGAAGCCGAAAAGAGCGATCCGTCCTCTACCACCACCAACGCAGCACCGGAAACGAGCACTTGGTCCACATACTGATGACCGTGCGTAGTGGCGCCGTCTAGTGCAAAGAAAAGCTCGCCACCTCTAATTTCACGCGAATCAAACTGCACTCCTACAAATGAGATTCTCGTATCGTCTGATTCAGAAGAGAGAGCCGCTCCCTTCACTATTTCGCACAGGCGCTTTTTTGACAGGCTTATCGACATTTCTATTCCCTTACCTATTTTCCTGCCTCTTCCCCATAGAAGCGCCGAACTTCCTCATGATCCGAGAAGTGAGTCTTCGTCTGTCCGATAATCTGATAGTCCTCATGCCCCTTACCAGCAATCAGCACTGAATCGGAACGACCCGCAGCCTGGAGCACCGTTTGGATTGCTTGTGTCCTATCGACCTGCACTATGCCGTCAGACTTAATTCTCTCCCCCGCAGAGCAATTAAGCACTTCGTTCACGATTTTTTGTGGATCTTCAGTGCGTGGATTGTCAGAGGTGAGCACTACCTTATCCGCAAAAGACGTCGCGACTTCGGCCATGATAGGACGCTTTCCAGGATCCCTGTCCCCGCCACATCCGAACAACACCCACAAATTTCCCTTTGTGGTAAGCCGAACGGCCGTCAATGCTTTCTCAAGTGCATCTGGGGTGTGCGCATAATCGACGTATACCGCTGGGTCTTGGGAACGCAGACACTCAAGACGCCCCGTCACCGTGGGAATTCCTGACAGGTGATCACATATCTCGGCAAGTGAGTATCCAAGCGCATGCACACACGCCACTGCCGAAGCAGTGTTCTGAGCGTTATGATGCCCAATCATATCGGTAGTGGCGTGAATCAGCGCTCCAAAACCAGAAAACACTAACTGGCTTCCCGCACCAACGGTTTGCATATCAGAAATTCTCAAATTCGCATCCTGTGCAAATCCGGTCGTGCAAATTTTGAGTTTCCCCTCTCGGGTGAGCTCCTTCGCAAGCTGCCTTCCGTATGGATCGTCAATACAAATCACTCCAGTCGGCTGGGGCTTAGTGCTTTGCGCCGCAAGCTCGAATAGCTTTCTCTTAGCTCGATAGTACTCTTCCATCGTCTTGTGATAGTCGAGGTGATCTCTTGTGAGATTGGTAAAGGCTACGACGTCGAACTGAACATCATCAGCGCGGCATTGCGCGAGTGCATGCGAAGACACCTCAAGCACCGCTGACTGACACCCGGATGCGAGCCCTTGCCGCAGCACTCCTTGAAGTTGAACTGCATCAGGCGTGGTGCGCATACCAATTCGGGCATGATAGCTCGGCATTCCCAGCCCCAGAGTACCCAGACGCACACAAGAAAATCCGAGGCGATTCAGTAGATGAAATACTAACCAGTTGATGGTGGTCTTGCCGTTGGTACCGGTAACCCCAACCACTTTGAGTGCAGACGAAGGGTACCCGAACCGTAGGGCTGCAAGAGCGCTCAAAGCCTTGCGAGTATCGGAGACTTCGATGACGGCTATTCCTTCAGGCACCTCACTCAAGGAAGGGAAGCAATCATGCTGTACCACTAACAACGCGGCCCCCCTCTCGACCGCGTCTCCGATATAGTTGTGTCCGTCCGCAACAACTCCTCGAATGGCGACGAAACAACTACCGGGCACACAGGCACTACTGGACACGCACAGCTCAGAAACTGAAGCACCACTCACTCCACCATGGCGAAGATTTCCGTCAATCAACTTGGCAATTTCGGCGATCGATTCGTTCCACGGGTAAGGTGCTTCATTCATAGCCGCCCCGTTTTACGCCAGGGCACTATATGAAGTCGAGCCATTGGAATCGCAGCCTGCTTTCGAATAGGTCTTCTATTCTTGTTTGGTTAGATCGGGAAATGCCCTTACCTTGGGGGAATAACCGAAGGGCACTACATGAATCACTCTTATGAACCTGAAAGGCTTGAACCATCGGCCTCCCCTTTACAGGGCTTACAGCCTCCTCAGTCGCCGACGGCCATAAATACCCCCGCTGAACTGGTGAAGTCCCTGGACGCCCTAATTCGGACCATAAAGAATACCCATAGAGACCCCGCCTGGGGACATCCTGACGGACTTAAGCGCGCAGCATCAAATATCGAGGAACTGGTTAAGAATCATGGGCCAAAGGTCATTGAACTGGGCCAAACGTCTGAAAAGCTGTGCTCGACTCTCACGCGACTAGCCCAAAGTCCAGACAGCGCACCGAAGCTGGTCCTCGCTCTCACTCGCGAAGTGGCCTGCAGTGATGCCATGCTGGTGGCGCTCTATGTTCTGAAAGCAGCCCTCCCTCAACTGCCGAACAGCTCTCAGCCCCCACTCGATCCCAAGGCTCTAATACGTGACCTTGAACAAACCCTATCCTCCATCATCGCCCCGAATAAGACATTGATTCCTGATCTTCTTGAAGATTTCGATCACGAAGAGCTAGCGCAAAAACTACGAGTCATTTTGCATGATCTCGAAGATGTCTCAGAGCCGGTCAGAGAAACACCTGAGAACACCATTCGGCTTGCATCCGCAGTCGAAGAAGTAGAAACATTCTTCGCCGTGATTGCCAAGAAGGGTCATCCGCTTACCGCCGTGGTTTCTACCTGGCTCAAGCAAAGAGAACAGCTTAAACAAACCTTAGAAGCCGCGATGAGAGAATTTCATAAGATAGAGCTGGAAGGTTCGAGCTTTATCAATCAAGCTTTGGCGAAACGGGCCAGCGGCCCACCGCACGAAAAGTCGGCATCAAACCATGCGGAAGCTAATGGCACGGCCCCTCAACCAGAACCTTCGAAGGCACCTTCGGGGAAACCTCAACCTCCCGATCTTCCAAAAACCTCCTTCCTGGACGAGATTGAAGGCCTCGATGAGATGAAGTAGGCGCCGGGGACCGCCGCAGCAGCACCCCCATTCGATCGGGAAACACGGCAAGAGATGCAAACATGGGAAAATCAGAGCATTTTCGGCAGCAAGAAGACCGACAGAAACAAAAAGCTGCCGACAAAGCTGACCGTCTCAAATCCGCGGGACTGAAAGTTAATCCTCAGGCTCCGCGCAAGGGAAACAAGGGCCCCTAGTTGAGTGAGACCACTTCAGTATCGATTCACTCCGATGGTCCTCGCAACTCAGGTCTAGCCTCAACTGCGAAGAGTCGGTCGCTTGACGCTTGAAGATTCTTCGCTCACTTCCTGTATGCCAGTGGCACAAGCCGCCGCTTCACGCGGATGAAGCTGCGCTTCAGTGGCCAGAGTCTGCAAGGTCCTCTGCATCACGCGCTGAAATACGGGAGCCGCTAGAGTGCCGCCATAAATCGAAGTCGTATTGGGTCGGTCTACCACGATGATAAGCGACAGCGTACGTGAGACCCCTACCGACGTGCCGTCAGTGAATCCGACGAAAGAAGAAATATAGGCTCCGTCTTCATAGCCCCGACCACCCTCTCGCACCCGCTCTGCAGTTCCGGTTTTTCCACCAACACGCAGCCCTGGGATAGCGGCTCGCCTGCCAGTGCCATGTTCATCCTCAACCACTGCATACATCATTTCGCGTGCCTGTTCTGCCGCAGTGGACGAAACTACGCGCTCAGCCCTTGGTCGTTCACGGTCGGCAAAAAGATAAGGCTGTGGTAGAACTCCACCATTTGCGATCGCTGAAACTGCCCGCACTACTTGCAAAGGCGTAACGGCAAAACCATGCCCAAACGAGTGTGTTGCTTCATCAACATGCGCCCAGGTCTTAGAGGGTCTTAAGATTCCAGCGGTCGATCCAGGAAGTCCCAGATTTGAAGATTGTCCAAATCCAAAATGTGAAAGCGTATCTCTCAAACGTTCTTTACCGAACATGAAGCCCACGCGAGACATTCCAATGTTGGAAGAGCGCACCACCACGTCAAATAACGAGAGTCTGGCATGGGGATGAACGTCCTTAATGGTTGTCCGCCCCACAGTCATGAACCCTTTGCCACAATCGAGCATTTCTGCAGAGCCGATTAGCTTCGCATCAATGGCCGCGGCTGCAATCAGCGGTTTAACGGTAGAACCAGGCTCATAGATGGTTTCGACCACGAGGTTCTTCAACTGATCTTTGTGAGCAATCTTGGCAACATTAAAATTTGCCGCCGGCGCCTGCCCCATTGCAAGAATCTCCCCGGTCTCCGCGTCCATCAGAACGCCCATAGTGGTCTTGGCGCGACTCTCTCGCCGACCACGTTCAAGCTCTTGATCTAGAATTTGCTGAAGGGAAGCGTCAACGGTCAGGGAAAGCGAACTACCACGCGGCAGGTCGCTGCCCTGATTCCCATCGGCCGAAACCTGGATAAGATTACCAAGCGCATCCTTACGTATCGTCGACTGAACATGCTCGCCATGTAAAACACGTTCATACTGTTGCTCGAGACCCGACAGCCCCACACCATCTACCCCCACCTTTCCAATCAAGGCACTGGCCGCATGGTTAAACGGATAATATCTACGTGATTCGATGACGGACCCTACCCCATCAAGCTGAAGCTCAAGCACCTGTTGCACCGTTGCTCGGGGAAGCTGTCGCTCCACCCACACAAATGGGCTCTTACTGTTGAGGCGCTCAATCACCAGTGACTTGTTAATCTTAAGGGTCTTGGCAAGCGCAGCAGCAGTAGCGACTTTGTCTTTCACTTGTCCTGGGCGCACATACACAGAACTGGCAGGCACTGAAACCGCCATCAATCGTCCGCGTCGGTCATAAATAGGACCGCGCTCAGAAGCTAACTTCACCTCGGCAAGATGCTGTTTCACTGCCCACTCTTGCCAGGTATCTTTATTGGTAATTTGAAGGCTCACCAACCGAGAGACTACAACGCCAGTCCAAGCAAGCGCGACGAACCCTAAGCACCACACCCGCATGCGTCGCCCGCGAGGAGACACGCAGTCTGGCTCCGGCGACAACCCGCGCGTTACAGTAGCTCGATATTTCCGGCGCTTGGCTTGCATAGTCCTAATAGCTCACTTCAATAGCATTTTGCGCGGAGACATTTCTTAACCCAAGCTCAGCGCGCGCGCGAGCCTGTAATGCATCGGGACGCAACAAAACTGAGCGTTCCAGTTCAAGTTCTCGGCGTTCCATATCCAACGCAAGCAGCATTTGACGTTGCTCAGCCAACTTGTATCCAAGGTCCACGCTCTCGAGCTTGACCCACACCTTTAGTGTCAGCGCCAATATCAGCAACAACCCCGCACCAAATTGCAAACGCACCGACACCACTCGCTCAGCGGGACGAGTATAGACAGACTGATAATCAAGACAGATAGCCATGTGACTCCACACCCCTTACTACTTAATCAAACTCAAATACGCGCAGACGCGCACTACGCGCTCGAGAATTGCGCGCCACTTCTTCTTCCGACGGAACTACGGGTTTGCGGGTAATGATGGTACCCACCGGGCGCCCTTGCTGAACCAGGTCGCTGCGACTATTTGCTTGGGTCTCCGCGTCCGCCGTAGGCTTACGCGGCTCTCGCACCCGACTTTCCCGCCACATGGCAGGCAACGCTTCCCCAGATTCCCAACGACGCATACGCTGCGCGACTAACTTGTCTTCTCCGCTATGAAAGGTGATGGCAGCGAACCTACCTTTTGACTTCATCAAATTGGGCACGCAATCAAGGAGCTGCGAGATCTGCTGGAGCTCTTGATTGACCTCCATGCGAATGGCCTGGAATGGCACCGTCGCAGGGTGAAAGCCCGGCTTGATCATTCGTTTGGGCGTAGCAGACAGCATCAAATCCGCCAGGGCCTTCGATGAAACAATTGGTCGATTTCTGACGATGGCGCGCGCAAGCGCCTTGGCGTTCTCACCGACTCCGCCCTGCTTAAAGGCGATGAACAAATCTCGCTCAGGGTAGTTGTTGACGACCTCGTCGGCGCTCCTGCTTGATGACTCATCCATTCGCATGTCGAGCGCTGACTCATCGTTGAAGGAAAACCCTCTGTCTTCATCGATCTGATCACTAGACAGCCCCAGATCCGCGAGCACTCCGTCAAAGGTTCGCTCTCCGCACACACTGGACAAATCCGCAAAGGATGCGTGAACAAGCTCGAGTCTCGGCTTGCCCTCGATCCATTTTTGCAGAGAAGTTGAGGCACGTTCTAGTGCGCGCGCATCCCGGTCGATCGCCATCACCTCATTTTGAGAGTTTCCAGTAAGCATCAAGGTAGTATGCCCGCCACCGCCTAGGGTGCAGTCCAAGAATTGTCCGCCAGCTTTCAAGCGCAACAAGTCAGAAACTTCAGATGGCATGACAGAAACGTGAACTGTGGTCGTACCTCCTCCCTGAATCTCTGCGGTAATCATAGGTCCACCTCTGAGAAGATGGTCGGATCACTCATGAGTGCTTCTTCGGCCTGAGAGAAGACTACGGCCCAAACTCTAGAATCCCACAGACGAAAGCCGTGAATGGAAGAAGTAAACGTGCAGTCGCGCTCGAGGCCAGCGTACTGCCTTAGGTGAGAGGGCACGAGGATTCTGCCTGCCGCATCGATAGAGCATTCACCCGCTCGGCTAAGGTAAAAGTTTTCTAATTTTTGCAACTTTGGATCAAAGCGACTCTTAGCGCGCAGTCTTTTCTCAAAGGCATGCCATGCCGAAAGGCCGAAACCCTCTAAGCATCGCGAGCCATCGGAGACGTAGTTGGTAAGGACGATTGATTCATCGCCAACGTCCCCAAGTGTCTTGCGGAATTCTACTGGCAGACTTACTCGGCCTTTCTCATCGAGTGCGTGTGAAAAGTTGCCGCGGAAGACTGCGCTCTCAGTGGGCTGCGCTTCATGAGCGTGACCATCTCCACTGGCCGCAACCAGCTTTGATTTTTCCTTTGAAGTCACACGTGTCGGCGACATGCGGTCCCTAAGCAGATTGAAGTTACTTTTGGCGAATAGAGTCGAGTGACCTACAGAACCGGCTCATCCACCTAATCCCATTTTCTCCCACCCAATCCCACCAATGTACGTGTCGACACCCACTCCGTCAATCGAGAAGATTTGGTAACTATCGAATTAGACTATAGAAAAAGACTCGAAACGTCGGGTGACAGGTATAGAGATGGCAGAAGTTGAGACGTGTGGACGTTTCAGACGTCCCACCTCAGCTTCGTGTCGAATTTTCGTCCGTCCTACCTCGCCATAGCTGGGCTTACCGGAATTTCACGATGTGGAAGTAGTCGACTACGGCATGACGTACAATTTCGTATACAAATAAAGCAGCTACGTGCGATACGAGCTACGCGACGTTCTCTTGTAAATTCACCAACGGAGATGCCAATGCTTAGAAAGTTATTTGATTTCTGTGGCGCTCTCTTGACCGCCCTAGCGCTGTTTTCTCAAAGCGTAGCGGTTAATGCAGAAGTTGAGCCTCGCGCGGTAGGCGTAATAATTCCCTTAAGTGGTCCCATGGCTGATTGGGGACATTCAATCCAACTCGGAATTGAGTTTGCTGCAAAACAATCTACCTCAAAAGTTCAGTATATCTTCGAAGACGAAGCTGCTTGTGACGCCAAGAAAGCGCTCAGTGCTGCACAAAAATTAATAGAGCTCGACAAGGTGTCGCTCCTTCTGACGGGCTGCCTTAATGGAACTCTATCCGTACTACCGGTTGCAAAGAAGGCAGATGTATTAGTGGTATCGCTTGGCCTGGTCAACGACGCACTTGCCGCTCAGAATCGCGATAGCTTAATAACTCCTTCGGCCAGTATTACGGCTGAGGCTGACGGAATTTCACAACTCTTAAAGGTGGACGGGAAGAAGAAGCTTGCCGTAGTTCGTGTTGAAGATAATTTCACAGAAGAGGTGATGCGCGGTCTTAAGGAGTATTCCTTGAGAGATGGGTGGGAACTCGTCGCGGATGAAAGATTAACATTTGATACGACTGATTTTAGACCATCATTACTAAAGATCTCTCGGCAGCAAGGTGCGGATTCCGTGTTGATTTACTCTAGCTCAGAACAAGTTGTCACCGCTGTGCGACAATTAAAGGAGTTGAATATTACCTCAGTAGCGCCCTATGCCGGCTACGTGATCGAAGCCGATCCTCCACCAGCAAACAATATGGAGCTACTAAACGGGGTTCGTTACGCGGCTGCGGTAACTCCATTTGACGATGAGTTAAGTAGGTATCTCGCTTCCCAAAAGTCTAAAGAAACCTTCCAAACTAGAGTTGCAGCGGACGTTGTTCCGGACATCGCCACAGCCATAGAAGCGTGCCCAAACCCATCGAATCGAACCAACTGCTTCCGAAATTCCTTAACCGCGAGAACCAAAGAATCGTTAGCTTTCTCTGGGAGCTTCTTTTACAACGAAGATGGAATGGCACAAAGGGTAGTGCGCGGGAAGGTGGTACGAGATGGAGCGTTTCATTGGGCAGGTGAGTGAGCCGTCCTCTTGACGCTCCGTACTGCTCTCATGTCGACTCACCGCAATCGACAGCCCGATCCATTTCCCAAAAAAAAGCCCCGAAGTAACTGAATGAAGCTACTTGGGGGCTTATTTGAGACACTCCGTCGGAGGACACCTCCCGCTTCGGTGCTGGGTCACCCGTCCTGGCCGCCCTTTACTGCCTCTACATTACGCACCAACTCCACGAACTCTCGTCGATGCCCGGCCTTGTCCTCTCCCACCGCAGCGCTACTGATTGAAGCAATCTCTTTGAACGAGAGCTCTGGCGCGTACTGACTCTGTCTTAGCTTGTGGGCGAAAGCAGACACGGCAGCTACAAATCTAAAATCAGAAGTTGCCGCATCAAAACTCTGCTTTACCTTCTCTCGTAAGAGCGGAAAGGTCAGTAATTTCGACTTATCACCTTCAGGCTCCTTGAAGCGGATTTTTAAGAACGCAAGCTCTTCGCCAAAGCTTGCCTCGACCGCCTTCGCTGTCGGCTTGACTTGAGTATAGCGGTGCTCGGTTTCAAGGTTATTCGCCGCATCCGTACCGACAAGAACAATCTCATAGAGCGCAGTAACCGTATGCCCTACCCCGATTTCGCCGGCGTCAATGCGATCGTTGGCGAAATCCTCGTTCTTAAGCTTTCGATTCTCATACCCAAGCAAGCGATACTGAGCGACGTGCTTTGGATTAAATTCAATCTGAAGCTTCACGTCTTTTGCCACGACTTGAATCGTTCCGTGTAAGCTCTCCTCAAACACCTTACGAGCTTCCTTGAACGTATCAATGTAGAAGTAATTTCCATTCCCTTTATTGGCCAGCTGCTCCATCATGGCCTCATTATAGTTTCCCGACCCAAATCCCAAGGTGGTCAAAGTAATACCGCCCTTGCGTTTCTCCTCAATCAGCCGAATCAGCTCATCTTGGTTCGTCATGCCAACATTAAAGTCGCCATCAGTGGCAAGAATAACTCGGTTGGAACCGCCCTTAATGAAAGCGTCTTTCGCGGTTTGGTATGCCTGCATGATACCTGCTGAGCCGTGAGTACTCCCTCCCGAAGACAGTTGAGCAATCGCTGAGAGAATCTTGGAGCGCTCTCCCACTTCGGTCGGAGGCAAGAGCAGCCCCGAAGACCCGGCGTAGGTCACAATGCTGACCTTGTCGCCTGGACGCATCTTATTGGTCAAAAGCTCTAACGACTTTTGCACCAGCGGCAGCTTATCTGGGCTGTTCATCGAGCCAGACACATCCACCAAAAAGACCAGGTTCCAAGGTACTTGTTCATCCGCACTGGACGCGTCTTGAGCCTTGATGCCAATTTTCAACAGGAACTTTCCGTCCTTGTCTGGCGAAGGTGCTGCTTCAAAGTTGGCACTAAAAGGGTCAGAGCCTTGATGCGGATAGCTATAGTCAAAGTAATTGATAAACTCTTCAACTCGAACGGCATCGGAAGGTGGAAGCTGCCCTTGCTGCAAGAAGCGTCTCACATTGGTATAGCTTCCCGTATCAACATCAATGCTAAAGGTCGACACTGGCTGATCGCTGGTCAGCGTAGGCACATTCTCTGATACACTCCCGTACCGCTCTGTATTTGCCTTTTGCTGCCAAGAGAAATCTGGCGGGTACGGCATGCTGTGGCGCCCGATGGTGGAGGAATCGACCAGTCCCGCTGGAGCCTTCATCACCAAGTCGTCCACGGCACCCATCTCCGTCGCAGCCTGATTCAATTCTTTCTTGGGCGCCAAGACGCGGGAGCTCTCCGGTGCCGCAGCTCCAGCTGCTGTCGCCCCGCGCTCGTCTCGGTCTCGCGGCGCTGAGGGCACCAGAGCTTGCACAGCATTCGACGACTCACTCAACTTAGCTATTTGTTTCTTGAATATCTCGGTTGTTCTTTGTTCAGATTCCACTGGAACGTTTGGTGCGATGTCGCCACCAAACGCTGTGACCAAATCTTGGTATAGGGGGATTCCGCTCTCAGAGGTTTTTTTCGTGAGTTCACCAGAACTATTGTTGCTGCCCTGTTCTGCCTCGTTTATTGAATTCAGGGGCTCAAGTAGCTCAGGACCATCTTTCTCCTTTGAACCGATGGCCCTTTCTTTCTTCTCAAGCAGGGCCGGCTCAGCCGCCTGCTGCAGAGGCATGAGGCGATTGGCCTGATAGGCCCTAAACTCAGGGCTATAGAACACGGTAAGACCGAGTGAAATCACTGCGAGACTGGCAAGTCCTGCAACCAATGGACGTGAGGGGTTTCTAATTTCCATGAACAGTTTCCTTAAAAAACCTGGCCGATATTTAACTTCGGCCATGACTTTAGAAACGAACCGTTCATCTAGTACAAAGTGCTCACGAGCAGCTTCTTTTTCCATCAGAACGATCCGACGATAGCTCTGAAGGTCAGCTTGAAGCTCCTCACTCGAAGAGAGAGCCGCTTCAAACCGCGCCTTCTCTTCTTCAGACAAAGTTCCCTCAATATAGTTCAAAAAATCTTTCTCAAATCTTTTTAGCGAGCTCATAGTTCTCCTCCTCGCTTCACGCACTCTTTTAACATTAACCGTGCTCGATTAAGCCTTGAACGAACCGTGCCAACAGGTATCGCCAGTGAGAGCGCTACTTCTTCGTAGCTCTGCTCTTCAAAACCACACAAAGACACCACTTCGCGCAAATCGCTCTTAAGCTTCCTGAAACATCCACGAAACAGTGCCACCAATTCTTTCGCAATGACTGGGTCGTGGTCGGACTGCCCTACTTCCTTTATGTGCTCGTCCTCTAGAGGAACATTGGCTTGCTCCATAACCGCGCGACGTGAAGAAAAGTAGGAGCGCGTTGTATTTAGCGCGATGCGGGTAAGCCAGGTGCGAAACGATGAGTCTCCACGGAACTTTGAAAGCGCTCGGTACGCTCTCACGAAAGTATCCTGCGCCAGCTCTTCTGCAACCTCACGATTGTTTAACTGCCGCCCAATTACGGCGAAGACATAATTCTTATGCCGCGAGACAAGCTCACGAAATGCGTCGTCAGAGCCTTGCTGCGCTTGGCTCACCAAACTTTCGTCCGAGGAGTCTTGCTCCATAATCTCCTAAGATCTCCGTAGCGCTCTATAGGCTATAGACCAGAACTCCAGTGAATAGTTCCCGAAAATAACACTTAGAATTTCAGAGGGTTACCGCACCTTTGAAAACTAAATCTTAGTAGTCTTAGCGGTGCAAACAAACTCTAGAAATTGTCCTAGTTTTGGTTAAACCACGAAGACCAGAGTGGGCGCAGACGGAGAATCAACATTCCCGAAAGTCTATAACGACTCTCCCCAGAGAATCCTCCATGTACAAGTGCGCCTTCGCACCACAGCTCCATTTCAAACGCTCCGCTCCCTCTTCCGTCTCCGCGATCAAAAACCCTAACCAAAAAACACGCTCATCCACTAAGGTATCGCAATTTCATCGAGTGAGTTCTTCGACCCTTTACACCTTCTAGTTAATTTTTATTCTCGCGGAGTCCCCAGAGCAGGCGGAGTCGAAAAATATTGGCTTTTCGAAGGCTCGTTAGCACACGAGATGATACCAAACTATTCGACCGTAACGCTTTTGGCGAGATTCCGCGGAAGGTCCACATCGGTGCCGTTTAGCACTGCCACGTGGTAGGCCAGCAACTGCAGCGGAATGTTTAAGAGGATCGGGCTTAGGTACTCATGCAGAAATGGAACCTCTATCACGCTGTCGCGGTACTGCTCTAGCCCTAACTGCGCCAATGAGGTTTGGGATCCGGCTCCAAGCGCATCCGTGACCACGATTATTCTCCCGCCACGCGCTTCGACTTCTTTTAAGTTTGAAATCGCTTTTTCTATGAGCTTGCGCGAGCGCTGCAACACCACCACCACCGGCATTTGCTCATCAATAAGGGCTATGGGCCCATGCTTCATTTCACCAGCTGGGTAACCTTCGGCATGGATATAAGAAATCTCTTTGAGTTTCAGGGCACCTTCCAGAGCAATCGGGTAGCAGGTTCCGCGTCCGAGATACAAAAAGTCTCTCGCGGAGTGAAACTCTTTGGCAACGCCTTCGACTTTATCTTCGCATCCAAGCGCCTCGCCCATGGCACCAGGAAGTTTTTGGAGTGCTGCAACCAGATCCTCACACTGCGTAGCGGTGATCTGCTTACGCATCTGACCAATATGCATCGCCAACAAAAGTGCCGAAACAAGCTGAGTAGTGAACGCCTTGGTAGAAGCAACGCTGATCTCAGGACCTGCATACGTAAAGAGCACTCCTTTTGAGCGTCTGACCAAAGACGACCCGAGCACGTTGCAAATCGCCAATGTCGACACACCACCTGCAACGCTCTTGTCACGCAGCACCAAATCGATAGCGGCTAAGGTATCAGCCGTTTCACCGGACTGAGAGATAGCTATCACCAAAGTACGATCATTGAGTATCGGCGAGCGGTAGCGAAATTCTGATGAGTAGTCTACTTCACACGGAATTCTGGCAATCTGCTCAATATAGAACTTAGCAACTAAGCAGGCGTGCCATGCCGTGCCGCAGCCAAGCAGCACCACACGATCAATTTTGGAAATTTGTTCTGGAGAAATACCAAGATCTGGCAACACCGCACTGGGGGGCTCCAGATGCAAGCGCCCTCGCAGAGTATCTGTGAGAACTCGCGGCTGCTCATGCACTTCTTTCAGCATGAAGTGCTTGAATCCACCTTTTTGAGCCGTGACAGGATCCCACGTCACGGTCTCCACTGGCCGCGAGACCTCTACTCCATCGTTCTCAATCCTTATCTTACCGATTTGAATCTCTGCGATGTCACCGTCTTCGAGCACCATTATCTTACGAGTGCTCTCCAGTATGGCCGGAATATCACTGGCGAGCAGAACTTCACCCTCGCCTAAACCAATGATGATAGGCGTCGCATTCTTTGCGACCAATAACCTATCGGGATGCTCTGCGTCGATGGCAACAAAGGCATAAGAGCCGCGGATGTCTCGACAGGTGGCTTTGAGCGCTTCAAAGGGGCTGAGTTTTTCTATGACAAGATAGCGATTGAGAAGATGCGCGGCTATCTCAGTATCAGTTTCGGACTGGAACTGCGATCCCTCCTTCTCGAGGGCGTGTCTCAGTTCGAGATAGTTCTCGACAATGCCGTTATGAATAAGGCTGACTCGTCCGGCGGTATGAGGGTGCGCGTTAATTTCTGATGGGCGTCCGTGAGTTGCCCAGCGCGTGTGGCCGATGCCAGCTTGAATGAGCGCAGCAGAGCCAGAAAACTTACCCTCGGTACTGGTGACTTTAAAGTGATAATCGTCACGATTTTGGAGCGCGCTCTGGAGCGCCGAGAGTTTTCCGAGAGCACGGGCTACAAACAATTCCCCTTTGGCGCCAGAGGATCCACCACCGCTACGAACCACCGCGATACCGGCGGAGTCATAGCCACGGTATTCAAGCTTCCCCAGCCCTGAGAGAATTACTGGAAGGGCCTCGCGCGGACCGACGTATCCAACTATTCCGCACATGCTCTAATCCTGAGGTGAGGCTGGTTCGGGAGTCGATCCCCAAGCCAGTTAGGTGAAAATGAAAAACGCGCTCTGAGGGATTCGAACCCCCGACCCTTTGGTTCGAAGCCAAATGCTCTATCCAACTGAGCTAAGAGCGCAAACAAACAAAAGTACCTAGCGAGAGAATACCCCGCCTATTAGGGCACGGTATCCGGCTCAGCAGGGAGTGTAAAACGGCTCGACGCGAAGGTCCAGCGTACGACTGAAGTCCAAAGCAATATCACTTTAAACTCCGGAAGCCCCTTCTATCCGCGTGGTACCCGCTGGTGGCGCTCAAAACTAAAGCCAGGATGCGGCTCTGCCTCGATACACTTAAAGTCTTTCTCAAAATCTGGAAAATAGGCATCTCCCTGGTGTCGGCCCTTGACTCTCGTCACGTAGAGCTCTTGGACCTGCGCCATCGTCTCTTGGTAGACCTGAGAGCCTCCAATAATCCAAAGAGTATCAGAAGGCAGCTCAAGCGCTCCGTCGCGGCAAACCTCAATAGCCTCATATATAGAAGCGAATACTTGAACCGATGGATGGTTCACCAAATCATCTGACGCCGAAAGCGTCCGAGAGACCACAAGATTAAGGCGCTCTGGTAAGGGTCTATACTTAGGCGGCAAGGACTCGTAGGTCTTTCGGCCCATTAAGACTGCGTGCCCCTTGGTCAGTTGCGAAAAGCGTTTGAGATCTTCGGGGAGTCTCCACGGAATACCGTTTTCAATGCCGATTACTCGCCCCTCATCCATGGCGACAATCGCTTTTATGTGAAGATTTCGTTTCAAGAGCTACGCTCCAGGGCGAGACAATTAAACCGCAATATCAAACTTAATCCCGGGGTGTGGCTCATAGTCGTCGAGCGTAAAATCTTCAAAGCGGAATTCAAAGATATCTCTCACTTCCGGATTAATTTGCATACGAGGCAACGGTCGCGGTTCTCGGTCAAGTTGCAGCCGTGCTCCTTCTACGTGGTTCGAATAAATGTGCACATCACCAAAAGTATGGATGAACTCATGCGCTTTGAGTCCTGTTACTTGTGCCAGCATCAGAAGAAAAAGCGCGTAACTTGCAATATTAAATGGCACGCCCAGCATTAGGTCAGCCGAACGCTGATAGAGTTGCAAGCTCAGCTTGTCTCCATGTACGTAGCATTGGAAAAAGGTGTGGCACGCTGGCGGTGCAGTAACCGGAATCTCTCCTGGATTAAAGGCAATAACCACGTGTCGACGACTAGTCGGGTTCTTTCGCAATCCATCAACAAGTCGAGAAATCTGATCGACTGGTTTACCGTCAGGACCCTGCCAGCGCCGCCACTGCTTACCGTAGATGGGACCAAGCTCGCCGGACGAGTCCGCCCACTCATCCCAGATGGAGACCTTGTTCTCATTCAAATACTGAATGTTGGTTTCGCCTTTGAGAAACCAAAGAAGTTCGTGAATTATTGATCGCAGATGAGTTTTCTTTGTCGTAACGAGCGGAAAACCGTCCGACAGGGCGAATCGAAGCTGGCGACCGAAGACTGAATATGTGCCGACACCGGTGCGGTCTGTACGGAACGTCCCTTCTTCCGGCTTGCCGTTTTCCAATACGTCACGAACAAGATCTAGATATTGTTTCACCGCATTACCTCGAGATTCGTTTAATGCTGCCGCTCGCCTTTCGATGCCTTCAGAACCGGAACTTAGCGCGCGCCGCGCGCGAACAGCGAGATTTATACTGCGAACTGAATCCAGGTTAAAGCCCGTCCTCAGCGACTAGCAAACCAAACTTTTCTGGTGATCCCTCCGTGGCCACCGTGGCCCCCGTGTTAAAAATCCTCTTCGCCTACCCGCACAAGGCAGTATCGTTGAGCCGACATTTCCGGATAAAAGGACCGAGGATAGTAACGCAGAGGTCGCGGAGAAGGATCCTGCAGGCCCCGTCGCCAGGGCCGCACAACTAGCTATTCGCCGCCCAGGTGGTCTCCCGCTCTTCAGCATCGGCGTCAGCATCCGAAGACGCCGCCCCACTAGGGACCAAGGACGGCAACATGTCCCGGTCAAAGCCCACATCGCCGCGCAGACGGTCGCGCTCTCGGCGCCACTGGGAGTCAAACATACACATTCTGTAAACATCGACGTACTGCCCATTTACGAAGTACTCGCGCTTGAGGCGACACTCGCGTTGGAACCCGGCGTACTCGTAGATTCTTCGCCCAGCCTCGTTATTGGGGAGCAGTAGCAGGTAGATCTTCTTCAAATTTAAGATATCGAAGGCGTATTTAATGCCAAGAATGAATCCTGCGCGCCCGTAGCCTCTGCCTTGAAAGCTATCGTCCACGATAATGTCGATTTCGCACTTTCGATTGATCTCGTCGATCTCGATAAGGCTTAGTACCCCCACAGAGGCGTGAGAACGAGTTTCTTCGAGAATGAAGCGACGCTCGGTTTGGTTATGAACGTGCTTCTCGTACAAGTCCTCGAGTTCCCGCAGGGTCTCAAAGGGCTCTTCAAAGAAGTAGCTCATCGTTTTCGAATTGTTGTGAAGCTTATGCAGGAATGGCAGGTCGTGCTTCTCAAGCGCACGCAGCTGCAGTTCGGAACCGCGAATCATGGGAGTCTCCTTGAATGAGGAGGAGTCTAACCTATTCGGGGCCTCATCGCTAAGATATCGATATTACTAAGTATTAATAGTCAAATGGCGAATTTAAGACAAAAAAACTGGCTTGGCACCTGCCAGGGGCAAAATGCTCTAGCCCTGCCGCTGCTTCTCTCCCGCCAGCTAATCAGCGGCGGCAGGCAGCCAAGCCTGAGCGTTACTGGCAGCTGCTGGACGAGCTTGGAATCTCCGCCAACAACTGAAGGTTCGAGCTATGCAGCGCAGTCATGCTGCGCTTTAACTTAGCCCCTGCCTTTCTCTGCCCAGATACGTTTCTGAGCGACTTTGTGAGCTCACTCAACAGAGCCACCATCTGCTCTGAGTCAGCTTCGAAGGCGCTAGACGCCACCGAGCTCACATCTACCGACTGGCACAAGACCGAGTTGGTACAAGTAGTGATGGACGACGGGATACTCCAGGTGCTCCCCCACATGCGCGCATAGGTGGCACTGGCCTCTTGAAATACCTTTCGAGCGGCCGAACGAGTACGACGCGACGGATCGTAGCGACCAATCGCTGCGCGTGCGCGCTTGATGAGTGCAAGTTGTTGGCTCGCTTGCCCATCCAAAGCGAACTGCTGAGCCTGAACTTCTACAGTATTGCAGCCAAGGCAGGACGTTCCGTCCCCGGCGCATACACCACACTGGTCAAGAACCGCTGTTCCTCCCACTACACCAAGGCAATCGACCATCGGAGTGGTGGTCGGAGATATCACTGGGGTAGCGCTCGCGGTCACCGCGGGCGTGCCACTTGGCGTCGCGGAAGGCGTTGGTGACGTCGTTGGAGAAAAAGTAGCCGTTGGCGTCATTCCGGACGAAGTCGACGTCGGTGTGGCGGTCAAGGTCGGCGCAGCGGTCGAGGTAGATGTAGCCGTTGAGGTTGCAGTCGGACCAGGCACTGTCGGGGTGTTAGTGGGAGTCTCGGTTGGCGGAACTGGTGTCTCCGTTGGGGTTGAAGTCATCGTCGAGGTAGGCGATGACGTCGCGGTAGCGGTCTGAGTCGCGGTTGGCGTCTCAGTCTGGGTACTCGTCGGCGTCGCAGTCGCTATTTCTGTGCCTGTCGGTGTTGCCGAATTCGTCGGAGTTGGCCCCACGGCCGTTGCGGTGGCAGTTGGCGTAAAAGTGCTAGTAGGCGGGACATCAGTAGGCGTCGCGGTAGCCGTCATGGTTGCCGTTTCAGTCGGCGTGGATGTAACCGTTGGCGTCGAGGTCAACGTCGCAGTATTCGTCGCCGTCGGAGTGGGAGTAACGGTTGGTGTTGGCGTTGGAGCAAAGGTTGCGGATTCATACGACCCGATATCGCAAGGAGATCCCCCTTGGGGACGAAGAAACCCACGTTGATCCAAATTAAGCACTGGAAAGTCTGCGCACACCGTCTCGTCGCCTGCGCTCAGCGCGGAGCTACCAGATCCAAGAGGGAGCGCGTAAGTGAGAATGTTTGGAATACTAAAGGTGAGCTCAGGAGCGCCAACTTCAGGGTCTTCGGTACCCGCGGGCGAATTCGCACAACCAGACGAGAGGGGAAACGCGATGTTGTTGGTTCCTTCAGCTGAAGCAGTTCCGCCGCCACAGTTGGCGCCAACCGGTGCGATATTGTTAGAGAGCAGAGTGTTCTGCAGACGAATCTCATCATTGATGAGGTTCAGATTGTCGCCGTCTCCGTTATTATAAATACCACCGCCCTCTGCGGCCATGTTCGCCGAAAGAGAGGAATTAATAATGGTGAGAACCGCGTCATCGCGGTCAGTATAAATTGCACCACCTTGATCTGTGGCCATATTTCCACTGAACATGCAGTTGGCGATGACGCTGTCATCGTCATTAGCGGCAGTACTAAACGCTCCACCGTCTGAAGCGCTCATATTTCCAATAAAGGAAGACCCAAGCAGCAATACACGTCCGAGGTTATGAATCGCACCACCGCGCGCATCCACACCGTTGGCCTTGTTCGGATCCGTAAGCGTATTGAACGGAGCCGGAAGCGGCAGCGGCGTGGTCCCAAAATGGGAGAAGTTCGTTGATAGAAAGCCGCCGGAGCTATTGTAAATTGCACCACCGTGCCACTCGTCGCCGGTCACTTCGTTACCCGCGAACGCAGAGGCGGTTATGTTCATCACTGAGCGATTATGAATCGCACCTCCGCCGAGATTGGTGCTATCTCCGCTGGCGGCTGTGTTTTTGTTAAAAGCCGTACCGGTGATGTTTGCGATAGAAGTGGTGAACCAAATCGCTCCGCCGGAACCGCCGTCGGTCTGACCCGCAGGATCCGTACCGGCTTTATTTTCCGTAAAAATCGACCCATTAATCGTCAAAGTCGCTTCAAGACTCGATCCGCTATCCTTATAAATCGCACCACCGTCGCCGCCCGCTTCGTTATTCTCAAAGCTACAGCCATCAATATCAACCGTTCCACTGGAACTTATCGCTCCGCCATCGCCGCCAGCTTTATTGTCCTTAAACACTGAGCCATCACACTCGAGCAAAGAACTCACGCCCTGAAGAATCGCTCCTCCCGCGCCGACGCCACTGTTACCGTTTTGCAAGGTGACGAGACTCAATCGCAGCGCCCCATCGGAGGAATTTACTCGGAATATTCGCGTTACATCTCCGCCTGAGATGGTGATAGGTCCCTGGATCAACACGTCCTTGCTGACAAAGATTTCACCGGCGGACGGCGCGTCAGAGATGGTTATCATCGAGACACCATCGAAGAGAATGGTGTCTGGGCCAGCGGGGTCGCCAGCATCGCAATCGTCCCGCGGGGGAGTCATTGATGTTGAATTCGCGTTGTCGATGGCCTCTCGTAGGCTGCAAACACCATTCCCCGGCTGCTCGAGAGTAGCAAAACTTCCATCCGTATTAGAGTCAACGGTGATGTCGGCGGCTTGAGCTCCAGGCACAAAGGCAAATGCCAGAATTACCACACAGGTCAAAACGAATGCCTTGATATGCCTATTCATCAGCTTGCTCTCCTCACTCTAACCAATCACAGGGGCCGGGACGCCGGCGACCGTATCACATCGAGAATCATGAGTCACAGCTCCGGAGACACACGTAAATTCCATTCACACAAAGCGACCCAAGTCGTCGCACGGACCGCGCTCTCAGGCGGGAATGTAAATGGTTTCAAGAAGATAGCTGCCGGTCGCTCCATGCCGACTAAAGACCGGAAGATTTTTCTAGAGCGCCCCTACTTCTAGAACTAGGGCTCCGATGACGGCGGAAAGACCAGTCAACCATCTAAACTAAGGTCAAAATTATTTCTTGGGTGCCGAACGCCACATTCATGGACTATTGTCTCCCTCGCACTCCTTGGCTTTAGGCCAATGGGACTCGGGGCATCAAGGACATATGCGGTTTCGAACCAAGCTTCTCCTCATACTCCTTCCGCTGGTGGCGTTTGGCCAGTTGCTCGTGGCCGATCTCATTGACGATCAGGCCACGGCACTCATCTTTAAGTCCTCTCAGGCCAAAGCGATCTCAATTGCTGCAGCCGCAGCAGCGGTAATTGATGGTGATGCTCATGCCAAACTCTTGGTGCGAGAAGACCAAGTGCTTCCAGAATATTCCTCGATTCGGGCTCAGCTCAAAGCCATTCGCGACGCCAATCGCCGCAACGATACGTGGGTGACGTTTCTTTACACCGTTTCGCCAGCGAAAGAACGCCCGACAGCCCTCCAGTACGCCGTGGACCCAGAAGAAGATCTGCAGTCCTATTCTCATCTCGGAGACCTGGTACACGGCAGCAACTTTGCAAATTTCGACATTAGCAAAGCCGGCTCATTCGAGAACTTTGTAACTGACGACTTCGGTAGTTGGTTGACCGCTTTTCATCCGATTAAGAACAGCTCCGGCAAAGCAGTTGGTGCAGTAGTGGTTGAGATCGATCGCGCAAGAATTCTCGCCCTGAGCAAAGCCTTTGTGGATACAAGCTATATCGCTCTCGGTTCTGGCATCATTATTGCCCTACTGTCGAGCCTGTTGATTGCACGCTACGTGAGCAGACCACTCGAAAAGCTCGAAGCGGGAATCACTGAGATTGGAAAAGGGAATTTCGACGCAAAGATTCCCATTTACACCAAAGACGAGTTCGGTTCTGCCGCTGACGCCCTGAGAGAAATGGCGGTCGGACTTCGAGAGCGCGCTCGGGTAAAATCTGCATTCGCACGCTACGTTTCACATCAGGTGGCGGATGCAGTACTGAACAGTACAGGCGAAGTGGCATTGACCGGCGAACGCCGTCGCATCACGGTTCTTTTTTGCGATATCCGAGGCTTCACCACGATTTCAGAGAAATTTTCTCCTGAGAAAGTGGTCTCTATCCTCAACGACTATTTTGAAGAGATGGTTGATATTATTTTCAAGCACAACGGCACGCTGGACAAGTTCATGGGCGACGGCCTGATGGCTATTTTCGGAGCGCCCAACGAGGATGTCTACCAGGAAGAAAATGCGTTTAAAGCCGCGCTCGAAATGAGAGAGAGGCTGCATGCGCTTTCAGCTAAAATTCAATCTGCCTACGGTGCGGAAATCAAAATCGGCATTGGCATTAACTCAGGCGTCGCTATCGTAGGAAACATGGGCTCTTCGAAGCGCATGGAATATACGGCAATTGGCGACACCGTAAATCTGGCCTCACGCCTCGAGTCTCGCACCAAAGACGAAGGGGTCGATCTACTTTTGAGTGAACATACCTACAGCGCACTACGCGCCAATTTTAGCGATCAACTTCGCCGCGTCGGTCCCTTCTCAGTCAAAGGTCGAAAGGAGACCATCACAGCCTACACCCCTTGCGACTCGCCGATGGCCGTCTCGTCGGCGAGTTCTGCGCTAGACCCCGGCCCTCACTAGCACACATCAAGCAGACACAGCGCCTCGCATCAACCGCGCGCTCGACTCTCAAATGAAAGGTGCCGAGACACGCTTGGCTATGTCACTACGAAAGGATTGAGAATCTTCCCTCGCTGGTTCACATAGGCCCGCGGCACACAGTATAATGCCCGACGACTCTGAACCTAGTTCCCCGATTTCCGCCTCAGAGCGCAAATAGACATCACGATCAAGTTCTCTCTGCGCCCACTCGGAGAAATCCCCCTGCCCTGGGCCGTTCGGCGCACCTGGAAACTTGATCTCGACAGCACCACGAACGTGTCGCATTCCCGCTAACCAAAACGAGGCGCATGCCACAGAATATTGACTCGCCACTTCTGCGATGGTCTTCAAAAGCCGGTTGGCACGCTCGCCGAACTCCAAATTCTGAGTAAGGACAGAAAGCTCCTGAAGATTTTCAACACTCACCGCATTCGCAGACGGCGTGGCCCCATCCACCAGCTCAAACTTCTTCATAAACAGATCTGGTGCCTCGCTGTACTGATAGGCTTCTCTTACGGAGTCCCATAAGCACTTATCCTGCAAATGCTGTAATTCCACGGCAAGCGAGAGCCACTTATGATCGAGACTCGCTCGGTAAAGCTCGCGCAGCCCTTGGATTAGGTAAGCATAGTCATCAAGACAGGCGCGGTGACGAGCCTGGCCCTCGCAATAGCTGCGCAGCAGGGCGTCGCCTGAAAATAACCTTTGGAGTAGTACGTCAGCAGCCACGGTCGCCGTGCTCAATAGAGAATCTTCCCGCAAGAGCTGAAAGCCCCTCGCAAATGCGCGAATAGCCAACCCGTTCCAACCCGCAAGCACCTTACGGTCACAGTGCGGACGAACTCGCTGGTCGCGTTGCTCCAACAGCTTGCCCACAAGAACTATATATTCTGGCTCAGAGGTCTTCATCCATGCCGAGGCATCTGTCACCGTGAGAATGTTGTTGCCATGCTCAAAATTGCCCGCGCTGCTGATTCGATAATGCGTGGCGAAGCGCTCATATTCTTCTGCATTAAAAAGGCTCTTAAGCTCCTCCTCTTTCCACACGTAGAACTCGCCTTCTTTGCCCACATCTCCGGCATCCTCAGCCGCATAAAAACAACCTTCGGCATCCTGAAGATCCCGCGCAATGTAACCGAGGGTTTTGCGTGCTACCTGCCCGAAAAAATCATTACCCGAGACTTGGAACGCATCCAGGTAAGTATAGGCAAGCAGCGCATTGTCATAGAGCATCTTTTCAAAGTGCGGGACCAACCACTCGGCATCGGTTGAGTATCGATGGAATCCGCCTCCTATTTGATCGAAGATTCCACCGCACGCCATTTTCTCCAGGGTAAAGAGCGCCATATGTCGCGCCTGCCGGCCGAGCGCGGAATCTTTGAGTGCTCGAGAAAGCGAGAGCAGCAGCGAAACTTGAGTAGATGGCGGGAACTTTGGCGCGTCACCAAATCCGCCTGCTTGCGGGTCGAAGCGCTCGGCAAAGGCTCCCAATAGAGGAGCCAGCCCCTTTGGTAATACTGCGTCAAGAATTGAGTCCCCAGATTTCGCTGTTTGAGTGTTCCTCTCCCCACCCTCTCGAGACTTGAGCACTTCCACAATATGCTGGGCAGAAGAAACAACCTTCCCTGGCTCATTGCGCCAGGCATCTGAGAGACCAACTAGTATTTTTAGAAACTGCGCGCGAGGAAAGTACGTCCCCGCCCAAAACGGCTTTCGATTGGGGGTAAGGAACACTGACATCGGCCAGCCGCCGTGCCCGGTCAGTCCAACCAGAGCATCCATGTATATTTGGTCCACATCCGGGCGCTCCTCACGGTCGACTTTGATACATATGAACCGCTCGTTAAGCACGCTGGCGACCTCAGGGGACTCGAAGGAATCCTTTTCCATTACGTGGCACCAGTAACAAGTAGAGTATCCTATTGAGAGGAAGACTGGCTTCTGCTGGCTTGCAGCCTGTTCAAACGCCGCATCGCCCCAAGGCTGCCACCACACCGGATTATCCTGGTGTTGTTTAAGGTAGGGGCTGGTCTCTGAACTGAGTCTGTTTTCGCTCATGGCAAGGACTCTACCACGGCAGGGCTTAAGGGCGAATGACCAGTGGTGGCCAACGCCAGAGCTGATATTGAAGAAGATCTCGCCGCCATCCGATAGAACATGCTAAGTTTTTGGAGCTGCGCTTTTCACATGCGCCTGCCGACTCTTAGGCGACCTATGTCTCTTAGGAAGTCTTGATTATTAGAAACTCTACTCATTAGGAACTTGGCCCATGACTGATAACGCTTCAAAGACTGCCACCTCCCACGCCTTTGGCTTTGCGCTCAAGTCCCTTGGCGGGGCCACAGCCAGCGTCGGCTCTTACTTTTCTTTGCCAGAGCTTGAGGCCAAAGGCCTCGGCGCAATCTCCAGATTACCCGTTTCTATCCGCATCGTTCTTGAGGCCGTCGTCAGAAACTGTGACGGCAAACGCATCGAAGAAAAAGACGTTCGCGCTCTTGCGGCATGGCAGCCGCGTGCTCCACGCACTGAGGAAGTCCCCTTCATCGTGGCGAGAGTACTGCTTCAAGACTTCACCGGAGTGCCGCTTGGCGTAGACCTGGCCGCAATGCGTTCTGCTATGAAGCGTATGGGTAAAGATCCTACCAAGGTGGAACCACTGGTTCCAGTGGACCTAGTCGTTGACCACTCAGTACAAGTTGACGTGTTTGGTATCGCTGACGCCTTCGAGAAGAACCTAGAAATTGAGTTTCAGAGGAATCAAGAGCGCTACCAGTTTCTCAAGTGGTGCATGGATTCGTTTGAGACCTTTGGCGTTATTCCGCCAGGATTCGGCATCTGCCATCAGGTCAATCTTGAATACCTCACCAAGTTAGTGTTCGAACGGAAAGGAATTCTTTTTCCAGATACCCTGGTTGGACCCGACTCGCACACCACCATGGTGAACGGACTTGGGGTGGTTGGCTGGGGCGTGGGGGGCATTGAAGCCGAGGCCTCAATGCTTGGGCAACCGATGTATTTTCTGACTCCAGACGTAGTCGGGGTAAACCTCTCTGGTAAACTTTCGGCCGGTGCAACCACTACCGATTTAGTGCTTGCGGTCACCGAGCTGCTTCGAAAGACCAAAGTGGTGGGGAAGTTCGTCGAGTTTTTCGGAGAAGGTGCTCGCACTCTGTCAGCACCGGACCGCGCCACCATCGGCAACATGGCTCCAGAATACGGCGCCACTATGGGATTTTTCCCGTGTGATGAACGCACACTTGAATATATGCGTGCGACTGGGCGCTCAGAGGCTCAGATCTCCTTGATTCGAGACTACTATACTGCCCAGGGCCTTTTTGGCATTCCGCTAGCCGGACAGTGTGACTATTCCGCAGTGGTGGAGCTCGATATTTCAAGCATCGTGCCTTCCATCGCGGGCCCCAAGCGCCCACAGGACCGCATCGCACTTACTGACGCGAAGCAAAAATTCAGCGCTCTCTTCTCTGAGCCTGTTCAGTCTGGAGGCTACGGGAAGGCGGCCGCTGAATTCTCGAAGCGCAGCCCGACTGCACAGTACGGAGATCTCGGACATGGTGACGTGCTCATTGCCGCTATCACTTCTTGCACCAACACGTCTAACCCGAGCGTGATGTTGGCTGCTGGATTGGTGGCAAAAAAAGCTGTGGAGAAGGGTCTCAAGCCAAAGAAATTTGTAAAAACGTCTCTGGCTCCTGGCTCCCGAGTAGTTACTGACTATCTTACCAAGACGGGCCTCCAGACCTATCTCGATCAGATCGGATTTCAAACCGTGGGCTACGGGTGCACCACCTGTATCGGCAACTCCGGTCCACTCGACTCGGATATTGAAACGTCATTGGTAGCCAACGACATCGTGGGAGCTTCGGTGCTGTCAGGGAATCGCAACTTTGAAGCGCGCGTGCACCAGAACATAAAGGCGAACTTTTTAATGAGTCCTCCACTAGTGGTGGCGTATGCACTGGCGGGCAGCATGAACGTGGATCTCACTATAGACCCCCTTGGAAAGGACAAACAAGGCAAAGACGTGTTCCTAAAAGACTTGTGGCCTACCCCTCAAGAAGTGGCCACGTTGTTGCAGCAGGTGAACGAGCCGAGTTTTTACCTCAAGACCTACACTGACATTTCAACCCAGAACCCTCGCTGGAACGCTATCGCTCAAGCAAAGAGCGTCACTTTTGACTGGGATGATTCCTCTACCTACATCCAAGAGCCGCCATACTTTGAGAATTTTACTCCGACTCCTAGCGCCGTAGAGGACATCGTGGGTGCTCGGGCACTGGCGATCTTTGGTGATTCTGTAACCACCGACCACATCTCTCCTGCCGGAGCGATTAAGGCGTCCGCTCCTGCCGGATCTTACCTGCAGAGTCGAAACATTCCGCCAGCTGACTTCAATAGCTACGGCGCAAGACGCGGCAACCATGAAGTGATGGTTCGCGGAACATTTGCAAACGTACGCATCAAGAATCTCATGGTGAGCCCCAAGGAAGGCGGTTTCACTAAGCACGTTCCAAGCGGCGACGAGCTGAGCATCTACGATGCCTCTCTGCGCTATGCCGAGAAAAACACTCCATTGATAGTGTTTACTGGCCAAGAGTACGGCACGGGAAGTTCTCGTGATTGGGCAGCCAAGGGCACTACGCTGCTCGGAGTACGAGCAGTAATCGCTCAGAGCTTTGAGAGAATTCATCGCAGCAACCTAGTAGGCATGGGGGCGCTTCCGCTTCAGTTCAAAGACGGCGGCTCGGCGGCCTCGCATGGGATTTCTGGACAAGAGACTTTCGATCTCAAGAATCTGGCCAAGGGGCTCAAACCGCGCGGAGAACTTTCGCTTACCGTAGTGAGCGAAGACGGCAAGAGTCGTAGCATCCCGGTACTGGTGCGCATCGATACCGAAACTGAACTTGAGTACTACCGCCACAAAGGAATCCTGCCTTATGTGTTGCGCCAGATTGCAGCAGCAGCGTGATCGCCTTTTGAGATTTTAAGATTAGACTTCCGACTCAATGACGCCAGGCAGGCGCGAACGTGTTGTGTTGAATCATGACGGAGACTTACTAGTATCCGCCGCTTCTGGCCTTTGAGGGCATTTGGTCACTTCGCGCGTGATGCGCTTCAGAGATGACCAAAGGCGCCGAGATTTCCATGCTGGACTCTTGTGTCACCCGTTCGACGGTTAGAGCACCCGAGGAAACCACCTCCGAACTCTTCTGTACCGATCGAACCGGAGAAAGGTAGACGGCCTCTGGGCCTACGACTGCAACCATCGCAAACGGAATTTGTTCAGGATTCTGATAAAGCGCTTGCACCACTTGCTCACAGCCAAATGCTGAGCGCGCGCGCGGTGTAACATCGTCTCCTGTCACAAACCCGAAATCTTCCATAATCCCATAGAGCTCGCGCTCACCAAAAGTATCCAGCTCTTGGGCTGTCAGAAACACCACGTCCCGAGGTCGCAATTCGACGGACGCCAGCTCAACCGACACAAGTGATTGAGTGCCGACAAAACCGTCGATTGATGAAGTGTCGCTCGCCTCGGAGCTCTCCGAACGTCCAGACGACCCCTGCTCTTCGGATTCCTGGGTAGCCATCAGGCTCTCAAAGAATGGAAACACCTCAAGATCTCGACACAGATAGGCGTTGCCCGCACCCACTCGACCGGCAGCGATAACTCCCTCTTCTATCACTACTCCGATTAACGATGCGGCAAGCCTGCCGCCAGCGGCCAGCTTGTGACCGAATTGATAGACGGAGTGATTGGCAGCTTTGAAAGCACCTTCAATAAGTTGAAGTGCTGGTGAGGAGCCTGAACCCGGCTCGCTCGACGTCGCCTCAATGTCTTGAAGCACAGACTCTGCGAAATGTTGTAAGGCGAGCTTTGAAGCGACGTGACTGCCAATGCTATTGCGGACTGCTCCAGCTCCAGCCATGACTACGCTACCCGGCCTGCGATGGGGATTGACCGCCACGTATGACGATTGCTCGAGCGGAACTTGCTCCCCTCGGAAGAAATGACAATCAACTCGGGTAATCCCCATAGACCCCTATCTTTACAATGAGCCAGGCTCCCAAGCACTACGCAGTTATAGGCCAATCCCCGAAACTCCCACCTAACTCTCTGAGACCTCTACCTTTTGATGCTCCACTCTTCTTTGAAGTTTGAGTCTCCTGGCCTCGCCCTAAAAAATCGGTAGTTCCCTTAGTCGTTCATTAGGCTCGCAGAATTCGATGAATTTACTATTGCTTTCAACAGGTTGCTCCATTGACGGGCATGACGGAAGCTCGACTTTAGCTTTGGGGTCAACTTTCTCCTTAAGAAAATGTCAGGAACGTCGATACATTTGGTAGGAGCTGAACCCAGCGAAAAGTACGCTGGCGAAAGGGCAAGGTCGCCGAGCTCCTAGGAGCAGTATCATGGAAGTTGTTGCAGTCCATCCCTTCGGAACCTCCCCCAATCCAAGTGCATTCTCTCCGCAATCGGCTAAGCATGCCGCGGACAGTCTCATCCTCGCCGCGTCACTACCTGGCGCCTCTAAGGCCGACGATAAGGACACGGGAATCTCTGACGTCTTTAAAGCTCTCACAGTCACCGCTCAAGAAGTCGTCGAAAAGCTTAACGAGTTGCTGAAGGGCGATCTGCCTGACGGACTCGAAGGTTTAAACCCTGACGAAGTGACGCCGGAAGCTACCGCAGAGCGGATCGTAACCGGTGCCACTTCCTACTTCGAAGTGTTTGCGCGTCAAAACCCAACTCTCACTGGCGAAGAACTCCTGAATCGCTTTCTCAGCACCATTCGCGGCGGAATCGATAAGGGCTACACCCAAGCTGTGGGCATCCTTGAAGGCCTAGGCGCATTCGAGTTTGACGGAGTAAAGAGCGGCGTCCAGAAAACCAAGGGTCTCATTGACCAGAAGCTCGCCGCGTTCGAAGCATTCAAACGAGAAGAACTTGGACTGTCCCCCAGTGGCGCTGATGAGGTTGCGGCCTCACTCACCAAGAATTCTGTGGGTGCTCAAGCCGGCGCGGCAATTGCTCGCAGCGGCGGTCTCAACGTCACCGCATAACGCTGACCAGACCCGTTCTATCCAGCAGGTCATTAGTTGTATCCCTTGCGGATCAGAGGCTACGCCCACTCTTTGAGGCGCAGTAACGCTATACTCACCGTGAGAGACTTAGGCACCTAAGTAAATGACCCCCACTATTCCTAGGGGTGTCGACCTCAAGGGCATCTCTACTATAATAGCGCATGTTAGTTCCCAGAGTGTCGGTCGCCATGTGAATCGTTCGTGGCGGCATTTCGGTCGAGCGGCCAGGTTCACCAGTGCCACCGCCCGACAGAAAATAATGCCCTGGAACTGCAAGTGGCGAGAGCTGAAATTAGAGACTCTCGCGATCATTACCACGAGTGAGGGACGCACCATGTTCGAGGGGAAATTTTTCACAGACGTAAAACTCTTTTTCTCTTCGCTTTTTAATACCGCGATGGAGGCCTGGCATTTTCAACTCGCCGAGGTCGATAAGAGTTCTATCACCGTCGGTAAAGTAGCCTTCGCGTTTGCTCTAGTAATTTTCGGCTTCATTCTTTCCAAGTACCTTAGCCGACGTCTTGCCACTCGCCTGCTGCCAGTACTGAGATTCAATAAAGGAGCGATCTCAGCTCTTGAATCGATTGCGTTTTATTTTCTTCTGGTCCTATTTGTCGTTATCGCCTTTCGAATCGTGCACATTCCGCTGACCGTATTCACCCTGCTCGGTGGCGCAATCGCAATCGGTGTTGGATTCGGAAGTCAGAATATAATGAGCAATTTTATCAGTGGACTCATTATCCTTGCGGAGCAACCGATCCGCGTGGGCGACATCATTGATTTTGCGGGAACCCGTGGAACCGTAAAACGGATTGGGGCTCGTAGTACTGTGGTAACTTCGCCAGAAAACTACGACGTAATCGTACCCAACAGCATCCTACTTCAGAGCAGTGTGATTAATTGGACACTCTCCAATAATCAGGTGAAGCGACAAATCACCATTGGCGTAGCCTACGGCTCAGCCACAGAACGAGTAAAGGAGGTGCTGCTGGAGGTGGCAAAGTCCCTACCTGGGATTCTCCCTAACCCGTCTCCCGATGTCTATTTTACTAATTTTGGTGAAAGTTCCCTCGACTTTGAGCTTCGGTTCTGGGTTTCAGTGCGCGGTATTGGAGAGGCACTCAGAATTGAGAGTGATGCACGATTCGCCATAGATAAGGCCTTTAGGGAGAACTCGATTTCGATTTCGTTCCCCCAAAGAGATCTGCACGTGGACTCACTGAGGCCGATTGAAGTGAAAATGGTCTCATAGAACAACGCACTCTCGGTAGAAACACCGCGTACGGCGCATTCAAAGAGCAGTCGATCGACAAGCCGTTCTCAGGCAAATACGGAACGCGCTTTGCGAATTGCCTGGCACAGCGCAGTGACATCACCCGGGCAACTATAGATTCCTAGACTCGCACGAACAGTGGACTGAATGCCAAGATGCATCAATGCAGGCATCGCGCAGTGATGCCCCGCACGCACTTGAACATTGAGCGAATCTGCGATCGTAGAAAAATCATGCGGGTGCACACCTTCAACATTGAACGGTACTATTGAGACCTGCCCAGAAGGTCCCCCCGCTCGGGGACCGTACAAAGTCACCCCAGGCTCTGAAGATAGCGCGTCCCAGCACAGCTCAAACAACACATGCTCATGCTCCGCTATGGCCTTCCAGCCCACACTCTGAACAAAGTCGATAGCAGTTCCAAGTGCGATCGCCTCAGCAATCGCCGGTGTTCCCGCTTCAAACTTCTGAGGCGGCTCTGCCCAAGTGGAACCGTCCACTGTAACCGTGGCGATCATATCGCCCCCGCCTTGAAAGGGCTCCATGCGCGGATACATTTCTTCTCGGACGTACAGCGCTCCGATACCGGTCGGGCCATACAACTTGTGGCCAGAGAATGCGAAGAAGTCGCACCCTATATCTTCAACACGAGTCGGCATATGCGCGACGTGTTGAGCTCCGTCCACCAGAGTTATGGCGCCGATCTCTTTGGCTTGGCGCACGAGCTCCTTGATCGGAAGCACCGAACCAAACGCGTTGGATATCGAAGTAACCGCCACAAGCTTAGGTTTTAAGTTGAGCAGCTTTGCACGAAAGTCCTCTTCGTCAATCACCGCATACTTGTTCATTTCAACAAATGCGACGCGAACTCCTCGGCGCTTTGCCAATAATTGCCACGGCACAATGTTCGAGTGGTGCTCGAGCATAGAAAGAAGCACCACATCTCCCGGCTGAAACTCGTTTTCGAGAGCATGTGCGACCAGATTAATGGATTCAGTCGTTCCCCTGGTGAAGACCACTGACTTTGGCGACTTCGCTCCAAGAAACGCAGCCACCTTTGCCCTAGCCTCCTCTATCCTCAGGGTTGCATCAGCACTAAGCGCATACGCACCCCGGTGAATATTTGCGTGCTCATGAGAAAGGAACTTACTGAGGCGATCAATGACAGAACGATGCTTTTGAGTGCTGGCCGCCGAGTCGAGATAGCTAAGTGGCAGAGCACCAGAAGATGAGGAGCGCTGTTGATATGCAAAAATCGGGAATTCTTGGCGCAAGGCCTCCCCGAGTCCGAGGGGACCCTCCCCTGTTCTGCCGCGTTCTTGGCCCTTCTCTTGACCGTCTGAGCGCCCGCCCTTCACCTCGACTCCCATGACCTCTATCCCTATCGCGTTGCCCACTTTCTCGGGACCATCGATGCTACTCTGTCGCACAGTATTTTCCACTTCTCTAATCTCCAGGCTGAAGTGTAGCAATATAGCGAGGACTGAGAAAGCACAGGGCCTATGCCCATGCAGCACAACGATAGGGATAGCCCATAGACGCTAGGCGCCCCTTGCAGATACTTTTCGGGTAGCTGGTCTGGAGCGCTACTATTTTTAGCGGTGGACCTGAAGCACGGAACAGTTTGCGCGACTGACTCAAAGCGCCTAGATCATCATGACGATGACTCCAGAACGAATTCGAGAGTGAGAGAAATGAGCACTATGGAGGGAGGAGGCATCGAGCGGGACGTAACCCACACCACTACGCGGTCTCCTCAGCCAAGGTTGATGGGAATCGCACTGGCGCTTCTGTCCGGCATCCTCTTTTGCCTCGTCTCAGTGGCAATTCTATTTGCAAGTCAGCAAGCTCGACTGCTTGCCGCATTGGACGTGATCGCCTTGCTTCCAGAAATCGATGAAGACCAAGGCACCAAACGACTAGAGCTCATCTCTCAGCTCAACACCTTTCTTGAGTCTTTCAGTCGCCTGGATCAATTTCTGCTTAGCGGATATTCCCTTCTCGCCGGGCGGGCCGACCCGTCCCCCTCTCTCGACGTTGAGCAAGCACTTTTGCAAAAGCTTGTGACGTCCGAAGGTGTACTTTCTCGCTCGGAGCGCCCACTCGTCGGCTCAATTCCAGCACTTTTACTGCAGCCTACATTCGATGAGAAATCACAGAGCAGCCCACTTCCAACGACTCAAGAAATGGCGGTTACCGCTCTTGCGGAAGAAACAAAACACCTTGCCCTACTGCTTGATGAAGCTCAAAAAATTTCGCTCGCACTAAGCACACACAAAGAAGAAACCGACCTCTTAATCGATCGCATCAAGCTCGTCCGTATTGAGACTCACCGCTTCTTTTCGCTCCCCCAGGCTCCTTCAGCGCCAGACACTACCCCGGCTCTTTCTGAATATTCCTCTGAGTATTCTTCCGTACTCTATCAATCCGGAATGCTGCGCGGCATCCCCGTGATTGAAGGCCTCCCTGACGGACTCGAGACCTCCGAAGCGCTCGTAAGTGCGATCGGATCGATTGGTGGAAAGACCGTAGTCGAAGCGGGAATAAGCCAAGAGAACGTTCAAATTGAAATGTCTAACCTCATTCAAGCTGGAGCGGATCTTTACGCCGATTCGCAGCGCCTGAGCGCCGAATCACGCAACCTCATGAAGCGACAAACGGAGCTACAGCTTTTAGAGACGGAGGCACTGCAAACCCTTCAAACCCACTGGTTGCGTCTGCTGCGGGAGCGTCTAATTCTGCGAGTACTCAAAATCGAACCGTTTTCGACCTACTTTTAGACGGTTAAGTGCCCTAAACCCTTGGTGTGCGCACTTCGAGCGAAAAAGCTCCGTTTCAGCAATAATTTTGAGCTTTGTTAAGCCCTGCGAGAATGTTAGAAATTATCGTGCCTTGTACGATTTTTGTTGCAATCGTGTTAGGCGCCCCTTAAACTCGGGCTCCCTTTTGGAACCCCTCTTTGAAGAACTGTTCTTTGATGGGTGTCCTCAAAACTTCTGCGGAGAAATTTCTGCGGAGCAACTTCTGCGGCGTATACCAGAGAGACTGGGCTCTGTAGGAATGTCTTTGTTTAGAGCAATTCACTTTAGGGGGTGAATTTCGTTTAGCTTTTGAATTCGGTGGTAAAGAATTCGTAGTTAGGCGCTTGAAGCCACGGGCGGTTGAGAGGCTGTACGGTAGAAGAAACCGTACAGCACAAGAAGCCGTGATGCTTTTTCGAGGGTGACTGCGGTCAAAAAGTGACTGTCGTCGCGCCGAGAGAGGATCACAGTGTCTCTTGTCTTGGTCTCTTGTCTTGCCCCGTAGTGCTTCGCGCTAATGCGGGTTTTCTTCGTCATCGTTGTGCTTTTGTCGTCAGACTTGTCTTTTAGAGACAGCTTCTGAGGTGTCGCTGTGTATTTTTGAAGTGGCTACTTCGAAATCACTCGCACCTCACCGGAAGTGCTCTTAAAGAGAATTCGCACGACACGGGGATTTTCTGTCTTTGCGTTCGACCCTTGAGTGCGCGGCGGAAATCGAAAAGGTTTGTGTGTTTTTTTGACAAACAGTTCATTCGGTCTTTTGGCAAATAGTTTTTTAAGGAGTATCGGCTATGAAATTCTGGTCCAACTCAGACATCCCCTCACACGGAACTTTTGTACCAGAGAAGCGCTTGCTCGCCGCCGTGCTCCAACGTGCCATTACAGATTTTATTACCGGTGACGGAGAGCTCAAAGAAGGCTCACGCCTTTGGCTTCTCGAAGACGAGAGCTGCTCAGACGCCCCTCTTTCTTTTCGCTTCATCTGCGAAGCCCTAGATCTCGATCTTGGGGGATTAAAGAAGGCCATATTCATTCAAGAATCCGCACAGGCCGAGGCAGTAAAGGTCTACGGCAAAACCACTACAGGCAAGGCCGAAGCTGCTCGCCCAGTCGCTGTTTCAGAAGTGGCGAGAATCGTTGGCACTACCGCAATCGTAAGCCCCCGAACACAAGTAGCGAGCACAGAGGTTCTCCCTACCCCGCGAACTTCAGACATTGTTCGCACGGATATTGTCCGCGGAGAGTTTATCGTTTCGGATGCGGGCGCCCAGGCGCTGCACTAGGAGCCGAACGACCAGCGCGTCACAAGTAGAAGTAACTGCTAACACCAGCACCGCATATGCATTGCGGCTAGCGCACTAGCGCTGACGCAATACCATCGAATGTTCATGCGCAGCATTCCCTACGCGCAGCTTTGCGTGTCAGCCCTTTCCGTGCGCTCGCACCTCTTTAGGAGAAAGGAACTGCACCACCAGAACGAAGCTCTTCTCGTTCAGACCCAAGAAATAATGGCGCGCCACTTTAGACTTGGTCCGAACAGGACCGATCCGTTCGCTCCGCAGTTTGGCCGACAAACTCCGTCGCGGCCCACACGAGAATTGGGGGCCAAACATCAAACACTGGAACGATTAGTCTAGGCCTACCCGAGCGAAACCAGCGCGCAGGAGGCAAAGGACCGGCAACGCCGTCACATTTCTAACATGTTGATTTTACATGTTTCACGCGTTTCGACGGCCTAGCGATTATGCGGAGTTAGAATGTACGTACTGCAAAACTGAACTTCTCAACCGATCCAGCCGAGATCATAACTACCGGGCACGAAGAGGCCTTGCTAAACTTATGGGTATGGAGCCAACAGCCGCACGCGGAAATAGTCCTGATAGATGGTCGAAGCTACTTCAGAGCTTAGACGACAAACTCCAGCTCGGAATCCTAGACCATTTGAGAAAAATTAAGTCCTACCACTTCGAGGAGGACGTTCTTTTTATTGATCCCTCCACACCAGAGTGTGAGCGCTACCTCTCAAAAGATACCGTGATACAGCAACTTCAGCTGCTCGCACATGACGCAGTTCAAGTCGAGAAGGTGAAAATTAAGAAGCTGGACTAATCTCATCTGTTCGGTGAAGTAGCATTACTAACTCCACGGCCCCTCACTGCAGGAAACCATGAATACCAAAGGCCATTGCCCTCAATGCCGGACCCCCGAGCGCGCACCTCGTGAGACAAACCCCGACTTCCCATTCTGTTCTAAACGCTGCAAGCTTTTAGACCTCGGCGCCTGGGCCAGCGGAAAATATGCAATTCCTGGGCATCCCGCAGAGAGCGGCGAAACACTGCAAAAGCCGGAACCGCGCGATCCCGACAGCGAGCTTGATGATTTTTCAGATCGCGAATTAAATTGAGTCTCGACTCTCCGGCGCTACCGGCAGCATCAGAGGTGTCCTCAAAAAGTTCTGCGTGACTTCTTCCTTGCTGCTGCGGCCCTAGAATTACAGGCGTTCATAATTCCGGTTCTTAGAGCCGGAGCATCCAAGCCGAGGCAATCGCAAGCACTCTCAAATGAAAAAACATACTCATTGCCAGGCTCACACACCCACCCCAGCGCTTCTTGGAATCTCTTTTTTGCGGTCTTGCCCGTCACTCCTGCATAGTTAAGGCAGGTGATAACTCCATCAAAGAGAAGCGCTGCCATTAGGTTTCTCTCTGGTCCACGAAGATGTCCTCCCGGGCTATCAATCCAATCCCCGAGCAGTACATTTGCGTGTCGAGCAATGTCCGAAGCTACATGTTCTGCGTATGCCATGATGTGCCCCCACAAGCGGTGTGTCCAAGCGAACACAGGCTGCCTGCTAATGGGGTTACTAAGTGCGAAACCCCAGAGCACGCACCATTCGGTTCGAGCAGCGGAGGCGTAACGCGACGCTAATGAGGAAACCAATGGGAAAACAGCGAAGAAACCAATGAGGAGAAACCAATGGAGCGAACGAGATACACGTCCCCGGGCCCTTCTCCCACGATATTTAAGTAATCGAGGGTTAGAACGCTTGAACGAGGGTCCGAAAGCCAACCCCAAACAGATTAGTTCTCGGCACTCTTATTTGCGATGCATTTAGGTTCAAAACGGTTCGCACGAAGAACGCACCTTCAAGAAATATTTCATGACGAATCAGAACGATTATAGGCGCTCAGACACCCCGCGTTCACGCCTTAAAGCCGATATAGACGCCCGCATGGCGGCGCTGTGCCAATAGATGGCAATTCAACGTAAAGCTGCCCTGAACGCAGAAAGGTTTTGGGTTTAGAGCTTCAGAAGTAATTCTAGCCCTCTGCAGGAGCCGCTGCAGCTGCCTCTGGACGAGGTGCCGCAACCTTCTTCTTCTTGGAAAGCTTCTTGTCCTCGAAAAGGACATGCTTACGCAGTACAGGATCATATTTACGTAATTTAAGCTTGGTTTCGCCCTTAGACTTCTTACGATTCTTGCGATTGGTGTAGAAGACGTTCGTCCCGCCGCTGGAGACCAAGGTTGCTGATTCTTTCTGAACGCGTGCCATCGCTAAAAGCCCTCTTTCATTACACCGAGTTAAAAATCGCTTATTGAGCCTTGGGATTTAGCGCTTTTGCCTGAAATATTCAAGTGTTGCCCTGTTCTTTGAATCTAAGGCCCCTCTCCGGTCGATTGAGAACCTCCCCAAAGTCCCTGCTAAGCACTTGAATTTGGTAGCCTACGAATCCATCATCCCAGTCTCTAAGCAGAGCGTATCGTACGGGCAGAGCTAATCGTCTAACTCCCATGGCGGGGAGATTTAATCGGGTGATATGACGGTGTTGCAGCCGAGAACCTTAGCTGGGCGTAGCCCAGAACGTTTGATGGGCGAAGCCCCGTGTATGTCTATCTAAAGGGATGAAATGAAGGGGATTATTCTTGCAGGGGGTTCCGGCACGAGGCTCTATCCCATCACGCGAGCCATTAGTAAGCAGCTTCTCCCGGTATACAACAAACCGATGATCTACTACCCGCTGTCGGTACTCATGCTGGCTGGCATCCGTGAAGTTTTGATTATCACCACTCCTGTGGACAGGCCGCTGTTTGAGACTTTGCTTGGCGATGGAAGCTTCATCGGCCTCTCCATTTCATACGCAGTTCAACCTAAACCCGAGGGCCTCGCGCAGTCCTTCCTCATTGGCGAATCATTCATCGGCGCCGACCGCGTCGCTCTGGTTCTTGGAGATAACCTCTTTTACGGACATGATCTTCCTGTCTATCTGCAACGAGCCTCAAAGCGCACTGAAGGTGCTACCGTGTTCGCATACCAGGTCAGCGATCCGGAGCGCTACGGCGTGGTAGCATTTGACGCAGCAGGGGCGCCTTCGGAGATTGTAGAAAAACCTTCTGTTCCTCCCTCTCATTGGGCCGTTACTGGCGTTTATTTCTACGACAACTCCGTCGTGCAGGTTGCCAAGGATCTCAAACCATCAGCTCGCGGAGAACTTGAGATTACCGATCTCAATCGTGTCTTCCTCAATAGAGGAGATTTGCACGTTGAGAAAATCGGCCGCGGAATTGCTTGGCTCGACACAGGCACATACTCGTCTCTCTTGCAGGCGTCCCAATTCATCGAAACAATCGAAGAGCGCCAAGGGCTCATGGTCGCTTGTATCGAGGAAATCGCCTATCGACAGGGATATATCACGGCACAAGATCTTCTTGTGCAAGCCGACCGCCTTGGCAAAAACTCCTACGGAGCGTACCTGCGCCGAGTGGTTGAGGAAGACTAAACAATATCACTAGAGAGACTAGGGCATGGATCGAGTTTCAAACCTTGAGTGGCGCGGCCTCTTACAAGACTGCACTAACCGAAAAGCGATTGTAGAGCTTTCATCCGCAGACAGCTTTTATGTGGGCTATGACCCAACTGCTCCGAGTCTACAGCTAGGCAATTTTGTTCCAATGATAGTGTCCCTACACCTGGCGCGCTCGGGCCTACGCTGTATTCAGCTTTTTGGTGGTGCCACCGGCGCAATTGGCGATCCTTCAGGACGAAGAACAGAGCGACAGCTTCTCACACGAGAAACTATCACGTCGCACGTCGAGAATCATAAACGCATCGTTTGCTCGATATTCGATCGTGCGGGGGTAAAAGCAGAAGTCGTCGACAACTTCGAATGGACCAGAGATCTTTCGGTGATGGACTTCCTTCGCGATGTAGGTAAGCACTTTACCGTCAACTACATGCTTCAAAAGGATTCCGTACAGTTGAGATTAGGCGAAGAAGGCATGTCCTTCACGGAGTTTAGCTACATGCTACTTCAGGCCTATGACTTTTCTCACCTTCTTCAGACTGAGCAGTGCAAGCTCCAAATCGGCGGCTCGGACCAATGGGGCAATATTACTGCGGGACTTGAACTGATCCGCAAGAAAGGTATCGGAGACGCCTACGCTCTTTCGATCCCTTTGTTGCTCGATAGTCAGGGCCGAAAGTTCGGGAAATCAGCAGAAGGCGCAATTTGGCTTGACCCGAAATACACCAGCCCCTACCGCTTCCACCAATTCTGGCTCAACGTTGAGGACTCCGATGTAGTGCGTTACCTAAAGGTGTTTACGTTTCTTTCGGCACCCGAGATAGAAGAGCTCGGAAAAGCCCTCGCTACCAGTCCAGAGAAACGTGAAGCGCAGCGAATGCTCGCTGATTTGGTTTGCGAACTGGTTCATGGCAAAGAGGCTACGGCACTCGCCAAGCGCAGCGCGGAAGTGCTCTTTGGCGGTTCGCTTGACGGCTTCAATGAGCAGGAACTATCGGACATTTTCAGTGAAGTTCCCTCGTCTGAGATGCTTCGCTCGCAATGTGCGCCCCTTAGCGTTATCGACCTATTTGTATCAACTGGCCTTTCCAAGTCTAAAGGCGAAGCAAAGCGGCTTATCCAAAATGGTGGTGGATACCTCAACAATGAGCGCGTCACCGATGGAGAGCAGTCCGCTTCAGGGCTATCAGGCTCCCGCTCACTTATACTGCTAAGAAGCGGGAAGAAGAGTTATCACCTCATTCGAATTGCTGATTAGAGGACTCACAGAGGCTCAGTGAATGTACACCGCGCTCCTTCAAGGCAGCCTACGTCTTTCTAAGTTCGGGGAGTGGTGGCACGAAGGAACCCCTTTTGCCAACCAACGTCTTGCCACCCTATTCCATCACTCGATTATTTGGGAACCAGAACGCCAGCTGTTCGTTATTCGTTTAGGTAAGCAGCAGGCAATTTTTGACGTTGAGGACACTGCATTCTTTGTCGTTCAATTGAATACCGAAGTTTTGCCATGGACCATCGAGCTCAATGACGGACGAATTCTTAGTCTCAATCCCCGCTCGTTACAGATTGGCGATGAAGGGCAGTTCTACTGTCTAGTTCCTAAAGAACGGGCTGCAGAGCCTAATCGTCCGCCTAGTACCGAATCAGAAGTGATTCATGTCCGCGCGCGCTTCATGCGAAGCCCTCACCAATTACTTCTCGAACATGCAGTCGACGAGCACTCGCTGATGATAAGCGGCATGCTCGTCTCCCCCTTTCTGTCTCAAGCGCAGAAATAAGCTGACTACTTTGAAGATTTCTGAGATCTGTACGCGATGTTATGCGCCATACCGGTTCCATCACCGAGGGCGCAAAGGTACACAGAGGTAGGAGTCCTCTCCTCTGTGAAACTCTCTGTCCCCTGTGGCGCGACACACTCTGTCGCTCAGATTCAGTTCCGCTTTCGACTGCCACCAAAAGGCAGGAGGAACTTCGCGATTTGTCTACGGCGAGCATCACCAGTATCCACACTGAAGAACAGCACCCAACGAGCCTACCGCATCCGCCACCTGTCTCTATCTTGTTGGGACTGCCTAGGTATGAAACCCTAAGCAGCGATGGGAACCAAGGCTCTAAACCCCAAACAACGCACGAAAGCACCGCAGCGTGCCCCCCTCTTCATCGGCTCTTCGTGTGCGGCCGTCGCGCCATCGCGAACCACCTGCATATTTCTGCCTCCGCTACTTTGCCGCACTTTTGTAGGGATTCTGTTCGCTACTCTGTGTGCTGCTTGCGCAAGCACCACGACTTCCAATAAAAACGCAGCGCAAGTGCGAGAGCGCACCCTCTATGAAGGGGATTCGGCGCGAGAGTTACGCGCCATGTACCTACCAAGCGGCTCTAGCCGCTACAGCGATGACGCAGAATCAGCCCGAGTAAGCCCGAAGAAACCATGGGGAGATTTCACTCTAGACCAGACAAGTGCCTCCTCGAATGAGAGGAGCACCCCCTGGTGGGCAAAGATACTTTTGTGGGCACCAAACCGTATAATCGACTTCTACGATATTTTTCGAGCAGACGTCGGTGCAGGCATGTCCTACGGTGGCGTCCTTCGTCTGAGTCGTCACGTCCAAATGGGCTATCGTGACATAGATCCGGTCTCCGTTAGAGTTGGAGCGTTTGGGCGCAGAGCGCCTGTACTCATCGAACATTCAAACGAATTCGGCATTGGCCCCGCATTTGTCGAATCCGATGACCGAAGGATTTGTGATGGTGAGGTTGGTCTAGGCCTGGATGTGTTCCTCGTTGGCGCATATGGAGGGATCTGCGTCGAAGAAGTCGTGGATTTCGTGGCGGGAATATTCTTCCTTGACGTGATGGGCGACGACATTCGCTGAGCCGAGATCGATAGGGGCCTCGTTCCCGGCTTCACTAATTGAGGCGTAGAGATGAGCCCCGACCATCGTGTGCGATGAATAATATTATAGAGCTGAGCGACATCGCTTCTTCGCGCCGCATGCGCGTAGTAGCTTGGCGGAAGTGGTGTTGGAATCTATGCCATTAACCTGAAGTTTTCGGAACTCCTGCGATAGGAATCTGAATAAAGAAGCTCAGGTTTCTTGCCCGCGGGAGAGGAAGCTTCTTGTCTTTCGCCGAATGTTGGTGTCGGTGATGGACTTTCAGCAGGTACATTTCCTACCAGAATCTCAAGAGCGAATCATGTGCTACTGACCCAAAGGATTAGGCGTTAGGTTCCCGAAGAAGAGTAAGTACTAAACTCGCTGCCTGGTTTGCCTGAGCCAGAATCGCCGCGCCCGATTGCTGCAGTATTTGATTTCTGACCAGCGTCGCTGTCTCTGCAGCGATGTCGGCATCTACAATTCGAGACTCGGCAGCTTTAAAATTCTCTGTAAATGCACTCAAAAGGCTCAGCGCACTCCCGCTTCGACTCAACGCCGCTCCAACCACCCCTCGTTCAGCCGCAACTCGGTTTCGTGCGCTCGTAAGTAGTTCGAGAGTTCCTTGCGCATCTGCTTGCGTGGTAAGATTATATCGCTGGAGAGAAGTGCTATCGATCGTCGACGCAAGGAGCGTAAGTACATCAGATGAGGTAGTTGATTTGAGAACTATATCCTCAACTCCGTCTCCGTTGAGATCAGCCACAATGATACGATTTCCGGTCGAAAGAAGCCCTAGGGTGGTCGGATCTCCATCCTCAAACGTTCCATCTCCATTTCCCTTGTAAACTGAAAATGTCGTGGCAGTCTCTCTCCACACCAAATCAAGAATTCCATCCCCATCGACATCACCCACATCAAGGCCCACCACTGCGCTGCCACGAGTCAACGTATCTGAAATCGCAAAAGTACCATCACCATTACTCTGCAAGATATTGGTGGTAAAGCTCGAGCCATCGATTGCTATATCTGCAAGGCCATCATAGTTGAAGTCACCAATCGTAAGACGTCCATTGCTCACTGCTGAGGTTTGAACCGCGCTTCCGAATGAGCCAGTGCCGTCATTAAGTCTGATCTGCAGTCCAGTGAAGGAGTTATCGGTGGTAGCGATATCAAGATCGCCGTCTCCATCGGCATCGATGAGCCCAAGCGAAGCTCCATTTCCCGCGGCAACAATCGTAGTAGTCCCAGAAATTCCACCCGCACCATTTCCCGTAGAGATTCTCAATGAGGTTCCCGAGTAGGTGATCACATCAAGAATACCGTCACCAGTCACATCCCCCAACTTGACGTCGGATGAAGTCCCTATACCCAGAGATGTCGCTGCCCCGAAGGTTCCATCTCCGTTGTTGAGAAGGCTATATGTATTTGTCGTTCCACCAGCAACAATATCAAGGTCGCCATCACCGTCGATGTCCCCTAAAGCGAACGCACTCGGACCAGATGCTGCATAATCGACCGCTGTCTGAAAAGTTCCGTCTCCATTTCCAAACGAGACCCCGATATCTCCTCCGACGGAACTTGAAGTAACCATATCAGGGATGCCGTCACCGTTAACGTCCCCTACTGCGAAGCTAGAAATATTTCCCGAGGCCGCGGTGTGCGAGACTTCTTCTTCAAAACCAACTCCGATTTTGCGGGCTAGCTGGTTACCAATTGAAAATCGAATTGCTCCGTCCACTCCAAATCCGGCTTGAACACTCAGCTCGCCCTCTACAAGATTAAGCAACGTTCTTCCGTTAAACTTGGTGGTCTCTAAAATTCGATTAAATTCCTGACGTAAGGACTCCGCTTCACCATCAAGCGAGAGCCTCTGAATGCGTGAGAGAGATCCGTTGGCAGCCTGCTCGGCAAGTTCAGACATTCGACCAAGGACTCCCCCCAATTCCCCAAGTGCTGCATCGGCGATGGAAAGAGCACTTACCCCGTCATTCACATTTCTTAATGCTTGAGTATACACTCGAGAGTGACTAGAGAGCCCAGCGGCGACGCTGCGTCCGGCCGGGTCATCACTCGGACGATTTATCCTTTGCCCAGACGAGAGGCGTTCAAAGCTCTGACTAAGAGCCTGAGAGCTTAACCCGATCTGTCGTTCAGCTCGGAGTGAAGCGATATTTCTTCCCATCGTGATAGTCACTGGTCTTCCTAACCTCGCAGCACACATCTTGGGCTGCTGAACGTTTTCCTCTACCTTGAAAGAAATCGACTGGTATCTCGCTAAGGGGTAGAATTTGAGGCGATTTACCTCGAAGCGATGCGGCGGAACTAAGAGATTGTCGCATAGAGGCTACCTCTCTTCGGCGGCTCAATCTTCTCAGCGTCCGTTTATAGGTTAATTTCGTAAGGAAATAGGCTTGCTGGCCGCCCCCGCCCAACTATCTCGAATATAATCTGATCCCTGTCTCTGTCTGCTGCAACCGTCTCGCAAATGCGGGCAGCCTATCGGTGAAAACTCAGGCCACTAATGGTTTAGCATATTTGCAATCCTAGTACCGCAGGTGATGCGAGGTTATGTGCGTAATGCCATGCGGCAAGGATTTCATATTTGAAGCAGAATCTAGAAGGCTGAAGGTACGGCGGTGGCATGCCGAGGTATGCAACTAGTCGCGTTCGGTATCACCTCTGTCCTGCTCTGATCGTTAGGCGAAGTTGTTATGATGTAACTCATCGAAGTACTTCTCGTGAGGCGGTCGCAGCAGCGCCCGTGGAGGGCGAGGTTCTCTGAATCGTTGACTATCTCGGCTCCGAATTAAATGATCCATACTGAGTTGGTTTGACGGGCATTGTCTGCACTCAATTCTCTCCTGGACTAATACGCCAATGTAACCAAACTGAATTCTTGGGATCGACAACGATCATTCGCCAATCAACCCCCGGACTCATAGTCCGCACGGTTATCCCCCTAGTCCCTGTTAGCCTCTATCTAAGGACACCAGAGAAGTTGAGAAATGTTCTTTGCTTGCTCTGAGACTTTAGAATCTGGTGGTTGGGTAGAAGTGTGAAAGCGGATCTCCTGGGTGGAAGGCGCGGCGAGACTCTCCGCCTTGCCCCCGGGCGGAAGCCGCGATGAAGGAAAGGTTCTTTCATGAGGTTTTCCCCAGAAATGCCCACTTGGGCAGAAAGGTCGACAGATCATGAGCGAAACGAAGAACAAGGTCGAGATCACTGCGATTCTGGACACCGCCATTCAGCAGAAGGCAAGTGACATTCACTTGCGCGTGGGCAAGCCCCCGACTCTTCGCATCAACGGTCAGCTACGGGAACTCAAGACCATCCCGTTCAGTCCTGAGATGATGGTCGCGGCGATGAAGAGCATCACACCGGAACCTTCCCAGGTGGAAGTCGCGGAACGTACCAAGCTGGGCTCGGACTTCGCCAAAGAGTACGGCGGAGCTCGCTTCCGCGTGTCACTCTTTCGAGAGCGCGGCCAGCTCGCCATGGTGCTGCGCCGCCTTCCCAACACGATCTTGACTCCTCAGCAGATCGGGTTTCCTCAAGAGGTGCTGCCGCTGCTCAACCGACCACGCGGACTGTTCCTCGTGACGGGACCCACGGAGAGCCTCACAATTAGGTGTTACCGAAGGAGCCTTGATCTGAAGCCTCGTAATTGGATGTTACCGAAGCATGCTTAAGCACCTGTCTTAACTGGGAGCGAAGTTGCTTCCGAAGTTTGATGGGTTTGAGAGTAGCT
>JBGSMV010000034.1:0-62826 GCA_041739995.1 Bdellovibrionota bacterium
AGCTACTCTCAAACCCATCAAACTTCGGAAGCAACTTCGCTCCCAGTTAAGACAGGTGCTTAAGCATGCTTCGGTAACATCCAATTACGAGGCTTCAGATCAAGGCTCCTTCGGTAACACCTAATTGTGAGGCTCTCCGTGCCTAGGTCTATCCTATTGAAAACGTAACGGTTTGCTAGGGCACCTGAACCACTATTTGAGAAACGGCGCCTCTATCATCCGTAGCGCGAAGCCGAAGCGTTTCGACGTCCTCCCCGATGTCGGGAGTCGGTAGCGGACTACCTGTTTGCGGGTCTCTGCATGCGTGCGATGAATTGAACCGAAGTAGGTCATATGAGGGTGCGTTGATTACGATCATCCCTCGCTTTCCAGGCTCCTGTTGTTGTAGCCACTGCGCAGCAAGATTGATCGCGTTCTGATCTGATGGGTCGTACACAAAACGGTACATGGGAGTAATGTATTGGTGCTCAGCGGAGCCAGGGCTCCAGCCGAAGGCCAGTAGTGGGTCTCGTGCCTGTACTCCGCCTTCGTTGGTATCAGATGGGGTTGCGCATCCCAGATCGTCGGGACAGTCGACAAAACTATCGGCATCGTTATCGAGGCCGTCTGCGCACTGAGGCTGTGGGTTTGCATAGGTTGGAGTTACTGAAGGCGTCGGAGTGCGCGTGCTTGTTGCCGTCCCGGTGGCAGTTCTTGTTGGCGTGCGCGAGGGGGTTGCTGCGCCAGAAGTTCGCTTATCCTGTTACGGGCGCGAGTTTCAACGCGGTGTGGAAATTCGTTCTAAATGTCGCTGATCCTCGCCTGCAGTAAGTGGATCTCCGCGCTCCATTCTAAGGGAAGCGACTTGTTCTGCGACCATGCCTAACATAAACACAATCACCGCTGAGTTAATCATGAGGTGCGACATGTTGGTGAACTGCCCGAGGGTGAAATAGGTGTAGGCATAGCGCATCAGCCCGAGAAAAAACAAAAATGAACTCATCGGCATGAAGATCCTAAGCGGAGAGAAGGTCATTGCAATCTTCATTATAATTATCAGAAATTCAAAACCGTCCGAAACCAAGCGAATCTTACTTTTGCCAATGCGGTGACGGGTCTGAATCGGAATATAGGCCAGCGAGCGGCCTGAGCGAAGAAAGGCGAGAGTAATGGTTGTCGGGTAAGAAAAACCGTTTGGCAGCATGTCGCAAAAGCGCAGCGCGTCGCGGCGACGAATGGCGCGAAAGCCGCTGGTAAGATCCTGAACCTTAAAGCTCGCCACGAATGAAGCGAGCTTGTTGTAGACGTAATTGGCGAGATCTCGATGTAGGTGAGTGTCAGATCCCTTCGAGCGCGCGCCTACTACCATGTGATATTGTCCGATCAGAGCGAGAAGTCTGGGAATGTCAGCGGGCTCGTGCTGCCCGTCCCCATCCATAAATACCAAAACTTTACCGCGGCTCTCGCGAATGCCTGTTTTGACCGCTGCGCCGTTGCCAATGTTATAGGGGTGACGAATTACTCGTGCGCCTGCGGCCTCAGCGACCGAAGCGGTGTCATCCGAGCTCCCGTCATCAATCACGATAATCTCCGAGTTCTCAAAGGGCAGTCTCTTCAAGCGAGCTATGGTGTCACCGATAGCGCCTGCTTCATTGAAGGCAGGAATGATAATTGAGACATCGATCGAACTAGAGTCGGAAGTGTTCATGGTCCTCGCTACCTTTGCTTCCCGCCATGTTCCCAGGCCGATGGTGGTATGGCAAGGCATTGCGCTGGTCTGTCCGAGCTCCTGAAAGAAGCTGCGTTCTGATGGCGATGGTGCAACTATTGTGCACCGTAGTCGCCAAATATGATCCTTGAAAATTTAAGTTCGACGCAAGTTTGGAAGCACAGGCCCTATGGTCAAGGGTAAACCCAAAAATCCCTGCACGAGGGCAGGAGAACGGCTTCTCGGGGACATTGAATGAAGCCGAGGACGGAGCGCGGTAAAATCGGAGTGATGTTTCTGATGGTCCTCGCCTGTGGGGAATGTGCCGGCGTAGCCGGGTAGTGCCGCGTGGTGGATTCGGGGAGAGCAGCTACTTAGGCCGGGAGGCGCGGCTTTTCTCAGGCGAGCAGCCTCCTGCTTGAGCGCAGATGCGAGGTAAGGGCTCAAAACCCATGGACATTTCTAACCGCAAAATACCACTAGATATATTAAATAACTCTGAGATAAGCTTAATTATAGCAGTTTTTAAGTTTATTTATAGCCTATTTACCTTTAATACGAGGACGTATGACGACTTCGCCTGATTCCCCTGTAGCCCTTCGACAGTTTCTGGAGATCCCCTATGACGAGCTCGAAGAGTTGAATTTGCAGGCGAAGGAGAGACAGCTCTCAAGGCGGAACCTCGCGGAGCACCGAGACCACTATGTGAAATATCTTTCGGAAGAAAAGCGCTTAAAGGCGGTGACGGTAGGGTTTACCGATCTCGAGGGGCGCTTTCACATGCTGGACTACGACAAGAAATTTCTGTTGAAGTCCTACGACAATCTTACCTTCGATGGATCCTCTGTACGCGGCTTTTCAGTAGTTCGAGAATCCGATCTGCGATTGGAGCTTGATTGGGGAAGTTTCCGGTGGTTGCCGTCTGATGTTTTTGGTCCCGGAAAAGTACTGGTGTTCGGGCTTATTCGATCTCAGGACGGAACAAGTTACTCTTCTGATATGCGCGGGCGTCTCAAGACGTTCCTTGAGGAGCTTCATCAGAAAGATAGCACCACCGCGAACATCGCAGTCGAATGCGAAGGCTTCTTGTTCGAGGGACTGAATGCAGAGCAAGAGTTCTCCGAAGCAAATCAATTCAAGCTTGTGTCCTCGGGAGGTTACTATCACAGCCTTCCACGCGACCGGCTAAAACTTTTCATTGATGCACTCGCGGAGGCGCAGCGCGCGCTCGGCTTTGAAAACGAAAAAGATCATCCAGAAGTAGCGCCCTCTCAGTTTGAACTGAATTATAAGTACACCGATGCACTGCTCGCAGCCGATCAAATTCAACTCTACAAGCTCACGGCAAGGCAGATTGCTGCAAACATGGGTCTTACAGCGTCGTTTTTGCCTAAGCCTATCGCGGGAATTAATGGCAGTGGAATGCATGTGAATTTGTCTTTGACGAAGGCGGGGAAAAATCAGTTCTGGGATCCGAAAGGCGAAGACAAGCTCTCTGAGCCTGCTTGGAATTTTGTCGACAGGCTCTTGAACAACGCTAACGATATTTGTCTCGTGCTCAATTCGAGCGTTAACGCTTATCGCAGACTAGATCCGCACTTTGAGGCACCTAATCAGATAAAGGCTTCCGCAGTGGATCGCACCTCTATGGTACGAATTCCTCTTGGGAACGAGCAGTCTGCCCGAGTCGAGGTGCGTACGGTCGCTCCGGACGCGAATCCCTATATGGCGCTGCTATGTATTCTTGGTACGGGCTTGAACGGGCCCATGACTGAGGCGCTGAATTCAGAGAATCGCAGAACGAGAACCAGGTTCTTGCCTGGGAATATCCACGATGCGCTTCGACTTATGAAGGGAAGTACTTTCATAGCCGAGCTTCTGGGTGAGGAGAATAAGGAGAAGTTTCTTGAGCGTAAGAGCTTCTCTGCAGACCGTTGCCCCAAGGAATTGGGAAATGCAGTGAAGGTGAGCGAAGTCATCTTTCACCATGATGTAACTAATCAATATCTGCTCTCGAAGTTTTAGCTCAGCTCTTTAGTGGGAGGCAGGGTAGGGCGGTCGGCACGAGAAGTCGCCCCGCCTACCCAGAACGCATTTCGCTGTCGGCTTTTGAAAAAGTCAGATTTTGCTTCGAAATCTTACCACAGCTCTGTAAAGTTAGGACGTCTTTGATGTATCTCTCACCTGCCTTTGTGGGGCGTATTCCTAGGAGTTCGTGTGGTAAAGCGACCAGCTACTTTCTATTTCGCTGCTGACCTGTTTAGCAGTCGTGCGCTCTTTGGAAATGCAGCACTTGCTGATGCCATTCAGCGCGCGAGCGGAACGAGTGAGCGCTATGAATTCAAAGTAATTCTCCCGCAACTTTGTGAACCAAGAACTGAGTCCGCCAGGGCAATTCGAAACGCAGATATTCGCTCGGTGGTGCAGGCTGATGCGGCTGTGTTCGTGTTCGATGGTATGGAGCTTGATAGTGGAATGATCGCTGAGTTCATGGTCGCTAAATTCTGTGATATTCCGTCAGTTATATTGAGAACAGATTTTCGTAGTTGCGGCGAGCACCCAGAATGCCCTTGGAATGTGATGCTCGGATTCTATCCGCGTTGCTCTGTGGTGCAGCTCAACTCAATGAAAGAATATAAAGACCTGATCGCAGCTCAAGGGGAGGGTCGGGTATCTGCCCGCAACAGAGATGCGGCGCGTGACTCCATAGAGGCGCTTCAGACTTTCATGGATTCGATTGGAGCTTCGGTGGCGCAAGCGCTGGATAAAGTGATGCGCATACCTGCAACCATGCCTGAAGAATTGCGGGAGCCAGTCTATCAATGGGTTCGTCAGTTTCCTGGAGCGGAGTTTGATGCGGAACTCTCGGCGGAGGATATTTCAGAAGTTATTAAGCGACGATTCGAGGCTAAATGAGTAGCGTAGTTGTCGTCGGTAGTTTTGTTCAAGACCTCGCCTTTATTACGTCGCAGTTCCCTCGCCCCGGAGAAACCCGTATCGGTAAGTTCGTTACGGGTCCAGGCGGAAAGGGCTTTAACCAGGCAGTGGCGTGTCATCGCTTAGGCGCTGCTACGCTGTTTCTTGGTGCCGTAGGCGAGGATCTTTTTGCTCATACCATTCGGTCATTTTCTAAAGCTGAAGAACTTCCTATTGCGCTTGAAGTACATCCGCTTCTGCAGTCTGGAGCTGCTTCGATTGTGGTGAACGCCGAAGGTCTTAATTTGATAGTCGTAGCACTTGGTGCGAATGCGGCGCTTTCTACTGAGTTCATTCACGCGCAGGGAGCGGCTTTCGAGAAAGCTCGCGTAGTGGTCTGTCAGCTCGAGTGCAACCTGGCTGCGACTGCGTGCGCGCTTGAGTTGGGACGAGAAGCAGGCGCCAAGACGATTTTAAACCCAGCGCCGATCAATGACAGTCTTTCTAGGGACCTTTTTGATAATGTCGATATCCTTGTGCCGAATGAAAGCGAGGCAGAGTACCTGTTGAGGCGCTTTTTTAATATTGAACTGGGCAAAGACCTTGTGACGCATTCTGATGCTGAGCTGGGAGATCTTTGCTCTAAAATGCAGGTACCGTGCGTGGTGCTGACGCTCGGCGCTCAAGGGGCGTTTCTTTTTCAAAAGGAGAGTGGTCGCTATCAACGATTTCCTGCTGCTCAAGTGAATCCGATGGACACGACCGGTGCCGGTGATTCTTTCACAGGAGCGCTCGCTGCGGGGCTTGTTCGCTTCAAAAACTCAGTTTCCGACGCAGTCGGTTTTGCGGTGCGCGCGTCCGGTCTTTCGACCGAGAAGCAAGGAACAGCGCCGTCCATGCCAGTGCTTGCCGAAGTGTTGCAAAGATTCCCAGCCTGAGTCGGGGCGCCTGAGAGTCAGAGTCTAGGGCGCTCAATGCTGTTAATTCGCAGGGCGCTCAATGCTGTTGATTCGCCGGGCGCTCAATGCTGATGATTCGCCGGGCGCTCAATATCGATGATTCGATCGTAGCGATCATGAAACAGTGCGGACGAAATAATAAAATCCGCGGTGCTTCGATTCATTGCCACCGGAATATTGTAGAGCACCGCAATTCGTAAGAGTGCCCTTACGTCAGGATCGTGCGGCTGGGCAGTCAGGGGATCCCAGAAGAAGAACATCGCATCTATTTCGCCTTCTACTATACGCGCGCCGATCTGCTGATCGCCTCCGAGAGGTCCGGAGATAAATCGTTGGATGTGGAGTCCTGAACGTTCCGCAATTACCTTTCCAGTTGTTCCCGTAGCGAAAAGCGAGTGCTCCTGCAAAGTGCCCTTATTGAAGAGCACCCATTCGAGCAGCTCGTCCTTGCAGTGATCGTGAGCGACTAACACCAGTCTCTTGCGGATGGGCATTTCAAGGATACGTTTCATAGCGGCAGTATCTTATAGCATCAGAATTTCACCGCATCCGTTAGAAGGCGTATCGACTTTATGATTTTGTCTCGGCGCCATCGACTTTAGCGGGGGCCGCAGCCTTTTTCTTCTTGGGTGACTTCTTAGTGACTTTTTTAGCAGGTTTGCTGCTGCTCTTGTCGCCAGCGCTGCTCTTGTCGCCAGAGCCACCTTCGGTCGCGGCCCCTTTAACAGCTTTCCCCTTTTGGGGTGCTTTAGCTTTTGGCGTCTTTGCTTTCGGAGTTGCCTTCGCTGCGCGCTTAGCGCCTCGCTTCTTCGGTGCGGTGGCCGCGCGCACATCAATAAGTTGTATTGCCTCGGCAAGTGAGATTGCTTCAGGTAACACACCTCTTGGTAATGACGCGTTGGTAGTGCCATCGGTTACATACGGACCGTAACGACCATCTTTGATGACAATCATTCCGTCAGAAGTTGGATGCTTACCAAGTTCCTTAAGAGTTTTAGGTTGAGAAGATGCGCGTCCACGACGCTTGGGCTGCTTAAGAAGTTCAAGCGAATACTCCAGCGTGACATCAAGAAGCGATGGGCCATCAGTGGGAATGCTGCGAGTGTCTGTTGCGCACTTGATGTAAGGACCATACCTACCGTTCGAGACGATGATGTCCTCGTTGTTTTCTGGGTTCTTCCCTACGCTCTTAGGGAACTCAAGCAGTTTGAGGGCTGTTTCTAGGGGAACCGACTCTGGATCCATGCCGGCGAGAAGAGATGCCATCTTAGGCTTATCTCCACCTTCAACCATGTCTCCAAGCTGGATGTAAGGTCCAAAGCGACCTTTTTTCACATAGACCGGAAGGCCGCTAACTGGATCATTTCCAAGAGTGGCGGGTCCCTTTGCGGCATCGGCAAGCATGACCAGTGCGAGTTCGAGCGTCAGTTCATCTGGACACTGCGCATCAGGGAGGCTCGCTCGCTGGGTTCCGTCTGAGAGAAAAGGCCCCCAGCGACCTACTCGGATTTCTACAGCGGTTCCGTCTTCCTTGGTGCCAAGAGGAATGCCGTTCACAAGGCGTGGATCGATTTGCTTCTCGCCCTGCTCAATCAAGGTTTTTAAGCCCGGATGACCGTTGCCGAAGTAAAAATTCTTTAGATACTTTAAATTTTCTGCTTCTCCGCGAGAGATTGAGTCGAGATCGTCTTCGAGCCGTGCAGTGAAATCGTAGTCGATCACGTCACTAAAGAACTGCTCCATTAGTTGGGTGATTGCCATCGCGAGAAAAGTAGGAACGAGGGCGGTTCCCTTCTTGAAGGCATAAGAGCGGCTCAGAACCACATCGACAATGGTTGCCCAAGTGCTGGGGCGTCCGATGCCAAGCTTTTCAAGTTCTTTGATTAAGCTTCCTTCAGTAAATCGTGCAGGTGGTTGAGTCTCGTGCGGAACGCTCTCAAGCGAAACGGTGGAGAGTGATTCGCCGACAGTGAGTATGGGAAGAATGCGTTCACGGTCAGCGAGTTCTTGCTCAGGATCATCTGACCCTTCTACGTAGGCACGCAGGTATCCAGGAAATTCAATGGTGCTTCCAGTGGCGCGGAAGTTTGTGTCGCCCACGGTGACGTCAACGCTAACGCGCTTGCCGCGTGCATCGCTCATTTGGCAGGCGACGGTTCTCTTCCAGATTAAGTCGTAGAGTTTGAACGCTTCGTCTCCAAAGCGCTCTTTCACGCTCTGTGGTGTGGCAAACTCGGTGCCCGCGGGGCGAATCGCTTCATGCGCTTCTTGAGCGTTCTTCACTTTGGTTTTGTAAATTCGCGGCTCGTGAAATAGAAAATCTTTTCCAAACTCTTTCACGATTAGGCCACGAGCTGCATCCAGCGCTTCTTTTGAGAGAGTGGTCGAGTCAGTACGCATGTAGGTGATGACACCGTTCTCATACAGTAGCTGAGCTACCTGCATGGTTCTGCGCGCCGCGTAGCCGAGCTTTCTACTGCCCTCTTGCTGCAAGGTGCTGGTGGTGAAAGGCGGGTAGGGCTTGGTGGTATAGGGCTTTTCTTCGACGCTCTTGACGGTTGGCGTGGAACTTTGGAGAGCTTCTTTAAGCTTGGTAGAGGTTGCGTCATCTAAGTGTACTACGTCGGACTTGGTATCGAGCTTGCCAGTGTCGGCAACGAAATCCTTTCCGGTAGCGACGCGCTTCCCATCAACATGGGTGAGTTCTGCTTCAAAGCGGTCGGGCATTGAATCAGACTTGAGTTTCCTAAAAACGCCCTTCAAGTCCCAATACTTTGCGGCTCTGAACTTAATTCGTTCGCGCTCTCTTTCGACCAACAGTCGCATCGCAACGCTTTGCACGCGTCCGGCGCTTAAGCCCGGACCGACTTTCTTCCAGAGAACGGGGCTAAGAGAGTAACCGAACAAGCGATCGATGATACGCCGGGTTTCTTGAGCCTTCACGAGGTTGAGATCTAGTTCTCGCGGATTGGCGAGAGCTTCAGCGATCGCTTCTTTGGTGATTTCATGGAAGACCATGCGTTTCACTGGGACGCTTGGGTTAAGAACTTGAATCAGATGCCAGCTGATGGATTCTCCCTCGCGGTCTTCGTCGGTTGCGAGGAATAGTTCGGGAGCATCTTTTAGTGCTTTCTTTAGTTCAGCGACGCGCTTTTTCTTGGCCTCAGGAACGATGTAGAGAGGTTCAAAGGCTTCATCGACCTTGATTCCAAGGCGGGCCCATTTTTCCTTTTTAACTGCTTCGGGAATTTCAGCAGCGTTATTGGGCAGGTCGCGCACGTGGCCATAGGAGGCCAGCACCTCAAACCCACCACTCAAGAATTTCTCGATGGTTCGGGCCTTAGTAGGTGATTCTACAATTACGAGTGGTTTCCCGTTCTTAGCCATGACCTTTCACTTAGACGGCAGCGCGCGATAATACAGATGTGAGGCGCGCTTGCAAGGAAGCGCTAAAGCGATTCAATTCTCATCCCCGAGAAAGTTCCGCCGGGCAGCCGCTGAAACGCTTTCCTTATGTTTGTGCCCTGACACGCATTTACTTAATGTACTGGCGTTTGAGAAGACGACGATTGAATAAAGCCAGGCTGAAGCAGCACTTTCTTGGTGTCTTCGGGGTTTCGCATCGTCTGCGTTGAGACTCTTTTCGAGAAGTAAGCTGCCCCCGAGTAACTGAGATGCTGATTTGAATTGCATCAGACAGGGAGTCGGCCCCCTTTTGTAGGCGAAGCCAGCGGCAGTGGAAAGTTCTGACGAGTGCTGAATCAGCAGATAACTGATTGATAATTCAATGTAATTTTGAGGTCAGTTTGAGCTCAACGCGTTTCTCATTTGAGTAGCGGCGCAAAAAGATTAATAATCCCGACCACTTTGCGCACTATTCCACAGGCTCTGGGCCCTGAAGAAGGGGCATTCGAGATATAACTTCAGCAGATAGATGATCGAGTCAGTAAGGAATATTTTTAGTTTATTAGGTGGCAGCTCTCGCAAACGAGACATCGAAGGGGCTGCACGGTATTTGCAATTTTCAGGGGAAGAAGTGTTTTCCAGCGAATCGACAGAGGGGCAGCCCGGGGCCAAAAATTCTGTTCCTGGCCAAATGGCTGCCAGCGGAGCTGATCCGTTTACCGCTGAAACTTTTTCTTCCAAGGATCGGCCTGAACTTGAGGTGCTTCTTCGAGAGAGCCTTGGCGATCGATGCCCAATATTAAAGTCACAACTCCGTTTAGGAGAGTCAATTGGTGAGATGTTTCAGCGTGTGACCGGTAACCCGCTGATCATCACCATTGACGGATTATCGGCATATGGCAAAGGAGCGGCGGGGAAATTCTTGGCGAGCTACTACGGGGTGCGGGAAATGAGTTCGGGCCTTGCCTACCGGGCCGGTGCTTATGTCTGTAAGCACGAATTGAAATCAATTCGGAATCGTTCATGGACTCGTCGAAGGAGTGAAGAAGCGCATTCGGAAGTACTTAGTCCGGAGGAGGCTCGCGATGTAGTTGCGGTTGTTGCGGGTGCCATCAGTGATGGAAGACTGAGAGTAGTGAACTCCGATTCAGGGACCAAGGTGTTACTCCAGTGTGGCCGGAGGGCTGTCGATATTACCCCGAAACTTCTAAGTCATGAGTTTGCGCAGGGAGCATCGATTCTAGGAGAAATCGGCGAAGTGCGGTCAGCGCTTCTCCCGTTTTTAAGAAGTTTTGGCAGTTCTGGATGGGTTACTGACGGACGAGATATGGGAACAGAAGTATTCCCTGATGCTTCAGTGAAGCTCTTCTTTGGGGATGCAGACGAAGAGCAGAGGCTAGAGCATGCGTACGTGCGAGGGGAGTGGCGCATGAATCAGTGGTCAAAAAAAGATCTAGACCGTATGGAAGGTGTCCCGGCCCTTTCAGATTGGATCACCGACCCGAAAGAAATGGAGCAGTTTACTCCGGAAGAACGGGATATGTTGCAATTTGCCAATATTCTGTCCTGGAGCACTGATAGTCTACTCAGTCGTGATGAGCACGATCTGAATCGCAAGGTTGCGCCCCTGCGTTGTCCAGATGACGCTATTTGTTTTTCTCCCATAAACAATAGGGCGCATCCACCAGAGGGAGATCGATTTTACATTCCCGAAGACGGCCGGGTTGATGAGCAGGGGCGAGCTATTCCTGAGAACAGACTCAATGGAATTTTTACCGCTACCGAGTCGGAGGTGCGAGAGCAGGTCGCTAAGCTTGTTGATGCGCGCATCGAAGAGATTCTTAAGGAGCATCTAGGCCAGAGGGGCGCCTCAGCCCTAGCAGAGGCTAAATCTCCATCGCTCAGAATCCCAGGACGGGATGCGCAAGCGGCTAAAGATCAAGAGGCCAACGATCTCCCTAATAGAAGAAGGCGCGCAGGGGGCAGTTAAATCCACTCTCGCCCAATCCGCCTGAGTTCACGGTAGGCGAAGCGGATATCTCGTCATTGCATCTGCGGGGATGTGTTGCAGCAGTTCAATAGGGGTTCCGGCCTTTGGCTCAAGGAATGTTGACCATGCATGGCTTCCCTTGACCGCCAGTACCATGTGCGGAGTTTTTTTGCTGCCGTCGTGTTCTGAATCAGACGACCTCACTAAGCCAAGCTCATGTTCTTCGAGGCGTGCGATGCTGGCCTGGAACCGAACCCAGTGGGCAGCTTCTCCAATTCGCACGTATAAGAGGGACCCGAATGGGATCTCTGCCAGCGTAGGATCTTCAACTCGAATCGGCGTCTTAATGTTCATGTAGGGCTTGTCAACCCAGCCGACCACCCAGCGAGGTGCGGGAACAACACCGATGTCTGCCAGCTGTTCGGGCAGTGCACATGATTTAATAAAATCTCTTTCGCCGGCGATAACCGATTTCATAATCCGCGGAAGAATGTCACGACTACGAAAGTCTACGTCTCTATCATCACTGTCCAGAACGAAGGCAGCTTTGATTTTATCATGAACAAACCCCAGCTCTTCTCCGTTCATGTAGGCGAATACGAGTGATTGATTTTCTAGGACTGCAAGTACCAGGCTGTCGCTACGCTTTGCGGTGTCGTCAGTACGAATGCGGGCGGCGTTGGTAAATATTACCTGAGTCGGTGGTCGATAATGCGCTGGCGCTAGTGCGTAATGACTGACATGTACGCCTACTTCTAGCGTGTTGTATTCCGCTACCGGAACGCTACTTAGTTCCGAATTGGGGAACTCAACTTCGAAGGCCCCATGCACTTTTCGCCAAGTAGGGCGGTCGCTATAATCCGCGATGCCCACCACCCAAAGTCTTCGCTTTTCGACATCTAGCTCGTGCCGATATCGTGCGGTTGTCTCATCAAGTATGTGGAGCGCGGTCTCGCGGATACTGGACGGGTCGACGATCGCGGGGGTTTGTAATGCAGCAAGGTTCTCTGGATCGTGGCGAGTTCTTTCGCCGGGCTGCGCTGAAACGGGTGGTGGTTTTAGAGGAAGTTTATCGCCAGGTGGGGTACCACGAACGGATTGACCTGTATCCATACAACGGAATCTCCAGAACGCTCTTACAACTGAGTCGGTCTTCAAGTCTGCGACGGGTATAGCGGGGGTAGCCCCGAGCGTCCAGCCCTCTTCAAGAAGGTAGCACCTTCCTCGCTGAAGATACCAAAAGGAAGCTGCTACCTTTTGTGGGTAGGCTTCAAGTTAGGATCTTGGAATTGTTAGAGGAAATTCTTAAGGGACGCCCATTGATCGAAATTCAGTCCAAGTTTGATCGATCTTTGGACTGAATTCAGACGCTTTATGGGGGTCTCGTGGATCTGTTATGCGTAATCGCTGGACGATTCGCTGAACGGATGAGGCTGACAGCTATTATATAGACGGACGACTATCTCGAAGGAGCTGCCGCGCTACGCTTAAGCTGCATAGCGAGCAGCGATATGGCACTCGGAGTAATGCCGGGGATTCTCATTGCTTGCCCAATCGAAAAAGGACGGTGCAGAGCAAACTTCTGCCGATGCTCAGTGCGCAGACTAGGGACCTGGTCATAGCAAAAGTCGCCTGGTATCTGCTGATCTTCAAGTCGTTTTAGGCGAGCTACTTCTTCTTCTTGTTGCCTCAAATATCCGGCAAATTTTAGCTCTGTATTTAGTCGAGTGGTAATTGCTTCTGAGAAGGTTCCAAACTCGACTGCCTCCGAATCTGCAGCGAAGTGATTCACAAGAAGTTCAAGCGAAAGCTCAGGTCTGCGCACGAGCGTAGAAATCAATACGCTGTCCTTTAGCTCAGCGCTTTCGAGAGTGTGAAGCCAGGTGTTGACGTCTTTGGTTGGCAAAACACGATAGGAATCCGACCATTTCTTTAGCTTCTCGGTCTGCGCCTGCTGCTCAGAGAATATCGCCCACTGAAGATCGTCGATTAGACCCGCCTGATGCGCCATGGGGGTTAATCGATCGGCTGCGTTGTCTTCCCGTAACAGCAGGCGATACTCGGCGCGCGAAGTAAACATGCGGTACGGCTCGTCGACGCCGGTTGTAGTCAGATCGTCGATCATCACGCCGATATACCCCTGACCACGAGAGACCATCAGAGGCTCTTTCTCCTGAAGATGCAGCGCTGCATTCGCGCCAGCGATGAGGCCCTGTGCGGCGGCTTCTTCGTATCCAGAGGTTCCGTTAATCTGTCCTGCAAAGAAGAGTCCCTTCACCAGCTTTGTTTCTAGAGTCGGGGCGAGGCCGCGGGGGTCTACGAAGTCATACTCGACCGCGTAGCCAAGCTTTAAAATCTCAGCCTGTTCAAGCCCAGGGATAAGTTTAATGAACTGCTCTTGAACATCCGCGGGAAGACTCGTGGAGATACCGTTCGGGTAAACAATGTCCGAGTCGCGCCCTTCGGGCTCCAAGAAAATCTGGTGACTGGTCTTGTCAGCGAAGCGAACGACTTTGTCTTCAATCGACGGGCAGTAGCGAGGACCGCCCGATTTGATCTGCCCATTAAACATCGGGCTTCGATCCTTATTGTGCTGAATGACTTCATGAACTTGGCTGTTCGTGTAGGTAATCCAGCAGGAGATCTGCGACTGAGTGATGGACTTGGTACGGATGGAAAATGGAGTAGGAGAGAGGTCCCCCGGTTGCTCTTCGAGCTGGCTGAAGTCGATCGAAGAACGACGCAATCGCGGTGGAGTCCCCGTTTTTAGACGCCCGAGACGAAATCCAAGTTGTTCGAGTGACGCGCTGAGTGAGGAAGCTGGTGCATCGCCTTGTCGGCCCCCGGGAGTTTGGCATGAGCCCGTGTGCATCAAACCGCGCAGGAAAGTTCCAGTGGTAAGCACTATCGCACTTGCGCTTAGGGTGACTCCGTCCGAGAGCCGCACTCCTGCTACGCGTTGCCCATCGGATGTGGACTCGGTGAGCAGCTCGGCGACTTCACCCTCGTAAACAGAGAGGTTGGGAGTAGCTTCGACAAGTTCTCGCACTCGACTCTTGTACAGATCGCGATCGGCTTGGGCTCGGCTTGACCTTACTGCAGCGCCCTTGCTGCGATTGAGTATGCGAAACTGAATGCCGGTATCGTCGATTGCGCGTCCCATGATGCCACCCATGGCATCGACCTCTTTGACCAGCTGGCCCTTACCGAGGCCACCGATAGCTGGGTTGCAGGACATCTGCCCAATGCCCTCAGCGCGCAGAGTCAGAAGGAGGGTCTCGATCCCAAGGCGAGCGGAAGCGCAGGCGGCTTCGACACCTGCATGACCCCCACCAATAACCAGAACTCGAGAAATGTTCATATAATCAATATGGTAAAACTCAACCTATTGAAATTATTTACTAAATCAGCAGAGCGCCAAGCCCTATGATATCCCAGACAAAAGATATTCTATTAAAAAATAAGCACCATTAACTTACTGAAAATACGCTTTTTGTTAACCATTTCGCAAATTTACCTAAGTTCCTCAGGATCACGAGGGGCATCTTACAGGAGCTGGAGTGTAGTAGTCACGCTTCCTGGGGTAGGTTTACCCCAGGTCGTGGTTCGTGGGAGATGCCATCCCGCTGAGGCTGCTGGCCGTGGTTGGCCGTTTTTGGGTGCATGGGTTCTGATGTCGTCGCTTGTTAACATCACTGTCGTTCAAGAACTTCCCTTGCGTGACAGGGCACGTCCTGCCTTTGACGCTTGTCGAGGCGGTTTCGACGGCAGGGTCGCCCAGGTTGGAGTCATTGATCGTCTTGCGAGTCTCCTTCTGGCGGTTGCCATAGTGGGTATTGTTGGATTGACGCGGCCGTCAGTTTCAGAAAACGAGGCGACTGCATCCCTAGACGCCAATCGCCATCAAGAGATCGTCCCATTTGTGCATCTAGACGAAAGCTCTCTTGAATTGGGAATTGCTCAAATCATTTCTCAAAATCACCGACGTCTCGACTCGCGCCAGTCCCGTGATTTAGCCCGTATTATAGTAGATGAAAGCCGTGCGGAGGGAGTTGATCCCCTGTTTGTCACCGCAGTTATTAAGGCAGAAAGTAGATTTTCCCACTCAGCGGTATCGAACAAAGGCGCGAAGGGCCTGATGCAACTCTTGCCCAGTACCGGGCAGTATATCTCTCAAAAGCGTCGTTTGCAGTGGTCCGGAGTCGAGGGCCTATATGACCCCGCCTACAATATACGACTAGGCATCGCCTATCTAAAATACCTCGAGGAAGAGTTCGGATTTACTCAGCAAGAGACGCTTATCGCCTATAACTGGGGACCTGGAAACTTGCTTTCCGCCAGAAAGCGCGGAGGATCAGCCCCTGGAGTCACTCGGCGCTATGCGGACACTATTCTTTCAGAGCACAAGAATTGGCGACAAAATCTGACAATAAAAGTGGCGAGTCTGAGCAACTCAGCGATAGCGCCGCAAGTTCTCTAGATCCGCCTCAAAGCATTCCCTTGGATGAAGTGTGCACAAAGGTGCATCTGGAAGCATGCTTAAGGGAAGCGACGTTCTATATCGACCCACTAACCGGATTCCAGGTGACTACAGAGTTCGAGCATCTTCGAAGAGGAAAGTGCTGTCGCTCTGGCTGTAGGCACTGCCCCTATGGCTTTCGTAAGGTCGATGAGTCGGAGGTGTAGCCAGACCAGAATTACCTGCCATAAATCCTTATAATTAGGGACATTCGAAGGCTCTGCCAATAGTCCCCTTGGCATGTTTCCTGCACTCTTTTTGAGGGAAATCTGTCGAGGGGCCACGTGTACCGAGTGATTGTTCAAACACCTGCAATGCTAAGACCGGCGCCACCGCGCACCGGCGTAGGCGCGCTGCTGGTGCTGTTGCTCCTGATTACGCCATCACATAGCCATGCGGCGCGTATTACTGGGCCGGTCCAAGTAGCTCCGTCCGACGTGCGAGTAACCTCAGTCACAATAAGAATTCGCAAGCAGCAAGAACAACATTCAATCTCCTGCATCGGGGCAACCGCCGGGATCGTGAGGAGCCGCAGATCTCGACTGATCTTCACGTCCTACGGCAGGCGAGCAAAGGTCTTGAATGAGCGGGGGAGCGCTGCTCTTAAGCTGACGCGATTTCGAAGATTAGCTAAGGTCGGCAATCGGGCCTGCGCCAATTTGCTGCGCACAGATCCCCCGAACGCTCCTACGCCGACACCCGCCCCAAATCTGACACCCACGGCGACCCCCCGACCCACTTCAACCCCACGTCCGCCGAACTTTGATGAAAATGGAAACGTGACTGCTCGTGGTAGGGTGGTCTTTGGTATCCCTTCGGGTCTTCCCGCAAACAGATTCACAGGAGCTGCAGTCTATCAAAATAGATGCTCTGACTGTCACGGGGGCGAACAGCGCGGGCTATTTTTTAACTTCATGCAGCTTCGAAATGCGACCTCAGGGTTCCCTATGCTCTTTAATGAGACGACTCTTCTGAATGAAGAGCTTGCACACATCACCGCATTTCTGAATCAGGGTAATCCCTAGCAGAGTTGTGGAAAACTCTTTTCACAACTCTGCTAGGGAGGAAAGGATGCCCGACCGCGGACTGGAGCAAAGTGCGAATGCGCGAAGCGACTCAGATTTTCGCGCCGCTCGTCGCGCGAAAGAAGCTTGGAGCGAGTGAAAAAGTGCCAAGGAGGGCGCTTTTTCAGGGAAAAGGAGGAACGCCGAATCCTACCCGGCTACTCGCCGATTATCTTTATGAGCACGCGCTTGTCGCGACGTCCATCAAATTCTCCATAGAAAATCTGTTCCCAGGGCCCAAAATCAAGGGCGCCTTTGGTGACTGCGACTACCACTTCGCGGCCCATGATCTGGCGCTTTAGGTGGGCGTCGGCGTTGTCCTCTCCGGTTCGGTTGTGGTGGTACCGGGTCGGAGAAGGGTCATGTGGTGCCAGACACTCCAGCCACTTTTCGTAATCGTGATGCAGCCCCTTCTCCTCATCGTTGATAAACACGCTTGCAGTGATGTGCATGGCGTTTACCAAGCACAAGCCCTCCTGAATTTCGCTTGCATCGAGGCACTCTTCTACAAGCGGAGTGATGTTCTTAAACCCAAATCGTTTGGGAATATTAAAGGTCAAATGTTTAGTGAAGCTTTTCATGCGTGGTAGTGTACGCATGCAAGGACTCAGTGAAAATACGAGAACCGCGACACAGCGGTCGGGCGCAGTGTGAATTAATCAATCAGCAGAGGCTAGGGCGGACTGATACCCAAGAATGATTAGGTCTGGTCCAACAAGATATGAATAGGGTTATGGAGGCGGTCAAGGAGTGGGAGCGGCTAGTGTCCTTCTCGGACGCTTTCGAGTCCTGCAGCGTGAAGTTTTGAATTCATACATGCAAGCCACTGCACGTTATCGTTCGAAGGGACAAGTCCTTCCCTCTCGTCGTCCCCAATAGTTCCTGCGGTCCCACCGCCGGTTTCAATAACGCATGAGGCAGTTATGACTTCGGTTTTTATAGTTCTGGAATATTGGTCGAGGACAAGCATTGAACCCAAAGCTACCCCGACTATGAGTAGGAGGTATTCAGGGATGGAGGCTCCCGCTTCGCTCCCGAAAGGCCGAACTGCGTGAACGCGATTTCGACTCATTGCCACAACCTCTACACCCATTAACCACTCACGTCCGCTTCGACGCGCCGTAACACCCTGTACACATGTCCTGGTGAACGCAGCCTTTGCTCCACTCTGGTAATGCGCGGTAATTAGGAATGTTTCCACTCATCTGCGAGAGGGGTGAGAGAATGAGTGCCTACGCTTACCTTGGAGCCAGGCTGCGAGTTTTCCGTAGTGAGGCCCGGGTTGAGGTCACGGTCGAATTGAGAGAGGAAATTTCTGGCGCGGCGATGAAACTCCTTGCCCTCGTCAAGAAGCCAACGGCGAATGGTTGGAATGTAGCGAGGTTCGATGTTGTCGAACTCAGTTCGAAGGTGGAGGTTGGTGATTGGGGCTGGCTTAAAGAGGTTTTCTTCGACCGCATAGATCAGTTCGTTGACGTCGTTTGAGAGAATGTCTAATCCGGCACTAGAAGACTCCCCTACAGGAAGCTGGCGATACAGTAGAATCAATTCTCCCTCGCGGCGTTCGACGAGAGAGCGTCTCTCCAGTTCAAAAAGCACCGTTCCTGGATTGATAGCGGCGCTCACTTTCGCGCAGAGCTTCCTAAAATCGGCATTTTTTCCGCTAATTGTAAGGGGTTTTGGCTCGCCCGCGCGTGTGCAGAATTCAGGATCATTACGCCACTGCCCGATAGCGCGCGTGAGGAAGTGACTTGAGCTATTATCAGCCTCCTCTGGCTGTGCAGCCTTTATGCGAAGTACTTCCGCGCGACGAATTCCGGTGAGGACGCTTAATCGGCTGATGTTGATCTTGTCATCTTCCTTGCTTAGCTCCTGCTCGGCTAGTTCCACGAATAGTTCTTTGGCCACTGAGACAAAGTCCTGTAGTGCCAGCGACGATCGCAAGCAGAAGCGCACCAGAGGTCGCAACACAGAGCGAAGGGCGGCTCTACGAACGTTTTCTGAAGGCGAGCAGCTCATTTATCGCACCTAAACCTCGGTTGGGGTGTCTGAAACAGACATTCTCTTCTTAGTAATCGGTAGAAATTGAATAATTTTGGAGAGTAGGCCACAGATTATCTTACAGTAATTTCAACTTGTTAGCTTGTTTTCGTCTCTTGAGAGGTAATATCTTTGATTTTCTGGTGAAGCAAAGGCGCTGCTCGAAACGAACATTTTATGATGCTTCATTTGAAGCTTGGTGAATAACAGTTCTTGAATTTAGAAAGTGAAGGGAAATGCCCTTCCATCTAATGGGTTGGTTTTGGTGAAGGCCTGTGCGGAAACGCAAAGGCGGTTGGTTGTTAGAGGTTGGTTGTGAAGAAGGTCCATTCCTTTCTGGGCGTACCCTCGTCTGTGAGTATCCATACTTCAGAGTCTGGAGGAGCCACTCTTACCCCTACAGTCCACTATAAAACCATCGGCAACATTGTCGAGACCTGCGAGGTTCAAGAACCATCGACTACATTTTGAGGGAGAAAATAGTTTTTGTTAGGGAGAGCAGTCCCTCACGGTGCCGAGCGCAGCTTTCTAACTGACCACGCACCACACAGCAAAGACGACATCGTAATGATGAGGTAATTGATTAAATTCTGCGTACTAGTGATGCAGTTGTTTGGGTAAGTCCCCACCACCACCACCCGAACAGCTCCGCAAGTAGCAAGCGCAGGATTGAAATTTAATACCTCTGGCGTACTCGTCACAAACCTCAAGCGTGAAGGCTGGCCTAGCATCACGTGGGGGACTGCTCTCTCAGACTGAAATGCTTCCTCGATTGCCCGGCACCTTGCGGGCAATTTTTTTTGGAACAAAGATCGACTGAAGTGACTTGGTGTGCGCCGATAGTCTCCATCGGCTCTGCGCAAGAACTACTTCAAAACACTTGGGGCAACCTCCGTTGGTGGTGGGATAGTAGTCCGGCAGAATCTGGGTACTCGCAGCGCCAGTTGGTGATAGATATAAGCCTAAATCACTCTCGATCTATCAATCGATCTATCAATCGCGTCCACAGCTGTCGACGAAAGCAGCCGTTCAGACTCATAAAAGCGAGAACTGGTAACCACGAGCCCATTTTAACCAAAGCTAGTAAGCCACGAGTTTTGCAGTCACGCCACACACGTGGGTGTTCTTTAACCCGAGTGGGAGGCGAGAAGAATGAGTGCATTACGTGCTGAAGTGCTTGCTGCCGCCCTGACGATCACAACTATTTCCCAAATAAGCTTCGCCCAAGAGAAATTCTCAGAACCCGTCAAAGAGACTGAAACCTTCTCGCAAGTTCTTTCAAAGATCAGCACTCTCACTGGGCCGCTTGTATTCCATATCAACCTTAACGGGGTGTCGACGCTCGGGCTCTGGACTTTACTGAAGGGGAAGCGGATCTTCTCGATTTAGTCGATTACAAGGGCTCGTGTGTTGTCGCGAATTCGTTCTCGCAGACCCTGCGGACGAGCATTGTGGTTGGCGTAAGTGTCGAGCTCTAAGAGGTCGGCACAGATGTCCTCTCGAAGAGCATCGCGGACCCAGCAGGAAGCGAGACTTTGACGGTAATAAGTTTCGAATGTTTGCCGATTCGTGATTCGTACGACGAGGTTGCGGGAGCTTAGTTGCGGAAATTTGAGGAATATCAGCAGCACTGCGGTGGAGTTCTGATTTAGGGTGTTAATGCATGCCGCTTCAGTGTCGCTCAGGCCAGGCGCCTACCCTTGCAAGGCTCGGCATACTCAGCACCCATCAAAGCAAGCATTCAAGAGAAACACGTATGTCCGGCACTGCCACAGAGCCTGAGTTATATCTGGCGAAGGCCGAACTCATTAATGCGATTAACTTTTCCGAGGAGCCGGGCTCCAGTGGAAAAGTGGCCCCAAGTTTATCGAAACAGCTGCAGCCCTATGCGGTTAAATGCCTCTGGTAGTACTGGTATGGGGTCCACATCAAGGTGCTGCGCTAGAATCTGTTCAAGCACTTCGCGGAAGTCGAATTTTACGGGGACAAACGGCTGAGTGAAGTCTGCCTCAGTGTAGGCAGGGGACCGAACGCCACCTTGAACGCGAGTGCCAATCAGAACTTCAGTCGTGCCTTGACCATGGTCTGTTCCTGCCGATCCATTCTCTACGGTTCTTCCGAACTCGCTTCGCATGCTGATTAAAACATCTTCAGCGCGCCCAACCGCGGACAGATCATTCCAGAATACTCCGACTGCTTGATCGAGCTGCGTCAACAACGGCGGAAGCGCCGTCCCCTGGAAGGCATGAGTGTCGAAGCCTCCTAGGCGTATCATGATATGTTTGACGTTGATTACGTCCGACTTGAGTAGCTGAGAAGCGATGCGAAGATTGCGCCCAAGTCCAGTATTCGGATACGGCCCAAGGGTTTGACTGCCGGCGAGTACGGTAGTCAGTAAGGCGGATTGAGCTTCCATCGTGTCCCAGGCATGATTCATGCGCTGCGCATCTTCGCTCAGCAGCACGGGGCCACGTTCACGAAGAAGTCGAATTACTTCGTTCCGATAGGCGAGGTCGTATTCGGTAAGCGCCGAGCTGTCCGGCAGCCCAACTCGACCAGTCGAATCGACAGTGGTTACATCGAATGCACCGCCCGTTAACTCAGCGCCGCCCGGCCCCACCGCAAAAAGGAGCGGTGCTTCTGCGGCATCGCAGTGATGCTGCCCATAACGCAGCATCCACCCTGATGAGACAAGAGGCGATTCTGTAGTACGTCCTAGAAAAGTTCGAGCTTCCAAATGAGACTGACTGTGATTGGGGTATCCCGCGCCATACAGCAGCGCGAGCTGTCCCTGTGCACGAATTGTATTAAAGCTAGTCATGAGCGGATGTAGCCCGTGAATCGCATCAATGGGGATTGAGTTTGTAATTCCGAGAGTAGGATGCGCTGCAAAGTAGGATGAAGTTCCGCGCGGCACCAAGAGAGAGGGGCCATGTAGTCCGCCATCGAGAAATATCGTCACTACGGCGCGTCGATTTGCGGTACATGCGGACTGTCCCAGCGCAGATTGTAACGGTGCGGCGAGCGCATACATGCTTCCGCTTCCTAGTGCTGTGCTAAGGCCCTTCAGAAGTTGCCTTCGGTTCATAACGTTAGACTCCGTATTAGTGCACCTGAAAAAACTGCGGGGTTAGTGTAATAAAATGGAACATTCTTGTGAGCTTATCCAAGAGCGCCGCATCGTTCCCAGGCCAAGGGTCTGAAATAGTGCCCGAAGCGGTACGACGAGTCTGTGCAAACGTGAGAATAAGATCGCGCTGCTGGGGTGTGAGCTCAAGAGCAAGAGTAGCGAGGAGATGATCGAGCGTTTCCGCTGCCGTTGCAGTTGGAGACGGAAGAAAGCTGCGCAGGTTGACAAGTCCCATATTCATTTCGGACCAGGCATACCCAGTGAGGACAGAATCACCACCTGTGATCATGGAGCGAAGGGATACAGCGCTGTTGAGAATCCGGCTACCTAATGGCATCTCGAGAGCTCGATCGCAGCCGAACACCGAATCTGGATCGGTCAGCACGCAACCAAGGGATCGGTACGGGTCGCCTCCGTTGCCGTCATAGTTCACCACATTTTCCGGATCTCCGATCAAAACATTTATGGCGCGCGCTAGGTGTACCTGGCGGAGCGAAGGATGCTTAATAATTGCCAGGCGCCGCTCAGGTGCGTAAAAGTACTGAGAACTTAGCAGGCGCTCAAAAGCTGCGCGAAGATTAAAGTCCGAGCCATATATTATGCTTGCAAGTTCCGAGATTACGGCACCGTTACTATCATTACCAAAGTATTCGCGTGCCAGCCATTTTGCGAGGCTCGGTGCTGCGTTTGGATGATGATCGAAGATGTGATTCACCACATCGCGACCCGTAACCACCTGCGCCTGCCACGAAGTTCCTGCAAAGATAGTCTTAGTTCCTGGGTCAAAGCGAGCTGGAGTGAAGTATGAGTAGTACCGGAACTCGAGCGAGGTGTTGCTACCAACTTGCCATCCGGTAAACGCGCGCCCGATTTCTCGGATATCATCGAGGGTGTAGTTCGGATTCCCGTTCGAGTCCGCGGTATCAAGGGTGAAGAGCTCCATGAGTTCCCGCGCGTAATTCTGGTTTGGCGATCCCACGGTGTTGTCTACTAGGTTTAACCACTGCATCATCAGCGGATCTTCTCCCATCTCTAGTAGGAGCGTCCGGTAGTCCAAGTCTCGCGCTCCAATTTCTCGCAGCTTTAAAAGATGCGGCATCGACATGCGTGCATTGCCTGCATCGGAGGAGGTCGCAAGACGGTCATGCAGCACAAACCACATGAAACGCTCGTGGAACTGATTTTGAGTGCGCGCCAGAAGGGCATGCGCGTAGTAGCGAAGTCCCGAAATATTGATGGTAGAATATCCCTCATCAGGTCGCCCATCGAGCCAGTTCCGGGCGCGGCGCTCGGCATACGAGTCTTCGCGAAAGGTCATGAAAAATTGCACTAATTGCTGAATATTCCCACCAATAAACTCGTACGCCTCCGGCGGTGGAACAAAGAGTCCAGCCCGACGATATAGGTGGTTAATGTCGTCTCGCGTTACTGGCCGCGATAACGGAGCGAGATATCCTCCTGCAGGGGGCGTGGGCGTTATGGTGGGCGTAGCAGTTCGCGTTGGGGTTTGAGAGGGAGTGGGCGATACCGTACTTGTCGGCGTTCTTGTGCGAGTAGGAGACGCCGTCGCTGTTCGAGTAGCGGTGCTAGTCGGCGTTCTTGTGGGAGTGCGAGTAGCGGTACTAGTCGCAGTTATTAGTGGAGTATTTGTTCGTGTTGGAGTTCTAGTAGGAGTGGAGGTCTGTGTTGCCGTTCTTGTCGGAGTACGGGTAGGGGTGCGGGTATGCGTACTTGTCGCAGGAACAGTGCCACCCACAGTCGGAGTGCGTGTAGGTGTTCGTGAGGCTGTGGCCGTTCTTGTCGGCGTCCTGGTGGCAGTTTGCGTTGGAGTCGCACTCGAGGTTACGGGTGGAGCGGACGTGTTTGTGGCGGAGACAGTAGGGAGCATTGTTGCTGTAGGCTGCGGAGTTCCCGGCTCCGGTAAGCGAGGAGTAGGACTTGCGCCTAACGGAGCACGGTCCAGAGCGGCGCAAAGAGCTCGCGTCACCGCAAACTCTTTTTTCAATAAACGTAGTTGACGACGTGCTCGCACACGAAGCTCAGAAGGCATGCGCCGAACGGACTTCTTTCGGTTCTTTATTATGTCCAGGTAGCTTTTAAACTGTTTGCGCTTGCGCTTCACCGCTTCAAAAGCACCATTGGTGTCGCGACAGTAAAAGAGGCGTTTGCCGGCACGCACTTCAACTATTTGGTTGTTCGTGCCCGCCACGAACCCTTGCGCCACTGCTTCTCCTGGCGCACTCGCGGCACTGAGAAGAACGATAGCCAAAGACAAGAACATCTTTCGCATGTAGCTATTCTCTAAACCGATTTAAATAGGCGGTGATGTGGGCAAGCTCATTGTCTCCAAGAACAGGTGGTACGTAGTACATCGGAGGTGCGATAATAGCGGTGCGATATTGACCGAACGTACGTCCGGCGTACTCGCCATGACACTGCAGACATCGAATGTTCACACTGACGGCTCCGACGTCAATGTTGGCAGCTAGTTCATTTGGTACACCGAGCTGCTGCTTTCCGTACGTGGTTAGAGATCCTGCTGAGTCGAAGTAGCGCATGGGTTGTGGAGTCGATGTCGGAGTCGGAGTAGGTGTCACTTCTGGTGTAATCTCCGGATTCGGAGTCGGCGCAACCTCGCTGGATGGCGTCGCATCGGTCGGTACTGTTGGGGGCACTGGAGTGGGAGTAGCGACTAGTTGCGCGAGAAACATCTCACAAATAATCTGGGAAAGGTCAGCCTGGGCACGCAGCAGCCGAATCTGAGATCTTAAAATTGCTCTTTGCGCAGAGTTTCTCTCTTTGCGCCGTTTCTTGACCAGCCGCGTGATTGCTCGTGCGTAAGTGATGTATGTTTTCCTGCGCAAGATTCCGGGGGTAACAGAATTGTCATTAGTGCGACATGCTGCACGGGCGCCACCAATGTCCGCAACTAGCCACCGACCACTCTCTGCTTTTGCAGGTACACTGAGAGCCATAAGTGCGAGTGCAACTAAGAACACGCCCCAGGCAACGGCGATCAACGTCACGCAAAGAAAACGAAAGTTGAGTAATTCGGCGTAGCGTCGTGACATGACGAGAGCGTCTCCCAAAGTATCCGAAGTTAGGAAGCAAGGTATATGCCATGAACGAATCGCTTTGCATGGTACGATGGGAACCATATTTTGCGGTTTAGGCGCAAAGATGAACAAAAATTTGTGGACGCAGCCACTACAGACAGGGGAAGTGAGGCCGTTCTGACCTGAGCAGCTCCCAGAACCGCGCCTGCGAGCTAGAGCCCGCCGCAAAGCTAGCCGCCTAAGCCGTTGTATATTGGGCTGAGTTGTAAGGGAAACTCACTTGAATACCGTGCCTAGCGCAGCCGGTTATCCCGACTCTGGTTTTACCTGAATTGGGTAGGTCACCTAGACGGAAGAAAAAAGGGCGAAAATCTCTCGAGAGTTCGACTAAGTCCCTGAAATTGCGGAGACACCGCAAACTGGTTACATAGCGCCGCTGGAGGGCGTAGGAAGTTGGGCATGTCTTTTGCACTATTCCCACGGAACACGTTGGTTTCTCGATTTGTTCCGGAACCGACATTTGTGGAGTGCGGAGTCATGAATACGGGTTCAATTTTCTTTCAGTTCCAGCGGCTATTAATAATTCTAATGGCCACTGCCTTGATGCTGCCATGCGGCGAGGCGCTCGCCGCAGATTCGAGGTCGGGTGACGGCGGTGGACTCCCTCGTATGGGGCCCGGACTAGAGGTTGCTGATGTTGAAGTGCACGGTGATACAGTGGTGATGAGCCTGGTCGTGCAAGAGCCCGAAGACCTGACGGTCAAAAGTTGTCCGCAACGTCCTGCTGTGGTTGCACTCGGCCTGACGGCAAACGGGCCGACGGGCGGAGCTGAAGCCGGATTGTTTTCATCACCATGGGTCGTTTGTGGTGATTGCATACCAGGAGCCACTCCTGTGCCTGGCACGCCTTTATGTCCGGGAACCGCTCCTACCTGCTGTGCTCAAGCGAAGTCAGAATGTACCAATTTGATCACCCCGCACTGCAATGCCTGCTGTGTAGTTGCTTGCGAAAATGAAACCTTTGCGGGGCGCAGCTGTGTAGCAAACTGCCAAGTTGCTTGTTAGTGTATTGGAAATATTGGTAGGTCCTCGAGGTGAAGTCACCACATTGATAGCGAGCGTCAGAGCAACGAGAGCAACTTGAATGACTTTATATCAGGACAACTCGCCCCTTGATCGGAAATCACCGACATCCTCCCCACTTCCAGATCTCGATCGCAGCGATCCGGCATCACTGTCCCTAGAGTCCGTGTTATTTCCAAAAGGGATGAGAGGCATAGAACAAAGCTCGGTGCTATCGGGACACCAGCAGACTCACCAAGAGTCTCCGAAACACGAAGGTGTGTTCCATTCGATTCGAGCGCGTCGACTCCGGTTAGCGGCTTATGCGGTCATTGGCGGAGCAGTGGCCTGTGTCTCTGCTTCTACGCTTGCAACCGCGTATCAGCCGTGGCAAAGCCTCTACGAAGCGGCGGTCTTTGATCATCCGAAGAGTCTCCTGCTTGAACCGGTACGACTTTTCTCTCGAGCACTTGTCGATCTTGGAGTGAACCCTCGGTTTCTTGGTTCACTTCCCGTATTTGAATTCCTCTTGAGTACCGCCGGGGGAGCTCTCGTAGCGTGGGGAGTGCTCTCCGGCCGAAGCGCTCTCAAGCTTCAAGAAAGTGATTGCCTCGGATGTGGCTATGATCTTTCGGATGTAGTTGCTCACGGAAAGGGGTGCACCTGCCCTGAATGTGGCAAGAATAGCGCATATATGCCGAAAGAATCCGCGAGGGGGTCGCGTTAATATCCTTTGAGGGGAGCCCATGGTAGCGAGTGTCTACGAATATGCCGTTTAAGCTAGCGCTGCTGGGTAGCACTTGCAGAAAAATAAGCTCAGCTTCTCACTAGCGCAAATTCCGCCACCAACCCCGGACCAAATGCCATCATTATCCATGGATAGGGAACCTGAGTACGCGCAAGCTCCTCCACGACAAACAGAATCGTGGGCGAGGACATGTTGCCGTGCCGAGTCAAAATATCACGTGATGGTTTCATGGCCAGGTCTGACAACTCCAAGGCCTTTTTTACTGAATCAAGTACCCGCGGTCCACCTGGATGAATGGCCCAGCCACCAATCGTAGAAACTGACAACTTATGCTTTTCGAGCCAGGTTGGAAAAAGATCTATCAGTGCACGCTCGATTAAAACCGGGACCTTTGGACTCAGAGACATTTTAAATCCGTGGTCGGTAACTCTCCACTTCATCGCATCTTCTGAGTTTGGGATAACGGCCGAACCACAACCGACAATCTCTCCAATTGAAGTTTGTGAGCTGTTTTCGCTTTGGGGCCCAATTACTAGTGCTGCCGCACCGTCAGAAAAGAGTGAATTGGCGACCATCTGATCAGCGTTGGAGCCGTAGCTAAAGTGAAGTGAGCAAAGTTCAACGCATACAAGCAGCACTTTCGCGCCTTGAGCGGCGAATGCGCGGGCAACCCGCATTCCGTTTAACGCGGCATTGCAGCCCATAAAACCGACATGAGTTCGTTGAACTTCAGCAGGAAGTTTCAACGCTCTAATAAGGTTAAAATCGAAGCCTGGAGCCTCGAATCCAGTGCATGAAACCGTAACTAAATGAGTGATGTTCGTCGGCTCTAAGGACGCCTGCTTGAGAGCGCCACTGGCTACGGAACAGGCAAGCTCTGTGGCAAAATCGGTATAATGTAATAGCCGATTTGCAGTCGTTGGATCTGCGTTCTGTGCGGTACGAGAGGGGAAGAAATCCTCTATATGCTGTGCCGTCCCGTGGTCTCCATCCGTAAGTCCAAGAACTGTATGTCGAGATTGAATCGTGGAAAGTCGATACAACTCTCTTAGTGAGCACTCCTCGGTACCTTCAAGGTCTAACGCTTTCACCGCAAGTGAGGCGGAGTGCGCTTGAGTCAGCGTAGTGCGCGCCCCAGAGGTCGATATTCCTAAGATCCTCACGTCTCTCCTGCGTGTTGCAAGGTATTAAGCAGTGGTCTGTGCAGCATTGGGACGCGCGCGATGAGTGAAGCGGTCTGAAATGTCAAAGAATGAAGGTTGATGATCCAAGAAAGAGCGGAGCATCGCCATCTTGATGTGCGAGATAGACTGCGGTGGCGTTGGCTCCATTCCAGGTACGGAGACACTTCCTCTCCGGCACATACTTTCGTAAGCAGCGGTGCGCAAATATTAGCTTGTTGAAGTGCCATTCCTATTCCTTCACCGGTAAAGGGTTCAGTGTATCCAGCGCTATCGCCAATCAAAAACAGTCCCGGCCAGGCAACACGGTCTGCGAAGCGTGAGAGCGGGGGGGTGCCCTTAGCGCGTTTTGACAGATTCTGTAACTTTAAACTTGAAAATAACCCATCCATTCCAACGCGAGCGATTGTTTTCGGATCAATCGCAGCCGCTAAATCAACCTGTCCATTTTCTAATTTTGTAAAACCCACGTATCCACCTTCGACCAAATGCATGTGAATCTCACCTGTATTCAATGGATACTCGCGTTCCGTGAGTAGGACTCCAATTCCCACCCGAGAGCCCGACTTTATATGAATGGCAGTGCGTACATCAGCTGGTAGAGCGGACAGAGAGAGTCCGCATGCCGCGACAACAACTTTTGCAGTTACGGTTCTAGACGACTTTGAATTGGTGAGAAGGAGCGACCGCGTGCGAGTCCTTTCGTTCCAATCTGATATCGATGCTTTCGTTAGACTTTGAAACTCGCATCCGGCGCGTTGCGCGTGACTAACTAACCCGAGGTCGAGCTTTCCACGAGAGATCGCAGTGCCGCCACTTAAGACGAATGAAGTGCGCCGCACTCCTGCAAATAAAGTGAAAGAAGTAAGAGCCTGGACATGTTCATTTTGAATTATGTTGGCAAGCTTATGCTGGGTAAGTAACGCCTTGCCAGCACTGTTTATGCAGCAACCACAAACCTTTTCTCTTGGAAAATTCGACTTGTCTACGAGTAATGTTTTTAGTCCACGGCGAGCAGCAAGAATCGCGCTCATCGCTCCAGCGGGGCCAGCGCCAACTATAGCGACATCAAAGTCATTGGATCCTTTACTCATACTCGAGTCCATTGCAGTAAGAATCTCTCTGGCCAAACCTTCTGCAATTTAAAATCAACGAGGCCTGCCTCTGACGCTAATTCCCGGATTTCCTCGATAGTGAATGCACCCTCAACAGATTTTAATGAGTCCGTGAGCACAACCGGGGAGCTGCAAAACATGCGCGTAGCCGCCCATGCTGCCACGTATCCAAGCGGTGAGCGAATCAGGTCAGTCACTAAAAAGCCTATCTTTGAGTGATCAGCCATCATCTTCAGGAACGAGACTACTTGATGGTGTTCGAGGTGATGAAGGAAAAGGGAGCAAATAAATAGATCCGGGAGTGTGCCAGGGAATGCTTGTAATGCGTTATGTGCCTCAAAAGTACAATTTATTCCTAACGTTTCCGCTCTTGCGCGACACAAATTCAGGCTTTGCTCGTTGATATCTAACCCTAGTCCGGTGACGTCTACTCCACGGGTTGATAGCCGCCGAATCACCTCACACAGCACGTCAGCGCTACCGCATGCTACGTCGCAAATTTTGAGCGTGGTAATATTTTGCGCCTTAGCAATTTCGAATGAGGCATTGACGAACGGACGAAATGCGAAGCTAAGGCGGTTAAGAAACGCTAAGTCAGTAAGCGCAGATGAGAGCAGTCTCGGATCCAGTGAGACATCGTCCATCACCTCCTCGGTGCGATGGCGATGCTTAAGAAATTTTAGAATACTCATTTCGGGACTTCTAAGCATTTAGGGAAGAGAAGTAGGGTGGGTCCCAGAATGTCCTTTGCTCATAGAGTTTCATACAGCCAGAATTAGTACGCCAGGCACTCCTCCTCCTGAACGGTGCCTTGGGGACTTTTTAAAAAAATAGGAACATTTTTTCGAAACTGATCCAAAAACGCATCGTTGATGAGCGAGGGAGTATCGAGCTCATCGCCAGGAGGGTTTCTGCGGTCCAATGGCCCCGTTCTTGCTCTCTGCTGTACAGGACCTTCAGAGTGCCCCCTATGGAACTGGTTGTAGATACTAAACATAAGTGCCGTCAGCTACTTGCAAAGGTAACCGCTCGGCAGCCGCTAGTCTTGGGGGTGGTCGCACTCTTCCTAGTCTGTTTCCTTACTCCTATTGGCGCTCATTGTCAGGTTTTCTTGAGAAGAAATGCCATTCGGGTTCGCGCTGACTATCGACTCGTACGCAAGAATCGTAGAGCTTGTAAAGCAGATAAGTTGCTAATGCGATCGCGCATGTCGATGTGCGATCCAGATCACGATCATCTTCCGAGCGTGAGGGAGTACCGCAGATACAAAACAAATTACCGCAAGCGTGACTCCGATGGAGACGGGCTCGATGACAATCTGGAAATTGCTCGATACGGAACCAAGCCACGAAAGTTCAATACAGACGGTGACGGATGCTCTGATGGTCAGGAGGTTCTCGTAACTGGTACGAATCCGCTGTTGGCCGACTGTATTCTTGACCCTGAGAACATGCCGATTCCTGATCCCTCAAATACTCCGGTTCCAGAGCCGACTCCGTACGTGCCGCCTGCAACACCAACTCCGTATGCGCCACCGACGCCATGCGCAGGAGGAAACTTTGATGGACAAGGCGATACGTCGGCATTTGGAATCCCAGCGCCGCTGATTGGAAACATCATGAGTGGACAAGTTTTCTATTCACAGACTTGCGGTGCAGGCGGCTGCCACGGCAACACAGTGAGAAATCCTGGAATTCAGTTTGCTGACCTTAAGGGTAAGGTGACCAGTCCGCCCATGAGTCTTCCCGGAATTACCGACCAGTCATTCGCGCACTTAGTGGCCTATTTAAACCAGGCCAATGTAGGTGATTGTGGAATGGGAACGCCCACACCGACTCCGACGCCCAACCCGGTACAGTATGGCGCCCAAATATTTACTTCTTCCTGCGCGCTTGGCGGCTGCCACTCGCTTAATTCTAATGGACGACCTAACCGAATGGATCGGCACCCCTCAAGAAATTCTATTCATGAAGCCCTTTGGACTGGCCCTGATGAAATGCCACAATTTCGTCATTTTACGATTGGACGAGAGGCACCTCCTTATACCGTTCAAGAGGACGCGTTGTATCAATACCTGCAGAGTCTTCCGTAAGAGTACTTTCGACTCCTGATTAGCTTAAAAATCTGGGCTACGACATGCGCAACGAGAAAAGTTTAAGCAGCTTGCGAAAGTCTTCAGGGAGAGGGGCCTGGACTGCAATTTTAAGAGCAGGAAGTTTCAGTCTCCAAGCATGCAGCATCTGCCTAGTTATCTCTCGTTCGATGCGTTGACTGCGAGCAGAAGTTCCATATTGCTTGTCGCCTGCGATAGTGATCCCTAGTACCTCCAGGTGTTTTCGAATTTGGTGCATGCGACCAGTCACTAGTGCGGCTTTGATAAGGCTTGCTTTCGGAGAGGAGTCCACAAGGGCAAATCGACTGAGCGCCGGCTTCCCGCCCAAAGCAACAGACACTTCGCCAAGCTTTCTTGGTGGAGGGCCCACCGAAATAAGCAAATATTCTTTGATGACGTGTTTCGAGGAAAACTCTTCGATAGCTTTGTTGCGCGCAGGCTCATTGCGCGCGAATAGCAAACACCCCGAAGTGTCTTTGTCGAGTCGATGCACTGCGCGAATTCCTGGCTCTCTTCTTGTCGTGCGCAACTCTGATTCTACGCTATCTGCGCCGTCTGAGACTTTGCCGACTGGTTTATCAACCACAAAAAAATCTTTAGTTTCGAGCAGTATCTTTAGTTCTACTGCCTCGTCTGTTGGTTCGGATGCTTGGACTTCGATCTGATCTCCGCGACGTACCGTGTGCTTGGCCATCCAGATACGACGCGTGTTCACAAAGACTCTGCGCTCATCCAGCAAGCTCTTGGCGATCTTCTTGGAACACTCGAGGTGTTCCGCAAGCACGTCAATAAGCGCTTTTCCCTCATGGGCTCGTGATACGGTGAAACGTTTGGCTGAAGTCATGCGATGCTAATCCGACCGCGTTTGGTCTTTTGAATCAAGCGCTCTTCCACCAAGGAATCGATAATATTGGCAACATCGTAGCCTTTATTTTCAACATGACGTGAAAGCTGCCCTATGGTTAGGGGACCACTCTCTAAAAGTTGCTTGATAATCGCCCCGCGGACTTGTCTTCGGGAACCCTGAAAGCGGGTTTGCGGGCGATAGTGGGCGCTGCGGTGATGTACCGCCTGCGTGGAGCCTTTCAGTGATACTCCATAATCCATCAGCGCATAGAACCATTTTCTTGGATTACGCCGCCATAATGTTGCTTCTACGAGAGCTAGAATCTCTTTGTCCGAAACTCTCGTGCGACGAGGAAAAAAGTGATGCAAATATATCGTACGAATATTGGTCTCAATCATTGGTACAGCTGCGTTGAAAGCGAATGTCATGACCGCTGCGGCGGTATAAGGTCCGATGCCAGGGAGCGCTTGCAGTGCCTCCAGCGTGTCCGGCAGTTTGCCGCCATGATCTTTGACCACGACTTGTGCAAGTTGATGAAGAAACTTTGCGCGACGATTGTACCCAAGGCCCTGCCAAAGGATTAGCACCTCCCGAAGTGGCGCTCGTGCCAAAGAGGATAGAGTAGGGAATCGGCGGAGAAAGCGTTTGTAGTAGATTTCTACTCGCTGCGTTTGAGTCTGCTGAAGCATCACCTCAGAGACTAAAATTGCGTAACGATCACGGGTTTCACGCCATGGAAACTTGCGCCCCCGGCGCGCGAAGAAGCGGCGCACCAGGGCTTGGAACTGAAGGATTTGGGCTCGATTTGGTGGCGACATTTGGCTTCGTAAAGGAGCGCGGCACTCACTTGGGCGCCCAGGGGGATAATTAGCTGAGATAACACACTGTATTCTCAGTAACCATTGTGAAGGTCTTCAGGTCTCGCGCTAGGAACAAATCTTGCATTTTAAGGACGTTATCTTAGCTGGTCGGTGGGGTTTTATGTGCGTTTCGTTTCAGTCTCGTGCCTATGGCATGAGGCGTGCGCCTGACTTTGGCGCATGCCTTGTCGAGTATCTTTTACTCATACTATTCGCGTTTTCATTCGCGTTGGTTGTTCTTCCTGCGTTTACTGAGCGGCTTTCGTTCGCCTTAGCGGGTGGCCTCAATCCGTCGATCAATCTGATGTCGATGGAAGGGGGCGGCTCGACCTCAAATAACGGGGGCGATGCCTCGACCGGTGGCCCGTGTGGTCTCCCCGGCCAAGACCCGTGTCCCGACGAGCCTGATGCCCCGGATCTTCCAGACTAGAGCGAGTGTGGCTAAGTCTAGGCGGCGGTCTGTGAAGCGAGAACCAGCAGTAGCAACGCCAGGAGCGGTTCAGCGTCCGCTTGGGCCTGTTTATGGATTATGGCTGGGTGGATGACACTGGCCCTGAAATATAATACCTTTCGTCGTCCATTTAAGTACCAACTTGCTGATATGAGCCCTACAATTGGCGGGAAATATATCGCTCGCATCGAGCAGATAGTAAACCGCTATCGCGCGTTTTCTTAGGGTTCGTCACCAATTCCTTCCGTCTGGAACGCCTCCTGAACTTGCGGCACACACCTTTACAAAACGAGCGCTTATCATCTTTACCACCGTGATGATGGCCACCGTTCTTGCTGGCGTGTTGTTCGATTCTCTGAGGATCGGCTGGGCCTTCGGTGAAGGCGATCTCATGACTTGGACCTCGGTCTTTCTTCTCTTCATCGCCTCCTACCTGTCACATAAAATTTGGCATGTCCGGTCCGCGGGAAGACCGTTCTCTAAATTAGAGGGACACGCGCTTTGGCGGCTGCTCGGCTACGGATTCTGCTTTCTCGCGCTTGATGACTTATTCCGGATTCACGAGACTACTGATAATACACTTCACAAGATCGCTGGTGTGAAACCCTCCGACCTCACGGACCATTTCGATGACGCGATCATAGCGATGTACGGAATAGTAGGACTTTATTGGCTTATCAAGTATCGCCGCGAATTGTTTCAGTACCTCAATCTTTGGCGTTACCTGCTTGGGGCTGCTCTTTGCACAATTGCCACGGTAATGTTTGACTTTGTGAGCAGTAGTAAGTCTGTCTTGATGGAGGTCCTACGCGATCCAGAGCACGTGCAGTTGACGATCGCTATTACCGATGTGGTCGAAGAATTTTTTAAAATTTATGCTGAGGTCTTCTTCGTCGGCGGATTTCTTGCTCTATTTACGCGGGTGAGTATTAAGGCTCATCAACGAGCTACAACCCAAGGCGCGGCAGCATAACCGAGCGCGTCCAGTCTCGTGCCCTGCATTGCGCAGATGACCTTGGGCAATTTTTAGAATTCAGGGGCATGGGGAGGCAGTCCCGCGATCCTGCGCGAATATAGGTCGATGCCCGATCTCGCGCTAGTTCCGTGCGCAAATATGCTCATTAGTATCGTTACGGTTGCGGCCAAGAGGATCGTTAGTTCCCCGAGCTGGTGCGCCTCGTGCAAATAAACAAGAGCGAGGACTATCGATGCCAGTCCTCGTGGCCCAAACCACCCCATAAAAAAGACAGTCGCGCGGCTCAGGCCTGTTCCCCAAAGTGCGATGGCCACGGGGAGTATGCGCACGATGGTCAGGCTCAGAACGCCGTAGACAACATGTTCCATGCTAAACTGTTCCCAGTGACGAGCTGCTACCACGCCAAATAACAGGAAAACCGACAGGTTTATAAGCTCGCCCCACTCCTCGGTAAACTCCACGCTGTGTTTCCCTGCGGGTTTGAACCTGACTTGGACGGCGAGCCCGGCGACAAAGGCTGCAATGAACATACTGGCCCCCTGATGTCTCGAGGCAAGTATGCACAGTAGCGGCAAGGCAACCACTGCAAGCTGCTGTCGAGATGGTGCCATCCACTTTAGGTGAGATGCGAGGTGAATCAGCCAGCCGCCAAGCAGTCCAATGGCGAGCCCGATGCCAGTCCCCACAACAAGTTGCTCAACGAGATAGCGCCATAGACTTGCATGAGAATCGCCTCCACCGATTCCAGCGAGTGCCATGAAAAACAGCAGAAACGGCACAGATAAACCGTCATTGAGCCCCGCTTCTACATTGAGCGTTTGGCGTACCCGCGTAGGCACGCGCTTGTCATTCACAATGATCTGCCCGAGTCCCGCGTCGGTCGGAGCAAGTATGGCTGCCAGTATGCCCGCTTCCCAGAATGTCATGCTTGGGAATATCAACAAGGCAGCGCCGCCACCGAGAACGATTGTCAGCAGCATGCCGAAACTTAAAAGCCTGGTCGGTAGGCTGCGAATGCTTTTAAGGAGGTTCAGATCCGTGCGACTGGCATCGGTAAACAACAACATGACGAGACCGATTTCCGCCAAGTGGAGAAATAATGAGTAGTTGCCTTGGCGGTACTCCAGTCCGGGAATCAGGATAAAGGCGAGGGCACCAACCGCCGTGAATATAATCGGAGCGGTTATAATCGTTTGAGCGAGGCGGGAAGAGACGAGGCTGTATAGAAATAAGAGAGCGACGAAAACCACTATGAGCGTCATGTCGCCGATATTAAGGATGCGCAGCTTAAGGCGATAGATGGTTTCTCTCGGTCTTCAGACTGGACTCAGTGGTCCTTTAGAACTCTCGGTCGCGCTGACAGAAATGGGGCTTAAGCCCCTATAATCTAGAGGCCTAAACTAAATAATACGAACTTCGTAGTTTAGAATAATTCTAAAATCCTTGGTGGTGCCGACGCTGTCTTCGTGTACGAGGCCCGTTCGAAAGCGTAGCCAAAAGCTCTTAAGCAGTCCTTCCTTGATACGGTAGTCGACGTTGAAGTCTGTCTCACTCTTATCAGGAAGACTTTCCTTGCTGTCGCTTACTGCGCCATCGCCTTGGATATAATCGACGTAAGCACTTAGGCCATCGACACCGACGCCTATGAAGTCGTAGGAAAGACCAACTTTCCACGCCACTTCGCCTGCGCGGTTAAAGTCTTCTACGATGGAAGAGTTAAAGCCCGGGTATGAGCCATACGGTGCGATTAAGGTTCTGCCCTCGTCGTTCACGGTTACGGCAGCGCGTACCATGAAATTTTGAAAGCTCAATGCTTCTTGGACACCCCACATTCCGACCGATACGTCCGTGCCGCCGGTGAGGAGATCGTCCCCAATACTTCGTTGCTCAGAAAATTGTACCGCAGATTTGAGCGACCAATCGTCAGAGAACTTTAAAACATGCTCAGCGTCGGTATAGAAGAAGTTTAGATAATCGAGACCCGCAAAGTTCACTGCGGTAATCTTTATGTCGTCTGTGGGACGAAATCTAACACCGGCCCACGGCATACCACGGTCGCCGTTTGTTACCCCTGCACCCTCTGACATGGAAACAAATGTGTCTGAGTTGCGCTTCTTGATTTTATCAATATATCCAGCGCCAAACTGGAAGCGAGGCTTATCGCCCTCGCCTAGATAGCCGTACGAATAGCTCTCAAAGGTGTTTGGCGTCATTCGATTTTCTTGACTGTTCACATACGGGAACTCATGGCGCTGACGATAAAGCGATAAGGCCTGCCCTTCATAGTCGAAGCGTGGGTTCGCTACGCCAATCACTGTGTAGCCCTCTTGTCCTGGTTCGAGCAGTAATGCCCCGTCTTTATCGTCTGGACCGTACAGTTTCTGCGAAGTGAAGAGCTCGGAGCCGATGCTGAAAACATCGTAAAGCTTTCCGGTCTTTAGTGCGGCGGATCCGCCCAATGCCCAGGAAATCTTCTCCTTGTCGTTTCCCGAATCATCTGCGCCGTCTTGGCGTGCGAAGTAGAAGCTTCGAAGGTTGAGCTTCAGGGTCGTATCTCGAATGAAAGGAGTGCTCTCAGAAAGCTCCTTTCTCCAATCCCAGGGAGCTTTTTCCGGCGTTGGCGGAAGCTCGAAGGCCTCGCTTGATGGAATTCCGAATGATTCAGCGTCCCCTGCGATTGACTCTGCATCAAGTACTGACTCTTGAGCGACGGCAACGCTACAAAAGAAAACGAAAATCGCAACGAATAGGATCGTGCGAGAAGACCTGCGATTCATAAACCTCCTCTAATAGAATATCTTTGCGATTCCCAATCCAGTGACGACTGCAACTATGGTCGCGACTAGACCAGGAAGCATGAAGCTGTGGTTCAAAACATACTTGCCGATGCCGGTAGTGCCGGTTTGGTCAAATGAAATTGCCGCGACAATCGTTCCGTATGTTGGCAGGAGGAAGTACCCGTTTACCGCGGGAAACATGGCGATCAGGAACGGTAATGGAATGCCGAGCGAAACGCCGACATGCATCAGTGCGGCAACCGTAGCAGCTTGGCTGTAAAGGAGAATCGAAAGTGCAAACAACCCCACAGAGAAAATCCATGGTCTGGCTTCAATCACGCCTGAGATTTCAGCTACGACTTCTTTTTGGAAGGCTTCGAAGAAGGTGCTGCCAAGCCAAGCGATTCCAAGAATAGAAATCAGAGCGACAACGCCGGCGCGCATTACCGAGCCGCCTACGATTGCGTCTGATTTTGCTCCACAGAAGAGCATCAGAAGACCAGCGCAAGTAAGCATTACGATTTCAATCGTATGCGCCATGCCAAGCTTGGCGGTCGTCTCACCCGTGACGAAGCTGGGGCGAAGCTCAGGCAGCAACCCTAAAAGTACCACGCCAACTACTGCTACTCCGAAGATCCACACTGCTCTCATTGCCCGAGCGTCAGCCGCAGGGTTCTTTTCGCATGCCCTGAGATTCAAGTCAGAAATTTTGCCGCTCTTCAAAAGTGCTTGGTACTGAGGGTCGTCGGCGAGTTCTAGTCCTTTCTTCCACACCGAGAAGGCGCCGATGCTGACCCCAAGTAAGGTTGCGGGGAGACAAATGAACAAAATATCAGCGAGTCCTAAAGTCGAATTGTTCGCTGCCAGTAGGGCTAGCATGCCGGCCGTCGCCGCTGAAATTGGACTCGCGGTAATCGCCTGCTGCGAAGCAATAACTGAAATAGACATTGGGCGCTCAGGCCGAACTCCTGCCTTGCGCGAAACTTCGGCAATAACCGGAAGTAGTGAATAGGCGACGTGTCCGGTGCCTGCGAAGAAGGTAAAGAAGTAACTAACGATTGGGGCAACGAAGGTAATTGCCGCCGGTTTTTGCCGAATAATTTTTTCAGCCCAGACCACCAGTAGGTCTAGTCCGCCTGCTGCTTGCAACGCGGCCGCGGCGGTAATGACCGCCACGATAATGAAGATAACGTCTATGGGGAGAGCGCCGGGCGCGTTACCAAATCCGAAGATCAGTACCACCAAGCCGAGTGCGGCCATCGCTCCGAGGCCGATGCCTCCCAGACGTGCACCAAGAAAGATTGCGAACAGAACAATTGCGAGCTCTATCCAAAACATAACACCCCTAATCTTTTGCAAAACTCTTCGTGTGGTGAGGCGATTAAGGAGATATTTGGTCAGGATAGCTAGCAACAAATAGCTTGGCGTAAACTCCTTAACAGCAGGCGGCGGATGCCGCACTAAGCAACGCGTTCATCAGCGCTAGAAAATCTAGCGAGTGCCGGCCATCGTCTTCGGGTCGAGAACCTCTTTAAGCTTCTCTTCGCTCAGAAGCTTCTTCTCGCGTACGAGTTCCACGATACCTTTGCCTGTCTTTAATGCTTCGGCTGCAAGCTCTGTTGCCTTCTCGTAGCCAATTACCGGATTGAGCGCCGTCACCACTCCGATGCTGCGTTCAATATAGTGCCGGCAATTCTCTTCGTTGGCCTTAATCCCATCGATGCAGTTCGTGCGCAGACAATTCACTGCATTCATGAGCAAGGTCTGAGACTCAAGGATGCACGCTGCAATAACCGGCTCCATCACGTTCAACTGAAGCTGTCCTGCTTCCGCGGCCATTGTAACTACTAAGTCGTTTCCAATCACTTTGAAGCAGACTTGGTTCACCACTTCTGGAATTACAGGGTTTACCTTTCCTGGCATGATTGACGATCCGGGCTGCATGGCAGGTAGATGAATCTCCAACAGGCCTGCACGAGGACCAGAGGCGAGCAGGCGTAGGTCATTACAGATCTTAGAGAGCTTGATTGACAAGCACTTTAGGACCGACGCATACAGCACAAACGCCTGGGTATCCTGCGTCGCTTCTATCAAATTCGGCGACAAGCGGACTTTTTTCCCAGAAATCTCAGCCAAATGACGAGTGCATTTTTCAGCATAGCCGGCTGGTGCATTTAGGCCCGTGCCGATTGCTGTGGCGCCCATGTTCACTTCGAGAAGCGCATTCTCTACGCGTTCCAAGGCCATCTTCTCGTCCTCTATGCTGGTGGCGAACGCTTCAAACTCCTGACCCAAGGTCATGGGCACCGCGTCCTGCAGTTGTGTACGCCCCATCTTAAGAATGTGCGCAAACTCTTTTCCCTTGTTACGAAATGAACTGACCAGGTTTTTCACCTCGGATATGAGCCGTGTGTTTGAGAGTGCCATGGCGATATGTAACGAGCTTGGGTACGCGTCGTTTGTAGATTGAGAAAGATTTACATGGTCATGCGGGTCGCAATGCTTATAGTCGCCCTTTGCCTTTCCCATGTGCTCAAGCGCACGATTTGCGATCACTTCGTTTGCATTCATGTTGGTCGAAGTGCCCGCACCACCTTGAAAGACATCAAGCACAAACTGATCGTGGAACTGACCTTCAATCAGCTCGTTGCAGGCAGTTTCCATCGCCTTTAAGACGTCCTTCGGAAGCTGGCCTACGTCGTGGTTCGCGCGCGCAGCGGCGAGTTTCACCATTGCGAATGCACGGATCAGATCGGGGTAGTGATTAATGAGGACCCCTGAGATCTTAAAGTTCTCGATAGCACGTGCGGTCTGTACCCCGTAGTAGGCTTCGGCGGGGATTTCCTTTTGACCAAGTAGGTCGTGCTCGGTGCGAGTAGCATTTGAATTGGCGCCTGCTTTCGTAGAACCACCTGTTTTCGTAGAACCACTGACTGCCATAAAAGACCTCGCAAGATATGGATTTATAGGGAATTGACTGGGCTTCTTCTACTCCACCTTCCGATGGAGTCTCAATGGTGATGCCACTTTTGAGACGACATTCTGACCATAGAATCCTGAGTGTTTTCATCAATATTGCCCCGATTCGTAGGCTGAATTCGCGCCGCTTTGCCCTGACTGAATGAAGTATGAGAGCCTCGTGCGACAGCAGCGATGCTGCCCAGAGTTCCGACACGATAAGTGAGGGTGCATGGATCAGTCCAACGAAGTTCGATCGGTTGTGGAAGAAGCAGTGGCCCCGGCCAATCCGCTCGAAGGCGAGTTTTCTGGCGCATTCCCGATTTCTCCTCTCTTCGCAGTCAAGCAGTCTCTGCCCATCTTATTTTTGATTGTTGTTCTGTTGGGGCTCTTCTTCTTTGGAGGCCCCGCGTTTTCCACTAGAGTCGACAATTTTCAAGCCTCCCTCGGAGTTGACCAGCCCGTGCTGTACTACAGTGCTTGCGGCATGCTGTTGCTTTCGGTGTTGTACTGGCTTGCCTATATCGCACGGTTTCGCTTTGGTATTTCCCAAGACGTTTTCTACATCAAGAAGGGCGTGTTTATTCAGAGCTCATTCGATTATCCGATGCGTGCCATTGCAAACATTGCAATTAAGCGTGGTTTTTTCGACTTTTTCTTCATGCTAAGCACTTTGGTGATAATGACTGCGCATGATGAATCGGATGATCTCGCCAGCGTTCGTGGGCTGCGGTGTTCCTCGGCAGAAGAGCTGCACCGACTTTTGAGAGATGTCCTGGTAAAGAAATAGTTACCTCGATTGGGCGATCAGAGAAATGTGCGACTAGGGGTTTAGGGAGTTCTTTATGAGACGTTTTCAGACATGGTTCCGAGCTGCAGGGTCACTTTTGATCGCTGTCGCGTATTGCGTAAATAGCTTCAATGCAGAGCCTGCGAACGCCGTGGCTGCAGAAGCACCCGAACGCCTTTCGGTCGCCGAGCTTCAGCAGCTGGTCGATCCGATTGCGCTCTACCCCGATAAATTGCTGCAAAATATTTTAGCGGCATCCACCTTCCCTGACCAACTGATCGATGCGGCACTGCTGATAAAAACGCAAGATGACCCCAAGATGATCGAAAAGCACAACTGGGACACCTCAGTAAAGATTATTGCGAGCTATCCAGGCGTGCTTGGAATGATGCATAAGAAAATTGGCTGGACCACGTCGCTTGGCGAAGCGTTTATGAATCAGCATCGAGATCTCCTCGCCGCCATTCAAACACTACGTCGCCAGGCAAAGGAGAGCGGCGAGCTTGCGTCGGATGAGCATCAGAAAGTCACGGCTGAAAAAGCGGACACTGGTACTCAAGTGATCGTAATTGAGTCACAAAATCCAGAAGTAATTTACGTGCCGTCCGATCCTGTCTATGTGAGTTCAGGGGGGAGCTATAACAATAATAATGACTCGTTAGTGCCGCTTGCCACGTTTGGTCTTGGGCTTGCTTTAGGTGCTGCGATGAGTGACGACGACGATGACCACTATTACTATGGTGGCTGGGGTGGTCCCTCGTACTGGTACAATGATTCTCCCTATAACCAATGGGCGGATAATCGGCGTGAGGCTTGGGAAGATCATAATGATCGTGCTTGGGATCGACAGGATCACCGCCAGGACCAGCAACGTGATCGACAAGATTTTCGCCAGGATCAGATCAAAGACGGAAATTGGAATCCGCCTAGCGCTGAACAGCGCAACGCCGCGAGGCAGAACGCGACGGATAGACAGGCTGTTCGTAGCAATACGAACGTGCAAGACCGAGCCAACACGGCGCGGGCGAATAACACGGGCGGACTCTCTGGTTCTAATGGCAGTTTCTCAAGGTCCGGTTCTTCGAACGCCTATACGCGTACAGCGGCATCCAGTAGCTATTCTCGTAGCGGCCCGAAAAGCATCTATTCGGGAAGCTCCGCATCTCAGTCGCGAGGTTGGTCAACGCAATCAGCATCACGTACACAAAGTCGCTCTGCCTTTTCTGGTTATAGTTCCCGAAGCCAAGTGAGTTCATACGGTTCACGTGGGTTTTCAAGTCGCAGTAGCGCCGGATTTTCACGCGGTGGTGGTGGCGGGTTCTCCGGTGGCGGCGGTCGCGGTGGCGGTGGTGGTCGAGGTGGCGGCGGCGGACGTCGGTAACCCTAAACCCCATAGACCTCGATAGTATAAATATGCAGTGCGAAGGAGATGTGAGCTATGAAGCGTAATGCGATTCTAGTGGGAGTGATGAGTGCTTTGTGGGTGTCGTTGGGGACCGTGCATGCGGCAATTCCCGAACCTAAGGTGTTTAGGACGCCAGAAGAAGCAGCCATACAGCTAATCGAATCAATGGGCACCAACGATCCTGCACAATTGAAATTGATTTTTGGACCAGGGTCAGAGGATGTTATCTCGTCAGGAGACCCGGTGGCGGATCGTGCCTCGCGCAAGATGTTCGTCGCACTCGCGGCCGAGACCTATGACGTAGAGACTGTTGAAAGCGGGAATGCCACTTTGGTACTTGGCTATCGCGAGTGGCCCTTTCCCATTCCACTCGTAAAGTCAGCCAAGGGCTGGTCGTTCGATGTGAAGCAGGGTGCAGAAGAAATTCTCGATCGTCGCGTGGGAAAGAATGAGTATAACACCATCGATTCGCTTAATGCGTTTGTTCAGGCGCAGAAAGACTATTTTGAGCTGAAGCCAAACGGTATTGCCGAGTACGCCCAGCGCCTCGGAAGCACGCCGGGTAAAAAGGACGGGCTTTTTTGGCCACGTAGTCCCAAGGAAGCAATCAGTCCACTAGGACCACTAGTCGTCGAAGCGATGGCCGCGGGCTATAAGACGCGTGAAGATGCTTTACGTGCGTTTCATGGCTACCACTATCGCATCTTAACACGCCAAGGCGCTGCAGCACCGGGTGGTGCGCTGGATTACTTGGACGCTGAGAAGCGCCTCGCCAAAGGCTTTGCGTTCTTGGCATACCCCGTAGATTGGGGCACGTCTGGAGTAATGTCATTTATCGTGAATAAGGATGGAACTATTTACGAAAAAGATCTTGGGTCGAAAACTATTGCTGTTGCTCAGGCCATGACGGAGTACGACCCAAGCAAGGGATGGAAGGCCGTAAAAATGGACGAAGAAGAGCCTGAGATGTTTCAGTCAAAGGATGACGCTTAGGTAAAGCGCATATTCCGCTCGGTAACTTTTCTCTGTGACTTTCCTTAGCGACCTGCTGCGCACGTTGTCCCGTTGTGCAACCTCTTTGTGCAGCTCCTTCCTGTGGTACTGCCACTTAGGTCGTATTGTTGTTAGAATCTAGATGCGGCGAAGCGACGCGAAGCGTGGGGTTACAGGGCCCCACGCGGAGCTTGGAGCTCGTCGGGGCAGTCCAAGGACGGACTGCCCTGATCAGATAAACAAGGGACTAGTGTTCCGCCGCACCCAGCTTGTTGTCTCGGTATTTATGAATCGGAACACTAGAGCCTCAACCTCAACTGAGCTCCCCGGCCTAGAACAACAATTGTCTGCTGGCGGAAGCTACTACTGACGATTTGGAGTTGGGCCGACTAAGAAATCCGGCCATTTTGGCGGGTGTGAGGGGTGTGATTGAATTGTCTTGAATTTGCTTCAAAGTCGTTGTTGAAATGCTAATATCCCTGTTCGGCAGACAAATGTTTCTAAGAAATTGTTGCTTCGTTAAGGAATTCCAAATTCACATTCATAGATCGAGTTCGTCTCGATGGGATACTCGTGTGTAAGTTTACGGGAGTACTCAGTGCAGAAGCCATTAATCCACTGTTGCAGGAGTTGAGGCAGTTCGAGGAGAGAAAAAGACGGCTTCAATCGCTTTTCGGATATGAGTGAGCTGAGCGGGATCTCGCTGACTGTCCAACAAATTCATTCGATTGCTGAGCGACGGGCACGTGAATACAGCGGCCCGCCGGTTCGCTCGGCCATGTGCGCACAAAACTCGCTCATATTTGGGATGATGAGAATTTACGCGGCGGTGGTCTGTCGAGCTCCAATAGAGGAGTCGGTGTCGTACGATATAAGCGCGTATACCAAGTGGCTCAGTATTTCGGAAGCACAGCTGAAGCAGTGGATTTCGGCCTGATTCTCTTATCGGCTCCCGGAGGAACAGTGGAAGTGCTTTGTTGTTGGAGCGCTTGTGCCTCTATTGCCTCAAGATCAGGTTTAGGTCTTTCAGTTGCGGCTCTTAGGTGCTTGCAGGCAGTCCCGGTTCAAAGATATTCATGGCGCCGCCAATTCCTTTGCTGATAAATTGATTTAACTTTTTCTAACTAACGGATTGCGCATGACTACTCCCAAAACTGAGCAAGATATTACTCGCACAATGCTCTCAGTGTTGTTCATCAGCGTTCTTGCAATTGGGAGCTTCTGGGTGCTGCAGCCATTTCTTTCTGCCTTCATCTGGGCGGTTATGATTGTCATTCCAACTTGGCCACTGATGTTGCGCCTTACGAGTCGTCTCGGTGGACGCCGTGCGCTCGCCACTTTTGTCATGACCTTGGCGATGTGCCTAGTGGTGCTTATCCCATTCTGGCTTGCTATTCGCACGGTGGTCATACACTCCGACACTATCTCTGGGTGGGCTTCTACCGTTTCTAATTTCAAACTCTCCAGCCCTCCTGATTGGGTCTCCGAGGTTCCAGTGATCGGGGCGAGAGTTGCCAACAAGTGGAACGAATTGGCTCTTGCCGAACGGCACGATATTGAAGCGACGGTGACCCCGTATTTAGTAAGTGTGGTTAAGTGGTTTCCTGCACAGCTGGGTAATGCAGGGGGCATTTTTATCCATTTTCTTTTGACGATCGTGATAGCAGCAATTCTCTATATGCGAGGTGATGTTGGAGCTGAAAAAGTACGCGCTTTCGCACGGCGTTTAGGTGGTGAGAGAGGAGAAGCAGTCACGTTACTCGCCGGACAAGCAATTAGAGCGGTTGCGATTGGAATTGTAGTGACCGCGCTTGTGCAGGCACTTGTCGCTGGTATTGGTCTCGCCATGGCCGGAATTCCGTTCGCATTCCTCCTGACAGCTCTGATTTTCTTGCTCAGTCTTGTGCAGATCGGAGCTGGCCCGGTTCTTATTCCAACAATCATCTGGCTCTTCTGGACTGGCAGTACCGGCTGGGGCACGTTCATGTTGTTGTGGTCCGTTCTTGCTATGGGCCTCGATAACTTTTTAAGACCGTTTCTCATTAAGCGCGGCGCCGATCTTCCGATGCTCCTTATCTTCGCAGGTGTGATTGGGGGTGTTCTAAGTTTTGGAATTCTCGGACTCTTTATTGGCCCGGTAATTCTTGCAGTTACCTACACGCTGCTCGAAGCCTGGATTGGTGCTGGGATAAAGAAGAAGGCCGCAATGATTTAGCGTTCGCAGAAGGCTCCTCAGTATCCCTAAGGCTGGGCACGCTTTGCGACTGGGCAATTTGCGGCCTGGAACATACGGACAGCTCCCCCTTTGCGGAGAGCGCGCTCGGTTAGCCAGAAGGAACCGAAAATTTGATTTAGGTTGGTTCCAGAGAGGAGGCTGAAACGGGCCGGTAGCTCAACTCCATTCAAGAACTCGGTAGCCCTTATCCTCAAGGCAAGCGTTCACGTACTGCTGAAACACCGGATCTCGAGCACCGCGCTCATTGATGCCTTTCATGGCGCTCGCAGTAGTGCCGACCACCGCTCCCGCGGCAGCACCGCGACCAGTATTCCCCATAATTGCACCACCGACTGTTCCCAGCAGTGCGCCCTTCGCTGCACCACGGAGTCCGGCTCGTGCCCCCGAACCTGGCTGCTTCGACTGCTCCGCGTACTGACCTGCATTGCTGCTACAGCTTGCAATGTCTCTACTGGCCTGCGCCTCACCGACTTGGGAAAGGTGCTTGTTTGGGTACAACTTTGGTTTTGGATCTGAGCGCAGCTGTGCCGAAGCGTTACCGACAGCAATCGAGCCAATTAGCGCTACACAGAGCGCGATATGCACATATTTCATTAGTTTACCCTTTTAACCGTGAGATTTTTCTATGCGCTCACTGAGTAGCTTAGCCCATTCTTGGAAAACCGATTCGGTATGTCCCCACTTACTGAGGCCAGAACCGTACTCGTAGCGCTTGCCTTTACTTGACGCCATAATCGCTGCTACTCGACGCCCAGTAATGGAGTCAATCAGATCGACTTCCATCGAAGCTCCTCCTAGTCCCCCGCCGGTAATGAGCGAGCCGGGATGAATGTTCATTAAAGGGATGCTTGGATTTGCATCGGTAATAGCAATCCGCAAAATTGCAACGCGCGGGGCCGCCGTTTTGACCATTTGGTAGCGAGAGCCTAGGTTCGTGATGATTTCTTTGCGAAAGTTTTCGGCGAGTTCGCGAAGTTCTTCGTCTTCTAACTCGCGCTCGAGTCCTTCTTCGTTAAGATAGACTGTTACGGGTGGGACGATAAAGCTGTCGTACCCCGCGAGCGGGAAGGGTTGGCTCTTGAAAACCATTACGTCATCGATTTCTGAATCGGGCTGCATCGCATTATAGACCCGACTGTCGCCTAAAAATCCGGAAGGTTGATTTTTTACCGTGGCGCAGCCCACGAAAAGGGTGGAGGCGACTGCAGAGAAACCAAGCAGTTTGATAAATGAGTTCATAGAATGCTCCAACAAGTGCTCCACGAATGCGGGGCTTTTGAATGGCGTCAAGACTAGCGCCGCTCTGCGGGTAAGTGCAAGTCGAAACTGCCGCAGTGAATCCGTTTAGCGAGGTGGGCAGGCTGACGCGGCGCTTTGGCTTGTGCTTCCAATAGCTGGCGCCTAACGCAAAATCAGCATGTAAACGATAATAATGGCGGCGCCCAGCACGTCAAAGAATATTCCGGCACGGCGCATGTCTTTGGCGGGCACACGCTTGGTGCCGTATACGATGGCATTCGGCGGCGTAGAAACTGGCAACATAAAGCCAAAACTAGCGCCAAAGGTAGCTGCAAGCACAATGCTCGTCGTTACTTCCGTACTTGAGCCGCGGGCAGCGGTAGCGCCGATGATCAGGGGGATCAGGATTGAAGCCGCAGCCGTATTCGAGGCGAATTCGGACATGATGATGCTGGCGATAACCACCAGAGCGCCGATCAGTATCGGGTGTGGCATGTGTCCGCCAAACAGAGCCATGCTTATATCCTTGGCCGCCCCGCTCGTCTCAAGCAGTACGCCCAGAGTCAAACCTCCGCCGAACAGCATTAGGGTGCCCCACTCGAGTTGATCCGTTTCGGACCAAGAGAGATTCGGGCTTATTTTCTTACCGTCACGCACGGGCAAGAAGAACGCCATTAATCCCCCAGATAATCCCACCATACTCATCGACAGGCGCGAATTAAGCACAGTCAGAACGGAGTTGTCCGGATAAATAGTGGCGAGAATGCTAGGGAAAATCCAAAGACAAATAGTGACCACAAAAATCGAGGCGATCTGAATCTCACCGACTTTCATCGGGCCCAATCCCTTAAGCAGTTCACGAAACTGCTTTTTAATACCTGGAAAGTTCAGCTTGCCCACTGGAAAACAAAATTCAAATACGAGGAACAGTACCACCAGCATCGCCAATGAAATGGGCAGCCCGATAAGCATCCACTCAAAGAAGCCAATATCGATGCCTTGGGCCGCCAGAAATTTAATGGCAATCAGATTTGGCGGTGAGCCGACCGGTGTGACCAGCCCGCCGATACTTGCCGAGAACGCACAGGTCAGAAGTAAGCGCACGCCTACACGCTGGCGCGTTTCTTTGTGGGGAATTTGAGGCTCAAGGCTGGCAAGTATTCCCAAGGTAACCGCCGCAAGAATCGCTGTGGCCGAGGTATTAGAGATCCACATGCTTAAAGTATAAGAGGACAGGGCCAGCACTAGACTAATGCTCCGAAACGACGTCCCGGGCATGCATCGGCCGAGCAGAAAGTAGGCCAAGCGTTTGTCGAAGCCGTGCTTCTCCATCGAGCGGCTCATCAAGAAGCATCCGAGAAACAGAAATAAGATATCGCTCCCGAACGATTCGAAAGCTTTGTCGGCAGGCAACACACCGTACAGAGTGGCCAGGACGGGCACCAATAGTCCGGTCACCGGCAGAGGAACCGCTTCGGTAAGCCAAAATCCAATGATCGTAAGAAATATGGAAAGGACGGCTGGATGCGCGAAGTCCAGGCTAAAGCAAAGTGCAGGGGGAACCAGGAGAAGCGCAGCGATAAGCTGAAAGCTGATCTTCGGGGCGTTCATACTTTAATGCTCATGTAAAGCTAGGTTTGCTCGGCGCGAAAGACAGGTGGTTTAGTATGAGTATTAGTGCGGCGCCATGCTACTGATCGTGACTTTCTATCCTTGAGTTTTCGCTATTTGACCGGAGACAATTAGACCGAATGCCTGATTGTGAGAATAGAAAATCGAGATTTACAGCTTAATCTAATACTTCCGCGCCCTTTTCAATGCGGCGTGCACATTCTAAGGGTGGAAGCAGTCTATTGCAGTAGCAGCAAAGCCAGCGAAGGCTGGGTATTCGCCTGGGCTAGGATGCTCGCCCCCGCTTGCTGAAGAATGCTCTTCAATGCCAGGTTGGCAGTCTCGGCGGCCATATCGGCATCCACAATTCGAGAACGCGCCTGCAGCGATGCTTCGCGACTCCCGTTCGCTAGTTGAAGAGCGCTGAGTAGTCTGCTTTCAAGCGCCCCGTAGTTTCCCCTTAGAGCGGACAAGTCGTTGAGCCGAGACCTCACCACGCCGAGTGACGACAGTGCTCTTGAAACTGTATCCACTCCGCTGAAGTCAATCGCACTACCGTTCCCCGCGTTCGCTCCTTGGGTGAGAAAGCGCAAGCCCGTAAGGTCGAGTGAAACGCCCCATGTACCGTTCGAAACGGTGTACGTTGTGCCGTTGTATACGGAACCATCCGCGGGATTGATTAGATGGTTGCCACTGCCGCTCAGAAATTCGAACTGATTTGCCGCTGCAGAAATTGGGGTCCAGACCTCGGAACCTTCGCTGCGGTAAAAAGAGATTACACCGACGGTGTCGGCACCAGGTGCATTCCAGTACCCGTTAATGAAGCCGACTGCTACCTCGACCTGTTCTCCGGTATCGGTTGTGGTGGTGGTAAAGTACACTTGGTCTCGAAAAGCAGCTCGCAGGTCTTCCTCGGTTGGCGTTCCAGAGACGCCAAAGGATAGAAATGCGAATATGTCACCCACTGCTACCCCACCGATTCCATCCCAATCTGGTGTAGCCAAAGTGCTTCGATTGATTATTCCGCTTAAGCTTGCCGTATCCGCCGAGGTGGAGGTAATGCGAGCAGAAGAAGAACCATTAATCCCGACTTGCAGATCGAGCAGCGACAGTCCGTTGGCGCGAGTTCCACGTAGCAGTGAGAGTCCATTGAAAGTAGTGGAGTCACCCAGTCGCCCAAATTCCTTAAGTAACTGCTGATACTCAACATCAAGGCTGCGGCGTTGCGTGCTCGAGTAAGATCCATTTGCTGATTGTTCAGCGAGCTCGGCAAGGCGATTTAAAATTCCGCTCTGCTGATCGAGAACGCCATTTGCAATGCTTATCAGTGAGAATCCATCACTGATATTTCGAGCAGTAGCGGAGTAGAGGCGCGCATCCGCGCCAAGGCGCTCCGACACAGCAAGGCCCGCTGCGTCGTCGCTGGCCCGATTTATGCGCATACCGCTACTGAGTCGCTCGAACGTGCGACTTAAAGCTTCTGAGTTTTGCGCGAGAGATCGTTGCGCACCTAACGATGCAACGTTGCTCCCAATTGTAATGGGCACTGTAAAACCACACCCAATTTTGCAGCTGAGCAAAAATCGTTGCTCATCAGCCTCTTAGATCGGGTGTTCCAGGAAGTTTCTAAAGAAAGATCGGAAGCTCTAAGAGGTCTGCTTAGGAGCATCTGTTTGTTCTATCGGCGCGGAGAGTTGGGTGTAGACCAAACTTGAAGCGAAGCAGAGAAATAGGAATGGTGACTTCTCGTAGCGGCTATCATTCTCCTGATCTGAGAGTGGAACAGTGTGAGCGCTGAAGGGGATGATCGTGAGAAATGTGAGGCATGCTGGGCAGTTGGGCTATTGTCGCGCAAACATCCATGGCGCTCGTTCGGACCTCTGTCGCCCTTTCGCACTTCGCGCGGGTCCGAAAGGTGTCAGAGACCTTTGGTTTTTGCGAGGCCAAATACTCATATTCTGTCCTCAATTGTCGTTACTAGAGGCGAGAACCGCCCAAAGGAGTGGGGGATCTAGGAAGTTTTCGTAACATGGCAGTTACGCTTGGAAGCAACGTGGACTGCTCGCTCAGCTTGCGTTGACTATGTCGACACCGATTAGTCTTCAGGGATTGTCTAAAAAACAGAGCTCGCGTCGCATCATACGGTTCAAGCATATATCCAATTCTTAGAGGACAGCTTTGCACTTCGTACCTGTTACGCGCTTGATCCTGATACTGGAGCTCAGAGATTTAGGAAGCAGAAGAAGTTTTATTTTACCGATCCGATTATATATTGGATCGCAGTTCGCATGGCGGGGCTTCCCCTCGGCACCAACTGGAAATCTAGTGTTGCCGAGATCGTAGGATTCGAAGCGTTAGCCCAGCGAGTCGAAAAAACGCATGAGCGGCTTGGATACTATAGTAGCGCTGCGGGAGAGGTAGATTACTTCTCACCGAAGCGCTGGGCGATTGAGCTAAAGTGGTCAGCGGTGGCGCACAATATGTCTCCTGCGTTTCACGCGGCGCCAGTACCTGAGAAATTTGTTTGGACTCAAAGTAATTTTTTGGACCAGCAGCCTGAGTTGCCGAGAGACTAGTTGTTGTTTGCCACAGCATTGGTGCGCTCGTCATTGCTGAGGGAGGGACCAACTATTTGGGCCAATCACTACTCTGGAGTTGATTCGCTGGGGCAGGTAAAGGTGCGTTGATCCACATCAGCAACTTGAGCTGAGTCGATCAATCTCGGCATTGTGGCGATAATCGAGGTTTGAAATCCTCCGCCCGATATTGGTTTGATTCGAACTAGTTCGGAATCTACTGCCGCGATTCCACCAAGCACACCATCGTTATCATAGTTGCCCATATCTGCGTCCCAAATAAACGAGGCATACGGATGATAAGACAGCAGTTGCTGGGTCCAGGTGCTACCATCTCGGCGATACAATAAGACATTGCTACGTGTGCTAACGATTAGATCTTGTTGGTTAGGCCCAGTAAGTGGCCCGACCCCTAAACCATCTACCGCTCCGATGCTCGCGCCGATGGTTGAGAGCTGCCATCCTGTGATTGAGTGATCAAGGGCAAAGAGGCTTCCAATTTGAGGATTATAGCCATTCCATGCACCTACAACAATCTCTAGTTCTGGATCGGAATCGAGGTTTGCCAACAGCATACGCTCGGCTCGCAACTGGCCACCAATATTTGTGGCGATTAGTTCAGAGTTCCAACCAGTGAGAGACTTGGTAAAGGCTCTTATCTCCATACTCGCGGATCTATTTAACCCCGTATTCGCTACGGCAACCACAACCGAGTTCTGCCCCGTCGCGTAGAGATCGGCGATTTGTATCATCTGCACGTCTCCCTGATACTCTGGGTTGGAGATTAATTCTTCATTCCATCCAGCAACACCTCGCGTGTACGAGCGCAAGCGAATTTCACCAGGATAATAGCCCTCGAGTCCTGCAATAACATCAGCATTTCCGTCATTGTCAGCATCGCCAATGGCAATAGCTTCGACGTTATTGACGATCGATTGCCCGAAAGATTCTTCGCTCCAATTCTCGGCTAAGTTGTCATATGTGAAAACGCGCACCGCACCAGAGGTGCCCTCATAATGACGCGCTAAACCAGCAGCGATAGATTTTTGACCCACGTAGATATCGCCAATGTCGATCGATTCGATTCGTACAGGGATGTCGGCGATCATGCGGGTGGTTAACGCACCACCGGTAATATTCAAGGTGCGTAACGTACCGACTCCGCCTGACTGCAAAGCGATAACGATCTCATTGTCAGTACAGAGCGGCGAGTTCTCCTCACATTGCCCGGAGCCACCATTTGAGTCATCGCAGCCTGTGCTCAGTACTGGAACCGGCGTAGGAGTTGGCGTTACTATTGGTGCAGGGGTTGCAGGTGGTAGTAGAGGAGATGGCACTAAAGTGCGGCAGAATCTCCCTAAGGCTCTAATGCGACTTCTTTTAACCTGCTGGTTATTTAGCGGGTACCATATTGTACGCCGTTTTGATCTAGATCTTGTGAAAGTTCCTGGCCTAGATCCTCTGCAAACAATCTTTTTGCCGAGAGCTCTACGATTCGAAACTATAAACTGGGGGGAATTTCTGTCGGTTAACTTGACGCCTATAGGGCTCTGGGACTTAGTGCTTCGGGGCTGCGCGTATGCCGGGAGGCACAGAAAAAACGCGAAACAAATCGCACAGATAAGCGCATGAATAGCGTTTTTTTTAATACTTTGATTATCGCCCCGGCTCATGTGCAGCTATCTTAACACCCCTCGAACCAGCTACTCAAGAAAGCGAAGATATCCGGCACTGCCACTTGTCCATTGCCATCGAAGTCTGCAGCCATGCTCTGCGCAAACCAAGCGGAGAGAAATACGAAGATGTCAGTCGTATTCGAAACTTGATTGCCGTCAAAGTCCGCCGGGCAGATGTTTTGACTCCCCTCGATTTCGTACACGGCATAGTTATGAGTAGTATCATTTTCATTAATTTCATCGAATCGCCCACCAACATGCAGCCGATCTCGGCTTGAATCAAACAACACACGTCGTACGCGGTAGTCCAAGTAGTTATTCGCATCTGTGCCAATAGCTGGGCCTACACCACTGACACTCGGACTCCAGTTGCTCGGCTCACCGCTCGTCAAGTCGACTGCCATTAGATGATTTGCGGGATTCAATGCGGAAGAAACCGCAAGATGTCCACCAACATAAAGTCGGCTTCGCCCGTGATCCAGAGCGAGGCTGTGAATTCTCGCACTACCTGCAAGCCCGGTGTTCGGATTCCATGCCGTTACTTGCCCATTCGCGATTGAAATGGCAGCCAGTCGATTGCGCGGCTGTCCACCAATGACGGTAAAGTCTCCTCCGGCATAGAGAAGTTGGCTAAGCGGATCAATTACAAGCGCATAAACGAAAGAACTGAAGCTACTCCCTGATAAACTTGTCTGAGGATTCCAACTTAAAAGTTGGTTAGTGACGGTGTCGAATGATGCTAAACTGCTTCGCGCCTGTGCGCCCATCAGGCTAAAATTCCCGGCGACGTAAAGTTGATCGCTCGCTTCGTCGAGCGCCATCGCGGCAACGACACTATTGGGATACCCAAAAAATTGCGTCTGATTGACTGCAGTATTGATTGATGCAAGCCGATATACTGGTCCGTTGTCGGCGTTTGACGCAGGGATAATAGCGCTATAGGTCATTCCGACAAACAACTTTGCATGTTCATGATCAAAAATCATCGATGTGGGAGAATCCGGCTTATAGGTAGCCGGGTTTATTCCGGATCCGTTGACGATATCCAGTACAAGTGGTGTCGCAAGTCCAGTGCTCGTATGCAGAGCAGCAAGGCGTGTTCTTGCCTGTCCCCCGATGTTTGCGAATGTCCCGCCGGCATAAAGAGTATTGCCCGAGGGATCAATTGCCAATTCATAGACCACACCATCAGCATTGGGATTGAAGTCGGTGGCGCGCCCAGTGAGATTATCAATCGCGGCAATATAATTACGCCGATCTCCCTGCAAGATCATAGCTCCACCGCCGATATATATATTATCCCCTGCAGAGCTTGGAGCTATAGAGCGAACAAATTCAAAATATTTGTTTTGTGCTGGATTCCAAGTCGACACTTCGCCAGTCAAAGTGTCGAACGCCGCAAGGTTCTCTCTGTCGAGACGGCTCGCAGATCCATTGTCTCCGATCCAGGAGAATTTGCCGCCGACATAGAGAGTATTTGAAGCGCCAAGGGATAAAGAGTGTACCGTGCTGCCTGCGGGACCCACATACGAGTTCCACGCCGTGGTCAGACCGGTTTGAGTATCAATGGAAGCAAGATTATGTCTTAACTGACCTCCAATTCTTGGGAAGCGTCCGCCGACATAAAGTCGATTGTGCGTCGAATCGAATGCAAGAGTTCTTACATGGGTTCCTGGATCCATCGCTGGGTTCCAGGTGGTGACCTGTCGATTTGAGGTGTTAAGAGAACCAAGCGATTCTCGGCTTTGACCTCCAAGTGAATCAAAATCACCACCCACGTAAAGAATCTGATTTGCGCTATCAAGTGCGAGCGCCAAGACGCTATATCCGGGAGTTTGGCTTAGATAGGAAACCTGCCCGCTCCCAATATCGACAGCAGCAAGGCAATGTCTATTGCCCGCCCCTGCATAGAGTCTGCCCCCGACAAAAAGGGAGTTGGTGGTGGCATCGAGCGCAAGGCTATAGACCGCAGATCCCGATTGCAGTAGTTGAGTCCCGGGAGTCCAAGGCAACACCTGGCCGGTAGCCGGGTTCACCGCAGCAATCCTATTTCTCGTTTGGCCTCCTACCGTGGTGAATGTGCCGCCAATATAGAGGACATTCGTTTGAGGATTGAGCGCAAGCGCATGAATTGAGCCGTTTTGATCCAGACTGAACTGAGCGTCTAAGCTACCGTTTGGCAAAATGCGCGCAATTCCGCTCCTTAGCTGCCCGCCAACTTTGGAAAAGCGCCCCGCCACAAACCAGCCGCCAACTCCGTCGGAGATGGAAACTTGAACCCGACCAGAACCTCCAGAGACCCGGGCAAAGTTTGCGGGGGGATCGCCGGCAGAAGCGCTCAACGGCACTCCGTGTCCAGCGTTTGGGCCAACAAGATTAAATGTGCCGCCAATGTAGGTTATTTCATTCGTCGGAGAGTTAACGATTGAGTACGCAGGGCCATTGGTTATCCACATGCGGTCAGATGGCAGTTGAGATAGCTCCGCTACGCTGAGAGCGGGGTCTTCTGATTCTATCCTGCTAGCTTCCAGCTTGACTGAAGTTGAATCGGTATTTCGTAGGGGGGCGCTTTCCACGCTTGATGGCGTGAGCCAGATATTAGGAGTGAGAAGTAATGCTGAAATAATCAAACGTTTCATAGCACCTCCAAAAAAACTCTATTCGCTCGAATCCATACGTTAGCGCTACTCTCGATTCCCAAACCGGTCATCAACTCAAGAATATTTAGGCTGAGGCACTCGTATCTTTGTTAAGAGGTACGAGTGCCTGCTTTCGCTATCCCTGGAAGAACACCGCCAAGAAGGCAAAGATATCCGGGGGAGTTACTGCGCCGTCATGGTTAATGTCCGCCCGTTCTTCCTGAGCAAAGTATGCTGCGAGGAAAGCGAAGATGTCAGCTGGATTCACCGCGCCGTCTTGATTGAAGTCCGCGGGATTGGCGCCAGGAGACGAGGAGGGAAGTAGTGCAATCACTTGCTCTGCTTCCATTCCTTCACGCTGAACGATAGCGAGTAAGGTTAGTTCACCCGCGTCGTTGGCGACCTTGCGCTTCAAGGTATAGGTGAACGGACCATCATAATTCTCGATAACGGCGGTGTCGCCGCTCGCAAAGCGCACGCTTGTTACTCCGCGAACCACCGGTAATGAGGCTTGACCTAAGCTGTCAATGGCGAGAATAGCAGGACGAACAGTGCCTGGACTGTCCTCAGCTGACCGCACACTCACCATCGCAAAGCCTTTGCCATTTGGCAGCGCGAGTCCGCTAACATGATTGCTGCCACCGACTGTTACGGTGTAGCCGTCTACTATATCCCCGTCACGAATTGCCAAAGGCGCTTGCCCTGGCACTGCGCGGATAAGAACCCGAGCGTTCGTTGCTTGGTCCTGTGCTCGTACCAACATTGAGCCATCGCGGGCTAAGCTGACCTGCTCAGGAAAAGGAAAGTTTGCAAGTCCTAGTCCCAACGATGAATGAGCAGACGAACTTTCGAGTGCAACTTCAGCAGTACCGTTGAGCTTAATGCGAACGATAGCCCAAGCACTGCGAAGCGAGCCGTTCTCGTTGCTTAGCGACGTAAGGATGTAGAGGTCTCCATTGTCCGCAAGGAAGCTCTTGATGTAATTAATGGAGTCTCCGACCGTCCCAAAGGCGGTAGTGACTTCATTGAGAAGTCCGATTCTGAAGCGTCCCGAAGGCCCGTCAAAGAGTTTTCCGGCAGTTGCTTCGAACTTGAGGGAGCCCGTGCGGTCAGAGAAAATTGCATGACCTCCGGTGCAACTTATCCCGGCATTGAATGCGACTTTGCCTGAGCCGTTTACGTTAAGTTTCGAATACGCGCTTGAGGAAATGGCGCAGTCGGGGGTTGCTCCGTCCGCAATTTGTCCGTCTCTGGCAACAAGCTCTAGCGCACCATTTTGGTATCGATAGAGTGCTTGGCCATTGGAACTTGTTACCCCTTCGCCTACCAGTGTCACGCCGAACGCTGCGACTCCATTGTCATTCACATTCCGTACGGTTCGAAGCGGGTAAGGAAAGGCACCGAATTGGGCTCCGCCTGTAGCAGGAGCAACCTCACCGCTACGCGCAATCTGCTCAACCCCACTTGCACTTTGATGTAGAATTGCCGATTCGCTGGCAGAGGAGTTTAGGCTCGCGGCAATAAGTTGCTCGCCTACACGGTTCTCCGGCTCAACCGCGCTAAGGATAGAATGAAGAGGGATAGCTCCCAAAGCGGTTTGATTTTGAGCAAGGAGGTCCGAAGATGCACCTTGTTGTACTCGAACAAGCCCGAGCTGATTGCTGGCATTTATTCCAGGTCCCGATAGGCGGCACATGGTGAGTGCTTCGCCATCCCCGGTTATGGTCGGCTTATACTGCGCGTTAGCGGTCGCAGTAACATCGGCGCTAATATTGCCACTTACACTTTGTAGAAGATCTTGGTCGCGAAGCAGATGCTGAACCCCTTCTCCCGCACGATATCGATAGAAGTGACTTGAAAGAGCGCTGTTCGGATCTCCGTCCCACATCTGTGCGGGAAAAATCACATCGCCTTGCTGATTGATCTGCGGATAAATTCCAGTGCCGTTCCCAATGATAAGAGACAGAAGCATTTCGCCGCTGGGGCTTGCCGCAGCGATCTCTTGTGACTCTGCGATGACTTGCAGTTCAATCGGTGCAGGACCGCGCAGAACAACCTGCTGTTCTTGTACAGACCCGGGCTTCGCCCAGGCCGAGGTGGCGATACCACTAGCAAGAAGAAGGGAGAGTCCAAGCGCAAACTTGGATTTCAATTGACTTCGCTGTGGATGTGCTGCGCTGCTGCTTCGTGGCCGGCACATAAGCCTGGCGACGCTAATATTGCTGGTGTTGGATTTGGCAGATACTGACTTAGCAAACCTCATAATAATCTCCTCGAAATATTGAACCTGTGCTCAGAGGAGCAACTTGCGTACCAAGGCGAAAGCAGCGTGGGGATAGGGCGAGTCACCAAATTTTGCGGTAACACCGCAAGTGGCTCGTTTTACAGACATTCGTTGTTTTGAGCGTTTTAGTGCGAGGCGGCGCAAGAGGCGGTTTTAGTTTGAATCGGTGCATATTTGAAATTTAGGCGTGTATTAGGTGGGCGCTGTATCCCCACCGAGTGACGGGGCTGCTTCCCAGGGCTCGGTTTCCTGAAGCGAAAGCAGAGAGCAGGGATCGCAGTAGGTCTGCTGCTGGTAGTATTCCTTAATCGTAGAGTAGGCCTCTCACGCAGTGACCCAACACTCCCCAGCTAGGGCGTAGAGTCCGAGATGCGGTGTCTCTGGGCTCGAGTTTGAGGTCCTTTTCCCGAGCCCATAATTCCCATTCCATCGCCGGCACTTCTTGGTTTTGCCGGTAGCAGTAAAGGTGCTGCAATCAGTAGCAGACCAAGCCCGATGGAAAGGAGAAGTAGTAGACTTCGTTGCCTTGTGGCGACCTTAACCACCCAAGACCAATTCAAAATGAGATGAAGTAGCGACAGAACAATGAAGCCTAGTGCTGCGATGAAATGCAGCTCCGACCAGTCGTGTCGCGACAGGCCTGCGATAATGACCCGTTGTGGGCCACTATCTGCGAAGCGCAGCTCGAGCGTCAGTCCCGTCCCAATCATCACACAAGACAGCAGGAAGAGGAGATAGTTTGAGATTCGCAGGAATGAAGATCTATTCATAGCAAGATCCTCCCGTATTATTAAAAAAAACCGCGCGAGCAAATCGGGGTGCGCGTCAACTAAAAGCAGACTACTCCCTGCTGGACGATGTGCGCAACGTGGTCGGAGTGGCGAAAGCCGCTACTTGCGGGTCTTCTCAATCTCCGGTTCGCCAGGAGTTGGTCGCGAAAGACTAAAGGCGTGAAGTATTACTTTCTCGCCGCCTTGGTCGTCTTTGGCGAGTTTTGGATTTAGATCTTTGTCGAAGCGCGCCAAGTAGCCACGCGCCTTTTTGTGGAACAGCTTGGTGTGCGCGACTAGCCAGCGCCGAATCTGAGGCAGATTCTTTGCTGATATATTGTCATACTCGGTGCGAATGTAGGCTTCTCCGATAGCATCAGGACGGGACATGTTCTGCTCAGTGGCTTGTATAAAGGCTTCGATGTCGCGAGAAAGCAGCTCTAAACTCTCATCGCTGCCGGGCTCGGTTACCGAACCACCTCTGATAAGCTTCACTCCACGTGAGGTTCTTTTTATCGCCTTGATGCGCTCAAGTGCATAGAGCACCGTGGGCGGATACACGCCTTTTCGCACTTTGCTCACAAGTTGTAAGAAGCTTGCTCCGTCACCCTCGATTGGCAGAACGCGAGGGTAGCCTTGTGCCGTATGAAATTCAGGGTCGCGCTCCCATTGCCCAATGACTGATGAAAGTAGTCCTTGCTCGGCAGTGGCCGCAGGGGCTTCTTCGTGCAGCAATTTTGCGACGTCTTCTCGATAGATGCCCGTAATCATGCTGATACGAGAGGAGTTCACTTTCTCGTCTGCGGCTCGGAGATCGTCGGCGGCGATACTCACAAAGAGCTCGCGCAAGGTGGCAAGGGTATCCTGATATGTCACGTGTTGCTGCAAACAGAACTTGACCACCGGCTTAAGGAGGTAGCGAACCATGCGGGCTCTAGGCTCTATTGCCATACAAGAAACACCAAAACAGAAAGGTAAAGTTCGACAGAATAAGCGCCTTAGTCGTCGTCTACTCTAGGGGTAATTCGGCGTACTGATAAGATGCCTTAAGGGTCTAGGATCGTTTTTGCTAAATTAGCGCAATTTCCATTTTCCTGAATCAGCATAGCTGCTTGGTCCGGAGTGCGCAGGCGTAGGGAGTCTGGCTCTGAAGTGTGGTAGGAGTCTGAATTGGCGGATAACTAGTTGGAATGGCTGTCAGTTTGAGCCGATAGAGAGAGTGGGAGCGGGTTGTGTTTCTGGGCCTCCTCCAGTGGCTGCGCCTTCCTGGTTGCGTGCAAGCCGCAATAACCCCAGGGTGTTCACGGGCTACTGGAGGCCAGCAAAGCATGGCTGCGTTAGGGGCAAAGAGGCGCTAGGGCTCAGGCGTAGAGGCCTAGAATCAGTAAATACGACTAGTTAGGCGACTTGTGATGCTGCGCGGGGCCAGTTATCTCAGGCCTATTTGCCCTCAGTTTTCTTTGCGGTGTCACCGCAAAATATGGTTCCGCGGGTAGCTTTGGCCTTGGTTCTGAGTTGGCCCGCCGCTTGCTATAAACTGTCTTAACAACCAACCACTCCAAAGGATTGGAGCCCTAACACCACCCAGGAGGCGTTGTTGAGATAAGTGAGCGCGATGCAACAGGCCCGCATCCGACACCTCTCAACAGCGCCTCCATTTTTTTGCTCAGCTTGTCGCGTTAACGGGCTCGAGGGTGTCGTTCACAACACTTCTCTACGCAAATCACTTTCAGCGGGGGATCCCTGAGTAGGAAGGAGGCCGGCCCTAGTCCAGTGTAGTTAAATCTTGCGTAAACGACGTGTTGAGATCGTGGCAGTAGTCCTCCCCTGAATGACCGAAAATGCAGCTCGCCGGAGCAGTGCGAGTTTCCGGCCACATACGCCGGAAACTCACTTGGAGCGCTCTTATGAGAAAGAAGAACTGGTGTCCTGGTCTTATTTTATCTAGTGACTTTATGCTCGGGCACTGGAGATAGTGCGAGCGATCGCATGCCAGGGAGTATGTCGGGGAGCATGGAATGTTGAGAGATGACGCGCTGAGTTGTGAGTCGCGCGAGCGCCGTAGGACTTGCTAAGCGACCGGGAGAATATAGTGTTTTTGCCGGAAAATTATGATTTTACCGCGCTCATTAGCGAATCTCTACTGCCGTATGTTCGTTAGCAAATGGGCCTGATGGTTCGCCGACTTCAAATTCAACGGATTGTAAATCTTGATGAGACCCCACAATTCCTTTCTCGAGGTGAAACGCTGGGCAAGGTATCTCGCCTGGACCGCCGCATGGGCACAAACCTTCAAGCCAGACACCGATTGCCGCTGAAGCTTCACAGTCGTACCCGACAATACTTCCTGGGTTGTCATTGTTGGTAGAAGATCCACCGCCAAGGGCGGCCACTTCCTGTCCGGCACGACCAAAAAGCGCAGAAGAAGTTTCTCCAAGAAGCGAGGTAATTGCTATCGTGGCGAATCCTAACGTCACAAGAATAACAAGATATTCAGGGATAGAGGCGGCCTGCTCGCCTCGACGAGTGTCTAGGGACTTGTTCGCTATGGAGCGTGCTGTCGTGTTCTCTTGAGCCATAAACCTACCTCGTTTCCTTGGTCTTATAAATGAGCCGACCAAGTTCTCTAGAGATGTATCCAGGGCTGAAGCACAAGTGCTCCGTGCGACAAGGCCTAAGTCGAGGGATGGGGGCTAAAATACGCTTTGGGACTAGGAGAAACCCGTAGATATGGAGGTAACCGTCGGAAATTTCTCGTATGCCACGAGGCGGAGAGGGAAGCAACGCAGTTGTCTCACTCGTCCATCTTGGAGCGCGGGCACTAGTTTAGCCAGGGAAGCTTGCGCCAGAATTGCGTGACTTTTTGTGGACACCGGCGTCGAGTCTAAGCAGCACGTCGGCTAGTACAGTCTAATTAAGCCGATCACCGCGTCTTTTGGTGTTACTTGCCCGCCGAGGTTTTGGAACCAGCCGCCTGTCGCGGTGGAATGCGCGAAGCAATTTGCACCAGCGTTAGTAGCTCAGGCGAAAGCGCTCTAAGCTTCTCTTCTATATCCTTTGGGATCTCTGGGGGCGTATAGCCTGTGGTGTCATAGGTCTCGGCTAGGTCCGCAGCAATCTGATTTATCTCCCGAAGTTGTGAAAGCTGAGCGTCTGAGAGTTCAATTGGAGCGGACGAGGAGGAGGCAAAGTCTTCGGATGACATTGATTCCGAGTCCCATGAAGCGGGACTTGAATTAGCAACTTTCTGTGCAGCCTCTTGTCGATCGACTGACGGGGCAGGTTCTTGTGGTTTAGCGTCTAGTCGCGGAGAAGATTCACCTACTACTCGCTCATCAGAGGGAATGGCTTTGCGAGGGCCTTTAGTCGTGGGAGCCTTTGAGTCGTCGGCTATCCAAGAGCCGAGTGCGATACCGATCACAAAGATTAAGACCAGAGCAATAATCGAGACTAACTTGGACATGGGGGAACTCCAAAAAGGGTTCAATCGAGGATATAGTATCTGACCTGAGCTCAGTTGGAAGTAAGTTTAATAATGGTGATTTCGGAGGAAAACCCCGACCATGAGACCATGCCAAATAACTGGGCAGGCGCGACTCAACGCCAGAGTGGAGGCCTCATGCGGGTTCTCCTGGTGAATGTATGCATTTAATGCTTCGCGCACTCTAAATGTTCGTCTATTGTTTGTGAGAATTGCTGGCCTTTCTGGTCAGTGATGAGGAGGTGGGGTATGCGCTGGGCACAAAGACACGTAGAAAATAGAGACAGATATCGAAGTGCCAAGTTCTTGGGCCGTTTGCTCTGTGTGCTTGCTTTAATCCTGCTAGTCGCCAACCCTGCTTTAAGTCAACAGAGTAGCCGTTCGGGGTCGAAAACCTTGTATACCTGGGAAGACGAGCGCGGTGTTCAACACTTTACCTCTTCAAAGCAAGAGGCAGTCGCCAAGGGCGCGGAGGTAAAAAAGGCGGATCTTGCGCCCATAATGCGTGGAGAGTTGAAGATTCCAGCCACTCAAGCAGTTAGCTGTGTCCCCCATGGCGGCATTGACTGTGCCGCAGGCTCGGATGCCGATGGTTCCGTGCTGTGCGTTGATGGGTTTAGAGACGCCTCCCCGAGGTTTCGCTTTAGCTGCTCGGCCGTTCATCTTGAGGTGGCCGACATTACGGTAGATGAAGATCAGAACATAGTGACAGTGTTTATTCGCAATCGCTCTCAAATCTCCGCTGAGCAAGTGCGGATTTCTCTTCGAGGAAAGGAAGCGAACCTTGCGCTCGTAGGTCCTGAAACAATCGAAGGTTTCGGACTTGAGCGCTATGAAGCTACCGCGCCGGAAGGACACCGTGCGTCGGTTGCGTCGAAGAGCTCTGTGAAAGTCGCGTGCGTGAACTGTGGAGCATAGCTTCGAAATTCTCGCAGTTGGATTAATTTAGCCCTCTAAAAGACCCGTTTTACATAGTTTCGGCTAAGGGACGGGCGACCTGGGCGTCTTAATTTGTCGCGGCATAATTCTTGTACTTCCAAACCATTGGTGGTGCCAGCGGGCTGGATTCTGTGGCCCCAGTTCCTCTCTTGAGGATCCTCTGGGGCAGGCTTTTGGTGGTGGTAGCAATGAATAGCTGGTGTTTAAATCTTTCTCGTGGTTTGCGTCGTGGTCGGCACAGTAGCGGTACGTCGGTCATTGAATATACGCTTCTATTGGCGAGCATCTGTCTTTTTGCCCCTCTAGCGCTCAATAGCGTTTCCAACACCGTTT
>JBGSMV010000067.1:0-24585 GCA_041739995.1 Bdellovibrionota bacterium
ACTCATCAAAGCTTCGATTGGTAGTTGTCCTTGCGCTTCATCTGCTCGAAAGATGTTTTGAGAGCCGTGCACGTGGCTCATGGGTTCGATGCCAGACACATCTACTTCCATCAACTGTCCGACATACTCAATTATCGCCCCCAGCTTCTTGCACAGTTGTGCTTCGTCTTCAGGATTGACGTGCAGGTGAGCCAATTTTGAAAGCTTTTTAATGTCGTCAGAAGAGAACATAGAACTCGCTTAAAAAAGTAACAAAGTGGTTGTCTCTATCTCTACCGTACGGATTAAGAGCATGAATTTGAAGAGTTTGACAGCAGTCGGGCCCCTACCTCCAAATCACCACTGTAGCGGTGAAGTCGGGCTTGATTCGTGGGCTAGAAGGCGCAGGGGCATAAAACGGGGCAAAATGGAGAGTTTCGAGTGTAGTTTATGCGTTTGGTTGATTCCACCGTAGGCGACCGTATATGCTTGTAACGTCTTGAAAAGATGCAGGTGGCGTGGAACCTCAGTCGTGCTTACATCGGTGGGGTCTAAGGGCGCATCCGTGTATGCTGAGGTCTATAGAGTCGAGCGAGAATCGCTCGACTGAGGGCCTAAGCCGTTTAGTGGCGAATTCGCATCGAAATTGCGCATAGTGCTTGTTGCTACGTTACTCTTTAGCTGGCGCATATCGAAAAATAGGCCAGGCGAACTTTAGAACCTCGTTTTATGACCACACAGTTTGATTATGACCTTCTGGTAGTTGGCTGCGGCCCGGCTGGGCAACGCGCCGCGGTGCAAGCTGCCAAAATTCGGAAGCGAGTCGCCATCATCGACAAGCGCGAGGTGGTCGGAGGCGTGTGCGTCAACGCCGGTACCATTCCAAGCAAGTCATTCAAGGAAGCGGTCATCTTCCTCTCCGGCTTTCGCCAGCGCAGTATTTACGGTGCGGGCTACCGAGTGAAGGCAGAGATCTCTATGGAGGATCTGACTTTTCGTTGTAACCGCATAATGCAGCAAGAGATTGACGTGATTCGGGCACAGCTCGCACGGAACCGCGTTGAATCGCTTAGTGGAACGGCAAGGTTCCTTGACGAGCATACTCTCGAGATTGCTTCTGCTGACGGAAGTGTTCAAACCAAGACCGCCGAAAAATTTGTAGTAGCCGCTGGCGCTTGCCCATTTCGCCCCTCGAATGTCGAGTTTAATGGCCGAACAATTTTTGACAGCGACGACATTCTTTCGATGAAGGACCTTCCACGCGACATGCTCGTAGTGGGCGGTGGGGTTATTGGCACAGAGTATGGCTCTATGTTCGCGGCCCTTGGCGTGCACGTCACTATTGTTGATTCAAGAAAGCGTCTGCTGGGTTTTTGTGACGAAGAGATTATTGAGTGCCTTCAGTACCAAATGCGCAGCATGGGCGTCACCTTACGTCTTGGCGAAGAGGTGAAGAGTTGCCGCGAGCGTGAGAACGGGCAAGTCGTCACGGAGTTGAAGAGCGGGAAGGTCATTGTTTCAGATTGCGTTCTCTATTCAGCAGGACGACATAGCGCCACTTCTGAGCTGAATCTTGACGCCGTTGGCGTGAAGACTGATGAGCGCGGCAGAATTATAGTTGATGAGAATTATCAAACCGAAGAGCCAAACATATTCGCCGCCGGAGATGTGATCGGATTCCCCGCCCTGGCCTCTACTTCTGCGATGCAGGGGCGGCAAGCCTCTTGTCGCGCGTTTGGTATTGAAGATGTGCGTATTGAGGTGCCACTCCCTTATGGGATCTATTCGATTCCAGAGATTTCATTCGTGGGGATGAACGAGGAAGAAGCCACCAAGGCAGAGGTTCCCTATGAAACCGGCCTGGCGCGCTACAAGGAAATTGCTCGTGGTCACATCATCGGCGACGAGAATGGCATGCTAAAAATTCTGTTTCACCGTGAAACCAAGCAAGTTCTTGGCGTCCATATTATCGGAGAGAGTGCCACTGAGCTTGTGCATACTGGCCAGGCCGTGATCGCGCTTAAGGGGGGCCTCGGCTACTTGATGGATGCCGTATTTAACTATCCAACATTGGCCGAGTGCTACAAAGTTGCGGCGTATGATGGCTACAACAAGCTGCGAGCGGTGTAGTGCTGTAGGGACCTGAGCGAGCGTGAATTTGGCTCTGTGATTTTGGTGTCTGCGCTACCCAGTAGGCGCACAAGGCCAGGCAGAAGAAAGGCCATGCAGAAGAACGAACAGTCAGCTTTAGAGCAACAAACATCTTCAGCCGAATTGATCGGCGCACTGCTGCGATCGCTGGCCCACACTGTGCGCACACCACTTTCAGTCGTATCAAATGAAATTCAATATTTTTCGTCTCTGTTGCCTAAGGGAGAGAGCGACCGCGCGCTTACGCGCTGTAGAGATATCGACCAGTTGTTACGTCGCTATGCGCAGATTTCGTGTGAGGCGCCTTGTTTCGAAGAAGTATCGTTTGCGGAATTGAGAGCGCTCTGTGAGGGGGCCGCCAGCCCTAGTCCTGGCGAGGCCAGCGCTGACACTCAAGAGAGAAAGGTCAGGATAGACCGGGCGCGGGTGGTCGAACTCTTCGCGCTAGTGCCGAAAGTATTTGGTGCCGACTCGGTGTCACTACAGCGACCGTCGTTTGATGAGCATGGGTGTGCTTTTATGTGGCGCGGTGGCGCCCCTGCTTCCTCAAACTCTGAGGCAGTTGGAGAAGGGCAGATGCATAGTTCGCTCTATCGCATGTTGATGGTCAAAGGCGGTGCAGATATTCCCGAAGCAATTCTGGTTGATGCGTTAGTTCTTACTCTTGGTTTCATGTTGCAGGCTAAGCTCGAAGATAGCGAGTTGGCGATTCAGGTGAATATTGGCAGATCCGTGTAGGGGCATGTGGTGACGACTGAAATTTCTAAGGCCAGACTTTTGTTGGTTGATGATGACGCCGATGTAGTGGTTAGTCTCTCACGTGCACTGCGTTCTTCTGGTTTTGAAGGGCAGATTGAGGGAGTGGGAACGGCCGAGAAGGCTCTCACTATTTTGCGCGACAAGGATATTCACGTTGCGGTTATCGATCTTTCGCTCTCAGTAAAGGAAGGCGTCGAAGGTGGGTTTGGTCTGTTGCGATCTATCATCACTGAGTTTCCTTTGTGTCGCCCAATCGTTTTGACGGGAAGTGCGAGCCGCGAGCATGGCATTCGGGCGTTACACATGGGTGCGGCGCATTTTTTAGAGAAACCTGCGGACGCAGCCCATCTTCTCGCACTAATTAGAGACTCCATTCAGCAATCCTACTTGAGACGCTCCTATGAGCAGGCACGGCAAGAGTCAGGCGGGCAGCTCGATCAATTGATTTTCGGCACCTCGCCACTCGCGGTGCGATTAAGAGAGGAAGTTCAGTTCGCCGCGAGCAATAATCAGGCTCTTCTGATATCGGGTGAAACGGGTACGGGCAAAGGTCTGTGCGCCAGGGCCGTGCACCTTGAGAGTCAGCGCAGTGGATCGCGTTTCGTGCGTTATCAGCCGACGTTTGCCGGTCCTGACTTAGTGAATAGTGATTTGTTCGGGCACGAAAGGGGTGCGTTTACGGGGGCAACTGAACTTCGTCGCGGACTTTTAACCGAAGCTCAAGGCGGGACGTTGTTTTTAGACGAGGTGGACGAGCTTCCGCATGAGACTCAAGTGACGCTTTTAGGGGTGATTCAAGAGCGCAAGTTCAGAGCGCTTGGATCAAGTAAGGAGCAAGAAGCGAATGTACGTTTGATATGTGCGTCGAATCAGGATCTTGCTCGTTGTGTAGAGGTGGGCAAGGTACGTAAGGATTTTTTTCATCGTATTGCACACGCTCAAATTCATTTGCCGCCATTAAGAGAGCGCATTGAGGATGTGCGAGTGCTTACTGCTGCGTTTCTTGCTGCGTTACGGGCGCGTGAGCAAGTCTCGGTGTTCGAGGTAAGTGATCGGGCTTTTGTGGTGTTGATGCAATACGCATGGCCCGGAAATATCCGAGAGCTTGAAGCGGTGATTGAAGGTGCTGCTTACCGAGCGCAGTTCAAGAGGCGCTCGGTGATCGAGGAAAGCGATATTCAAATTCGGCAACCGGCCGGACAAGCTAAGCCGCAGGTGTCGTTTGCTGGACAGGTGGAGGCGTTTAAGCTTTCGCTTATTCGAGCAGCGTTACAGAGAAGTGATGGCAATCAGGCCAAGGCGGCAGAGGAGTTGGAGCTCGATCGTTCGACGCTGCGACGTATTCTCGCGCGCGAGGGCTAGGAATTGTTGGTCTTCATGCTGGCGGTGGACGCAAGAAAGTGGGGCGGAAAGAAAACTGAGAGGCTTGCAGCGTGCATGCCTTATGTAGAAAGTCGTTGTGGGACGTTCGGGAAGAGATTCCAGAAGGCCACAAACCTCTCAGTTGCAAAGAAGCTCAATCTGACTTGAGCCGAAGAAAGGACAAAAAGCGGCCGCGCTCGACTTGGAGACGCGGCCGCCGGGGGAGAGATATCGTTACTTCGCGTGAGCGAACTTCTTCCAAGCTGCCCGAACCCCCTGACTCTGGGCGCCCGCATAGAACGGCCACTGCAGGGGCGGGCGATCCATGCGCTGCTCCAGGTAGTGCGCGATCCCGCGGGTGCCGCGCTTGCCGACCAACGGCTCCATCGGGAACGAGATGCGACTGCCGTTGGTTCCCACGACTCCGACGAGCATCGGGGAGCCGCGCTCGACTTCTTGGAGGTCGAACGCCGGCACGAACTCGAGCTCCAGCATGTGATCGTGGCATGCCCTGACCAGCTTCTCGTTGCCGAGACTGAGCTCGCCTGAGAAGGGCGGTTCAGCCTGAACTCCGCCGTAGAGCGGGTCGCCCACGCTGGCGCCGTGGTACGCCGAGATGGCGAACAACTGCCCGGCCAGAATCCGCGCTTCTCGTTGGCTGGCTGGCCCTTCGACCTTGATGCGGCTCCTGACGAAGGCCTCGAATGCTTCGACGCCGACTCGTGCGTTGAGCACGACGGGCGTCGGAGTCCCCGCACTGCTCGCGCATGGTGGGCTGCCTCCCTTCAAGAGCTTTCTGGCGGGACGGGTGCCGCGAACGACTGCGACGCCGCCCGGACCTGAATGATGTGCTGATCCCATTTTTCCTTCTTTCTTTGCTAAGGAGACCCTACGAGAGATCGTCTGTATACGTGTCAGACGGATCAAGAAGTGCCAAGTGGTTCTCCAGTTCACTTGACTCTTCGTTCATCCGGCGTGGTGGTGCCGAATGAACGAAGGGCCAAGAGACGAGAGCGACAAATGGAACGATCTTGGGCCAATCGAGACTGGTGCAACTTGGATCAAGAACGCACGGTCTTTCTTAGATTTTACAAGAGAGATGTACTGCTATGAGATTTCACACCCTGAGAAGTATCAAAATAATCATCTTTGCAAACAATGAAACCTTAAAAAATGCACGCTGCTGCCTCTCGCACTCAGCTCCGGGGTGGGAGAATTGCTAGGTTATAATGGACTGCGCATGAGTAGGGTGCGCTCGAGAAAAGTACGCCCGAGAAAAGTACGAGAGTCAGCTAAAATGAACTATCTACCCTGTCCGGTGACTAAAAGAGCGTGAGGACAACGTCGAAAAACTCTTATGAAAACCGAGGAGCTTATAGTGTTATGAAGCCAAGCTCCTAACAGTCTCCTAACATTGGTCGCCAGCCTAGTAAAGCTGCTGAATTTTTGCGTTTTTACTCATTAAATGAGGAGTTTCCGTGACAGCAAAATTTGGAAGCGTGGGTATTCTACCGTGGGTAAGTCGGCTTGTCCGGTCCAGATGGCCCCAAGTTTCGGTGAATGTTGGTTACGCCCGCGAAGTCTTCATGGTGTAGCGAGGGGAGGTCGGTGGGTGCAGAGGGGTTCAATCGAACTGTAGATTGCTCGCTTAAGACATGGTCAAAATGGACTCTAATGCGAGTAGCATAGCTGTGATGAAGTATGTTCCAGTGATGGTTCGTTCTGAGGCTGCTCTTATAATTGGAAAGTTCTCATGGTTAGAAATATTTCTCCTAAAGATCTTAAAGCGCGACTCGATAGCGGGGAGGACCTGCAGCTGATTGACGTGCGGGAAGAAGATGAGCGAGAAATCGCATCCATTGGCGGTGAGTTAATCCCTTTGCAAACGCTTCTAGAGCAAGAACAGAAGATTCGACGCTCCGGCATGGTGGTGGTCTATTGTCGTAGCGGCGGAAGAAGTTCGCGTGCAGTAGAAGCGCTGCAGAACGAGAAGAAGTTTACCAATCTGTGGAACCTAGACGGCGGCATCTTAGCTTGGAGCGATGATGTTGACCCCACAGTGCAAAAATATTGAAGTAATGCGCTGCGCCTACCGATCACTTCGAGATTTAAGTGACCATAACAGAACACCTTACCTTTGATGAATTTGTAGCGCCTAGTTCTGGCGACTGGGAATCGGCGTGTAAAAAGTCAACAAAGCCGTCGGCTCAAGTGTCGACCACAAAGGCGGCAGCGAGTGAATCAATCCTCCCAGGAGATGTTCGCATTTCCGCGCTTTATGTTGATCGCCCCGAGTCCTCAGCTAAGAGTCAAATCATTCAAGCCAACCTTCCTGCAGCCATTAGTGCTCGTATTGATGGCGCAAATATCGATATATGTGTGTCGCAGATCGAGCTAGCCGCTCATGGCGGTGCTTCAATCGCTACGCTTGTTCTCGACCAAGCTTGCCAGAGCGGAGATGCGCTCAGCAAGTCACTTGTGTGCAGAGAGGGCTGCTCTGTCGATTCAGTAGATGAGCTCGCTGCGTTACTCAAAGTGGCGCGTGAGAAGAGCCTAAACATTTCAATTGAATGTGGACGTAGCGGTGTTGCAATTGCGGCTATGCTCGCCGCACTTCCAAAGAATCTTTCAAGTGTGGTGACGCAACTGCGCTATGACCCGTTTTTTGTCCCCGCGGCTAAAGAAGATGCGGCTGAGCAAAATGCGGCACCCGTGTCTTGCTCAACTCCACCTGACGAGCTTGTGATGCTTGCAGAAGTAACGAGCAAGCTTCCCGCGCTTGATTCTTGGGTTTGCTTGGACACTAGAGTCATCACGGAGAGCGGCGGCAGTGTTCCTCAAGAGCTAGCCTATTGTTTAGCGGGAATGGCTGAGGTTTTACGTGATTGTGAGGCTAACAGCCTTTCGTTCGACTTGGTTCGAGACAAAGTGTCCATTGTTACTTCAGTGGGCCCAGATATTTTCGTAGAGATTTCAAAGCTACGAGCACTGCGAACTTTGTGGCGTTTTCTTTGGAAGCCGCTTGGTGGGTGTGGAGCACCAGAGATTGTCGCGGTGAGTTCGCTTTGGAACAGAACTAAAGATGAGCCGCACGTAAACCTGTTGCGTACTGGCGCAAGTGCGTTAGCGAGTGCGTGCGCAGGAGCTACGCAAATTGAGCTAATGCCGTTTTCCTTGCCCGGCTCAGAAGACGAAGCGCTGGCTCGGCAGCTTGCAGTTAGCTTTCAGCAAGTGCTGAGATACGAGTCCATGCTTGAAGCCGTTACTGACCCTGCAGGTGGGAGCTTCTATGTCGAGCACCTGACCAAGCAGTTGGCAGAATCAGCCTGGACACTATTTCAAAGGTATGAACAAGACGGTGGACTTTTCCAGCTGCTTGCCAATGGGACTTTGCAGCAAGAAGTGAAGGCCGAGGCTCAAGCGAGAATTCAAAGATTCAACGCCGGCCAGGATGTTCTAGTGGGACTGAATCGATTTCGAACTGAGGAGAAAAGCAGTTCATCTAAGGCGGCTTCGTCGAATGTAGCTATTTCTAAGTTAGCTAAAGAGCGCGAGCTGGCGCTTCGTTCTCGAAATCCTCGGTCAACAGTGGATCTTTCTAAGTTGTCAGCCACAGCTTTAATTCAAGCAGCCAAGCAGTCTGCTTCGATATCTGAACTTCTTTCTGGGTTTAGGAGTGTGGTGGCGCAGCCGTCGTGCGTGAGCTTCCAGCGTCTCTGCCTGCAAGGCATTTTCTCCATGAGTGAGTCTAAGGAGGGCGCATGAGTCAGCTGCCTTCATATCAATCCATTGATTTTTCTTGGGAAGTAGAGGCTCAAAGCTCTGCGCGTAACCCGAAGTCAGAAAGGCCCAGTCATCTGACTACCGAAGGCATTGAGCTACTTCCACAGTATGCGCAATCAGATCTTGAGGACCTCCCCTTGCCGATCGATGCGGGCGGAGCTTCGGAAGCCCATCTTTTTCCTGGATTCGCTCCCTTTTTGCGGGGGCCTTATCCGACTATGTATTTGCAGAATCCCTGGACGGTTCGCCAGTACGCGGGCTTTTCCACTGCCGAAGAGAGCAACGCTTTTTATCGAAGAAATTTAGCAGCGGGGCAACGTGGGTTGTCAGTAGCGTTCGATCTCGCCACTCATCGTGGCTATGACTCTGATCATCTACGCGTTGAAGGAGATGTCGGAAAGGCGGGAGTCGCAATCGACTCTGTGCTCGACATGAAGATTCTCTTCGATAAGATTCCGCTTGATCAAATTTCTGTCTCAATGACCATGAACGGGGCGGTGCTACCGATCATGGCGTTCTACATTGTTGCCGCGGAAGAACAGGGGGTTGAAGTCAAGCAGCTCTCTGGAACCATTCAGAATGACATTCTCAAAGAATACTTAGTCAGAAACACGTACGTGTATCCACCACGCGAATCGCTTGCGATTGTGGGAGATATTTTTTCGTACTGCGCGGCCCACATGCCGAAGTTTAACTGCATCAGCGTTTCTGGGTATCACATGCACGAAGCAGGGGCGCCTGCTGACCTTGAGCTTGCATACACTCTGGCTGATGGCCTGGAGTATGTGCGAAAGGGTTTGGACGTGGGGCTCGCGGTCGATGAGTTTGCGCCGCGGATTTCGTTCTTCTGGGCACTAGGCATGAACTGTCTGATGGAAGTGGCGAAGCTGCGCGCAGGTCGGGCCTTGTGGGCAAAGTTGATGTGCCAATTTTCGCCGAAGAATGAGAAGTCCCTGATGCTGCGTGCACATTGCCAGACTTCCGGTTGGAGTCTTACCGAACAGGCGCCATTTAATAATGTGATGCGCACTCTCATTGAGGCTTTCGCGGGAGTGACGGGGCACACGCAATCGCTTCATACAAATTCTCTGGATGAAGCGATTGCGTTGCCGACTGATTTTTCAGCTCGTATTGCTCGTAATACACAGCTCTTTTTGCAGCACGAAGCAGGATTGTGCCGGCCGATTGACCCGTGGGGTGGTTCATATTGCGTGGAGAGTTTGACGGGCGAGTTGATGAAGCGCGCATGGCAACATCTACGTGAAGTTGAGTCTCATGGTGGAATGACCCGGGCGATTGAACTCGGCATTCCGGCGCGCCGCATCGATGAAGCGGCAGCACGGCGACAGGCGCGTATAGACTCAGGCGCTGAAATCATTGTGGGAGTTAATAAGTTTAGGAGCGAAGAGCGCACAGTGCTTCCGATTCTAGAAGTAAGCAACTCAGAAGTTCGTGCTCAGCAGATTGCGCGACTCTCTGAGCTTCGAAAGTCTCGAAGTGCTGCTGATGTTAAGCGAGCTCTCGAAGCGCTTACCGAATGTGCGCGCGGGATTGGTGAGGCAAAGCAGGACAAGAACAGGCAATCTGCGAGCAATCTGCTTGGATGCGCAGTCGATGCCGCTCGTGCGCGCGCAACGCTTGGCGAGATATCACTGGCACTCGAAGCCGTATTTAAGCGACATGTTGCCCCTATTCGTGTAACCACTGGGGTCTACGGGGTAGCGTACTCAGAAGAGACCAAAACTCGAGGCTCGGGAGGCAAGACAGACATGATCGAACAGGTGAGAAAGCGTACTGCATTATTCGCTGAGAAGTTTGGACGACGGCCTCGCATCTTGGTGGCAAAAGTGGGCCAAGATGGTCACGACCGAGGAGCTAAGATTATTGCCAGTGCCTTTGCTGATCTTGGGTTTGATGTCGATGTGGGGCCATTATTTCAGACTCCGGAAGAGGTCTGCCAACAGGCCATTGATAATGATGTGCATGTCGTCGGGGTGAGCTCGCTTGCGGGGGGGCACAAGACGCTTGTGCCAAAGTTGATTGAGCAACTGAAATCACATGGGCGTAAAGATATTAAAGTAGTAGTGGGGGGCGTCATCCCAGAGCAAGATTATGCGTCGCTCTTAAAAGCGGGCGCGGTTGCAGTGTATGGTCCTGGCACGAAGATCCCAGAGGCTGCCGCAGAGTTGCTTGAACAGCTTGAAAAGCTGGCCGGACGCGCCAAATAAGTTGAGGTCTGATGATGGGGCGTCAAACCTACCTCGCCGCGCTGGGTGTGGTGTTTTTGCTCTCTGCTGCGCTACGGGTTGCGGCATCGTCGGGTGACCTTTGGCTCGACGAGATTATGTCGCTTAACGCTGCGCGCGGCTGCCAGAATATTCTTCAAATATTTTCGCTGAATCACGACAATAACCATCTGCTCAATTCAGTTTGGCTGTTTCTGCTGAGTGGCGTTGATAATCCAATGCTGCTGCGGGGATTCTCGCTGTTGAGTGGGTTTGGGACGTTGTTCTTGCTGCTGACTTGGCCTGAGACGAGAACGCGTGGTGCCGAAGGAGGCTCGCCGCTAACGGATACTTTTGACATCGAGCGAGTCTTGCGGATGCTAATGATTGGCGCTTCCTATCCGTTGGTGCTGTATGACAGTGAGGCTCGCGGGTATGCCACTATGATGTTTGGCGGACTCTTGGCGTGGAGAGTCTTGTGGGTCGGCGCGTTTGGGTTTCGAGCAGCGCTCATCTTCTGGATTGGATCTGGTTTGTGTGTGCTTGGACATTCATCTGGGGTGCAGTGGCATTGTGCACTTCTCGTTTGGTCTCTAGTGACTGTGTGGCTCTCTCCGGCGCGAGGAGTGATAGGTCGAAGTCTCGCTTTGTTTCACCTGCCGGTAATCATTGGCGTCGGTATTCTTTGGCTTGGATTCATTTCTCAGTTACCTGCCGGTAGTGGTTCACTTCGTTCTTGGTATGAGGTGCTGGTCAGTGCGCTGAGCATTGGGTTTGGTGGGCCGCTGGTGTCTGAGCTAGCCCCAGAGGTTTCTTTGTTGGCCTTGCTGATCGCGATTGTGGTCTTGGTGTTGATAATTCGCGCGTTAGTGAGTCAGTGGAATCAGGACCGTCGTTTTGCGATTACTTGCCTCACGGGCATCGCCCTTGTTCCCATTGCGGCGGTGGTATTGTTTGATCCGCGCGTAATTTACGAGCGTTATTTTCTGTCGAGTCTTGTATTCATTTATTTCCTGTTGGCAAGATTCGCCGCTGATTTGTGGCACAAAAATTCTGTTGCGAGAGCGGTAGTCGCAGTGGCGCTTGTGATGTTTGTGATTGGACAAGCACTGAACTTAGCTTCGTTAATGGCTCATCATCGTGGAAGCTATAAGTCTCTGTTGGTCGAAGTGCTTGCGGTGGATTCCGCAGATCCCTTGGTGGTGACGAGAGATCATTCTTTTAGAATTGATTTGGTCTCGAGATACTATCAACAACAGATAGAAGGTGGTGAGCGCTTGGTGTTCCAACATGACCCACTAGCTCGCTGGCACATAGTTCATTCCCAAGACAGCGAATGGCTGCCACCACCGTTCATTCCCGGTCCTGAAGGCGCAAGTTTAGAGAAAGTCTCATGCCGTTTCTCAGCCCCGCTTTCGGGTTGGTCCTGGTGCGCCTACCGCGCTGCCGTAGAAAGGGAACTTGAAAAGGTACCACCTTCCTTTTAGGCGCTCTTATTACGATTTAACGGGTCGCTGGGGCTCTTCTTCTTGCTCGCGCATGGCCTGTTGAAATGAAAGTTGATATTGACCCTCGATAGCCAGTTCCGCCATTCCTGCATAGGTATCAACACGTTGGACCACAAAGAGACCTCGTCCATGACGGGTTACGAGCAGAGGCCCAGGCGCCTCGTTCATTCGTCCCAGCCAATAGTTAAGACTCGACTTAAAAGCAGAGAGTGGAATAACGGTGCGAATGTTGTTCATAGTTCACCCATTAATAGAGGTTGCGTGACTCACGTGTGAGCCGTCTCCTTATCGGCAAGCAGCCAGGAAAGTTTCGTCAGTGGATCGTAAGTAGACTGAATTTGGATCAAATTCGGTCAAAAGGCCCTTTTGCCGGAGTGCGGCTAAGTAAAGTCAGGTACTTGCGTCCTTGAAGTTCAAAAAAGGTAGTAGGTTCCTTTTAGGGTTGGCTACTCGAAAAAGGTAGAAGTTTCCTCTGTGGGGTAGACTCAGGAAGTGAAGGGCAAAACGCGAGACTCGGGTAAGGTATAATTGGGAAACAGACTGTCGGGCGGAACGCCAATCCACGCGAGCGCTTCAGCATAGACCTGCCGATAGTCTAACACCGCAGGGAGAGCAGCGAACTGTCCCTGTCCAGGGTTTGGATCGGAAGCGGAAAGCTCAGCAACAGATGGCGCCCGGCCGATCAGCTGAGTGCCGCTTGAGCCGAAACCGCCCCCGGCGACCAGTGAAATATTCCCATGGCCATGCTCGCTCCCTGAAGCTCCGAATAAACTTCTTCCAAACTCAGAGGAAATGACCAGAAGAGTTTGATTCCATGCGGGGCCAAGCAGATCCGTACGCAGTGCCCCGATATTGCGGTTTATTGAAGCAATCGCGCCACCGAGGCTGCTTATCAAATTCTCATGGTGGTCAAAACCATCGAGACCAATTTGTATGAACATACTGCGCGGAGAGTGACCAGGTCGAAATTCGTACTTCAGAATTCGAGCAGTATCAGCAAACAGGGTGCCCCATGAATCTTGAGAGTATGAACCTGACAAGCTGGTGCTTTGAATAGGGCGAAGCTCAGGAATGCTGTCGAGTGCATCGGACATGGCTTCTTGCACCTGTCGAGATCTTTCAGGCAGCCCTGATTGCACAGCAAGCATTTGTTGAAGTGTATCAGCCGCCAGCCGATTCTCAGCATTCACCCAGTCATACTGCTGGAGAGAGCGAGCGATCGATACTGGGGGTTGACCACTTGCCCGTTGGAGCGGAAGTCCAGGATTGCTCCCAAAGCGGAATACTTGAGTGGGGGTAAATCCGCACTGGTCCATCAAGCGACCGAGCCACTGCCCAGGCTCAGATGACTGATATTTAAACATACCGGACATGAGATTTGTCATGGCGTCTGGGTGCGACCGCGAGTCGTGCGGCATGCCAATGCAGGCAAGCAGCTTTGCCTCACCCTGCTCAAGTAAGTCCTTAACAGAAAGGTTAGAACCTGAATGTTGAGAGAAATTCGAATGCACACCGAGCAGCTCGTTGCCAAATGAGAGCGCGGTTGCCCCCGCTCCGCTGGTCGGAAGCACTAGTTGCGGGCGACGTGTGCTGAGCGCACTGCGCATTCCTGAGTGAAGTGGCTGAAAGGCAAAGAGCCCGTCAAAGCCACCCGCGAGCACGATGTTGACGATAGCTTTTCCAGGGCCTGGGCCACAGTTGCCCTCGGCCAGAAGCAGTGAAGGTCCAAGCGTGGAGCTTAAGGCAGCGCCACAGCTGCACCAGCCGGCAAGCTTCATCAGTTGTCTTCGAGAAATTTCGCTCATGTCATGCTCCTTGGGTGCATGCCCAAAATCCAAACCAGTCCGCGCATTAATTGACGGGTACGTTCTTGATTAGTCGGATCCCATGGGAAATTAAGTGAGGGTCTATGAATATAGTTCACAAGTACATTGCGTTCGGCATCAGACAGAGTGATATCAAGTGCTTGCGCGGCTTGTTCGACGACTAAAGCAGGGTCGGCTTCAAGTGAATTGGTGAGTAGCAGCTCGGCCAGGTTCGCACCTTCGCCCGTTACGTAGAGATTCGAATTTCCCTCAAATATTTCGGTGCGAGGATTCGGATCGGTCTGATTTTCAAGCAGTCGCCACAGCTCGCGACCTCGATTTACTAGGGACTGTGAATTGAGCCATGTTTCACCATGATTCGCGACACCAGCGCTTATTCTATCCCCGCACTGACGGAAGCCAAAGACGTCACCAGGCTCAAATACCGCGTGTCCTGATTGCACAAGTGCAAAGTTCATTCTTCTGAATGCGGCCGTGGAGTTAAGCGGCAATCGGCTCATGCGAGCGACAAGCGCAAGATGTTCAGCGGGAGTCTTTATACAGCCATTCTGGCTTTCTGGACTGAACATCGCGGAAGAGTTCAGAATCACTCTAAGGAGCTCGGTCATGTCGAAATCAGTTGCTTTGAGATGGACAGCGAGTTGTTCCGTTATCTCGCGTGGGGGACTTGGGTATGCGTATCGTCCAAAGAAGCGATAGGCCAGATTCTCAGCGGTGCCTGGATGATCAAAGAATAAAAGGTCAACTAGATTGTCGGCACTAAGACTTCGGCCTGGGCGTAAGGCATCTTCTTCGACCCGCATTGTCTGGTGAGCAGGGTGGTTGCCGAGGGTAGAGAAGATTGACACAGCTCCGCCTGGGTACACCCATTGAGGGACGAAATGCATTCCCATGCCCAGATAAGGAACTCCAGACCCAGCTACGTTCCAGTTCTGAAACCCAGGCTGTGCGCCATATCCGGGAAACCATGCGTCGAATCCTGAGAGCAAAAGAGCTGCGGAGGATACGTCGCCCTCGGTGTAGGTGGCCTGATAGACTTCGTTACCAGTGGTCGGGTCGATAGTCGGATAGAGACTGTCTTTGCCTAAGGTAAAGCGCTCTAGAACTTCGCGTCCATAATTGAAGTTGCCGGTTGCCGCAGGATCGCTACCCCAAGAGGGGTAGTAGCGATTTGAGCGATTGTCGAGGGACCAGCCCATGACCGTGTCGTAGTTCATTTCATGCATGAACTCACGCATGCTTCCCATCGAATAGTGGCGAAGCTTTAGATAGTGGTCCTTACTGGACCAGCGCAGACCAATTTGGCCCGAGCGCTGTGGCGCGTCTATATTAGCTGCGAAGTGGTCGTGCAGATTGAGCAGCGCCAATTCACGCAAGCCACTGCCCTTTAGTAGCTGAACGCTCCAAGCCACGCGCGTTGAGTAGGATTCCCAGAGGGCGCGACCGCCAGTCACTTCGGGAAAGCTGTTATTAAGTAGTCCTACGGCAGTGCCCTCGCTTTCACTGCGATCCTCGATGGCAGAAGAAGCGCTCCAGCTGAGAAGCTCTTCGACAAAGGTAGATCTCTCTGGGTTTGATCGCGCCAGCGTACGCAGGTCATCATTTCCCCCAAGACCTACTCGGTGCAGTAGTCCCATGGCCTCAGCCGAGGTGAGGTGTGCGCGGTAAGGAACGAGGGAAGCGGAGTCGCCAGCAAAATTCGTAATCTCGGTGCTGACTAAAATCGTCACGCTGCCGAGCGAGCCTTCGGGCTCAAGTGGGTTCTGAAGTCGATAGGTGAAGGAGTCTTCTCCCAAAAAGTGGGCGTCGGGGAGGTACAAGATTTCGCCATCGGTGCTTGTGATTGTGCCGTGCTGAGGGTCGCTGATTTCTGCAATAGACGTGGCTAGGCCACATAAGTTAGTGGGCACTTGTAGGCTTGTAGTAGAGTTCTCTTTGGCTTCAATGCTGACGTGCTGAGGAGCAGGTCGGCAGGCGGCTTTGCGCGGACATACGTTGTTTTTTCCACCAAGACGCTTTTTTACAAACTTTAGCTCCGCTTTTGTGAGCGGACGGAACAGAGTTTTTCCGCGTTTAGTTTTAGTGACTCCGATTCTTGTTTGACGGGAATTAAAGTCGCACACGATCGGAGCGTTTCTGAATTTTCGAGGGAGTTGCTTGTCAGTTGAGGCGACAAGGGATTGGTTTGATACTCTACGAAAGCGCGGAGCATTATTATTGCTGGCAGCCGACGCCGCGGACGTGAAGAACACGAGCGCTAGCAGAGATAGAATTTTAAGGTACTGCCCCACCACGGGCTCCTCCGACATGTGACCACCCAACCCAGAGCCTCAATGCAGTTAGAAAAGGCAAAAAACGTGCCGCGGTGCTTACTGGTGGAATTGACGAGTGGAACCAATCTGGCGGATGAGGTAATGATTTCGCGTAGGTAGGACGTTACCCAAGGGCGGTTGTTCGCCTAGTGGGGCTGGTTTGGAAAGGTAGCAACCGCACGGGTGGCTCGCACTGGTTCAACTTCGATGGATTGAGAGCGTTGGTTCGACCTGCAGCATTTAGGAGTTTGATTTCATGGAAACAGGACCCTTTTCTCCCGGGGTGCAGCTCATTCTGATCATTGCGGTTGGAGCGGCATCCCAGCTCATCGCCTGGAGACTCAAGCTGCCCTCTATTCTCTTTCTTCTCATCGCCGGAGTGCTGTGTGGCCCAGTAGCGGGCGTACTCACCCCACACGAGATTTTTGGCCCTTCGCTCGAGCCGCTGGTCCAGCTCGCCGTCGCACTCATTTTGTTCGAAGGAGGACTGAGCTTAAAGCCGCGCGACCGTTCGAGTGCGGGCTCGGTAGCACTCTCGCTGATCACAGTGGGCGCTCTGCTTAACCTAGTTTGTTTGACTGCACTGGCGTATGTCTTTCTGCCGCTTTCGTTGCCACTTGCGGCGCTGCTGGCAGCTATTCTGGTGGTCACGGGGCCTACGGTGGTCATTCCGTTGCTCCGCACTCTGCGAATTCGCTCCCCGGTACGCCCCATCCTGCATTGGGAAGGAATTCTGATTGACCCGATCGGCGTTCTTCTTGCCATCTTGATTGCCGAGATCTGCGCCGGCCAAGCACAGTCAATTGCTCCAATCCACATGTTGCTTGGAATCGGGATTAGTTTGACCGCTGGTGTGGTGCTCGGCCTATTAGCTGCAAAGTTAGTAACGAGGTTAATAGGGGCACACATTCTTCCCGACTACTTACATATCCCTTTCACTATTGCAGTTATATTCGTCACCGTCCTGCTCTCGGACACCATCCATCATGAATCAGGCCTTGTTGCAGTGACGGTAATGGGCATGTCGCTCGCACGCTGTCGCGAGGCTTGGATTCATTCGATCGAGGAATTCGTCGGACATCTTCAGAGCATTTTCATAGCAATTCTGTTCGTGGTGCTCTCCGCTGGCTTAAAACCAGAGTACCTTTCTTTCGTGAATCTTGGATTTCCGGTGTTCTTGCTTGGAATGATATTCATCGCGCGGCCACTGTCGGTAATGATTGCAACAGTTCGCAGCGATCTTTCACTCAAGCATCGCTTGGCAATTTCTTCGATTGCCCCACGAGGAATTGTGAGTGCATCTCTCGCATCATCGCTTGGGTTGAGTCTTGCCAGAAACGGTGTCGAGGGTGCTGAAGCGCTTACACCCTATGCTTTCCTCTCCATTATTTTTACCGTGATTGTGTATAGCTTCGGCGGGCGTTGGGCTTGTCGCAAGCTGGGCGTGAGTGAGGCCGCACGCGAAGGCGCGTTGTTCGTAGGTGGCACCCCATTTGCTCGGCATTTTGCGAGTTCGTTGAGAAATCATGGCTTTCAGGTCGCCGTGGTCGATACGAATTACGAGAATATTCGACTCATGGAGCGTGAAGAGCTGACCTGTTACTCGGGAAGCATTCTTTCAGAAGGGCTGAAGGATCGTCTTAATCTAGAAGGCATTGGAAAATTACTGGCCCTGACGGCCAATGATGAAGCGAACTCGCTGGCCGTGCTGGAATTTCGCTCTGAGTTTGGCGCCGCCTGGGTGTATCAGTTTGCCGGGGCTTCGCAGGCGGATGAGCGCGCCGAGAGCCGACTGGAAGGGCGTGTGCTTTGCGATGCCGAGTTCTCATGGCCGCGAGTCGAGGAGCTTTGGCGTAAGGGATATCGCATCGATGTGCTCCCGGCGGCAGAAGTACTCTCGCGGACATCTTCTGAAAATGATCACGAGCGTGCCGTGGTGCTCGGAACTATTGAAAGCTCAGGTGCCTTACGTCTGCGTGTGGCGGGAGAAGATAAATCCATCTCTGAAGAAGCGCGCGTGCTTGTCTTTGCGCCGCCGCATGGTCGATGGTACATAACTCCCCCCGCAGCGCCCAGTAAGGGGATCGCTAAGGTATTAGAAAAAGCAGGTGGTGCCTAAATTCTGTGCCAAAGAAAACAGTTAAGAAAAAGTCGGTGAGTCGTAAGGTTGTTAACGATCAGTTGGTCGATTCCTTGCTCGCTGGAGATCGCGGTGCGCTCGCCCGTGTAATTACCTTTCTTGAGAGTAAGCGCGAAGCGGATCGCCCCGAGCAGCTTCGTGTGCTCGAAGCATTGCTGGAACATAAGAAATCTTCTCTTCGCATCGGAGTCACGGGCGTTCCGGGAGCCGGAAAGAGCACTCTGATTGACTCGCTTGGGGAAAAATTCATAGGCGCTGGCAGCAAGGTCGCTGTTTTGGCAGTAGATCCTTCGAGTAGTGTTTCAGGAGGCAGCATCTTAGGCGACAAGACCCGAATGGAACGCCTCTCCCGGGAGAAAGATGCTTTTGTACGCCCGTCGCCTTCAGCGGGGTTTCTTGGAGGGGTCAGTGTCGCCACCCGGGAAGCCTCGATTGCAGCAGAGGCTGCTGGTTATGACGTGGTCATCGTTGAGACCGTTGGGGTAGGGCAAAGTGAAATCGCGGTACGCGGTCTGGTCGATGTGGTGGTGTTGCTCACGCTTACTGGTGGGGGAGACGAGCTCCAAGGCATGAAGCGTGGATTACTAGAATTGGCGGATGTAGTGGTGGTGCATAAGGCTGACGGCGAGAATCTCCCGCGTGCTGAAGGGCTTGTGCATGAACTGCGACAGGCCTATCGCGCATTTTCCCCATATCTTCCGGGCTGGAAAGTTCCTGTCCTCGCGGTGTCTGCGATGGAAGGTATGGGCGTCGGTGCTCTTGTTGATAATGTACGAGCTTGTCTTGAGCACGCGAGTGTCGGAGGTGTACTTGAGCGCACTCGGAGAGCGCAGGACGCGATTTGGTTTGAGGGCAGAGTATTGCAAGGATTGAAATCTCGTGCCTTTGGCGGGCATATGCGCGAAAAGTATGAGAGCATTCGTGAGGAAGTTGCTCGTGGCGCATGTTCGGTGCCGAAGGGCGTGAGAGAGGCCATGAAAGCGCTATCCTCTAAAAAGATGGCACCGTTAAAGGGAAGAGCCTCTAAGAGAAAGAGCTGATGGCTTCTAGGAAATAAAGAAGAGGGCGTTTATGTTGCAAAAAATAGACCACATTGCCATCGCCGTTCGCTCCATTGATGAAGCACTTCGATATTATGAGCAAGCGCTAGGCCTCACATGTGAGAAGCGCGAGGATGTTCCCTCACAGAAGGTAAGAACGGCATTTTTAAGAGTCGGTGAAATCTATCTCGAATTGCTTGAGCCCATGTCTCTTGATGGCACAGTGCAAAAGTTTCTTGATAAGCATGGACCGGGCATCCACCACATTTCTTTTGCGACTGATGATGTCGCAAAACAGCTCTCCCAGGCCAAGCAGGCGGGATGTCAGCTCATTCATGACCAGCCCTTTGACGGAGCAAACGGGAAATTAGTCGGCTTCCTCCACCCCACTTCAACTTTTGGGGTGCTTACTGAGTTCTGTCAGAAAAAGAACTGAGCATCTTTGACGGTATGAATTGGGCTTCGGCCTCGATATTTATTCACACGAGGAGACTATGCGCGGCACTGCATTCAGGTTCTCGCGCAAAGTAGCACGCACCATTTTTGCTCGTCTCAAGCGCTTCTTGTCCCGTCCAGTCAGCGAGCCGATCAGGCGCTTCAGTCTCTTCATGGTTTGCTCGGTGCTTGCAAGGAACTCATCTGCCTGAGCACCGTAGCGTTCAAGTACTGGCGCGTTGTCTTTTTGCACGCACAGTGCAGAGTTCGTGCAGCTAACCACGGTCGGTGGAAGTTCTGCGTATAGCTCCAGTTGTATCTGGTTGTAGCGGAAGTCAATCTTTTTAAGTTCGCGCGGTACGAGTCGTCGCGTGATCTTGCGATTGATTGGAGCCGCTACTTTGCCTAGGTGTCTGAGTGAGCGCGCATTTAAGTCTCTCAAGGTAAAGAAGTCACGTGTCAACAGAGTCAGTAAGTCTGACAAGTTGGTTTCGACACAGCCAAGGCAAGACGTGCCATCCCCGCCGCACACGCCGCAGCGATCGGGCCCTGCCATGCCGTTTGGCGTGCCGGTGCAATCAAGACAAGCATTTGTGCCGCCGCACACGCCGCATAGATCAATCGACTGCATTCCAAAGGGAGCGCCTGCACAATCCCGACATGAAGTGCCGTCACCGCCACACACCCCGCAGATATCGACCGTGGCGCCGCCGTTTGGATTCATCAAGCAGTCCAGCGCGCAGGCACCGATATTCACAGACGTTGAGCTCTGATCCAGTAACAGGCCATCGCTGACCTGAACGGTTACGGAACAGGACTGCGCTTGACCAAGGCCAGGTTGCAGTAGGGTCAGCACTGGTTGAGCCGCCTGCGGATTATTGAAGGAAGCTTGAGCACAGTTGGTTGACCAGTTGTAGCGCAGCGGGTTGCCGTCTGGATCTTGGGAAGCCAGGGCGGAGAGCTGTACATTGGTGAGCGAACCCTGACAGATTCCGCTGTATGGTCCTCCAGCGTTCGCAGTGGGTGCGAGGTTTCCCGGAGCGCAGACCTCGGTCGCGAGAGTTGCGGTTGCGGTGACACCATCAACAGTCCAGGCTAGGCTTGTTGGTTCAAGCGCGGTCTCGAATGCGCTGGCAATCATACCGTTTAGAAAGTGAGTCGTTTGGCCGCGATTCTCTGGAGCTGGCGAAAATCGATTGTTTGGTCCCACGGGGATAATCAGCGGACTGACAAATCCATTCGGGTTGGTGTATCCGAAGCGTGCAACAATTTGCCCGATAGAGTTGATGCTAATGCATTTTGCCTCTGGGGTGATGGGTAAGCAGCGTGGAGACTCGGAATTTGCGGTGACGCTGCGCAAACCCTTGCCCTGGTACTCGACATTCCACGTCAGGTCAGTACCATCAAATTCCACACTGAAAGCACCGGGCTGTGAACCTGAAAGGAATTGCGTGACTTGGCCTTGCCCCAGTGTTCCTGGAGAGAAGAAGTTACGCGATACACCAACATCACCCACTGGGATGGTGACCTCGCCATTGTCGTTTGAGTATCCGAAGTAGGCTCGGAAGGCACCGTTACCAAGCTCGTAAACGCAGCCGAGACTTACTTCGATCGCTTGAGCAGGAATCGGCTCACACAAACCGTTGTTGAATTGGAATCCTGGACTACACGAGGCCTCGAATGATCGAGAAGCGCTTTCGCCATACTGTAGGCTCAGTTGGTGTTGAGTTGGGGTGAAGCTGGTGTTCGCACGAGCAGCAGTTACTACATAGTCATTCGCCCCAAGTCCCGTGATTTGGAGTAAGCCCGCGGCATTTGTGAAACCTCTGGAGGACCCATTGGTGAAGACCTCCACATTCTGCATAGCCTCGCCCAAGCTCGAACTTGCTTGTACGGTGAGCGAACTTGAAGCAAGCAGCACAGTCGCCACGTTGCTGCATGGTGTCGCGTTGCTAAAAAGCCCATTTGCACCTGCCGCACGTAGCGAGAATGAATGCGTGACATCGAGCGCTAACGGTGAAACCAAGAGGCTTGAGGTGGTAGAAGAGGAAGGTGCACCAGAACAGTCAGCGCTTCTAAAGACGTGATACTCGGTGGCGCCCGCCAGGGCTGTCCAACTTACCAAGGCTGAATTTTGTGGCTGAGCGGTTGCGGTGACTCCCGTCACTGCTGGCATAGCTCTAAATCCTTCGTCGAGAGAGCTACATGGTCCAGAGCCGCCAGCGTTAATCGCTTTGACTCGATACTGGTAACTGACGCCTGCGACGGTATTCGAATCTTGTAGCGAAAGTGTGCCTGCGTCGGTTGTTTGAAGTGGGGTGCCACTGCATGTCGCGTTGTCACGATAGATCTCGTAGCTGCTTGGCGCATCTCCGCTGCTGGGAGTGTCCCAGGTTACCTGCACCAAGCTGGTTGAAGTGCCGTCTGAGGCTGAAAGGTTGCTGACTACTCCAGGGGCAATGAGTGCGGCGAAGCCAGTGTCGTTGTTGCTGCATGGTCCAGGCGTTGATGCATTAAATGCTCGTGCAGAGTAGGTAGAGATAACGCCTCTTGTGGCCGAAAGATCTTCGAACGAACTGCCGTTCGAAGTCCCGATAGGGGTGCCTGTACAATCTGCCTGACGGAAGATTTGGTACTCGGTGACCGTTCCGCTGGCGAGGGTCCAAGTTACCAGCACCTTGTCGGTAAACGTTCCGTCGCTCGCTGATAATCCGAGGGGTGAGCCTGGAGCTTCGGGAATGAGCTCGATTTGAGTTGGAGCACTGCATGGGGTGCCGCTCGCGAGCTGGTTGTTCGCCCCGACTCCCTTAACAGAGTAAGTGTAGCTGCCGTATGCCAATCCAGAGAAAAGGTGCGAAGTGCCACTTACAATTTGGTTGGCGCTTCCGGAGCATGTTCCATTGGTCCAAAGATGGTAGAGGCTCGCGTGCGGTGTCGCACTCCAGCTTACAGAGATTGAAGATGTGGTAGGAGCGGTTGTGACTAGGCCCAAAGTCTGAGAAAGCGCTCGGTATCCGGCATCGGATGCGCTTTGGCCGCTAGTGCCGCCACTGTTGCTGGCGTTTACGCTGTACTGGTACGTAACGCCTGGAGTCGCACTTGTATCGGAGAATGAGGACGCCCCGACATTGCCGACCTGATTTCCATCACGAAACACATTGTACGAAGAGGCTGCGGGACCGCTCGGGGCGTTCCACGAGACCGACACAGACCCCGTTGAGTTTCCGTCGGTTGCGCTCACATTTGTTGGTGGATTCGGAGGTAGCAGAATCCCGGTGAAATCAACATTGAGGGTGATTGAAAAAAGCGTTCCGCTTTGATTCGAAGGCGAGAAGGTAAATCCGCTCAGTGTCGGGATCAGTGAGTAGCTAGTTCCGTGGGCTACCGAAGCGTATTCGTAGTAGCCGCTGCTGTTTGTGGTGCGCGTGCCAAGGGCGCCACCAGAGATGCTCACGCTTGGGATCGGCGCCCCGGTGTTATCTCGTATTGTGCCGCCGAGGCGGTAGGTGATGGCGACGCAACTACTTCCGTTGAACTGAAAGCCACTTGCGCATGAGGCGATGAAGTTAACGCCCGTGGCACTTGTGCTTTGGATGAAGACTGGAACATTCGATGGAGTAATGCTCACCCCCGACTTCGATGCGGTGACAGTAAAGGATCCAGGAGCAAGGCCGCTAAAGGTATAGGCCCCGCTTGCGGCCGTGGTGGTCGACGCGCTACCGATTGAAACCGTCGCACCTTGAAGGCCGCCACCAATATCTTTTGTAACCGTACCGCTGATCGAATACCCGGGTGGAGTAGCGGAAGCGCTGCTCGCGGTTGAACAGTCGGAGAGTGTTCCGTTTAGTCCTTCAGACCGGACGGCGTAGTAGTAGTTTACGGTGGGGAGCAGTCCGGTGCTTGGGCCATCTTGAAATACTGGCGAGCTTCCTGGCACAGTGCCGACTTGTTGTCCGCTGGTGCAGACGCTGCTGCTTGAACCGGCGCGTCGATACACACGGTAGCTCACTACGCCGTTGCTGGGTGCGCCACTTGCTGATGGGTGGTTCCAATTGACCGTAACGGCTATTGGTGCGGTGGCAGCTGCGGTAACGTTGGTCGGCGGCAGCATCTTTCGCCACCCACCACCGCCTTCCGTGAGGCAGGCGCTGTTGCCGCCACCGTTTGAGGCGACACGCTTAAGTGAATAGTAGTAGGTGACACCAGGAGTTGCCGATGAATCGTTGAGGGAGTTGGAAGTAAGTCCGCTCATCAGCGTGCTTCCGCCGCTTTCACAGCTGTGTGAGTTTGTTGCTCGATAGAGCGTGAACGTGGAAGGTGAGAAGTTGGTTACTGAAGACCAGGTTACCCCTACATTAGAAGTGTTCGTACCGTCGGTGGTGTTCAGTAGTGTCGGAGTTGGCGGTGGTGCTCGCCATCCGGTGACTCTCCTTAGGCCCGCCGGGCCCGTTTCTGGGCATATTTCGCTTCCGCCCGATGTTACCGAGTAACACAGCCAGTAAGAGTACATCTGAGAAGAAGAGATTTCCGTGTCCTGGTAGGTCGCGGCCTCATTGTAGGTTTGGTAAATTTGGGTCCAACCGCTACAGCCCGGCTGATTGGGTCGGCAAGTGACAATTCCAGTAGCGCGGTGAAGAAAGTACTGAAAATAGTTTTGCGAATCATTCCAACTGATATTGATCTTAGTTCCGAAGTGTCCGTCGCTTGCGCACAGACCGCCGCCGGTCACGCAACTCGCGTGTGCAGTACTTGGTATTGAGGAGTGAATCGACAGGAGCCCGAGTAGCAAGAGCGAACAATAAGCGACGCGCTTGGCGACTGTAGCCAGGAGAGAGATAACCCGCATATGCAACCTACCTGAAGCCGAAGAACCAGCACCAAACAACCTATAGGGGTTATGGCTGGCCTCTCTGCGGTGTTACTTAGGCGATAAGCCTCATAAAAAAGGTTACCAAAGAGAAGCTGTTTGAGTGGTTGAAGCCTCATAATTCCAGTTACCGAACTTTTATAAGGTTCTGGAAATATGAGAGAAATAGTAGGTTTTGACGAGTTAAAGCACCGCTAC
>JBGSMV010000049.1:0-37974 GCA_041739995.1 Bdellovibrionota bacterium
AAAGCCCATGTCACGCAGGCGCACCTCGGCAAGGGCATCTTCTCCATAGGTCGACACATCAAAACCATTCACGAAGATTTCACCACTCGTAGGTGCATCGAGTAATCCAAGCAAATACAATAGTGAACTCTTGCCTGAACCAGAGGGTCCAGTTATAGCGACGAACTCACCCCGATGAATTTCAAGATTCGCATTCTTGACCAGAGTCACCGGCACGTCGCCCTCAAGGATGCGGGTAAGATTCTTGGCTCGAATGACCGCGGGAGCTGCCTCGCTCATGTGCCCCCTCTCAGGATATCGACTGGATGCACAGACGCGGCCTTACGCGCAGGAAGATACGCGGCAGCAATCGCGGCAATCATCGCAAAAGCTGCTGCAATCGCGAACTGATACCAGCCCCAATCCAGCGGCATGGAGATCGGCTCGGATCCGCCTGGGGGTCTAAAAGTGATGCTTCCAAGAGCACCCATCAGCAGCATCCCGAACGGCAATCCGATTAAACACCCAACGATGCCCAACAAAACGCCCTGCACCACGAAGATGCGCAGCACTTCGCGTGAACGAAACCCCATGGATTTTAGAATGGCTATGTCGCGTTGCTTCTCGAGTACTACTGTAGAAATGACATTGTAAATTCCGAAGGCAGCTACCAGAAGCACGGCGCTCACCACCGTGTACATGATGGTGTTTCGAATGCGAAACGTGCTCATCAGATCTTCTGAGCTTTCCTGCCAAGAGAGGCTCTTGTATCCAACGCGCTGCTCAATTTCGCGCGAGACCTGAAGCGCTTCCGAAGGTCTAGGAATTTTTACGATTATGGAATTTGCTCGGTTGATTCTGTTTAAAAGTGCTTGTACCCGAGAGATATGCATGAACGCTTGGCTCTCGTCATAGTTACGCCTTCCAGTGCGAAAAAGTCCCAAAACTTTAAAGTTTCGGATCTGCCCTAAGGTGCTCGCCATAGTGATAATGTCCCCGCGCTTAACTGACAGGTTTTTAGCCAGCTCTGCACCAATAAGAACTCCATCAGGATTCGCTGAAAGATCATCTACGGATCCCGAAAGGAGGTAGTCTGCGATGGTTGAAACGTCGCGTAAATCTTCAGGGATTACGCCGTTTAAAGAAATTCCTAAATCCTTGCCTGCATAGGTCACCAGCGCCTGTCCGTTTAGCGTCGGCGACGCTCGCACTCCGGGAATGCCTCGCAAGTAATCAACAATCTGCTCGTAGCCTCTAATGCCACGAGTTTCACGCACGGGCTTCAAACTTCGAAGCTCAAGTGCACCTGAATTAAAAACTTGAAACACTGGCTGAGCACGCGGGTCACGATATTCGTCACTAATGGTGATATGGGGGGCGTTGTCTACTAAACGCTTCATGAAATCGCGCTCGGAGCCACTCATGAGTGCAGAGATTGCGAGGAAAAAACCAACGCCAAGAATAATCCCGAGCAATGAAACAACGCTCTGACGCTTACGTGCGAGCAGATGACGTCCGGCTATTCTTATTAGTAGCCCCATTCAGTCTACTCCTGGAGCTGCGCTCGGACAGACAGACCCTCTGAGAGCTTATTGAACTTATCTACCACTACTTGCTCACCGTCGGTGAGCCCCTCGAGAATTTCGGTGGTCTGGTCTCCGCGTGAACCGATTTTGAGCTGGCGCTTTGAAACCTTGCCCTGGTCGAACACCCAAACAAACCACCCACCCTGCGACGATCCTCCCTTTGGGCTGCCCTGCACTGCTGCGGTAGGTGCAAGCAAGGCATCCTGGCGCTCACTGACAATTATGTTGGTCTCAGTGGTCATGCCAATCCGCAGTGGACTCTCTTCGGGAATGCTCATGCGGACCCGATAGCTTCTCGCAATTGGATCTCCCTTGGGCGTTATCTGGAGCACTTGTCCCTCGAACACCTCCCCAGGAAAGGCATCAGCACGTACTAATACACGAGCACCGGTCTTCACTTGGGAAATATCTTCTTCGTCAACTTCAGCGGTGATGCGCAAAGGCTCCTCACCTGAAAGCCAAAAAAGAACGTCATTCGTAGTAAGCAGCTCTCCGAGCTCCCCGTCTCGTTTGATCACCCTTCCCGCACTCGGCGCGGTCAACTCCACATACCCAAGACGCGCTTCCGCAGCAGCTCTGGCCGCTCGAGCCATATCCAAACGAGCGCGCGCTTTATCAACCTCATCCTGAGAAACAGCGCGACGCTCAACTAGCTTCACCACTCGCTCAAGTTCTTGCTCGAACTGCCCCTCCTGGACGCGGGCTTCGAGTAAAACTGCTTTCGGCTCAGCACTATCTAATCGTGCCAGCACCTGCCCCTTAGTCACCTCCGCACCTTCGTCAACCAAAAGCTCGTCGAGTCGAGCGCTGACTCGAGGAGCGACTTCTACCATCACTGTCGGTTCAACGGTTCCTGTGGCATACACCGCGAGCACGGCGGGGCCTCTTTTCAGAGAGGACACACCGACTGAGACAGAAGAAAACCTCCACACGAGAGCGAGGCCAAGAACAGCGACCAGTGGGACAGCCCAAATCAATCGAGTGAATTTCATAAATCTATTAACCGAAACGAAGTGGTCAGTGAGATTAGGGAATTACCTGTCGTGTGAGCTACTCGCCTGGAGAAATTGCCGATGGTTGAACGAACTCCCCCTTCTCATTGAAGACCGATTGAGGATTTTCATAACCTTCGACCAAATAGACTCCCTGCCCTGTTTCCAGCACTAGAGTAGGCGAGGAAAGGACATTTCGAAAGGGCTCGGGCACCTTCCTCACATAGCGTAGAATTGGCTGAATTGGTTGCAAAGCGATCTCAGCCAGCGCCTCGGATTGGAAAAGAGCCGCGGTGTCACCGACAATAAAAACATCTATAAATGGAAGTTTGAGCTTGGTTGCAAGCGCTAATAATTCGCCATAGTTCTTCTGGAAGTGTTCGGGGTCTTGCGCAGCGACCAACAATCGTAACGAAACGGGACGCTCACCGGATCCGACCGCGAACGGCAGGGTCTCTTTTGCAGATTCAGCATCCACGCCAGCACTTGTATCAGTTTCGAGATCCACCGTCGGATTACTCGGGTTTTCTAAGCCTGCCTGGTCCCGGTTTTGCATACCTGAGGGCGATCCATTGCCCTCGGAGCCTCGGCTTTCGTTCACATATCCTGGACTGTAGAACTTTCGCGGAGATTCTAGATTTCTCGGCGGCCGCTTCTGCCCTCCTTGCGCTTGCACTAGTGCTGGAGCAAAGAGTACAGAAATGCCCCCAAGAACCATCACAAACGGTACAAGATATTTGAGGATCTCTTTCATCTCGAATCAATCCGGTCGCATAAAAGTCATGGATCGTTTGCAAACACATCTCGTCCACCCAGAGGGTATCGGGAACCGTCAGGGATGATGATGGTTGCACCACCACCTAATGGAACTGCTTGGTACCCAAGAGATGGGGTCTGTTCTTCCTTCGGAGCAAAGATGCCAGTACGATTTTTATAATCCCGCACTTTACTGCTGCCTGCGACATCTTGCCCACGAACCATACCTTCTTTGGCACGTTTTGGAGCTTGCCATGAGTCCTCTTCGTCGCGCAGCTCACCTTCTGGTTCGCGCTGCTCTACCTCGCTGGGAACTTCTTCTCGGGGCTTGCGCTCCGAGTTAAAAAAGCCCTTATCAAAGAACGAGTCGGAGCGCTCTGAGTCTTGGGAGAAGGCCAGCGTAGGCAAGATTTGGCTTACGAAAAAAAGTATGAAGAGATATCTCATAGGCTGATCACCGAAAGCGATACTGTATCTCCGGATAGCGCGAGTTACCCCACTCCAGATTGTACAGTGGTTTTCTTCCACGGAACCCCCATACGCCCTTGACGAGCCCATACACATAATTAGTGTTCTGCGCGCCCCGCATCGGCGTATGAATATTGGCTTGAAGGTAATTCACGTTAAGGTCGGTTATGTCTTGAAGCCTTCCGCACTGCGACATTTCCGCCTGAAAATTTGGATCAGAACTGGCATCGTTAGGCATCAGAATCATGCGATCAAAATTCTCGAGGTAGGTATGGAAAGCGAACGGCAGGGTAAGGGGCGGGGCTAGGGCCATACTCTCCTTTCGAGTGGCATCTCCATCATAGAATTCCGGCCAGTTCATGGCGTAAAAAAGATCGATACCGCCACTTTGAAGGCCGCGCCAATAGGCGTCTGTGTTGTGCCCAGAGAAGCTGACTGAGGTAAGGGGGAAACGTTTGCCGACATGATCAATACACATGGTTCCATCGTCGTTGCCCGCAGCTACCCTGGCAAGAAAATCAGATGGAACCTTGCCGGTCCGTTTGTTGTTTTTAAAACATTTCAAGGGCCCACCGGCGACAGTAAGACGATCGATCTGTTGACGCATTCTCGTCGAAGCACTTTTCGACGCCATAGACAGAAATCGACTGTAGAGAAGTCCACCTCTTTGGCCGCGAATACTCGGGGTTAATGGAAGAAAAGTCCCAGTCGGCTGCGGCACGGTGACCGCCGACGAGAGGTCAGGAAACTCAGAGCCAAAACGATGAGTGTCTAGGGGAAAATGCGGCGTAAACCAGTACACGGGTTGAGTGAAGCGAATATCAAGAGTTGACGAAAAATTTCTGGTGTACTGGCGCGTACCATGCGGGGAAAGATCTCGAAGATTATTATCGATGGTTGAAAGGGCCGAAGCAGACTCATTGGCAATTAGACCGGCCTTCGGGTTTGATACAGGGACTGCATAACCTACACGATTGCCCAAAAGTTGCTGAACCGTCGCACTTCCAGCACGACCAACCATGTCGACACTTGCCGCAACCTCCGTTATCGCGGCAGACTGAAGCAATCGCTGCCCAGTCGTCCTCAAACCCTCAGTCACCCCAGAATCTAAATAGCTGGACTGATACATTTGACGAGAAGTGTTTAGCAGGTTCCAAGGAAAGTAGTACTCCACGTAGGTAGCAGTTACGTAGATGTTGGTGCACGGTGGCCACTTAGAAGGCTTCTTGGAAATAATTGATATACCAATAGCGCCTCCGCGTCCCGGATGTTTATTGTCAACATGTACGCCGCAGGCTCCGGGATCACTTGCACACAGCAACCCCAACTCGAAGCCCGTCTGCTTATCGGAGCCGCAGGCGTTCTCATATATGCCGAGGGGGCACATGAATCCTATTCGATTAGGGCGATCAAAAAACCCCACTTCCTCCTGACACGGTTTGGGGGGGCGAGCTTCAGGATCTCCAAAAATGGAAATTCGATTGTCGTTACATTGAAAGAACTGCGACTCCTTAATGGTCAGCTCATCATACTCGGCCGTATTTTGGGCGCCACCCTCAGATGAGCCTCGAAGATTCGTGGCCGACTTTCCCTCCAGCGTGTCACTTACTACCTGCTCGGCCTTATCCTCTTGTCCGTCTGCTATGCTCTTTCTATTAGGAAGGTACTGATCTTTTACCCACATTTCATACGCCTCAGTGGGCCCCGGAGTCGGAGTGGGTACTGCGTGACTGATCTGTACGCAAGCTGCAACTGAAAGAATCAAGGCGAGAGAAATAAATTCAGATCTCATGGCGCCCTCCCCCCGGGGTCACCGCGATGTGACTGCTGAGTAGTAGCTCCTTCCGAAGAGCTTCTAAACTCAAATTTCTTAAGTGCCTTCGAACCTTCAAGACGAGTGACTCTCCCGTTTTGAATCGTCAGTCGGGTGGGAAGACACCTCACGCCTGTTATCTGCTTTGCAATCGCACAACCGTCCCCCGGTTCACTCCCACAGCTAGTGACGGCCACCGCTGATCCAAATCGACTCAGCGCATCTGCAGGTACGGCGCCTCTGATATAAAGAAAATCTTGCAGAAGCGCCTTATCGGATTCGGGATTCTCGGTGTGGTGTTCCCACTTCTCTGCACCCGCTTTTTCGCAATCAGGAAGCGGCGGCGTTTCTTGAACAAGGCGCAAGGCATCCTGCATGGCCTTTTGGAAATAGCTTGATGCGGATCTACTCCCCGCCCTCCACTCCTCAGACACGGGAGAAGGTGCCACCGTTTGGAATGGAATACCTCCTCCGAAACGAAAATGCTTGGTTACCGTGATTCGTGGCAGCATGGTGTCGAGAGACTTACTGTCTGTTTCTTCATGACCCCCTCGACGAGGCACTGCGGCACGTGCGTGATCTCGCTCCAGGGCTTCAAGATCGCCAAATGGTTCCTCTTCGAGGCTGCGCTGGAGAGAGTTAAACATGGCTCTGAAATCTATATCGCCAGGGTCGACTTTGAGCATACGAGCAAAGTCTTGAATGACGTTCTCGTCTATGAAGTAGTCGCCTCCGCTGGGCGCCTGGTCTTCAGCCTGGACTGGCATAAGGTTGAATAGCGTTGCAGCAACCAGCGGCAAGGCTGAGAGCACGCAGCTTTTGGCACGCCCGCAAAGAGCTGCGACGGTGGCACTTTTCTGAGCAGGCTCTTTTCTCATGTTCTTGAATCGCTTGGAGAAAATGCTCCACATAACCGAAATAACCTTACTTCATAGCAAGTTATGCCGATTTCTGAATTCTAGGTATCCTTCCTAGGAGTCTGTGCCACAGGCACAGACGACGACGTCCCGCTGGAGCCTTCTCGAATATGAATATAGAGCCTGCCGAAGACAGGCCAGGCGAAGGCGGACTGCTCGCATCACCCCCCTATGTCACAGACTCCCAGAAAGCGCGACCCTTCTGTTACGGGGCTACTCAGGGCAGCGCCCGCGTCGCCGAGCGGAACCCAAGTGAAATCAGCACCTTGGAGGCAATCGGGTCATCGAGAGACTCGCGAGCTGTCGGTGGCGTGAAGTCGTCCGGCTCCAGAAGGGGGGAGAAGCAAACAGGCTCGGCGCCTGAGCTTCTAGCTAGGCTGCTCATCCTTGAAGAGCTCACTTTTGAGACGAGCGAGGACCTCATCAATATTCCGGATGCTGGCGCGCTCAGGGAGGACCTGGCCTATCTTGTCGTAATCAATGGGCCAGGTTTCGCCGCCCCCAAAAACAAGTCCCATTTCGTTCTCAAGAACTGCCGCCGTCTTCCAGAATCCAAGGCGCGTGCGATCTGTGTTGAAAAAATCAATTGTATTATTGAGTTCAATCTCAAGCCGGCGCGGAAGGTCCGGGTCATTAAGAACTTCTGCTCCACAAGTGTGTGGCTCCTCCTTCCACCGACGAACGTCTCGGTTCTCGACTCCAAATTCAGTTTCAGCGATGGACCACTGCTCAATGCTTGCATGGCCGGACTCGGAAGCTCTTTGTGCCCGACGGGAAGACACTACTATTTCTACATCTTCGAACTTTCGTTCAATTCCAACAGCATGGCGACTGGCGAATTGAGGCAAATACTTCTTAAAAAACCACTGCCCTGCCTGGAGCCGCGCGTCGAACTCAATGTCTTCCCCCATTGTCCTCTGAACATTGAAGCCCCCCACTTTGATATAGGCACTGAGCCGAAATGCAAGATTAGCACCGGCAGAGTATGTACAGAGATTCTCCCGCTGTTCGAAGTTTACTAAACATTTAACAAGCTCAGCACCAAAATGAAGGACTGGGTTTGCACGACGGGCACCGAGCGGATGGCTCAGCGTACCAGCCAATCCGTACAAGTTAGGTGCCGCTTCGAAGCCTTCAATATACCTTTCTATGAGCTGAGGACTTAGAGAATGAATATCCGCGTCCGTTCGCAGCATTAAATGATCTTTCGCGTCAGAGTCACGTGTCAAACTTCGTAAAGCAACCACGTCGTGCAGGAGCCTGCGAGCCTGGCCGATAGTGGCAATCTCCCGCGGCATTGGAAGATAGAAGTAGTGAATATGTATGTCTGGATTTTCGGATCTCACCTTCTCCAATTCATTCATAGTGGCATCTGGAGAAATTCCATTGCCTGCAGCATCAGTAAAGGGATGATTGAGATACAAAACTATTTCCCATGTATCACGCGGAGCGGTTTGAGAGCGAAACGCTTCGATGGTCTGACGAATGTAGTTCTCTTCCTCGTGTGCCGCGGCAGGAATACACACAGAAAGTCGACAGTCGCGATGTAATGGCGGAAGGTCTTCCGCCAATAATTGTACGAGCGTAAGCCTTGACGCAGAGTCGCATCCTAAATGTTCAGCGATCGTCCTCTCCAGAGAGGGTTCGCTTGAGTCGAGATATCGATATGGGGAGAGGGAGGATTCCATCGAGCGCACGACAGGATCGTCCCGGGAGCCCCCTTCGCTCAATGTCGGCAAGGAAAAGTCCACTGGCTGCATCAGGCTCTGGCGATCCAATTTCGGGGATACTATCGCTGCCATAGTGCCGTGTTAAACTACTAAATACCGCTGCGGTTGGCGATTTTATCACATTCTCTGGTCTACTCAATTCAACGTTCCCGTCCCATACCGCAGTGGTACCACAAAGCACTTCACCCCTGCGCGGACGCAGACGACTCGTTCCCAGAAGTCCATCAACTTTGACGGAAGAGATAGCACTGGTATGATGATCGGCTATGTTTCAGTCCACCCCAAATAAGTATTCTTCCAAGACACAGCCCCGATCGGTCGCACAGAGACCCGGCACAGGTCCCTGCGAACTGAGAGTCAATGCAGTAGAGCTGCTTGCGGCGACTCAGCGCCAAAAGCTCAATGAAAACCGCTTTGAGACGCCGCACTTCAAAAGCACACTTCAGCAATTGATCGCACACGACAAATTCCACGACACTACTCATGCCGATCATTTTCTCGACACCTTCCTACAACTCCCCTCAGTGGGGCGCTTAGAGCTTTCCGATCGAGAGTCCCAGCCATACATTCCACTTCCGGCTAGAAATATCATCGACCTTATAGACAGCGTTGGCATCTCTGCGAACGATACCTTTCTCGACTTAGGCAGCGGCCTCGGCCGAGTCCTACTCACTGTGCATCTGCTTACGAATGCGTCCTGTATCGGCCTAGAACTCAATCCAACACTGGTAGACCTGGCCTCCGAGAGTACGAAGAGGCTTGGTATTCAAAACGTCACCACACTAATGCAAGATATTAGTGACGCTGATTACCGAGACGCCACCGTCGTCTTTGCTTACGCACCTTGTTTTGGAAGAGCATGGCGACAATGCACCGACAGTCTCACACGCGCCGCCCGCCACCGTTCTTTTAGCGTCGTTACCTTGGGTCCGGTTGAGCCTAACCTACGAGACTCTCGCTACTTCGAAGACGTTTCTGCCAATGGATTTCAAATCTACCGCCGAACTCCCGCGCGCGCTTGACCGCTCCGTCACTTCGAAACAGGACTAGGCACTCCATAGATCTGACAATGGCCCAGACGCGACTCTTCGAATGTCGTTTCCAAAATTATCGACGCCACTCCCTGCCGCATGGGTAAGGGTGCTAAATATATTGGAGACCTGTCTATTGTTGGCTTTGCCCACTCGCGGATACACAATCGATCGATTGCCGGAACCAAAACCATGGTTCGATCCACCAATGATAAGCATCGGCCACTCATTTGAATTTGAATGATGCTTCTCGCCATTATCTGACATGTAAATGATGACAGTATTGTCGAGCATGTTGCCTGAACCTTCGGGGGTAGCTTTCAGATCCTTGGCAAGCTTTGCCACTAAACCCACTTGGTACGACGTGATGGCATTAAGCGCCGTATAGTCATTAGCATGACAGATATCGTGCCGCCCAATTTGGCCAAGGCCGATACGGTCATAGTTTAAATTAAATGCTCCACCTGTGCCTGAACCAATAACCGCGACATTGGTCAGCCCTCCCAGAAATGCAGCCTTAGTGAGGTCAAACATCGCTTCGAGATGGTCAAGCGAATGAGTCGAAGCGTACAATGGAGAGACTCCGGGACCGTCAGGCGCCACTGCCCGAAGCTGCGTTTCCATTCCTAGGATCGTTTGATGGCGTACAGTGAGCGTTTCAACTGCCTCGCCGTACCTCTCGATCTTGTTCTGCAGCTGAGGTTTTCCATTTAGCTCCTGAAGCGTCGCGTCAACATCAGCTCTGACGAAATCAAGCAGCTTTCCTTGGTTACGAAATACATTTGCACTGTCACCCGGGGCAACCGAGCCAAACAGATTGGCGTACGCAATCTGAGGATTGCAAATCAGCGGCACCGGCGCCCGATCTCCACTCGCACAGGTGCTGTAGTTAAATGGTGTAGTGGTACTAGACTGGATGCCAAGCCTCACCACATCGAACGGTGAAGCGCCACGCACCAGGGGGATACGACCAAGGATGTGATCGACCGAAGGCATTGACGGCACCCGAGCAGCACCCGGTGAACAGGTAAGAGCGCCAAAATGTGAACTATGCCCTCCTCCTGCTACTTTGCTCGAAAGCCCCAGCACAACCCTCGTGTCTTCTTCAATCGAGAGATCTCCAGAGAACTGCGGCGCAAGACTCTGCAGTGCTGAAGCACTAGAAAGACCGGCGTTGGGTACTTGGAGAACCGAATTATGCGCGTAGCGATTATTCAGATCTCCGTAATCATTCGGCCCTATATTTCCGCCCGCCGCATTGATCGCTGCGATAGTCGCGTTTGAGGCAACAAAGCGCGGGATAAGGCCGTTTCCTTCCATCATAATAAGACAGCGAAAAGGCGCCTGGCCCGCAGCGTATGAAAATCGCGCTGGGTTTAGCAGCAACGAAGCGGCACCAATTCCTAGTGTCTTCACAAATGTACGACGAGTACTGCCTTTCATATCACTCTCCGATTCTCTTATTCTTCAGCGGGCGACTCTTTTCTCATGGTGAACGTGGGGCTTCGTACCAGCGCCTGCACCATTGACTTCATTGATCCGCCGCTGTCCTCGTAAACATTCTGCATCATGGTAAGCGTGCAGGCATCTTCATTACTTTCAGGTCGACCCATCAAATAGCGAAATACTTGGCGGATGAAGCACTGCTCTACGACCGGACTGTTGGCGAGTCTCTCACTGAACTCGACCGCATTGACGACCGGCCCATTAAGATTGTCGTCGCCACTGAACACGATCGTGCTTTCACCGCTTGGCGCTGAACCATGATCGGTCGCACGCACGAACCCTGCATGATTATACATCTCAAAGGGCAGCCCCAGCGGATTCATTAGAGAGTGGCAGCCTTGGCAACTTGGAGAGCCGGTAGAAAGTTGAAGCCGCTCGCGCGCCGAGAGGTGACTAGTGCTGGGGGGAAATGACGCATCGACTGTGATTGGGACATCGGGCACCATTCCGCACAAGACATTCTCACGAATCCACTTACCACGAAGGATCGCACTCGGCCCGTTTTCAAAGTTATCCGCATGCGCCGCTAACCAGGCCGGATGGGTAAGAATACCAGCCCGCTCGTTGGCTGGAAGTATATTCCAAAGCGCTTCGCGGTTTGACGGTAGATCTTCTCGAACCCCATACACCGCTTGTGGTGACTGCACGTACTGACTTTCTAGGTTCGAGGGGAGATAGAACTGGCGGGAGGTGAAAAGAGAGGAGATCACGTCTTGGTCGCTATCCACTATGCGGGCGATCATTTCGATAGCCTGTTCTCCTAGAGTGATACCATCACCGTAGTAGGCTTTCTTCTTCATATGGTTATAGGATTCGTCTACTCGTACGAGGCCAGTCACGTCTGCGGTGGCCGATGGCCTGTCGTGAAATGAAGTCGGTAACCCACTAATTCCGAGCCACTCAATAAAAAACTGTTCGATCTTCTCCCCCATCCAATATTCGCTGTAGTGAGGGTCACGCAATTCATCGATGCCGCTGTAGTTTGCAGCCACCAAAGCATCCAATGTCGCTGGAACACTAATGGTGCCATCGAGAACGGCATCCTCGATCGCCTGCACACGTGGTAGCGGGGGAAAAACTCGAGCCGGCTGCATAAGCCGTGGAGCTCCAGGGCCTTGGTTGGTAAAGGTGTAAGCAATCGCCTTACCTAACTCTTCGTCGGCAAGCAGGGTTTCCCCGCTCGAGAGCTGCTCGCCCTGTCCTATCTCAGATCGGAAGAGCGCGCCGCTGGTGACCCAAGCCGCACTGGTGATTTGCTCCATCACAGCCGAACGTGCAGCCTGCGTCGATCTATCTACGTTGGCTGCTACTGCCTCAGAAGCAAACACAGCCAAGCGATCGAGCTCTCCTGGTTTGGGCTCTCGAAACAACACGAAGTTCTTTAGATACACCTGAAGGAATGCTCGAATGCAGGTCTCACTGGGAGGCGCCGGTAAGATCATACAGCGATGCTCGGGCGGACGAGGCACATTAGAACTAGACGAGCCATCAATCCATCCAGTCCTGGTATGACGAAGGTAATTGAAATACTCGCTTAAGACCGTGTCATTCAGACTCGCTCCATCGGAGAAAGTGCTGTACTGGCTACCGGCATCGGGTACTAGAGGATTAAACTCCGCATCGGTACCCCTCAACCCCAGAGTCGCAGCCCATTCCATTTGTCCAATTCTTCGGATACGAGGCTCAGATGGCTGCGGCGATCCATCACAGGAAAATAGCTCCGCTGAGGAGATCTCGTTTCCACGTCGTCCGTCGGATCCGGGCGGAACAACTGGTGGCTCTTCCGGGATGGGCTCTTCCGGGATGGGCTCTTCTGGAGTGAATTCTCGTGTACAAACGGCAAGCCGCGCTTTCGCAGTCCTCGCTTTGCGCTTCACCACTTTAAGAAGTTCAGAATCCCCAGACTTCCGTGCCTTTCTGACCTTTTTGCGTAGTCGAGTGAGGGCCACATCTCTTCTGAAGTTACCCTTCCTCATGCGGCCGCTCACGACTTCTCCGCCGTCGCTCACCGCACAGAATAGCGCTCGTCCTTTAAAGGTCGTCTCAAAGATTTGCTGAGCGTCGGCGCGCGGGATAAGCGCGAAGACAATCGCTAGAAAAATTAAAGCCCTAAACATGGGAAGAACCCCTACAACCAACTTCAGCTCGAAGAAGAAATCGACACTCCCCAGCGCCTACTGGCGTCCACCCACAACGGTTTATGCAATATTCGCACCAAGTGGCGAGACTCCACTAAGTGGTAACATTCCCCACTCAATTCGAGCTTCTCCAGCTATTTGGAGACGGCCTTAGAGCTTCCCGTTACGAACATCATGGACTTCAGGTGAAGGGAGTATCGGCCTGTAAGAAACGACAGTTGAGAAACTGCGGCGTTTTCGCACGACTTAGTACGAGCATGCAGTAGCGCGCGAGATGCCTGCAGACGGCGCCTCAAAGAGATTCATATCGCTTTGGAAATGCCCCTTTAAGAGAACAAGAAATGTCTTCGTGAGTATCGGACCGCTACCAATCCGTTGGACAAGTACAGATAAGATTCTTATCGCCGTACACTCCGTCGATTCTCGCGACTGCTGGCCAGAATTTATACTCACGCATGCTCTCTGACGGGAAAGCTGCTTGTTGCCGACTATACGGTCTGTTCCAAGAATCGCTAGAAACCGCACGCACTGTATGCGGCGCGCCCTTAAGTGGGTTCAGGGCACGATCCATAGTCCCTGACTCGATCGCTCGAATTTCTTCTCGAATAGAAATCATGGCGTCGCAGAATCGATCTAGTTCAGCTTTAGATTCGCTCTCCGTGGGCTCAACCATCAAAGTGCCGGCCACTGGCCAAGAAACTGTTGGCGCGTGGAACCCGTAGTCCATCAAACGCTTGGCGACATCTTCGACCTCAATGCCTGCTGATTTTTTGAACGACCGTAAATCGAGAATACATTCATGAGCGACGAATCCACCCTGTCCTCTAAACAACACCGGGTAATGCTCTTGTAGTCGTGAGGAAATGTAGTTCGCATTAAGAATGGCGACCTGTGAAGCAAGTCGTAAGTTCTTAGCCCCCATCGCTTTCATATACACCCATGGGATCACGAGAATGCTCGAAGACCCCCAAGGCGCTGCAGATACCGGTCCGACATCTCCGTTTCCCAAAAGTTCCGCACTCGGATGCGTTGGAAGAAATGGTGCCAACTGCTTTCGCACTGCTATCGGTCCCATGCCTGGACCACCACCGCCATGCGGAATGCAAAAAGTCTTATGAAGATTGATGTGGCAAACATCCGCCCCAAGATCAGCTGGTCGAACCAGGCCGACGAGCGCATTGAGATTGGCGCCGTCCATATACACTTGTCCACCGGCTTGATGGATAGCGGCACAAATCTTCTTGATATGCCCTTCAAACACTCCGTGCGTCGATGGGTAGGTAACCATCAAGGCGGCGAGTCGATCGCGGTGCTGCTCTACTTTTGCTTTAAAATCAGCGAAATCAATATTGCCTTGAGAATCGCATTCGACCGCCACTACTTCGAGGCCAGCCATCGCTGCACTGGCAGGATTAGTACCATGTGCCGATCGGGGAATGAGGCACACGGTTCTATGGGTATCGCCACGGCTGCGATGGTACCCGCGAATCGCTAACAGTCCCGCATACTCACCCTGAGCTCCTGAGTTCGGTTGAAGAGATACTGCGTCAAATCCAGTAATCTCTCTCAAAGCACGCTCAAGTTCGCGGAAGAGTTCTAGGTAGCCTTTGGCTTGATCTACAGGCGCAAACGGATGCAGCTGTCCGAATTCTGGCCAAGTAACGGGAAGCATTTCAGAGGTTGCGTTGAGCTTCATGGTGCATGAGCCAAGCGGAATCATGGAATGCGCAAGCGAAAGATCTCTGGCCTCTAGACGTTTCAAATACCGCAGAAACTCGGTCTCTGAGTGATACGAATTAAACACCTTGTGGGTGAGAAAGCTGCTTTTTCTAAGAAACTGCTCAGGAAGCGCTTCAGATGATGAGTTCTGAGCTGAAGACTTCTCTCCAGAAAACACTTCGACAAGGGCACGCACATCATCGGCCGTACAGGTTTCATCCAGAGAAACCCCGAATTCGCCGTTGGCAAGTTCACACAGGTTTATCTTCAGTTTCTTAGCCCTGGCACGAACTTCCTCAGGAGAGGACACCGCAACACGCAGAGTGTCGAAGTAAGTTTTATTAATTACCTTTATACTTCTCTGCGAAAGCTCGGCAAAAAGCTGCCCGGTCAAACTTCGAACTCGCTTCGCGATACGCTGCAATCCTAGTGGTCCATGATAAACCGCGTACATGCTGGCCATAATGGCGAGCAGCACTTGCGCGGTGCAGATATGGCTGGTCGCTCGCTCGCGACGAATGTGCTGTTCGCGGGTTTGAAGGGCTAAGCGAAGCGCCGGATTGCCTTCGGTGTCCTTCGACATCCCCACCAGTCGTCCAGGCATCAAGCGTTTAAGCTCGTCTTTGACCGCGAAAAATGCAGCATGCGGTCCACCAAATCCGAATGGGACGCCAAATCGCTGAGCACTGCCCACCACCATATCCGCTCCCCACTCCCCCGGAGGAGTAAGCAGCGTAAGGGCCAGAAGATCGCTGGCTACTGTTACCAAGGCACCTGCTCGGTGAGCAGCGTCGACAGTATCGCGATAGTCCTCAATCACTCCGTCGGTCGCTGGATACTGCAATAATACACCGATAGGAGATCCGCCTTCCTTAGCCTCAAGAGCTTGGATGATTTCCTGGCGTCCTGATTTTACAATAACTTTGACGCCAAAGGTCTCCGCTCTTGTTCGAACAACGGCAATTGTTTGCGGATGGCAATTGGACGCAACAATGAATGTACGCGGCTCTGACTCAGAACCTTCAGCTCGCGCCAAACAAACACCCATTGCTTCGGCAGCTGCGGTAGCCTCATCAAGTAAGGACGCATTCGCTACAGGAAGTGCCGTGAGATCACAGACCATGGTCTGAAAATTGAGCAGCGCCTCAAGTCGCCCCTGCGCAATCTCGGCTTGATACGGGGTGTACTGAGTATACCAGCCTGGGTTTTCTAGTATATTGCGCTGAATTACCGCCGGAGTATTGGTTCCGTAGTAACCGCACCCGATGAAAGAACGCCAAACTTTGTTCTTTGCAGCGACCTTTCTCAAGTGCTCAATAGCTTGTTCCTCAGTCACCGCTGCAGCAAAGAGCGACATACGAAACTCGCGCTTCATGCGCAGCACACTGGGAATAACTTCATCAATGAATGATTCAAGCGTGGGTGATGTGCCCCCCTTCAAGGAAAGCGCTTGCAGCATCTGCGCTATTTCTGATTCAGAAGGCCCAATATGGCGAGAGGCGAAAGTGTGCCTTACCTCCAATGCTTCCCGTTGAGCGGCGGAGCCACAGATAGAGGGAGGGGCTGAGCCACCGGCAGATGCACCATTTGAGACGCTCGCTGTAGAACACGCCTGGACGTCACGAACCTGGACCCCAGAACCATCTCCACTTGTCGCTGCTTGTTTCATGATCACATCCGCTGACTGCATACCACCTTGAAGCTCACTCATTACCCTACCCCTTTCTCAGACAAGCGCCGCACATAACGAGAACTTAGCACTTATTTCCCCGATAGAAGTTTCGTGTAACCCTCTGCTGAGAGCAGCCCGCCCACTTCTTCTGCGGAGACACCCGCGAGCTTCACCAGCCAGCCTGTCCCAAATGGCTCTTTATTTACCAACTCTGGAGAGTCTTTTAGCGCGACGTTCACTTCCGTGACCTTTCCCCCGATTGGCGAATACACATCGGAGGCAGCCTTGGTTGACTCAACAACACACACGGTGTCACCACGAGTTACGGTCTTACCGATGCTTGGTAGGTCCACGAACACCAGGTCTCCAAGCTCACTTTGTGCAAACTCGGTAATACCCATCACCGCGCAATCACCCTCAAGGCGCACCCATTCATGATCCTTCGTATACCGAAGCTCACTAGGAACCGTCTCACCGTGCGACATAGATTGTTTCCTTCCTCTATTAACCGTTACTTTCGCGCTATTTTTCTCGCGCTATTTTTCAGTGCGCTTGTAGAAGGGCTTCTTCACCACAGAAGCCTTCAGCTTCTTGCCCCTAACTTCAATCAAAAGCTCTGTCCCTACTGGAGCAGCCTTTGTCTCAACCAACGCAAGCCCAAGCGCCTGATTAAGTGTCGGTGTTTTTGTTCCGCTCGTTACTATTCCGACTTGCCCGTCGCCAAGAAACACCCTGTCTCCCTGACGTGCGATTCCTGCATCGGCTACTACAAAACCGACTAATGCTCGTGCCACGCCACGTTCTTTGACTTCCCACAAAGCAGTGCGGCCAATGAAATCGCCCTTCTCAAACTTCACTATCCACCCGAGGCCAGATTCGAGCGCATTAATATCTTCGCCAAGCTCGTGACCATGCAGCGGATAACAGGCTTCTAAACGCAAAGAATCGCGGGCGCCCAAGCCGGCCGGCATAAGGCCATGCGCTTGCCCCGCAGCAAGAATTTTTTCCCACAAAGCAACAGTCGTCTCTGAGGGAACGAAAAACTCAAATCCATCTTCGCCTGTGTACCCTGTTCGAGCGGCAATAACCGGACTCCCCAGAAACTCCACTTCGGCAAAACCAAAATATGGCGTATCGCCGATTTTACGAGAAAACGGTAAGGCATCGGCTATTTCCACCGCCCGTGGCCCCTGAAGCGCAATCTGCCCCCACGCACTGCTGTGGTTCTCGATTTTTGCCTGATGCTTATTGCGGGAAAGCATCCATTCGAAATCTTTCTCGGCATTTGAAGCGTTCACACACACCAAGTACCGTTCGGCAGAGAAGCGATAGATGATAACGTCGTCGATCACTCCTCCACGCTCATTGAGAAGAGCGCTGTATTGCGCCTTCCCGTCGGTGAGTTTTTTCACTGAGTTGCAGGTAAGCCAATCAAGGGCTACTTCGGCTTCTGGGCCAGTCACAAAAACCTCGCCCATGTGGCTCACATCAAAGAGTCCCGCCTGCGTGCGCACGGCATTATGTTCTGCGATTACTCCCGAATACTGCACTGGGAGTTCCCAGCCAGCGAAAGGGACGAGTTTACCGCCAAGTTTTTGATGTGCGTCGAAGAGTGGAGTTCGACGGAGCTCTTCTGATTTCACCTAGCTCATTCCCCTCAAATATTCCGTTTTTTCAGCACGACTAGGCTACTGAATCGCTTCGTTTTCGTCGAGTATTTGGAGGAATATTTCTCCCTAGGAAATGTATCACTTCATTCGATCTAAGAAGCTTCTGAGCGTGTTATGCATGAGCATCGCCACCGTCATCGGGCCCACGCCTCCGGGAACTGGCGTGATCGCCGCGGCGAGCGGCTCAACCGCCGCAAAATCGACATCACCTTCAAGCCCGCCTGACGCGGCTCGGTTTATGCCGACGTCAATCACAATCGCTCCGGGTTTGACCCACCGCTCTCCGACCAACTGAGGCACGCCGACGGCTGCAATCAAAACGTCGGCTTCTTTAGTCACCAGAGGCAAATCTTTGGTTTTGGAATGGGCGTAAGACACGGTAGCGTTACGCTCTAGAAGTAACATCCCGACGGGTTTCCCCACGAGAATGGAACGCCCCAACACCACCGCGCGCTTACCAGCGAGGCTGGCTTTTGGCAGCTGAGAGGGAAGAAAGTCAGCGCTTCCAATCTCTACCTCTGAAAGCGCCAGATCAATTAGATGCATGATGCCTAGCGGTGTGCAGGGGCGCAGATGCCCTCCTCCTCTAAGCAGCAACCCTTGATTGAGCGGATGGAGGCCATCGGCGTCTTTAGCAGGGTCAATCGCATCCAACAGCTCGTCTTGATTTAGTCCAGCGGGAAGCGGCAACTGCAACAAGATGCCGTCGATTTGAGGATTTTTGTTGAAGCTTTGAATGGCTTCAAGGGCTTCAGACGGAGAAACAGTGGAAGGTAGGCGGATCTCTTCGGTGTAAAAGCCACAGGCGCGCGCCAGTTTCTCCTTATTGGCCACATAGGCGTGAGAAGCAGGATTATCTCCAATTAGAATCACTCCGAGTCCTGGAGCTCGCCCCACCCGTTTACTTTCAGAGTTTACGATGGAACTTATCTCGGCTTGGAATCGAGAACTCAGCCACTTTCCGTCAAGGCGTTTCGTCTGTGTCATCGCGTACTCGTCCAAAAAAAACTGTCTGCGGTCAGCGCCATGACCTAGCCTGGCCTGCCGATTAAAGACTACCACTCCCTCTGCTTAGGTCCACAACAGCGCCAACGCTTTCCTGCCCTGCTGGCTATGTCCTCGCTGGCAACGCCCCCTTCCGGAGGGACTTTCACTGAAGCGCATTCCAGAGCTATAAGAGCGGCCTGGTCCGAGTATGCGGCCCGGATACAGGGCCCAAATTATAAGGCTCAGAAAATTAGGACTTGTTTATGAAAATTGGTGTTCCCCGCGAAAGAAAGAACCTTGAAAAACGTATCGCGCTGACTCCTGACGGCGCTGCTGAATTAGTGTCTAAAGGGCACCAGGTCCTCATAGAGACAAAAGCCGGGGACGGTTCTGATTTCCCTGACGATTCCTTTAAGGCAGTGGGCGCTACAATCGTGCCGACTTTAAAGGATGTGTGGACGAAGTCAGAGATGGTCGTCAAGGTAAAAGAACCGGACTATTCGGAGTACGAGTTCTTCCGCCCTGGCCTCACTATTTTCGACTATCTACATCTGGCCAGCATGCCCGAACTTACCGCAACCATGGTGAAGAGCGGCGTTACCGGCATTGCTTATGAACTCGTGCAAGGCGAGGACAAGCGTCTGCCATTACTTGAGCCGATGAGCGAAGTGGCGGGAAAACTTTCGGTACTCAACGGATCCTTCTTTTTGCTCTCGCAAAACGGTGGGCGCGGCGTACTACTAGGCGGAACGGTCGGCGTCCGACCAGGAGACGTGGTAATTCTGGGCGCGGGCATCTCCGGGCGCGCCGCTTGTGAAATCGCGGTCGGCTTTGGCGCTTCAGTCACAGTTCTAGACGTTGATTACAAAAAGCTTGAGCGCGTTAAGCTTGAGTTTGGTTCCAAGGTAAGAACTGTGTTTTCGACCATGGCAAGCATCGCTTGGGCCATACAAAGAGCAGACCTTTTGATTTGTGCCGTATTGATTCCTGGTGCGGCGGCGCCACGCCTCGTCACTGAGAGCATGGTTAAGCAAATGAGCCCTGGTTCGGTAATTGTTGACATCAGCATCGACCAAGGTGGTTGCTGCGAAACCATCAAAACAACCAGTCTGGAGCAGCCCGTATATGAGAAGCACGGTGTGATTCACTACGGCGTACCAAACATGCCAGCACAAACTCCGAGAACTTCTACCATGGCACTTACCGCAGCAACGTTGCCGTATGTAATGAAACTCGCAAACCTCGGCGCTGCTCAAGCACTTCGCTCGTTCGCTGATCTGCGCGCTGCCGTGAACACCTGCAATGGAAAGCTCACGAATCATGCCGTAAGCGAAGCGGTGAATTTGCCGTACACCCCGGTTGAATCTGCCCTAGAGGGTCTAAATTAGGTCAAGCGTCTAGCCTGCCGACTTCCTTCTGTCAGGTGACTGTTCACAAGGAAGTCGGGAAGAAAAGAGTCAGGCCTAAGAAACCTAGGCATAAGAAACCTAGGTATAGGAAACCTAGGTATAGGAAACTCTGTCAGGAGTTGGAAGCTGCTGCCTCTTTGCTGGCGTCCTTAGAGGACTCATCAATCTTCTTAGATTTATTGGAAGCATTGCCATCGTGATTGCGTCTGTGGCCCTGCTTGTCCTTTCCACGTGCACCCACCTGGGAACCGACCGCGTCCTGCCGGCGCACGATTACGGGAGAGTTAATGACCAAGGTAGTTAGCTCAGATTCCCGCTTATACGAAATATCAAAGCCCTGTTCATCAATCACAAAATAGCGCTCAAGCACTTGCACCATCTCGCGCTTGAACTTGGTCATATCGTCAGGCGTAAGCCCAGTGCGATCCTGCACCAACACAAAGTGAAGCCGGCTGCGGGCGAGTGAGTTACTCGCCTTCCCATTTCCGAATAAAAAGTCCTTTAATCCCGCAAACACGTTGCACTCCTACGGTTAGTGGCTCTTCGTTTATGGCCTCTCAGTTAGTGACTCACTCCCTTAAGAACCTTCTTACGAACCCACCTATCAAGCCGACGTATCGGCTCGCCAATCACCTATATTAGAAATCCGTTTCAATTCTTCAGTTCATCCCTCAAGAACGACCCTAAGCCAGCTAGCTAGTAAATCTAGCTCTAGCCTGCCATCAATCTAGGCCGTCTTGCCTCAAGCATGAAGCCCCAATCTTTTCCCAATTCGAGACAGAAATCCGCCTTGATCATACTCAGGTATCGCAATCTGCTCTCCACAGATTCGCCCCGCGATGCGCGTATAGGCCATCCCCGCCTTAGATTTAGGGTTATAGACCACAGGCTCCCCGCAGTTGGCCGCAACGATGATATTCTCATCGCGCTCAACCACCCCAAGTAGCGGAATGCCGACGATCTCTTGGACATCGACAACAGACAGCATATCGCCCCTTCGGACCATGTTAGGGTCAAGCCGATTGATTATCAGCGAAGGCTCGATACCTCTGGCGGAAAGCAACCCCACCACGCGATCTGCGTCCCTAATTGCGGGCACCTCTGGTGTCGTAACAATTATTCCCGAATCGGCTCCTGCACATGCGTTCTTAAAGCCCTGCTCAATGCCTGCCGGAGAATCGACCAGAATATAGTTGAACTCTCGACGAAAATGATCGAGCACTCCCCTTACGTCATCTTCGCAGACCACATCTTTGTCATCTGTCTGCGAAGCAGGAAGAAGGTAGAGGTTATTAGATTTCTTTGACTTGATGATTGCCTGTGCAGGCTTACAGACCTGTTTTGCAACATCAACCAAGTTAAAAACGATTCGATTCTCAAGCCCAAGAATCACGTCGAGATTTCTAAGCCCGATATCAGCATCAACCACCAACACGCGCTTGCCCCTTAGGGCCAGGGCAGCTCCAAGACTCGCGGTCGTAGTGGTCTTTCCCACTCCACCCTTTCCGGAAGTTACGACAATAACTTCTCCACCGCCCTTACTCTGACCCGCCAGGGATCCATTTCCCGCAGCCGCCCCGAGTGTAAATCCCGAACCGTTGCCATTAGTCGCGTTCATTGCAGTTCCTCCGAAGCCTAAAATCCCTTAAAAGCCCAAATCCAGAAAATTGCGAAACTTAGGCCGATCCTCTACGTCGCCCAAGCAAGCCTACAGTACTCGCCAATCCACTCACTGATTTACCAAGCGTTTTGGTCTGATAAGGCTCGACCACAATCAAAGATCCGTCGACTCGCGCCACTTCAGGGCACACTCGCCCGTCTTGCGTTCGACTCTCACCGCTGCGAGTCTCAACCGAGCCGCCGCGCGAGATCACGCCACCGATACGCAACTGCGTCGGCTGCATGTTCAATGAGAATATAACCCGTCCACCGCCAGACTCTTCGTACGCACCTGCGTGAGCAACGCCACGAAGCGTTCCTAGGATGACGATATCGCCTCCAGACACCACTTCAGCACCTGAGTTCACATCACCCACAATAACGAGTGAGTGCTCTGACTCAAGGCGCTGCCCAGATCTCAAAGTGGCATGCACCAATCTTGAGTCGGGCTCGTCCCATGGAACTACATTTCCCGACAATGGAGATTGAAATGTACGCGAGTGTCCAGAACTCCGGCCCGCAGGTGTCGCTGCAAATGCGGCCGCGGCGCTCCCGACTCCTCGCCCTAACGTACTACCGGATCCACGGGTCTGCTCACTTTCAATCGAGCGCACACCACCGAACAACCCCTCCCCTCCCCGACGCCCGTAGGAACTTTCTGCTCCAGAGGGGATTGAAGAAGGTCCTCCAACAGGCGCCCTCCCGCCAGAACCGGACAGCCCCGCGCGTCCTATCTTCTCGGATGATCGCGAAAAAAGACGCACAGACTTAACAATGATTCCGTAACTCTTGGTCAGAAGTTGCGTGAGGGATTCTTCGACATCAGTCGCGGGGCGAACGCCGACCCACTCGAGAAAAACTTCTTGGCCAGCAAGAAAAGAACTGCGCGCACTTACAAACTCATCCAGCGCCTGCCGCATCGCTCCGGACTCGAGGCGTCCGTCGACACGAATCACCAGACCGTCAACGGTGCCTCGCGCCGCCACCAAGCCACCGCGCGCGACATCAACGTCGAGCTCTCCGGCTAAAGTAGTAGAGTCACTGCCAAGATCATCAGATGCGTCGACACTGTCACCCGAATCATCGCCCGAAGAAAAATCATCGGGAGCGTCTCTCATGCCAAGATCCACTACCGTCACCTCTCGCTCAGTTTCGTTGTCAAGAAGCCCTTGCGAATCTCGAGTTCCCACGATTCGATTCGGCACTTCTTCCTGCGTCTCTCTCTCATCAACCATTAGAAATCTCGCCCCTTCACTCAGCCTTCGCACTAATCGGCTACCCAGCGCGGAAAGTTCGCGCAATTCGCCTCAGACGAAGCTCCACCAGTAAGTCAAAAATGGAATTGTTTCAGATAATTAGATTTGCTCTTTTGTTTAACTCACTTATAGCAAAGGCAGATCTACAGAGTCAACACGAGATTTGATTCTTATGAATACTATATTAACTTTCCCTCCTTCCGCCCTTCGTCTGTATACCCAGCCAACTAGGCCCTGCTCTGCTGCCGGCTTCCCTGCCGACCTTTAACGCTTGCACCCTCCATACGACGCGCGTTAGTAGAAGCCTCAGCCCTAGACCGCCGCTAATGGAGTGGGACGATAATTCAGCACTGGGGAACTTAAGGCGGTTACGAGCCTTTTCCAGAGACGGGCACCCTCACCACTATGCCATCAGCAACAATGAATCTTTACTTTCTCCTCTCGCGCACTATCTCCTCTGGTTTTGGATCCGGATTCTCGCCTTTTGCTTCAGGGACTGCCGGCAGCGCGCTTGCTTGCGTGGCATGGTGGGTAGCGATCGCCCCTTTCGGGTCGCCTACGTTAACCCTGGTCGTCGCACTCGGTACCTTCGCGCTTGGTACACACGCCACCCATGTCGTTATCAACAACGAGCAATGGCTCGAAAAACAAAGTGAAAAGGTGCGTCGGAAGGGGCACCTAGATCCCGGCGAGGTTGTAGTCGACGAGTGGGCGGGAATGTTCTTTACCCTGATCCCCCTCGCGCTTTTTCCTGAATCGCCGCAGCTCCCCGGCTTGGCTGTTGGGTTTGTGTTGTTTCGTTGCTTTGATGTCTTCAAGCCTGGTCCGATTGGGAAAGCCGAGAAGCTGCCAGGCGCAATCGGGATAATGCTCGACGATCTGGTGGCAGGCGCCTTCTCAGCCATCTTCCTCGCTCTTTTTCTGTGGGCGTTCTAGGATGCGGCGAAGGATCTCACGCAGCTCGTGGTACAATTATACTGCGCAGTTTGAGAACTGGGGAACTAGACTGCGCAAACTAGACTGCGCAATTGTTGAAGGCTTTGTCTCCGAATGAAGGGAATCTCTCTCACTGGCTATATTATCTTGTTTGGCGCCGCTTTCCTCAGCCTCGGGATAATTGCATCGCCAGACACCACCAAAAGCTACGTGGCACGCCTCGGCACAGTTTTTCAAAGTGCTCTGAGTTCTTCAGAACCTCGCCCGCTGGCAGACCACTCTCTGGCAAACCGCTCAGATTTAACCTCCGCTGACGCCGAGCCACGAGCAGCCCTTCGGGATTTCGTCTCTGAATTCCACATCGGCGAGATTGAGGATCTCACCGGCAATATTCTCTTCGGTGCCACTATCGAGAATCAAGACGTAATCCTAGTGCTCGATCTTGACGGCAAGCGCGTGCGCAAAGTGATTGATGGTCCGGGCAACAACAGCTACCCGAGCTGGAGCCCCGACGGAAGAGAATTCGTCTTCGTATCCGATCGCGAAGGACGAAAGCAACTCTTCATCGCTCGCTGGGACGGCGCAGATCAGCGGCGGCTCACCACATCTGAGGAAGTGGAAGACAACCCGCACTGGTCGAGGACTGGAAGTAAAATCACCTACTCTGCAGACACTGATGCCAAGGGTTCTGGCGCCTCAGTCATGAGCATCTCAGCGCTGGGCGGCACACCTCAGCAGATAACCAAGTACTCCGGTCGCCAAACCGTGCCCAAGCTTTCTCCAGATGGTCGCTATGTCTCCTATTCAACCAATAGATTTTGGCCCGGATGGGACGTGTGTGTGTTTTCGCTCTCAGGCAAAAACGAGAAGTGCGTTCTCACCGGCGCCCAAACTTATTGCCGACAAGACTATTCACCAGACGGTAAGCAACTAGCCTACTCAAGCGGACTTCTTGATGACGTAGATATCGGAATTCTTGATTTCAACTCTGCCAAGCAAACTTCGCTCACAAAAATGAAAGGTAGAGAATACGACGCCACCTGGTCACCCGACGGTTCGGTCTTGGCCTTCACTGCCGAAGACGGTCGCAGCGAGGTGTATAATCTCTATCTAGTGTCCCCCACTGACAAGAAGACCCGTACCCTCGTATCCTCCGATCACTCTATTCGATTTTTGAGCTGGACCAGCGCAAAGACCATTGACCTTGAAGCCGAGAGGATTCGTGAGGAAGAGAATCAATAGTTCCCTCTGGCTACAACAAACAGCTCTCTTCGTCGGCGGCGTTTTAGTTGCTCTGTTGCTGTGTGGCTGCAATCCTCTGTATGTCATTCGAGCGGCATATGAACAAAGCAAGATCCTTGCGTCACGCGAAGACATTGCTGACGTGCTCGAGAACCCAAATACTCCACCAGAACTGCGCAAGAAGCTTCAGGTGGTTACCGATGCAAGAAGGTTTGGCATTGAGTTGGGCCTTAAGCCAAAGAATTCCTTTACCCAGTTCGCTGAAGTTGATGGCAGCGCGGTGGCCTGGGTGGTCTCTGCCGCACCAAAAGATCGCTTCGAACTTTACACCTGGTGGTTTCCCTTTGTGGGATCAATTCCCTACAAGGGGTTCTTCGACAAAGACGACGCGCTTGACGCCGCCAAGGATCTTTCGGCGGAGGGCTACGAAACCTGGGTACGAGGCACTGAAGCCTTTAGCACACTCGGTTGGTTCGACGATCCAGTGCTATCCACCACTCTGCGCAGAGACCCAGAGCAGATCGCAAACACCGTGCTCCATGAATCACTCCACACCACTCTCTGGGTACAGAATCGCGTAGACTTCAATGAAAGCCTCGCAAATTTTGTTGGAATGCAAGGCAGTCTTGATTTTTTTAAACACCTCCGCGACCAGTGCAATTCAGCCGAGGTCCAGGTGCCAGCGCCGCTCTCGTCCTGTCAGACTATTCACGCTGCTCAAGTGAATGCATGCGAGTATGGGTACCATCGAGAAATTACCATTTCGAGGTCAATTGAGACCTTAATGAAGGAACTACGCAGCCTTTACGAGTCAGAGCTTTCTCTTGGTGAAAAACTCCTCCGTCGCAGCGAAATTTTCGATCATCATATACGGCCGCTCAAGCAGGAGTTCCCGGAGTTACAAATTCTCTCCGAAATTAACAATGCAGAGCTGCTGCAACTAGAACTCTATCTGAAGGACTTAGAGCGCTTTGCGGCGCGTTTTACCGCTATGGGCTCAGACTGGCCGACTTTTCTTTCTGAAATGCACGCGATCGCCCAGAAGGTCGAAGAAGACCCCTCACTTGACCCGTTCTCGCTCCTGTGACATGTGAGTGCTATCCATGGACACAACTCCATTCATCGATCGGCTTGATTCGGCCATTACTAACGCGAATTCTATTCTTGTTGCAGGAATCGATCCGCGCATCGACGACCTGCCCGGCTTCATTGTGTCGAAAGCGCTGGCAGCGAATCGCAGCTTTGACGAACAAGTCGAGTATGCACTTTGCCACTACTTCGAGAGAGTGATCGGCTTGCTCGCGGGTCAGATAGCCTGCATAAAGCCAAACCTGGCTTTCTTCGAACAGTATGGTATCGGGGGCCTCAAAGCATTCACCACATTTATGCGCCTTGCTCAGCAAGCAAAGCTACTTACTATCGCAGATGCAAAACGCGGGGACATCGGCTCCACCGCGCAAGCCTACAGTTCGGCTTTTCTCGGACAGGTTTCTGCCTTTGGTTCGTCTCACACGATTTTCAACGCAGACGCCCTGACCGTGAACCCCTATTTAGGTTTCGATACCCTAGAGGAGTTCATTAGGGACTGTCGCACCTTCGGAAAGGGCCTGTTCATCCTGGTAAAAACCTCTAACAAAGGTTCTGCCGATCTTCAGAATTTGCGAACATCCTCCGGCTCCTCTCAGGTTTACGAGCACGTCGCTCGCTTCATCAGTTCACATGCTTCAGAACTTACCGGCACCGCCACGAATGAAAGTTCCGGTCTTAGTGGCCTCGGCGCGGTGGTCGGGGCAACATACCCAGAAGAGGCACGCGCCCTTCGGGCGCTCATGCCGCATTCAATCTTTCTTATCCCCGGTTACGGTGCACAAGGAGCAAGCGCCGCAGATGCACTCGCAGGTTTTGCGCCTGGGCTTGAATCAAAGGCAAGTCCTCGTGGCGGCCTGGTTAATTCTTCTCGCGGTTTGTTTTCTATTCCAAACCCTAAAGACCTGACTGCCGAGACTTTTGATGCAGAAGTACTTGCTCGCATCAAAAAGGCAAACCAGGAGTTGAACGCTGCTCGAGCCGATATTGGTTCTCTCCCCGCGATACCCCTTCAGAATCAGCAGAATCCAAGCGAGCAGCGCGGATGAAACTCGCCCCTCCAAAGAGCAACCTACGCGCTCCGTCCAATCCGGGATTTCCCGATCACTCACTCGTCAGCTACGAGAACGAGGGTCAGCTTCTCGCGGGAGCGGTAATTGGCTTTCGCCGACAGCGCTACGTGATTCTCAATGAGCGTGGTCGCGAAGTGGAGCTTACCGCCAATCGCCTGCACCCGATTCCAGGCAATCTTCCGCTCGAAGCGCGCTCGATTGAGGAGCGCAAGAACTTTCTTGCTGAATTGGCTAGCGGCGCCAGGGCACAGGCACCGAAAATTGACCTCTCGGAACTGTGGAACGTGGTACAGAGCGATCCCAAGGAATACAGCGTTCCCGACCTCTTCGAGCTCTCCTTTGGCGAAGCGCCAAAGCCTACAAATGCTCAGCCCTTCTTCGCCTTATGGGCAGCACTTACCTCAGACAAAATTAACTTCAAACGCGACCGAGACGGATTTCTTCCCCGCAGCGCTGCCGCAGTAGAAGAACTCCGCAAGGCAGAATCGGCCCGCGTGGCGAAGCTCGCCAAACGTTCAGTGTTTTTTGACTGGGTTCGAGAACGCATTCGCGACGCAGCCATCCCTGCTCCTCCTGATTTGGCAGAGACTATTGAACTGCTTGAAGAAGTTGCCGCTGGCGCTCCCCACTTAGACAATACCCGGCACCGCGAGGCTAAAGAAATCATCGATAACTGCATCGCAAATATCGGTGAACAAGCACTGGGTGGTGGACTTGGAGGCAATCGCGAGCAACGCGCATTTCGCCTGCTCGAACGAATCGGATGGATTACCGAAAGAACAAACCTGTCTCTTATACGTCACCACCCCCCTCGTCGATTCTCTGCTGAGACTTTGCGAGAAACAGAAGCGCTGAGAATCCCCGAGAGCGTCGCAGGTCTGAACGAGCCTGCCCCAGGGCTCGACGCCACTGTAACTCGCATAGACTTAACCGACGTGTTTACTTTCACGATCGATGACATCACCACCGCCGACATGGATGATGCCATCTCGCTTGAAAGGCAGAGAGACGGATACCGTTTAGGTATTCACATTAGTGACGTGAGTTCATTCATTGCTCCTGGTGGAGTTATTGATAGAGCTGCTCGGTTCCGTGCCACCTCGCTCTATTTACCAGACCAGAACGTCCCGATGCTTCCCGAGCTTCTGTCTGAGGATCGACTCTCGCTCAAGCAAGGGGCGATTCGACCAGTGTTAAGTTGCCTTATTCAGCTTGACGAATCGTTGAAGTTTCAGAGTGCAAAGTTACAACTGTGCACCATTAAAAGTGCCCGACGCTTTAACTACGATGAATTCGAGCGTCTGCTTGAGGACCCCAACAGCGAATTTGGTAAACTCTACGAGCTTTCTAGCGCTCTTGAACAAGAACGCATCGAGCATGGCGCCCACAAGGTTTACAAACGAGACCTCGTCATTGACGTGGATGAGGCGGGGCATTGTAGTTTGCGGGAAATAGATGAGCATGGTCCCGCCCGCGCACTGATCGGAGAACTTATGATTCTTGCGAATTCTCTCAGTGCCCGCTACGCCGCCGAGCATAATATTCCAGTCGTATTTCGCAGACAGGATCCTCCCGACTCTACCGGGCAGAATCATCACCATGCGCCAGAACGTTCACCCCAAACACCCGGCAAGCCCACTGATTCTGTTCCAGGACCGGCGGCTGATTACGCTGAGCGATCCCGCATGAAAAAATCGTCCATTGGCGTGGACCGCGGACCACATTCGGGGCTTGGCTTAGAAGCATATATCCAAAGTACCTCTCCGATTCGCCGCTATATTGATTTGGTCAACCAGCGGCAGATTGTGCATCACTTGGTATTTGGAAAACCCTGGTATTCAAGACAGGAAGTTGAGGAAATAATCGCCTTCACCGAGCAACCCTTGGGCGTTGCCCTAACGGTCAGTAGGGAGTCTCGCCGATTCTGGCTATTGCGTTACCTTGCAAACCGCATGGCGCAGGCGCGAGAGGATGGGAAGGGCGATGCAGGTAGTGTGATTACTGGCACCGTGCTTCGTACGGATCTGAAGCACCCTCTGGTAGAGCTTGATGAGATCTTCATGCCGGTGATGGTCAAGTGCGCGCTGCCGCCAAAGGTCGGAGACCACCTCAAACTAAAAATCGTCGGAATAGATCCTCAGCAAGATTACATTCGGCTCGAGCCGATCGTTGGCCCCGATCATTCCGGGTAAATGCTGCGGTTCAACATTAGGATATTGGACAAGGCGGTCGTGTAGCCTCTACGACCAGATCGAATTCCAACAACAACAGATTGAAATTTAGTGTGCGCGAATATTGGAGAGGTCGAAGGCATCGGCGACTTCACTGGAAGCGCGCTCTTCGCAAACTTCTTTGATGACATGGAAGGCGCGGGTCAGGGTTTCAAGGTCTCCAATAGCAAGTTCAATGATCTCACAGGCATCTTCTGAATCTCTCACATTTGCTTGAGGCTTCATTGATCTCATGTCCAACCCTCGCTATTCCCAACCTGCCGATGTCCCGAGTATCCGAATGAATGCGATACCCCTTTCACCAAGCACAAATCCTGCCAAGTAAAGAAGTCGACCTTTGGTAGGAAAACTTGACCTGATTCAGGAAAATCGTTGGAATATTAGCGGGTTACAACTCGCCTTAAATCGGCTGGGGGTCAAGATTCCGTCACTCGACGAATCTGCGTCCGAGGCCCCCTGACACGGGGCAATATCTTCCGGATTCTGACTTCCCCAGCAGTGCAATCTCAGCGATCGGTCAGACCACGAAGCATCGACGGCATCAGCAAATCCTCAATCACCAAAAGCGCGCTCAATTCGATCCAGTTGAAAGCCGTGATGGAAAATGTGCTCCCGGATAAACTTCAAGGTGTCCTGCAAGTTAAGCATCCCGATAAGCGGATGAACAAACACTCCAAGGCGACGAAGCTTCCGCTGATTTCCCAAAACCGGTGTGGATCGAACTCTTTCTCCCACACCACGCCACTCCTCGATGAGATCGGGCAAAGTTCGGATACCACGAGGCATAACTTTGTCGGATGGAGATTTCACTTTGATTGGACGTTTCATAGCACTCGCAAGGATGCGACCACGCAGAAAACTGAGTAGCGGCAAGAGGCGCCCCTCTCGGCCTGGCGCTCCGAACCAATTCGCTGGAATTCCTGTCTCTGCAAGCGCCTTGCTGATAAATTGTGCAATGCCACTCTCGACAAGCACTAAGTGCTCAACAACCTCCGTGACCGTCCACACCTCTGACTGGGATAGCTTCACGAGAGACACCGGCCTGACGTTCACCCACTCGAGCCTTATCTTTTCGACACGAGAGATAAAGCGCTCTCGCTCTGCATCAAGGCGCATACAATAGGGAGCGAGAGAGGACAATTTCGATTCCTGGATCAGACCGACCTCACTGCATCACCGCGGCGTCACTTCAACCGCGAGTACTAGGCCGCCGGATGGGTCATTGAGCAAATCTGTGCCGGCGATCATGCTCTGACCGATGTCGAGGTGCATCCTGGTATCTAGGATTTCTGCGCCTGACTTGTCTGTCCAGCGCACCCAAAGTCCGACCTTTTCCTTATCGATATAGAGTGGTCGCAGAGCAAGAGATTGTCCGTTCACTAAGGCGACCACTGATTTTCGTCGCACCGGGACAGTGCGTTCATCTCCGCTCATATAAACGAATCCTCTAAAGGGAAGCCTTCTCAATTTATCGGCGAGATCACTAAGGCGTGAATCAATGCGAATCGGAATTGGTTTATCAGAACGCAGGTGCTCATCAATGCGACCTTGCGCCTGAATAGTCCTCACCACTATCTGCAGCTCCTGGCCCAGCGGCTCGGAGAAGCTCTCGTCTGGGGAACGCGACTCGGTGACGACTGCTGCTCGGACCAACCCCTGCTGATTCTGACTATCGTCCTTCATTCCCACCTCTGCGTAGGCGCGCTCCGGACAAATCACTACATAAGCGGCAATTCCCAGGTAGACCAGGTAAAAAGGTACAAAGATACTTTGGAGACTTAAAACTCTTAAGGGTAAGCCTGACAGGAGATCCTTAAACTTCATACTTGTATCAAAGCCAATCTAGGTGGATCCCGCAACTGCGCTGCCACCGGATTTAGAGACCCTTTGGCAGGAATCGTCCGCGAAAGAGTTCAAGCCCATTGACTCAGACTACTAAAGGGAGGCATGCCGTTCTATTGGACGCTGTCGGCTGACCACGCTTCAGATGAGTTGGAGCTTGATTGAGCCTGAAGAACTTGCGCCAAACTTCCAGATGCTAAACGGCGATTTGGCTGCACCCAAATGTATGCCGCCTTCTCTACTGGATCATGAAACATTCTTACCCGGCCTCGACTCCGCATCCAGTCTACCTCTATGGCACGCGGTGCACGTGCATATGAGGGCATGCGATCTGCCTGACCTGTCCTGGCTTCAATCACGCCATTTCCACCGAGCGACATAAGGGGCTGCTGCGCTGCTGCATCTCGACGAGTTCTTTCAGCGAGAGCCACCGCGATCGCTTCGGAGAGATCAAATTCTTGAGCTCCAATCTGGCGGTAACCTTCGCCGCCACCTGAGGTATCGAGATCGCTAGAGTCCGCGTTGGTAAGAGTTCGCGAGCGACTTTGGAGACCAGCACGAGCTGAGCCCGCGCCGCCTCCACCCAGCGAAACATCACGAGCAATCGGTGCCGATGAGCCGAAACGCCTCGCCATTTGCGACCTGCCGACACGCGAGACTTCAGCTCGAGGTGCAGTTCCCGTGTCAAAGGCGGCTCCGTTCTGCACAGTATTACCGGCAGTAGTGCTACTGGAAGGAAAGAGCGCCACTTCACCAATCGGGGCACCAATCTGAGATCCAAGCGGAGAATTTGTGGGGGACACCACGAGCAACACCATAGCGGCACTCATAGCAGCACCTACTGCGGCTCCTGAGAAACCCCATTTGGCACGAAGGCCCCACTTGTCCTGCAATAAAGAGAAACCAATGGTTGACGCAGCTTCACGGCCCAAACCCCGGCGAGCAAGTAGCATAGCGTGCTGCTCTTGAGTAATCTGTGCATCAATCCGACTCCACATAGCTTCAGCATCTAAGCTGGCAAGGTGCGTAGAGCATTCAATGTCTAAAGACTCGCGCAGCAGATTCTCGCTACGACTCCAATCGTCACAAAACTTCTGGGCTACTGGGTTTCGTCGGAGCAATGCTCCCGCGCGCAAGCGCCCAACAAAGCCGAGCTGCCTGTCATGGAATCTGAACAGCAGGTCCTGTTCCTTCGAGCTAAGGCCGCCAAATGCATCTTCAAAGGACTCGCCCAGCCCTTCGTTTAGAGGGGGATTTTGACTTCCAGGCTTATGTGTAACTTCTGCCATTACGACTCTCTTCTCTCTTGGTGGCTTTTCTTAATGACTCTTCAATGAATAGGGATACATGTCTAAAATTCCAACCTATTGATACCACTTACTTTTTCACATTCGGCCTAACCTGTAACAAACATACGACGCCACAATCATAAAAATATTCAAAAAATCATAGACTTATAGATCTGGCTAGCCACCCGCCTCAATTTTGAATTCTTCCCGAGGTCTGGAGCAGCGGTTGAACCGGCCTCTTCCTCTGAGTCGCCAGCCGACTCCTCTGCGCTAGAAGACGAAGCCAGGCCTGGGGCAGCAGGGGCTATTTCGCTCAAAGCAATCTTTAACTTCTTCCTGGCATAGAACAGACGACTCATCACCGTCCCAACCGACACTCCAGTCGAATCGGCAATCTCTTCGTAGCTCAGTCCATCGAGTTCTCTGAGCACAATTGTTGCGCGATGCTCTTCCGTCAATGTTTGAAGCGCGCGATTGATTAATCCCATCTGCTGCTTTCGATACAGCTCCTGATGTGGCCCGTCGATCGCGGCCACCTGCTCCTGGCCATCATAGTCGTCGGTTTCTTGGAACTCCTTCGCAGGACCTCCTCGACGCGAGACCTTACGAGTCAGGTCAATCGCTACATTGTAGGCAATGCGATACAGCCAGGTATAAAAGGCAGAGTCCCCTTTGAATTCTGCGAGCGAGGTGTAGGCTTTTACGAATGCGTCTTGGGTGACATCTTCGGCATCCTCACGTGAGCGCACCACACTAAAGGCCAGGGCAAAAATCTTCTGGTAGTAGCGTTGAAAAAGCTCTCTATAGGCGCCTCTGTCTCCGGCCCTGACACGCTGAACTAGAATTTGATCGGGTATTTGATCGGCCTCATGCTCAGAAGACACTCTCCCCTCGCGGGCAGCAGCGCGCCCTTGCAGCCTTTCACGGGCAGACCTGGTCGGGGGACTTCCCTTAGTGGTCAGGGCACTCCCCTTACTGGTCGGAATACCCGAAGCCTCAGGCACGTCGACTCCCCTTCGATTCATGTAAGCGCGATTCTCCACGTTAGCGTCGCCTGTAGAGTATACCTCAAACACTGCGACCCTGTGTCTAGATCTCAGGGGCCTTCTTGCACCCCCCCAGGCCTCTACGCACATGGGAAGGCTTAGTGAGCTACCTGCCAGTTAAGACCCGTTCCCGCGTCGACTTTCAGCGGGACAAGCAGCTCCATAACCCCCTCCATCTGTTCCTTTACCAGGAGGACCGCAGGCTCAAGTATGTCTGCTTTACACTCGAGCACAAGTTCATCATGAATTTGCAGTAAAAGTCGCATATTCAGCACACGCTCACGAATGACGCGATCAATAGAGATCATAGCCATCTTGATCACGTCCGCGGCCGAGCCCTGAATCGGCGCATTGATGGCCACTCGCGAAGCGAAGCCTCGATCTCTGCCCTCACGGTCAATGTCAGCGATGATTCTCTTTCGTCCAAGAATCGTACGCACAAATCCTTCCTCAGTAGCTTGTCGCTCAAGTTCATCAAAGAAGGCGCGCACCCCAGGGAATCTATCGAAGTAACTCTGGATATACCTCTCGGCCTCCCCAACCGAGATTGAGAGCTCACGCGCCAAGCGAAATCCGCTCATGCCGTAGATGATTCCGAAATTCATGGTCTTCCCCAGCCGACGTTGCTCAGACGACACCTTTGACTGGGCCCCGAGCCCAAGCAACTCCCGCGCAGTTTGTGAATGAATATCGACGTCTTCTTGAAAGGCGCGAATCAGAGACTCATCCTTACTTAAGTGCGCGAGTAGTCTCAGCTCAATTTGGGAATAGTCCGCTGAGATGAGTCTCCAGCCGTCTTCCACAATAAATGCTTGGCGAATCTTTGCTCCTTCTTCAGATTGAATTGGAATATTTTGTAGATTCGGATCTGAACTCGAGAGTCGCCCTGTTCCTGTACCGGTTTGATTGAATCGCGTGTGTAAACGCCCCGTATATGGGGAAACCTGAGCGGGGAGCGCATCAATGTAGGTGCTTTTTAGCTTATGCAGCATGCGGTAACGCAAGAGTACCGCCGGAAGCGGATGAATGAGTGAAAGTCGCTCAAGCACGCTCGAATCGGTAGAAATTCCAGTCTTGGTACGCTTTAGCCCCTTGCTAGGGATTGCGAGTTTCTCGAAAAGAATCGCCGAGAGCTGTTTTGGTGAGTTCAAATTAAACTCTCCTCCCGCGAGCTCATAGACCTGAGCACGCAGCGCCTCAATCAGAATGCCGAATTCTTCTGACATTTTTCCGAGAAACCCCGTGTCCAGCAGCACACCGCGGCTTTCCATGGCAGCAAGCACCGGGACCAATGGCATTTCAAGCTCTTGAAACACCTGCTTTAAGCCGCTCTGCTCTAGTTTCTGATTAAGCTCTATCCCCAACAGCCACGCGTAGTGCGCGTCTTGGCAGGCGTATCGGGTCGCTGGCGATACCAGAACTTCGGCAAACGTTTCACACTCGCCCAGCACTTCTTCGAATTCGATCACCCGCCCACCAAACAGCCGAGCAGCTCCAAGATGCTCTTCTGAAAGCACCGTTAAATTAAAAGATCCTCGGTCGGGGTTCAGCAGATAAGCGGCAAGCATTGTATCAAACGCCGCGCCTTTCACCTCAAGTTCAACTCCGGCGAGCACTTGAATGTCGTACTTGAGATTCTGTCCGACTTTCTCGATTTTCGGGTCTTCCCAGATTTGCTTGGTCGCTCCAACAAACTCGTCTTGTGTTAATTGGACGCGCTCCGGCGCCACATGTCCCAGCGGAATATAAAAGGCTTCGCTTTCACTCCAACAAACCGAGACACCCACAAGCTTGGCCTGCCGTACATCGAGCGAAGTGGTCTCAGTATCAAAGGCAAAACGTGACTGTGCCTTAAAACGCTCCATCCAAGCCGGAAATTCGTCTTTATAGATTGTCTTGTACGCTTCAACCGGGCTCAAGATATCGACCTGAGGCGCAGTCGACGCACTCAAAAATTCGTCAAAGATAGTCTTAAAATTGAATCGAGCGCTCAGGTCTTTTAAGATGGTCGCATCTGGCGCACGTCTGGTGAGCACCTCTCGAAGCGCTTCAATCGATAGGCTCTGAAGATGTACCGCTTGCTCACCAGTATGAATTTCAAGCGGTGCCTCAGTGTCAATCTCCACTAGTTTTCTGCTCAGGCGCACCATCGCTTCTTGATCGCGCAGCCCTTGCGCTATCTTCATGCGGTTTCGAATAGACTTATCAGCCTCAATCTCATCAATAGCGCCCAGCACTTTTTCTACTGAGCCATACTTTTCGATCAATTGAGTCGCGGTTTTTGGCCCCGCTCCGACAAGCCCAGGAATGTTGTCTGATGAGTCTCCCATCAACGCCAGCACTTCGACCACTTTGTCAGGGTCTACTCCGAACTTCTCTCGCACTTCCGGAGCCGAAAAGCGTCGGTCGTGCATAGTGTCCCAGACGGTTACGTGCGGACCTACTAGCTGCATGAGGTCTTTGTCACCACTTACGATAATCACCTCGTCACCTGCTGCCGCAAGCCGAGTGGACAGCGTCCCAATCACATCGTCGGCTTCGAATCCTTGCAACGACAACACGGGTAACCCCATCGCTTCGACGATGTGTTTAAAGTAGGGCATTTGTTGCAGTAGTTCTGGCGGGCATTCGCTGCGATTGGCTTTGTACTCCGGGTACATATCTAAGCGGAACGTTTCTCGGCCCAGATCAAAGGAGACTACGATACGCGAAGAGTTGGCCTGCTGAATCAACTTAATGAGCATGCGGGTGAAACCAAACAGCGCGTTGGTTGGCAACCCGTCAGGCGCGGTAAGACTTGCCACTGCGTAGAAGGCTCTAAATATGTAGCCGGAGCCATCGACTAAGTAAGTGATGGGTCTCTGGGAATCAGAAGAGGCTGGCGTTTCAGGCGATTGGGTCGCGGAAGTTCTGCTCATGGGCGCATCGTAGCGCCATCACACTCACTTTCTCCAGCGCTCCATGGGCCATCGCTAAATTTATGCGCAGCTCACGGGAGCAACCGCCCGAAGTTGCGGCTCTCCCGCCGTTTAAAACGAAGGAATTCTCTACAGATTTGCTGTCCGCTTCGTGTTACCCAACTGGAAGTTGGATGCCCAGCTTGGCATTGAGGGCGTGGCGAAGCCTCTCGCTCACGCCGCTAGGAACCGGGCGATCTGCCAGCCCTCTGGCTAACTCAATAGTCTTCTCGTAACTGGCCTTAAGAACTCGACACTCGCCACAATCAGCGACGTGCGCATCGATTCTGGCCCTTAGAGTTGGGGGTAGAGAGTTCTCGACGTACTCGCCGAGCAGAGTCTCAACATCAGCACATTGAACAGTAGGTTTCTCTAACACAAACAAATATCCGTCACTGTAGTCTTCTAGGGAGAACTCTTTGCTCTCTCTCAGGTCTCGGATTGCGCGGAAAGAATCTCGCTCCTTACCCGTGCCGTTTACCACTTCAACTTCAAGATTTTGAACTTCCTGTACTTCCATACTCCCCTTACCGCCGTTCTTGGACAAAATAAACAACTGACTCCATTTCCACCGCGCTAAGTCCTTGAAACTCCTAGACTCAAACGAGTGAGCATTCTGTCTACGTGGTATTGGATGAGGCTGGGACAAAATCGATGCAAATCTGGTACAAGTTTCTGTAAATATTATTACAAATACTCTAACTGGCTCTATTTACTATACCTTTCACTATCTTTCAGTGAGAGCGCACCAAGAGTCTGTGGCACTGCCCTGTTTGTTGGGGTCCGCCTTCGCTCACATCTGCCTGTGCTGTCATTTAATTTGATTAGGCTTCCTCTTCCGCCAAGGAGGCTGTCCGAAAAGTCTGCAGACGAGGGGGATCGAAGGATATCCTGAGAAGGTGTAGACATGTGGGATGGGAAATCAGAAGTTCCGTGAGCCTGAGTCTAGAAGTCAACTGACGCTATTGCCGCGAAGTATTGAGG
>JBGSMV010000022.1:0-2440 GCA_041739995.1 Bdellovibrionota bacterium
CTACTTGGGCGACCCCCATCTACACCCAAGACACATGGAATGTGTATCGTGCAGAGTTCATGTTCCCAGAGATGCTGACTATCTCAGGACAACAGCACACCATCACATGGAGCGGGTATGGAGATATTTTCGGTGCGGGGAAGCTCCTCGCCCTGTTTTCTGACGACTCCGCAGGGTCTTTCGGAGCTTCGAGCGATTGGCGATACATACATCCTACCACTCCTTCGTCCCTAACATCGGCCGGTGCACCCTTCCCCACCGCAGCCGCTCGGGTCGGATATGTGCCTGCTCCGGGATCGATTGCACTATTCGGCCTCGGCGCGATCGCGACGTGTCGTCGCAGGTAGCTGGAGAGTTCTTAGATAAGACTATTCAGAATGGTTGAGCCCCGGGGGTAGCGTGAACTCACTACCCCCGGGGATTTCCTTGTGTCACTTCACCAAGCTTAGCTACCGAGTGAGGCAACGATTGGGTAGTGGTTCTCCCCAGCCATCATCCTCTCCAGGAATCGCGCAACAAACCAGGTCCTCGTCCCAGATTATACTCTGAGCCACCGCTATGGTTTGCTGACTTTGACTCGCGGCACCAGGATCGAGCCCCCCCACAAGAGCGCTGGGTTTGCAGACTTGACCCTTTACGGTCGTACCGAACGAGGCCATCCCCACCATAGCACCGAGCGCAATGAGCAATATCAACGCAAGCCCCTCGACAAGAGAAGCTCCGCAGGATCGATTAACGCACCTGTTCTGTGGACGACCGACCTTCACGGTCATACTCCTATCACCTCACCAATGGGTCTTACCTGTTTAGGCGAGCCCACTTCGTCTTTAATTTCTAAAAGGGGCCTCTTCATTGGACCTTCCACGCTCGTTCCAAGCAACATGTCGCGACCCAGCAGTCCGATTTTCGTTCCACCACAAAAGCCAGCAAACATGGCAACCAGACAAAGAAACGCTACTTCGGAAAATGTGAACCGAGGCCTTCTGATGAACGCCACTATGCGCCAGCTTTTCTTATTCACGCTCACTTCTCGCCCACTTCCCCAAATTCGCCGCACCTCTACATACGTGATCGGCTAATGGTTTCGACTTCTTAAGGCCCCACACTCGAAGTTTCTGAGTTCCAAAGATTACACTAGGAGTCATTCGCATTTGGACGTCTCACCTCTGCGATTTCTCGCTAGGTCGACGTTCTAAGAGCCGCGAATTCTTTTTTTACTGTGTAGTTGTAGCTAGTTACGCGCCTTCAATCACATACGGGTTTAAAAAGCGCCATAACTATCGTAGCTTACGGCCGTATTGCCGGGTTTTCTTAGAAACCTCAGAACCTTTCGCGCAGCTTTTAGTGGGTCAGATAGAGGACTTTTTCCTATGAAACGTTTCAATCTCTTCCAACTACTTTCAACCTCTCTCCTAGTTCTTAGTAGCTGGCTCGTGCCAGCCACCTCCTTCGCCGATCCCGCTTCGAAGGCTCTTTCGAAAGAGCGAAGAGGCAACTCTGTTGTTATCTCAAACTCTCGAGTAGTGAGCCGAACAGGCGAAGTACTTGGGCTCAAGCAAGAAATTCACATCCCTTCTAGGAAACGCCTTCTTCCCCGCACCACACTTTTTCCCAAGCTCCTTTCTCCTATAAACGAAAAGCTACTCCCCGCGTCTGGAGAGATTGAACCCGCCGGTGGTGGACCTCTTGGTCTCATGTGCCCAGAGGAAGCTATCGTTACGGTACTTGGGAACGAGATAACTTTTGGCGCTGGAGGCCCTCACGTCCCCACTCGTGCCGACTGCTCAACCAATGGAGGTGCTCACGTCGCGATGTTCGGTGGCCAAGATGTTGAAGTGGGGATGTCAACCACCATGCCTCTTCCGCCAGGACAAATACTCACCCTCATTGGCAGAAGCGCCTATCCAGATTTTTCAGACCCTTACTTAGTGGACTTCACCGTAGACAGTGACCATTTGGTAAATGCGGCGATACTGACTCACAACTCAAACTTCTATGATTTAGCACTGCAGAAAGGCATTCAGGCACCGTTTGGCATGCAAGCAAGCCTCGAGAGCATTATTGGGGAGATGGTGGACTGGAACACCGGTGAGGTCCTTCTCCCAGAAAATGAGTTTGTCGTCCTTTTTGAATTAGGCACCAGCGCGCCAGGCAGCGCGGCTTTTGATTTTAACGACCTTGTACTTCACGTGAGCACCCCATGCGCCGCACCTGGGCCCTACGATCTCCGGGATAATATTCCTGGGGTGCAGAGTCCGAACATGCGGATTTCTGCGATGGAGGATGACAGCTTCACTATCGATTCAAACGTAGCTATCAACTTCATGGGCGACGGTCGTCCTGTGAACTTCCTCGAGATCTACTTCGTCGGGACAAACGGCGGCGGGACGAAAAATCTCTGGTCGCCTGGATCAATGGACTTCAAGCTCACGGGACGCTT